>JAIXXN010000057.1 GCA_027490725.1 Oxalobacteraceae bacterium
CTGTCACGCCGGGGGTCGCGGGTTCGAGTCCCGTCCGCTCCGCCAACAAAACACAGAGTATGCAATAAAAGGAGCGGTAGTTCAGTTGGTTAGAATACCGGCCTGTCACGCCGGGGGTCGCGGGTTCGAGTCCCGTCCGCTCCGCCAAGAACAAGATACCCCGTAGCTAGTATTAGCTGCGGGGTTTTTCTTTTGTGCGCGCGGTTTATTTTTATTGTCTTCGGAAATAAAAATTTACTAATCGTATCGTGCGCGGGTATTAATTGTCGCCCTTGTAAGATGTTTGGACGTCAACCACGTTCATAAATGAACATTGAATAAGGGGGTATATTATGGTTTTAAAGAAATTCCTTTTGGCTGCCGCGATATTCGGCACGTCGGCCGCCCAGGCCGCGCCATTGTTTAGCGATGATTTCGATACCGACACACTTGGCCTGAATGCCATCGCTTTTAATGGCGGCTGGTCCGTCAGTGGCGGCACCGTCGATATTATCGGCGCACCCGGTCCCTTTGATCTGCTGCCCGGCAATGGCCATTACATCGATCTGGATGGCTCGACCGGCAAAGCCGGCATCTTCGCCAATTCCTTGGATGTTAGTAACGGCGTGACTTACACCCTGAGTTTCGATCTGGCCGGTAATCAACGCGGCGCAGGAACGGACACGGTGGTGGTGAACTTCGGCAGCGGTAGTCAGACCTTCACCCGTGCGGCGACGGATGGCTTCCAGACCTATATGCTGTCGTACACGGCAACGGGGACGGGTAAAGTCGGCTTTAGCTTTATCGATCAGGGCGCAGATAATCAGGGCGCTTTGCTCGACCGTGTGAGTGTCACGGCCGTACCAGAGCCGGAAACCTATGGCATGTTGCTAGGCGGCCTGGCTTTGCTGGGCGTGGTGGCGCGGCGTCGGCGTCAGGGTTAAGTCCGAGTCAGACTTGAGCCAAATTTGAGCCAAATTTGAGCCAAGTACGAACTTGGCAGACGAGGCCCGCTACGGCGGGCCTTTTTTGTTGTGCACACCGTCACAGTGTGACCGTTTTGCCAAGGATTTACACTTGCTATAGAGGGGGCTGCACTGTAAAATCGGCCAACTGGAATCGGCGAACGCGAGTTCGCCTTTTTTGTATGTGCAAGTTCCACTTAATCCGAATTGGCAGACCATGTTTGAATTTATTCGTACCCATCAACGCCTGATGCAGATCTTTCTGGCGATCATCATTGTTCCGTCGTTTGCCTTCGTCGGCATCGGCAGTTACAAGAGCTTCGGTGACGACGCCAATACCATCGCCCAAATCGATGGCAAGCCGCTGACCCAGCAGGAATTTGACACCGCCGTGCGTAACCAGCTCGATAACTATCGCCAGCGTCTGGGCGCACAGTTCGACCAGAAAATGTTCGATACGCCGGAATTCAAGCAGAACCTGCTTGACCAGCTGATTGCCGAGCGTGCTATCGCTGCCGAAGTGCTGCGTTCGCACGTGACGGTCAGCGACGCGCTGCTGCAGCGCGTGATCAAGGAACAGTTTGGCGGCGAAGCCGGCTTCGATATGGAGCGCTACAAGAGCATTCTGGCCGCACAAGGCATGACGCCGTCGATGTACGACCAGCGTCTGCGTCGCGATCTGACCCTGCAACAGCTGGGTAACGCGATTCAGGCCACCGGTTTTGCACCGCGCACCGTCGCCAAGGTGCTCTCCGATATCGGCGCGCAGGAACGCGAAGTGCAGGAACTGCTGATGCCAGTCGCCGATTTCGTCCCGCAGGTCAAAGTGACCGACGAGATGGTAAAAGCCTTCTACGACAAGAATGCCAAGTTCTTCGAAGTGCCTGAGCAGGCAAAAATCGAATACGTGGTGTTCAATAGCGCCGCTGTCCAGAGCCAGATTACTGTCAGCGATGCTGAAGTAGCGGCCTATTACACGGCTAATCAGGCCGGCTTCACCACGCCGGAAAGCCGCCGCGCTGCGCACGTGCTGATCGCCTTGAAAAAAGGCGCTAGCGCTGCCGAAGTGGCTGCGGCCAAGGCCAAAGCGGAGGCGATTGTTGCCGAACTGCGTAAAGCGCCAGCCGACTTCGCAAAAATTGCCAAGACCAAATCGGAAGACACTGCAACTGCAGAGCAGGGCGGCGATCTGGATATCGTTACCAAGGGTACGCTGCCAGCACCGGTCGAAGCTGCCGTGTTGAAACTGAAGCAGGGTGAAATCAGCGACGCCGTGCAATCGGAATTCGGTTTCCACGTGCTGACCGTGAGCGCGCTGACCCCGGCTGTGGTCAAGCCGCTGGAAGCCGTCAAGGCAGAAGTGGCTGCTGCGCTCAGCAAGCAGAAAGCCAGCAAGAAGTACTCGGAAATGGCCGAGACCTTCACCAACACCGTCTACGAACAGGCTGACAGCCTGAAACCGGTAGCCGATAAGCTGGGTCTGAAGATTGAATCGGCTGTCAACGTTAGCCGTGTAGCGTCGCCTGCCGCCGCTGCCGCACCGTATAACAACGCCAAGTTCCTGAGCGCACTGTTCTCGAACGAGTCGATCAGCAACAAACGCAATACTGAAGCAGTTGAAACGGCACCAAGCACGCTGGTGGCTGGTCGTATCGTGGAATTCAAAGCTGCCTCCAAGCGTCCGCTGGCTGAAGTCGATGCCGCGATTCGTCAGCGTGTGACGATGGAAGAAGCGGCCAAGCTGGCTACCAAAGCTGGCGCCGACAAGCTGGCTGCCCTGCGTAAATCCGGCGATGCTGCTGGTTTCGCTGCCGCCAAGCTGGTGTCGCGCTCCAAGCCGGAGGGCATCAATGGTCTGGCCATGCAGGAAGTCATGAAGGCTGACACGAGCAAGCTGCCAGCCTATGTGGGTGTGGATGTGCCGGGGCTGGGTTATGGGGTGTATCGCATCGCTAAAGTGCAGCAACCGGCCGTGCAGGATGAAGCACGCCGTAAAGCCGAAGCCGAGCAGATCAACAACATCGTCGCTCAGCAGGAAATGCACGACTACATCGAGCTGCTCAAGCTGAAAGCGAAAGTGAAAATTCTGAAGCCGATCGCGAAAGCGACGGTGGTGGAAGTGAAGTAAGTGATCAGCGTATGATCGTAAAAGAGCCGGCAGATGCCGGCTCTTTTACTTTGTGCGGATGCCGGGACTTAGCGCGCGCTGGCAATCAGGTGGCGCGCGCCGGCCAGAAAGGCGCCATCATCGATGGCTGCTAGCGTCAGGGATTGTGCCTGCTGGTAGCGGATGAAATTACGATCGATCGAACGCAGATAGGCGGGATCATAGTGCTCCGCCAGTAGTTCTTCCACCAGTGCGGCCATCTCGCCAGCATTGGCCATGGTTTGCCAGCGGCTGATGCGTTCACGGCCGTGCAAAGGCGTCAGGTAAGTCAGCTGTTCGTTCAGCGCAGCGGCGTCGCCCGTGTAGTGCTGATAATCTTCCAGTAACAGACGCACCCGGTCGGCACGGCTCAGGCTCATGGCGATGCAGTCAGCGCTGCGCATGGTTTCCATCAGCGCCGCCGGTACACGCAGATTGCCGACCTTTTTGCTTTCCGATTCGACGAACACTGGCTGGCCGGGATCAAAGCGGCGCAGGCAGTTCCAGATCGCTGTCTCGAAGGCCTTCTGGCTAGGCTGAGGCTGGCTGGGTAGGCCACCGAGTACTGAACCCCGGTGTGCGGCCAACTGTTCCAGATCGAGCACCTGCGCGCCTTGCGCGGCCAGCACTTCCAGCATGCGGCTCTTGCCGCTGCCGGTGGTGCCGCAGATGACTTTGAAATGCAGGGCGGGTGCTTGCTCCAGCGCGGCATTGACGTGCGCGCGGAACGCCTTGTAGCCGCCATCGAGTTGTGCAACGGGCCAGCCCACTTTGGAGAGGATGTGCGCCATGGCGCCGCTGCGGTTGCCGCCGCGCCAGCAGTACACCAGCGGACGCCATTCGCGGGGATGCTCCAGCCATAGAGTTTCGATATGCAGGGCGATGTTTTTCGCCACCAGTGCTGCACCGAGCTTTTTGGCTTCGAAGGAACCTACCTGTTTATACATAGTGCCGACGGTGATGCGTTGCGCGTCATCGAGTACCGGCGCGTTGATCGCGCCGGGCAAGTGATCGAGCGCGTATTCGCAGGGGCTGCGCGCATCAATGATGGCATCGAACTGGTCTAGCTGGGCGAGCACCTGTTCGAGGCTCAGAATCTCCGGATATTTCATTTGGCTTTCAGCGACTTCTGTAGGGTAGGCCAGATATTGGCGAGGATGATGGGATGGGCACTGGCCAGTGGATGCAGTCGGTCCGGCTGGAATAATTCCGGCTTATCGGCGACGCCTTCCAGCATGAAGGGTACCAGCGGCGCCTTGATCTGTTGTGCGAGTGTGCCGTACATGGCGTAAAACTTATCGGCATAGGCACGCCCGTAGTTGGGCGGCATGCGCATGCCGATCAGTAGCACGCGCGCCTGCGCTTTGGCGGCAGCATCGCTCATGGCCTGCAGATTGGCCTGTGCCGCTGGCACGGGCAGGCCACGCAAGCCATCGTTGGCGCCCAATTCGATGATGACCAGCGTCGGCTGGTACTTTGCCAGTAGTGCCGGCAGGCGGCTACGGCCACCGCTGGTAGTTTCGCCACTGACGCTGGCGTTAATCACGGTAGCGTCGATGTTCTCGCTGCGTAGCTTCGCTTCGGCCAGTGCGACCCAGCCGGTACCGCGCGTCAGTCCGTATTCGGCGGATAAACTATCGCCCAGCACCAGAACGGTTTTTGGTGCAGAATAGGCGCTAGCCATGAGACTGGCGAGCAGCAAGGCGACCAGGCTGCGCAAGCTCCGGATTGCTGATAAACGACTTACCAAACTAGTTGCCACCTGATTCACCACCTTCTTTAAACTCACATTTAACCGATATCGCATGCCTGATTTCCCTGAACGTTCTTCCCAACAGATGCCGGTGCCGCCACACGCTGCGGATGCCCAGGCGGCGATCGCAGTGCGCGGACTATCCAAGCGCGTCGCCGATGCCAGCGGCGAGCTGACTATCCTACACGCGCTCGATTTTACCGTGCAAAAGGCTGAGACGCTTGCCATCGTTGGGGCATCGGGTTCCGGCAAGTCGACCTTGCTCGGTTTGCTGGCCGGTCTGGATACCCCGAGTACCGGTACGGTGCTGATCGACGGTGTGGATATTTACGCGCTCGATGAGGATGGCCGCGCCCTGTTACGCAAGCAGCGTCTCGGTTTTGTATTCCAGTCCTTCCAGTTACTCGGGCATCTGACGGCAGTCGAAAACGTCATGCTGCCGCTGGAATTAAGCGGCGAGCCACAGGCCAGAGCGCGTGCCGAAGCCATGCTGGACAGAGTCGGACTGTCCAGCCGCTTGCGTCATTATCCCAAATACCTGTCCGGTGGCGAGCAGCAGCGGGTCGCGCTGGCCCGAGCGTTTGTGACCGAGCCGCCTTTGCTGTTCGCCGATGAACCGACTGGCAGTCTGGATGCGGCCACGGGTGCCGCAGTGATCGAGCTACTCTTCGAACTGAATCGTCAGCATGGTTCGACGCTGGTGCTAGTGACACATGATCAGAAGATGGCGGCGCGCTGCGGCCGTACGCTCACCATCGCCGCCGGGCGGCTGGTCTAGCATGCGCCACCAGCGGCACGGATTGGCGCTGCTGGTTGCTGACCCCGCCCGCCGTTTCGGCTAGCGCGCGTACTGCGTCACCATGCGATTCAGTGCTGCGCGGATCGGCTGGATTAATTCGCCAGCCGTGAGGCCAATCGCATTGCCCGTTTCGGTCACCAGAGTATCGGCCGCGCTGCCATGTAGCCAGACCGCCGCCAGCGCTGCCTGCCATTGTGGCCAGCCTTGTGCGAGCAAACTGCCGCACAGACCCGCCAGCACGTCACCGGTGCCAGCGCTTGCCAGTGCGGCATTGCCGCTGGTGTTAATCACTGCGGCGCCATCGGGGGCGGCAATCACGCTGCCTGATCCTTTCAAGACCACGCAAGCGTGCAGGCGGGCGGCCAGCAGGCGCGCTGCTGCCAGCCGGTCTGCCTGAATCTCGCTGACACTCTTGCCCAGCAGACGTGCCGCCTCCAGCGGGTGGGGTGTCAGTACCGTCGCAGCGTCGCGGCTACGCAGCGCAGTTTGCAGCAGTGCGTCGCTGGCCAGCATATTCAGTGCATCCGCATCGAGTAATAACGGAGCAGGGCTGGCAATTGCCTGCGCCAGCAGACTCCTGGCGTGTGCGGAATCGCCCAGTCCGGGGCCCGCTACCACGGTGGCGCTGGCGAAATCGTAGGCCTCGGCGCTGCGGCACATCAGTTCAGGTTGCAGCGCATCGTAAGCCAGTGGCGTTCCGGCGAACAGGGCGTAGACCCGTCCCGCACCGGCGTGGAGTGCCATCCGTGCCGCCAGTATCGGTGCGCCGCTCATCCCTGCTGCACCGCCCAGCACCGCGACGTTACCATAACTGCCTTTGTGACTATTCTGGCGGCGCGCGCGCAGACAGCGCGTGAAAAAGGCGACGTCGTTCAGATGCAGGCGTGCGCTGGGCAGCAGGGCGGCATCGATATCCAGTCCTGCGACGTCGACACGCCCGGCATAATCGCGGCCGTCACAGGTATGCAGGCCCGGTTTGTTGCCGATAAATGTCAGGGTATGGCTGGCACGGATGGCGCATCCATCGGGCCCTATCACGACGCCGGTATCGGCATCGAGGCCGCTCGGCACATCGAGCGCTAGTACCGGGCAGCGCAAGCTATTCACCGCCGCTACCAGCTGGCCGAACTCGCCATCGAGCGCCCGCTGCAGGCCGATCCCGAACAGTCCATCCACCACCAGCGACCATGGCGTGCTGCTGATCTGATCGGCCGTCAGGATGGCGAAGTGCGCGTCGCTGTGTTGTGCGCGTCGCAGCGCCGCGTCACGTTCCGGCGCAGTCTGGCCGGCGGGTGCGTGATGCACGATGGTGATCCGCGCGCCGGCCAGCGCCAGATGGGCCGCGGCTTCCAGCGCATCGCCGCCATTATTGCCCGGTCCGGCCAGCACCAGTACGCGGGCACTGGCGGTGGCATTGGGGAGTAGTTCGAGTGCGGCATTGGCAGCGGCCTGACCGGCGCGCTGCATCAGCACACCTGCTGGCAGGCGGCTGGCCGCAGCCTGTTCGATGGCGCGGATATCGGCAACGGTGTAGAGAGGGTTCATGCCACGATTCTAGCATCGAAATTATCTGCTACCGCGTGCGCGCGGCGGCACGTCAGCCACTACAATAAGCGCTTGATTAAGCGCTTGATTAAGCGATGCGAGGCGGTTATGGATTGGCAGTTCTGGATAGATCGTGGCGGTACCTTTACCGACATCGTGGCGAAGACGCCCGATGACCGTTTGCGTACTCTGAAACTATTGTCCGAGAACCCGGAACACTATGCGGATGCGGCGGTGGCCGGGATCCGTCAGCTGATGGGCGTGGCGGCGGGGGCTGCGGTGCCGGTCGGGCAGATCGGCGCGGTCAAAATGGGTACCACCGTGGCGACCAATGCGCTGCTCGAGCGTAAAGGCGAACCTACTGCACTGGCGATTACCCGCGGTTTCGGCGACGCCCTTCGGATCGCCTATCAGAACCGGCCGCGCCTGTTCGATCGGCAGATTGTGCTGCCCGAACTACTGTATCAGCACGTGATCGAGATCGATGAGCGGATCGGCGCGCATGGCGAGGTGGTGCTGCCACTGGATGCGCTGCAGGCCCGTGCCGGTCTGCAGGCGGCTTACGATCAGGGCTTGCGGTCGCTGGCGATTATCTTCATGCACGGCTATCGCTATACCGACCATGAAGCGCAGGTCGCGGCGCTGGCCGCTGCAATCGGCTTTACCCAGATATCGGTCTCGCATCAGGTCAGTCCGATGATGAAACTGGTCGCGCGCGGCGACACCACGGTGGTGGATGCCTATCTGTCGCCGATTTTGCGGCGCTACGTCGATCTGGTGGCCACCCAGTTACCCGGCGTGAATCTGCAGTTCATGCAGTCGAATGGTGGTCTGACGGACGCCCGTTCCTTCCAGGGCAAGGACAGTATTCTGAGTGGTCCCGCAGGCGGCATCGTCGGCATGGTGCGTGCCAGCCAGCTGGCTGGCTTCGATAAGGTGATCGGCTTCGATATGGGCGGCACCTCGACCGACGTGTCGCATTTCTCCGGCGAGTTCGAGCGGGTGTTCGAAACCCAGGTGGCGGGCGTGCGCATGCGTGCACCGATGATGAGCATCCACACCGTCGCCGCCGGCGGCGGTTCGATTCTGCACTTCGACGGCAGCCGTTACCGGGTCGGTCCGGATAGTGCTGGCGCCAATCCGGGACCGGCAAGCTACCGCCGGGGCGGCCCGCTAGCCGTGACCGACTGTAACGTCATGCTGGGGAAAATTCAGGCGCGTCACTTCCCGCATCTGTTCGGTGCCGACGGTAAGCAGTCGCTCGACAGGGATGCCGTGCGCGCCAAATTTGCGGCCCTGGCAGCAGAAATCAGCATTGCCACCGGCCAAACGCGCAGCGCCGAACAGGTGGCTCAGGGCTTCCTCGATATTGCGGTAGGCAATATGGCCAACGCCATCAAGCAGATTTCCGTGCAGCGCGGTCACGATGTGACGGAATACACGCTCACCAGTTTCGGCGGTGCAGGCGGCCAGCATGCCTGTCTGGTGGCGGATGCGCTGGGCATGAAGACGGTTTTCGTACATGGACTGGCCGGGGTGATGTCGGCTTACGGCATGGGGCTGGCCGATCAGAGCGTGATGCGCGAAGCGGCAGTGGAAGTGCGCCTCAGCGATGCGGCGCTGGTGCAGGTCGATCAGCGCTTGAATCAGCTCGCCGCGCAGGCCAGTAGCGCCTTGCAGCAGCAGGGTGTGGCGCCTGAGCGGATTACGCAGATCCGGCGCGTGCACCTGCGTTACGAAGGTACTGACAGTGCGCTGATCGTCTTGTTTGATACGCCGGACAGCATGCAGGCACAGTTCGAAGCGGCCTATCGCAAGCGCTATTCCTTCCTGATGCCGGCCCGCTCCCTGATGGTGGAAGCGGTCTCCGTGGAGGCCATCGGCAAGTCGGATGCGCCGGCCGAAAGCGTTGAAGCGGCGCCGCGCCGTGTCTCGGGGCTAGTGCCGCAGGCGGTGGTGCCGATGTATTCCGGCGGCGCCTGGCATCAGACCAATCTGTTCCAGCGCGAGCACACCCGGATCGGCGATGTGATCAGAGGCCCGGCGATTATCGCCGAACAGAACTCCACCACCATCGTCGAAGCAGGCTGGCAAGCCGAGGTGACGCCACATGATCATCTGGTGTTGCGCCGCGTGACTGCCTTGCCGGAACGACGCGCGATTGGCACCAGTGCCGACCCGGTAATGCTGGAGATCTTCAATAATCTATTCATGTCGATTGCCGAGCAAATGGGGCTGCGCTTGCAGAACACCGCCTACTCGGTGAATATCAAGGAGCGGCTCGACTTCAGTTGCGCGATTTTCGATGCCGACGGCAATCTGATTGCGAATGCGCCGCACATGCCGGTGCATCTGGGCTCGATGGGCGAGAGTATCAAGACGGTGATGCGCGAAAACGCCGGCACAATGCGGGCCGGCGATGTCTATATGCTCAATGATCCCTATAACGGCGGCACCCACCTGCCGGATGTGACGGTGATTACGCCCGTATTCGACGCCGCAGGTACGCGCCTGCTGTTCTACGTCGGCTCGCGCGGCCATCATGCCGATATCGGTGGTACCACGCCCGGTTCGATGCCGCCCGATTCGCGCGTCATCGAAGAAGAGGGCGTGCTGATTAATAACTTCAAACTGGTGGATGGCGATGCGGGTGGCGCAGGCGCTGGTCTGCGCGAAGCAGCCACGCGCGCCTTGCTGACGTCAGCGCGTTATCCGGCCCGCAATCCCGACCAGAATATGGCCGATTTGCGCGCGCAGATTGCAGCGAACCAGAAAGGCGTCGAAGAGTTGCACCGGATGGTGGCGCACTTCGGTCTCGAGGTGGTGCAGGCGTATATGGGGCATGTGCAGGATAACGCCGAAGAAGCGGTGCGGCGCGTGATCAGTGCCCTGCAGGACGGCAGCTTTACGCTCGATCTTGATAACGGCGCGAAGATACAGGTGGCGATCCGGGTGAATCAGGCCGAACGCAGTGCCCAGATCGACTTTAGCGGCACTTCGGCCCAACTGGAGAATAACTTCAATGCACCGTCGGCGGTCTGCATGGCGGCAGTGCTGTACGTGTTCCGCACGCTGGTCAATGACGAGATCCCGCTCAATGCCGGCTGTCTGAAGCCGCTGGAAGTGCTGATTCCGCCCGGTTCGATGCTGAATCCGCGCTATCCGGCCTCGGTGGTGTCGGGCAATGTGGAAACCTCGACCTGCATTACCAATGCCTTGTATGGCGCACTGGGCGTGATGGCTGCGGCACAGGGCACCATGAACAACTTCACGTTTGGTAACGCGCGCTACCAGTATTACGAGACCATCAGCGGCGGCTCTGGTGCCGGTTCGGGTTTTGATGGGTGCAGTGTGGTGCAGACGAATATGACCAACTCGCGCCTGACCGACCCCGAAATTCTCGAGTTCCGTTTCCCGGTGCGACTGGAGAGCTATACGATACGGCACGGTAGTGGTGGTGCAGGGCGCTGGCACGGTGGTGATGGCGGCGTGCGCAGCGTGCGCTTCCTGGAGCCGATGACGGCTGCCATTCTGTCGAATAACCGTGTGCATGCGCCGTTCGGCATGGCCGGCGGGCAGCCCGGCGCCTGCGGACGCAACACGGTGGTACGGGCTGATGGCAGCGTTCAGACGCTGCCACATATTGGCAAGGCCGAGATGCAGCCCGGTGACCTGTTCGTGATCGAAACGCCGGGTGGCGGCGGTTACGGCGTCGCCGAGTAGACCGGCGTGGCGCGAGATCTAGCACCATCCGGTACCGTCAGGTGCGCCGGATGATACTTGTTGCCGCGCTGTTGAGGACCCCGCGAGAGCAGGGTACAGTCGTGGCTCTTATCAACCACGACTGCGGAGGATACCGTGATGGGACTCACCAGAATATTGCGCGCCAGTGCCCGGGCTCACCCGGCCATCCAGTCGGCGGCACTGCTATGCGCTCTGTACTTTATCTCGTGGCACCTGATCGCCTACTGGTCGAACGTCCCCGGCTCGCTGATGCTGTGAGTCGGTGATGGTGGCGATACCGTATTTGCGCTGGGTGTGCGCAAACTGGGCCTCCAGTTGCGCCAGCGCGGCATGACCGGCATCTAGCGAGCGCATCCGCGCAATCAGATTTGCGCAGTGTTTGCCTAACTGGGCTTCCCAGCCCAGGTCGTCCAGCTGTTTCAGAATCGCCGAGGTTGCTGCCAGCGCCAGCGACATATTGGCCGGTGCCTTGCGCAGGCCGGCATTGAGGGTGTCGACGGCGGCGCGCAGATCGCCCTGACTGCGCTGCTCGGACGCATGTACCAGCAATTCTTCGACCTGGTGTTTGATTTCCTTGCTCATGCCTTCGGCCAGATCGTGACGACCGGCCTGTTCGAAGACCTGTACTGCCTGATCCATCGAGACACCGCTGTCGGTGTCGTTCATCAGATTGATCATCAACTCGGAGGCCTGGGCATCGAGCCGGGCATTCAGGCAACTATGCACCACGCCCACTTTGAGCTGGGTCGACAGGCCACGACTGACGGCGATGGCGCTCACCGCATTACCGAATTCGGTGGCTGCACCGCTACGGTTACCCGTCATCTCGTGCATCAAGCCGGTGGCGATGGCACGGCAGGCATCGACATTGGCGCCGCTACGCATGGAGCGTTCCATATCGCGAATCACGCCGCTGATCTGGCTGGCATCGCCTTTCTGGACCAGTGTCTTGACCAGTTTGACATGGTCTTCCGGATCACGGAATTCCGAATATTTAGCCTTGGCCACTACCTGCTTGTAGGCTTTTTCGGCGGCGGCGACATCGCCCGTTTCCAGCGCCACGTCGCCCAGGTGGCGCAAACGTCCAACCAGATTAGGCGAGATCGCGACGGCATCTTCGAGGATCTTCTTGGCCGTTTCCTGTTCGCCGAGTGCCTGATGGGTGCGCGCCAGCAAATCGTAGGCACTCATGAATTTGGGGTGTTGCGACAGCAGGCTGTCGAGGGTATTGCGGGCTTCTTCGTATTTTTCCTGAGCGAACTGGCAGCGCGCCACGCCCATCAACGCCCAGGCGATCGCGCGGTTGATGACGATCACCTGATACACCAGCTCGGCCTCGGCGTATTCTTCCTGCCCCATTAGCAACTCGGCCCGCAAACGGGCAAAATCGACGGCATACTGGGGATTGGCGGCTTCGCGCAAGCGGCATTCTTCGATGGCCTTGACGGGATTGCCTGCTTCCGCGTACTGGTGCACTGGCAGGAATATGCTGCGCCGGGTAATTGCGCGCCGCATGCGTTGCTGCAGCATGTCGACCGTAAACGGCTTCAGCACGTAATCGGTGGGAGTGAGTTCGGCAGCGCCGATGACTTTGCTATACACGCCTTCCGAAGTGAGCATGATAAAAATGCTTGAGGGTGGCAGCAATTTATGGGCGCGCAAGTCTTCCAGCAGCTGCTGGCCGTCCTGGCCATTCTGTTCGCCACTGCCATTGCCGAGGTCGTACTCGCAGAGCACGATATCGAACGGTTTCTTCGCCAGTTGCCGGATCGCCGTCCCGGAACTGACGGCGTAATCGATCTTGGTGATGCCGGCCTGGGCGAGCATATTGTGCAGGTTGCCGCGCATACCCGGATTCGGGTCGACGATCAACACGGACAAGTCACTATTTTCGGCCATCTTAGAAGTCTAAGTTAAAGTTGAATCTAGCATACTCCAAGGCAACGTCGATTGTTACCAAAACCGCCCGAAAGGGCTTTTTTTGGTCGTTTTTTGTCCCCTAATGGCGTAGAAATGTTGCTTTAAGAGCAGTTTTTGCGTGCAATTGGCGCTGTATAGAGCGCGTGGTAAAGGGTATAATGCGCGCAAAGGAATTCTGCAATTCACGTAGCAAGACATGTATCCCATGCTCCATACCCCTTTAATCCGCAGCCACGCTGCATCAACCATCTTCCAAACATGTTGATTCTGCCGGGCTCCAACGCCCTGTCCGCCTTCCGTAGCCAACGCCTGTTGTCCCAACTGCAAGCTGTGCTGCCCGCCATTGCCGCCGTTCAGGCGCGCTTCGTTCACTTTATCGATGCCTCCGCGCCGCTTTCCGATGACGATAGCAGCCGTCTGGGCGCGCTGCTGACCTACGGTGAACCGGCGCATGCCGAGAACACTGACGGTGCCGTCGAAGAGTTCTTCGTGATTCCCCGTCTGGGCACCATTTCGCCGTGGGCTTCCAAAGCCACCGACATCGTGCACAACTGCGGTATGGCACACGTGAAACGGGTCGAGCGCGGCATCGCCTATCGCATCAACCTGAAAACCGGCATTCTCGGCAGCAGCATTGGTGCCACCAAGCACCTGAGCGCCGAGCAGACGGACGCCGTGGTGGCCTTGCTGCACGACCGCATGACGGAATCGGTGCTGCGCCACCCGGATCAGGCCGCTGGCCTGTTCCGCACGCTGGAAGCGCGTCCGCTGGAAACCGTGGATGTGATCGGTGCCGGTAAAGTTGCGCTGGAAAAAGCCAATACCGATCTGGGTCTGGCCATGTCGGACGACGAGATCGATTACCTCGATGCTGCCTTCAGCAAGGCTGGCCGGAATCCGACCGACGTCGAACTGATGATGTTCGCGCAGGCCAATAGCGAGCACTGCCGCCACAAGATCTTTAACGCCGACTGGACCATCGACGGTGTCGCCCAGCCGAAATCGCTGTTCGGCATGATCAAGAATACCCACGAGCTGCAGCCAAAAGGCACCATCGTTGCCTATAGCGATAACTCGTCGATCATGGAAGGCGCCTCCGTGATGCGCTTCTTCCCGCAAGGCAGTGCGCAGCAGTACGCACCGCTGACCGAACTGACCCACACGCTGATGAAAGTGGAAACCCACAATCACCCGACGGCCATTTCGCCATTCCCGGGCGCCTCGACGGGCGCGGGCGGCGAGATCCGCGACGAAGGTGCGACTGGCCGCGGCGCCAAGCCGAAAGCCGGCCTGTGCGGCTTCACCGTGTCCAATCTGATGCTGCCCGGTGCCGTGCAGGCCTGGGAAAACGCTGCCAGCGTGACTGGCCCGGTCAGCGACTATCGCGACAGTGGCAAAGCCTATGGCAAGCCAGACCGCATCGCTTCGGCGCTGCAGATCATGATCGAAGGCCCACTGGGTGGCGCTGCATTCAGCAATGAATTCGGGCGTCCGGTACTGGGTGGTTATTTCCGTACCTACGAACAGAATATCGGCAAGCAGTTTGCCGGCGCGCAGGACACCGTGATCGGCTATCACAAGCCGATCATGATTGCCGGTGGTATCGGCAATATCTCGGGTCAGCACACCCACAAGAACGACATTCCGGTTGGCAGCCTGCTGGTGCAACTGGGTGGTCCGGGTATGCGCATCGGCATGGGCGGCTCGGCCGCGTCGTCGATGGCCACCGGTACCAATACGGCCGATTTGGACTTCGACTCGGTACAGCGCGGTAATCCTGAAATGGAACGTCGTGCCCAGGAAGTCATCAACGGTTGCTGGCAGCTGGGCGCCGACAATCCGATCATCTCGATCCACGATGTGGGTGCCGGTGGTCTGTCGAATGCCTTCCCGGAAATCACCAACGACGCCAAGCGCGGCGCGATTTTCGATCTGCGTAAAGTACCGCTGGAAGAAAGCGGCATGGCACCGAAAGAAATCTGGTCCAACGAATCGCAGGAACGCTATGTGCTGGCGATTGCGCCGGAAAGTCTGGAACTGTTCAAGGCACTGTGCGAACGCGAGCGCTGCCTGTTCGCCGTGGTCGGTACCGCCACCGAAGAACGCCAGCTGAAACTGATCGATCCGGAACTGGGCAATTCGCCAGTCGATATGCCGATGGACGTACTGCTGGGCAAACCGCCAAAAATGCAGCGCGATGTACACCATGTGCAGAATGATTTCCCGGCCATCGACCTGACCGGCATGGATCTGGAAGAAGTTGCGAAACGCGTGCTGCTGCTGCCTACCGTGGGCGACAAGTCCTTCCTGATCACCATCGGTGACCGTAGCGTGGGCGGTATGTCGGTGCGTGACCAGATGGTCGGTCCGTGGCAGGTGCCGGTGGCTGATTGCGCCGTCACCACCATGAGCTTTGAAGGCTATCTGGGCGAAGCGATGGCGATGGGCGAGCGCACGCCGCTGGCCGTGATCGACGCTGCTGCCTCGGGCCGTATGGCGGTTGCGGAAGCGGTCACCAATATCGCTGCCGCGCCCATCAAGGATATCTCCGACATCAAACTGTCGGCGAACTGGATGGCTGCTTGCGGCCAGCCGGGTCAGGATGCGGCGCTGTACGACACCGTCAAGGCAGTCGGTATGGAACTGTGCCCGGCACTAGGCATCTCGATTCCGGTCGGTAAAGATTCGCTGTCGATGCGCACCACCTGGAAAGATGAAGGCGAAAGCAAGGCGGTGACCTCGCCAGTGTCGCTGATCGTTTCCTCGTTCGCACCGGTGTACGACGTACGTAAAGTACTGACCCCGCAGATCCGTACCGATCTGGGCGACACCGCGATCATTCTGATCGATCTGGGCCGTGGCAAAAACCGTCTGGGTGCCTCGGCGCTGTCGCTGGTCATGGGCCAGCTGGGTAATGAAGTGCCGGACGTGGATAGCGCGGAAGACCTGAAAGGTTTCTTCGCCGCCATCCAGCAACTCAACCAGGAAGGCAAGCTGCTGGCCTACCACGACCGTTCGGACGGTGGTCTGTATGGCACGCTGACGGAAATGGCGTTTGCCGGCCGTGCTGGTCTGTCGATCAACCTCGACATCCTGACGCTGGAGCAGGGGCATGGCGCCGATCAGGGCGATGCCAAGAACTGGGCTGGCCAGATCGCCGAGCGCCGCAATGAGCAAACGCTGCGCGCGCTGTTCGCGGAAGAGCTGGGCGCCGTGATCCAGGTGCGTGCCGAAGAGAAATCGCTGGTGATGGACGTGCTGCGCAGCTACAACCTGGGCGCCTGCAGCCACATCATCGGTAAGCCGAACGACCGTGGCGTGATCGAATTCAGTCGCGACGCCAAGACCATCTATGCACAGCCACGCTCTGCACTGCATCGCCTGTGGAGCGAAACCAGCTGGCGCATTGCCCGTCTGCGTGACAATCCTGCCTGCGCCGATGCCGAATACGAGCGCCTGCTGGACGAAACCGATCCGGGCATGACGCCGCGTATCACTTTCGACCTGAGCGAGAATATCGCGGCACCGTTCCTCGCTACCGGCGTACGTCCACGGGTTGCCATCCTGCGTGAGCAGGGCGTCAACTCGCACATCGAGACCGCCTATGTAATGCACCAGGCTGGCTTCACCGCTGTCGACGTGCACATGAGCGACCTGATTGCTGGCCGCGTCAAACTCGACGACTTCCAGGGCATCATCGCCGTCGGCGGCTTCTCGTACGGCGACGTACTGGGCGCTGGTGAAGGCTGGGCCAAGACCATCCTGTTCAACAACGCACTGTCCGATCAGTTCGCGCGCTTCTTTGCCCGTAGTGACAGCTTCGGTCTGGGCGTCTGCAACGGTTGCCAGATGATGAGCAATCTGAAGTCCATCATCCCGGGCGCGCATGCGTGGCCGAAATTCACCACCAATAAATCGGAGAAATTCGAGGCACGCTTCGCGATGGTGGAAGTACTGGATTCGCCGTCGATCTTCTTCAGCGGCATGGCCGGCACCCAGACCCCGATCGCGATCGCCCACGGCGAAGGTTATGCCGACTTCAGCCAGACCGGCGATATCGCCCAGGCCGTCGCTGCGATGCGCTTCGTCGACAACCGTGGCGCCGCGACCGAAGCCTATCCGTACAATCCGAACGGTTCGCCGCAGGGTCTGACCTCGGTGACGACCGCCGATGGCCGCTTCACGGTGATGATGCCGCACGCCGAGCGCGTGTTCCGTACGGTGCAGCAGTCGTGGCATCCGGATGCCTGGGCTGAAGATTCGCCGTGGATGCGCATGTTCCGCAACGCCCGCAAGTTCGTCGGCTAAGCCGCGCGCAAGCAATCAGAAAGGCCGGTCACCCCGGCCTTTTTTTATCGGGAAAGATCAGAGGTGTTTGCAGGCTTCCCGGTAGCTGAGGGGGGCGAGTTGCTGGCGGTGTGCTGCGGTGAAGCGGCGGATGGCTTGCGGGTCGTGCCTGGCATAGTCGCGTAGTGCCCAGCCTATCGCTTTCTGGATGAAGAATTCCTGCTCGTGAGCGCATTGCAGGGCGTAGCCGAAGAGGCGCCCGGTGTCGGTGTGGCCGCGCCAGCCCAGTTGGTGCAGCAGGGCGATGCGGCGTACCCAGAAGTTGTCGTGGCCGATGGCGCCATCCATCCCTTGATGCTGGTGACGTAGTATGTCGCCAATCACGCTGATCAGGCCATCGACGCTATCCCACCATGATTTCTGCTGGGCCAGCGCGAGCAGGGCGGGCAAATGGCTGGCATCGAATCGTTTCCAGTGCAGCGCCAGCAGGTCGATGGCGACGTACTGGTATTCGCGTTCCGTTTCGGCCCAGAGCTGGGTGGCCAGTTGCAGCAGTTGCTCGGGACTAGCTGCCCTCATTGTCTGGAGCAACGGTTTGCAGGCACTGCGGCGCTGCGGGGTGGGCACGCCCAGAAATTCGAATTGATCACGCATATAGGCGCGCATGGCGGGGGCGCGGCGGGCTTCGGCGACGCTGCGCAGGGCACCGCCGAGATTGCTGACCAGCATCGTGTACATAGACTCAGCGGAAATGAAAAAAGCGCCCCGTGAGGCGCTTTCGGAAACCGTTTACACGATTTACTGGATTTTGGCTTTGGCAGCCAGTTCTTCACGCAGGGTAGCAATCTTACGCTGCTGCATGGCTTCGCTGATCTGGCCTTTCACTTCTTCGTACGCTGGCAGTTTCACTGCGCGCGATTCTTCCATTTTGATGACGTGGAAGCCGAATTCGGTTTTCACCGGGGTCTGGGTGATCTCGCCGTTTTTCAGGGCGACCATTGCGTCCGCAAATGGTTTCACCAATTTGCCCGGGGTCATCCAGCCCAGATCGCCGCCGTTGTTGGCCGAACCGTCTTTCGATACTTTGGCCAGTTCTTCGAACTTGCTGCCGCTTTTCAGCTTGGCGATGATGTCTTTGGCTTCCTGCTCGGTGGCCACCAGAATGTGACGCGAGTGGTATTCTTTTTCACCCATGGCGGCTTTGTACTTGTCGTACTCGGCTTTCATGTCGGCTTCTTTGACAGGATTCTTTTTCAGGTAGTCGGCCAGCATGGCGTTGATGATGATGCTCTGACGGGCATTTTCAATCGCTGCTTTGACTTCTGCCTTGGTACCGAAGCCTTGCTTGTCCGCTTCCTGGATCAGCACTTCACGGCCGATCAGGTCTTTCTTGATCATTTCACGCAGTTGCGGGCTGTCTGGCTGTTGACCCTGGGCTACGACTTGCTTGACCACTTGGTCAACCTTGGACGCCGGAATAGCTTTGCCATTCACGGTGGCGACGTTTTGCGCGAATACCGGCGCTGCAGCGACAGCGAGCAGGGCTAACATCATGCGGGTTGGCTTGAACATCATTATTAAATCCTATAAATAAACAAGAAATCGCACTCGACGGTGCATGGTACCAACGCTTAATCAAAAACGGCGCCCCTCAGGGCGCCGCCTAGTGCAACATTACTGCACTTTTGCTTTCTTGACCAGTTCTTCCTGATAGGCTTGCACTTTCTTCTGTGCCAGCGCTTCAGCAACCTGTGGTTTCACTTCTTCCAGAGTCGGCAGCTTGGCAGCGCGAATATCGTCCACTTTGATTACGTGGAAACCGTTAGGGGTTTGCACTGGTTTCTCGGTGACCTGACCTTTTTGCAGACCGGTGAAAGCAGCCGAGAATGCTGGTGGGAAGGCCGCTGGGACTGCCCAGTCCAGATCGCCGCCGTTAGCAGCCGAACCGGTGTCTTTCGAGGTTTTTGCCAGCTCTTCGAATTTGGCGCCGCCTTTGATCTTGGCGATCACGTCGTTCGCTTCCGCTTCGGTAGTGGTCATGATGTGGCGAACGTGGTACTCCTTGTCACCGTTCTGGGCCACAAAGCGGTCGTATTCCGCTTTGATGTCCGCGTCGGTCACCGGGTTTTTCTTCACGTAGTCACCCACCAGCGCGCTGATGATGATGGTCTGGCGGGCATTTTCAACTTGTGCTTTCACAGCGGCATCTTTAGCGAAGCCCTGTTTTTCCGCTTCCTGCATCAGCACTTCACGGCCGATCAGGTCTTTCTTGATCATATCGCGCAGTTGTGGCGAATCAGGCTGCTGGCCTTGTGCGACAACTTGCTTGACCACGGCGTCCACGCGCGAGGTCGGAATGGCTTTGCCATTAACAACGGCAACGTTTTGTGCGAATGCAGGTACGGCGATAACGGCGAGAAGTGCAATCAGCAACTTAGCTGGCTTGAAAGTCATTATTAATTCCTGTAAGGGGAAAGTTTAAGCGAAAAAGCGAGGTAGGGTTTAGTTGGGCTATCTGTAATTCTGTTCAGTTATTTTCAAACGGATAGGCTAAATCCATACTTTGCGTAACATCATACTTCGGACGGTGCCAATGCAGTAATGGCTAATGCATGGATTTCTTTATGCATCATATCGTGCACGGAATCATACACGAGTCGATGTCTTGTGACGAGTTTGAGCCCCTCAAATTGTAACGAAACGATTCTTGCGCGGTAATGCCCGCCACCCGAAGCCGCGCCGGCATGGCCGGCGTGCAGGGCGGAATCGTCGTCGAGTAGCAGTTCCACAGGCGCGAGTGCTGCCTGCATGCGCTCGCGCATGCGTTGTATGCGGGTATCGCTCATGCCTGATCCTTCATATGGCGCGACAGATAGATGGTCTGGCCGACGATAAACACAAACATGATGGCGGTCGAGCCGAAGGCTTTAAAACTCACCCAGGCGCTGGTGTCACCTTTAAACAGTACAAAGGCCAGATACCAGTTCAGGAAGCCCATGGCGGTGAAGAAGCAGATCCATGCCAGATTCAGGCGCGACCAGATCTGGTCCGGCAACTGGATAATCTCTTCCATCGACTTGCGCATCAGGTTCTTCTTGAAGACGAATTCGCTAACCAGCAGGCCGCTGGCAAAGAACCAGTACACGATACTGAGTTTCCATTTGATGAAGTCTTCATCGTGCAGATAAATGGTCAGGCCGCCAAAGAAGACAAACATCGCCAGCGAGAACCAGAGTACGAAATCGACTTTACGGCGCTGCAGTTTGATATACGCGATCTGCGCCATGGTGGCCAGAATACCGACCAGCGTAGCAATCACGATGGGCGCCTGATCGGGGGTAACACTGCCGCCCGAAACGATGCCGCTCAAATAGGTATTGATAAAGTGCTGGGCTACGTCGGCATTCCATCCTGACAGTTTAAACGCTGCAAAAAACAGAATCAGGGGAATCAGATCGAACAGGAATTTCATGGTGTCTCGATTATTGTGGGTCGAAGCGCAAGGACGCGGAATTAATACAGTAACGCAGGCCGGTTGGCGCCGGACCGTCCGGGAATACATGTCCCAGATGGGCGTCGCACACGGCGCACAGAATTTCGGTGCGCAGCATACCATGGCTGCGGTCGGTTTTCTCGATCACATTGGCCGGATCGATGGCGGCGAAGTAGCTGGGCCAGCCGCAACCGGAGTCAAATTTGGTGTCGGAGCGGAACAGCGGGGTTTCGCAACAGACGCAGGTGTACACGCCGGTTTCGTGATGATCCCAGAATTTACCGCTAAAAGCGCGCTCGGTGGCGGCGTGTCGGGTGACCTGATATTCCATCGGTTCTAGCATGGCGCGCCATTCGGCGTCGGATCGGATGACTTTATCGTGCATGGCTTATCTCTCGCTTAAGAAGAACAGCTGACTTCAAGGTGGCTGGCCCAGTCCGGTGGAAGGGCGGCATAGGAGGCATTTTCCTCCTGTTCGTCGTATGGGCGACGTAAAACTGACAGCAAACGCTGAATTTCGCTGTAATCCTTATTCTGGGCCTTTTCGATGGCGACCTGCGCCAGATAGTTGCGCAGCACATATCTCGGGTTGACCCGGTTCATGGCCTGCTGGCGTTCGGCATCGCTGGCCGGCTCATCCTGCAGGCGGGCGCGGTATTGCTGGGCCCAGCCATCGAAGCCCGTAGCGTCGATGAAGAGGTCGCGCACCGCACGGTCGCCACTGCTGTCGGCGCGCCGTAGTTGCGACAGATTGCGGAAGAATAAGGTGAAATCGACGCCGTAGGTTTGCATCATGGCGAACATGGCATCAAACAGTGCGCGATCGGCGGCGCCATGCTGTTCCAGCTGGGTCAGGCCGAGTTTGGCGTGCAGCAGCAGATCCATCTGCGCGGCGAAGGCTGGCTGATAACTATCCAGCGCCAGCTGTGCGGCCGGGACGTCGTCGATCAGCGGCATCAGCGCCTGCGCCAGTGCATAGCAGTTCCAGTGACCGATTTGCGGCTGGTTGGCGTAACTATAGCGACCGTTCTGGTCAGTATGGTTGCAGATATGTTCGGGATCGAACGACTCCATGAAGCCGAACGGGCCGTAGTCGAGGGTCAGACCGAGGATAGACATATTGTCGGTGTTCATCACACCATGCATAAAGCCGACACATTGCCAGTGCGCCATCAGGCGCGCAGTGCTTCGGCTGACTTCGCCGAGCAAGGCTGCGTAGGGGTTTTCCTGTGCCTGCAGGGCCGGATAGAAGCGTGCGATCACGTAATCGGCCAGAATTTTCAGTTCGGCAGGCTGTTTGCGGTAATACCAGTGCTCGAAGGAACCGAAGCGCACAAAGCTGGGCGCCATGCGCACTACCACGGCGGCAGTTTCGACTGTTTCGCGCATGACGCCCTGATCTGAGCCGGCCAGCGCCAGCGCGCGCGAGCTAGGAATGCCGAGCGCGGCCATCGCTTCGGAGCACAGGAATTCGCGGATCGACGAGCGCAGCACGGCACGCCCATCGCCCATACGCGAATAGGGGGTCGGCCCGGCGCCTTTCCATTGCAGTTCCATCGGACCAGCAGCGCTAGCGATGTCGCCCAGCAGGATGGCACGCCCGTCACCGAGCTGACCGGCCCAGACGCCGAACTGGTGGCCGGAATAGACGGCGGCCAGCGGCTGCGCATTAGCGGGCACCGCATTGCCTACCCAGATATCGAGCGCGGCGCTGGCTTGTTCCGTACTGAGTCCGATCAGCCGGGCAGCGTCATCACTGACTGCAACGAGATACGGCGCGGGCAGTGGTGTCGGCATCAGGCGGGTGTAGAACGCTGGCGGCAGGGTAGCGAAAGAGTTGTCCAGCGGCAGATGCATGACGGTGTGAAGTCCTGTTCGAGTGTGAGACCCGTGCTGGGTCAGTTCGGCAAGCCGGCAGCCCGGCGCTGCAGCGCTGTGCGGTCGATCCAGCGCGGCAGCGAGCGCGATTTTACCGTAGATGCCACTGCTGCGTTGCAGCATCGAAAACCATTGACGCCAGCGCAGGCCGCAAACCACACTGATTCACATATTAACAATCTTTCCGGAGCCTGCCATGCACCCTCAGAGTCCTCTTATGGGGCAGATGATGAATCAGCCGCTGCTCGTGTCGGGCATCCTCGAATTTGCGGCGCGCCACTATGGCAGTAGCGAAATTGTCTCGCGTCGTGTCGAAGGGGACTTGCACCGTTACACCATGCGTGAATGTCATCAGCGCGCCAGGCGGCTGGCCAATGCCCTGCATGCACTTGGGGTACGGATGGGCGAACGGGTCGCGACGCTGGCATGGAATGGTTACCGCCATCTGGAAGCCTATTACGGCGTGTCCGGTTCTGGCGCAGTCTTGCACACCATGAATCCGCGTCTGCATGCGGAACAACTGGCTTACATCTGCAATCACGCGGAAGATCAGTTCCTGATGTTCGATGTCTGCTTTCTGCCGCTGGTGGAAGCCTTTGCGCCCCATTGCACTACCATCAAGGGCTACATCCTGATGGGCAGCGCGGCGCAGATGCCGGCCCACACCAGCATCGACAATCTGTTGTGTTACGAAGAGCTGATCAACGCCCATTCGGATGACTTCCAGTGGCCGCAGTTCGATGAAAACGCGGCCTGCACGCTGTGCTACACCTCTGGCACTACCGGCAACCCCAAGGGTGTGCTGTATTCACACCGATCGACCGTGCTACATGCTTACGCGTCGGCCTTGCCGAACGTGTTGAACGTTTCCTCGCGTGACACGGTGATGCCGGTGGTGCCGATGTTCCATGTGAACGCCTGGGGCCTGCCGTACTCGGTGCCCCTGTCCGGCGCCAAGATGGTGTTTCCCGGTGCCGCACTGGATGGCAAATCGGTCTATGAACTGATGGAAAGCGAAGGCGTGACGTTCTCGGCCGGTGTGCCGACGGTCTGGCTGGGATTACTCAACTATGCCACCGAACATGGGCTGAAATTCTCTACCTTCCGGCGCACGGTGATAGGCGGTTCGGCCTGCCCACCGGCGATGATGAATACCCTGATCGACCAGTTTGGCGTGGAGGTGATCCACGGCTGGGGCATGACGGAAATGTCGCCGCTCGGTACCACGGGCGGCCTGCTCAGCAAGCACCTCAAGCTTAGCCGTGAGGAACAACGCAAGATTCTGCAGAAACAGGGCCATGCCATTTACGGCGTGGACATGAAAATTGTCGACGACGATGGCAAAGAACTGCCCTGGGATGGCGTCAGCTACGGCCACCTGATGGTGCGCGGCCCGTGGATTGTGGCGCGTTACTTCAAGGATGAAGGTGGCGATGTGCTGCAGGATGGCTGGTTCCCGACCGGTGATGTGTCGACCATCGATGCCGATGGTTTCATGCAGATTACCGATCGCAGCAAAGACGTAATCAAGTCCGGTGGCGAATGGATCGGTACGATTGATCTGGAAAACATTGCCATGGCGCATACGGCGGTGTTGCAGGCCGCCTGTATCGGAGTGCCCCATCCGAAGTGGGATGAGCGCCCCCTGCTGGTGGTGGTGCGCCGTCCCGGTCAGACGCTAGAGCGCGAGCAGTTGCTGGCCCATTTCGAGGGCAAGGTTGCCAAGTGGTGGTTGCCCGATGATGTGGTGTTTGCCGAGACGCTGCCGGTCGGTGGCACGGGCAAGATCCAGAAAAATCGCTTGCGCGAGCAATACCGGCAGCACCTGCTGAAGTAGGCCCGGCTAGCTTTACTTCAATGCACCGAAGACTTTACTGATCAGTTTGCTGCCACTGGCGAGCGGATTGGCGCGAATGGCCTTTTCTTCGTCAGCCAGCATGACATACAGGCCATCGAGCGCACGCTGGGTGACATAGCCTTCCACCGTCGCGTATTCTTTCGGCTGTACGCCGAGTTTGGGCGCGAGTGCCATGGTGCTGTTGTAGTGAGCTGCCAGCCCGGCGCGCTCGGTGACTTTCCTGACCATGGGCAGGAATTCCTGCGCCAACTGGCCGGAAGTCTTCTCGCGCAGATACTCGGTGGCGGCGTTGTCGCCGCCGCGCACGATCGCCCATGCATCGCTGAAACTCATGTTTTTAACGGCGTTGACCAGTAAAGGGCGTGCCAGCGGGATAGCGGATTCGGCCGCACGGTTCATCTGCAACACCAGATCGTCGAGCTGTTGCCCTTTGCCGGTCATTTTCAGCAAAGGACGGGCTTGCTCAAGCAGTTTCGGCAAGGGAATGCGCACGCGCGGATTGTTCAGGTAGCCGTTTTCGGCGCCGAGTTTGCTGACGGCGAGGTTACCGGCCTGTTCCAGTGCGGCTTTCAGGCCAGCGGCGGCATCCTGATTGCTCACCGGCGCATTGACGGCAGCGGAGGAAGTGGCAGCAGACTGGGCGTGACCGGGCGCTGCGCATCCCAGTGCAAGCAGTAACACGGCAACCGTCAGGAGTGCATGGCGCGAGCGGGGCATAAGGTACTTCCTTTCAGATTCGACAGCGGGTAAAGCCGATCTTACTGTACTCTGACGCCGCGCAGGTGAGTGCCGAAAATAATAATACGATCGTTCTTTTATGCGGTATAGTGCGGTAGCGAAGATTGCAACAATAAAATAAGGAAGAGACATGACTGCAGAATATCAAGTGCACGGCGCAGTTGCCGTCATCACGCTGAATAATCCCCCTGTCAACGGCCTCGGGCTGGTAACCCGCACCGCCGCGGTGCGCGGTATCGAGCAGGCGCTAGCCGACCCAGCGGTGAAAGCGATCGTCATCACCGGTGCCGGTAAAGCGTTTTCCGGTGGCGCCGACATCAAGGAATTCAATTCTCCCAAGGCGCTGGCCGAGCCTAGCCTGCACACCCTGATCGCAAGCGCTGAAAATGCCAGCAAACCGGTGGTCGCCGCGATTCACACGGTATGCATGGGTGGCGGTCTGGAATTGTCGCTGGGCTGTCATTACCGCGTGGCCATGCCGGGCGCACAGATTGCACTGCCGGAAGTGAAGCTGGGCCTGTTGCCCGGCGCCGGCGGTACGCAGCGTCTGCCGCGCGTGCTGGGGCTGGAAATGGCCTTGAATATGATCGTCTCCGGTACGCCGGTGGCGTCCGACAAGCTGGCCGGCACGGCGCTGTTCGATGCCGTGTTCGCCGCTGATGCCGACCTGGTGAGCGAGGCGGTCGCCTTTGCTGCCCGCATTGCCGACCTTCGTCCGCTGCCGAAAGTGCGCGACCGCAAGGTTGACTATCCGAACCATGAAGCTTTCCTGCAATTTTCCCGCAATACGGTGAAAGCCATGTCCGGTCCGTTCCCGGCGCCGCTCGAGTGCGTTGAAACCGTGGCGGCTTCGGTCACCATGAAATTTGAAGATGGCATGAAATTCGAGCGCGAACGCTTCCTGCATCTGATCCAGACCACCGAATCGAAAGCCTTGCGACACGCCTTCTTTGCCGAGCGCATCGCCAGCAAAGTCCCCGACGTAGCGGCCGATACCCCGGTGCGCAGCATCCGTCAGGCAGCCGTGATCGGCGCTGGCACCATGGGCGGGGGGATCACCATGAACTTCCTGAACGCGGGGATTCCCGTGATCATGCTGGAGACCCGTCAGGAGGCGCTCGACAAAGGCGTGGCGACTATCCGTAAAAATTACGAGGCGACTGTCAAGAAGGGCAAGCTGAGCCAGGGCAAGCTGGATCAGCGCATGGGCTTGCTGACGACAACCCTGGTCTATGACGCAATTGCGCAGGCGGATATTGTGGTGGAAGCGGTCTTCGAAGAGATCGGTGTCAAGGAAACGGTATTCCGTGAACTGGACCGGGTCATGAAACCGGGCGCGATTCTGGCCTCGAACACTTCGACGCTGGATCTGAACCGTATCGCCAGCTTTACCGGTCGTCCGCAAGATGTGATCGGCCTGCATTTCTTTAGTCCGGCCAACGTGATGAAGCTGCTGGAAATCGTACGCGGCGCGCAGACCGCCAAAGATGTGCTGGCAACGGCACTGGCACTGGCCAAGAAGCTCAAGAAGACCGGGGTGGTATCGGGCGTGTGCGATGGCTTTATCGGCAACCGCATGATTGAACAGTACAGCCGTCAGGCCGGTTTCCTGCTTGATGAAGGCGCGTTGCCGGAGCAGGTGGATCAGGCGCTCGAAAAATTCGGCTTTGCCATGGGCCCGTTCCGTATGGGTGACCTGGCCGGCAACGATATCGGCTGGGCGATCCGCAAGCGTCGCGCCATCGAGTCGCCGCAGATCCATTATTCGCGCAGCGCCGACCTGCTGTGCGAGATGGGGCGCTTCGGCCAGAAAACTGGTGGTGGCTGGTATGACTATCAGGCCGGTGACCGCAAGGCCTATCCCAATGCGCAAGTGAACGCGATGATCGTCCAGCATTCGGCCGATATCGGTGTGGCGCGCCGCCAGATCAGCGATCGGGAAATTGTCGAACGACTGGTGTATGCCATGGTCAACGAGGCAGCACTGATTCTGGAGGAGGGGATTGCCTTGCGTGCCTCGGATATCGATATGGTGTATTTGACGGGCTACGGTTTCCCCTTATTCCGTGGTGGCCCGATGTTCTATGCCGACACGGTTGGCTTACCGAATGTCCTGTCGGCGATGGCGCAATTCGCCCGGGGTTACCAGGGCGACGCGTGGCAGGCAGCCCCGTTGTTGCTGAAACTGGCCGCTGAAGGCAAAGGTTTTAATAATTGAAGAGTTGATTAGTCGATTAGTTGATTTTGGGAAAGTTCACATGTTTTTTTGAAATTTATTTTTCTTGATGTGAACATTCCGGCAAATTACTTGCTATAATTTCCTCATGGTAGCAAAAGTTTCCTCGGGTTATGTTTTTCTTGCGAGGCCGGCACCATACATAACTTGATATCTACTTTGAGGAAAATTATGAAACGTACTTTCGTCGCTGCTGTTCTCGCTGTCTCCGCCTTCGCTTCGGCCCATGCTGCCAGCATTACCGGTCTGGTCAATACTGGCGTGGGCGCGAACGGCGCTGCCGATAGCAACTACTCGCTGACGCACAATGGCGCGGTCAGCACCCCGATCATTACGCTGAACAATGTCTGGCCGATCACCCCTTGGCTGGCAAACACCAGCGATTCGAAATGGATCACCCCGACTGCCAATCAGGCGCAGTCGTTCGATCCAAGCAGCAACGGTAGCTACACCTATTCGCTGTCGTTCAACCTCAGTGGTTACGATGCCAGCACCGCAGCGCTGACTGGTCGCGTTTCCGCTGACAACAATGCCGTCGTTCTGCTCAACGGTACCCAGATCGGTAGCGTTTCGGACTTTAAGACCTGGGGTAGTTTCGGTGCCAGCAACGGTGCTGGTTTCCTGGCTGGCAACAACACCCTGGAATTCGTGGTCACCAACCTCAAGCAAAGCACCGGTAACCCGACCGGTCTGCGCGTCGAGTTCCTGTCGTCCAACGTTACGCCGGTACCGGAACCAGAAACCTATGCAATGCTGCTGGCAGGTCTGGGCATGGTGGGTCTGATCGCCCGTCGTCGCAAACAGGCCGCGTAATTCTTCGCTGAATTAGTCCGCAAGGCCGCCGTTGGCGGCCTTTTGTTTTGGGTCGGGCGAATTGGTCTCGCGCAGGAATAGCGTGCCGATGACTGCCGTCAGCAGCGCGATCACAATCGGATACCACAGGCCATAATAGATGTCGCCTTTATAGGCCACCAGGGCAAACGAGACGGTGGGCAACAGGCCGCCAAACCAGCCATTGCCCAGATGGTAGGGCAGTGACATGGCGGTGTAGCGTATCCGCGTCGGGAACATTTCCACCAGCATAGCCGCCAGCGGGCCGTACACCATGGTGACGTACAGCACTAGCAGGAACAGGATGGCGACCACCATGGGCTTGTTGATCTGGCTATCGTCGGCGCGGTTCGGATAACCTGCCGCTTTGATTGCCATTCCCAGTGCTTTCTTCAGCTGGCTCTCGGCCAGCTTGCTGGTCAGATCAAAATCCACCCCGTTCTCCGTCATGTCGGCATTGAAAGCGCGCAGTTCCGTGGCGCCAATGCGGATCAGGGCGATGCTGCCCGCGGGCGCATCCTCCCGGGCATAGGCCACCGAGGCATTGGAGAGCAGGCTGGCAGCGATGTCGCAGGACGAGGGGTAGCGGATGGTATTGCTGGGACTGAACTGGAAGTTGCAGGACGCAGGGTCGGCGACCAGTAGCACGGGCGCTTTCAGCAGCGCCGCTTCGAGGGCCGGATTGCCGTAGTGTGTGAGCGCAGCAAACAAGGGGAAATAACTGGCGGCGGCCAGCACGCAGCCGCTGAGAATAATCCATTTGCGCCCATACAGGTCGCTCAGTTTGCCGAATACGATGAAAAACGGGGTTGCCAGCGCCAGCGACAATGCACTCATCAGATTGGCCGTGGCACCATCGATTTTCAAGGTCTGGGTCATGAAGAACAGCGCGTAGAACTGACCGGTGTACCAGACTGCGGCCTGACCCATGGTCAGGCCGAACAGGGCAATAATCGACAGGCGCAGATTGCGCCACTGGCCGAAGGCTTCCCACACGGGGGCACTGGAGCCACGTCCTTCCGCCTTCATTTTCTCGAAGACGGGTGATTCGTTCATCGACATGCGAATCCAGACGGAAACACCGAGCAATAGCACGGAAACCAGAAACGGTACGCGCCAGCCCCAGTGCGCAAATTCCGCTTCGCCCGTCGCCAGCCGGGTGCCGAGGATCACCAGTAGCGAGAGCAACAAGCCGAGCGTGGCGGTGGTCTGTATCCATGCGGTGAAGACGCCGCGTTTCCCGGCTGGGGCGTGCTCGGCTACATAGGTGGCAGCACCGCCATATTCGCCGCCCAGCGCCAGCCCTTGCAAGATCCTGAGGATAACCAGACTGATAGGCGCAGCGATGCCGATGGCGCTATAGGCTGGCAGCAGGCCAACCAGAAAAGTCGAGCCGCCCATAATAAAAATCGTGATGAGAAACGTGTGCTTGCGTCCCACCAGATCGCCCAGGCGGCCGAACATCAGCGCGCCGAAGGGGCGCACCAGAAAACCGGCAGCAAAAGCCAGTAAGGCAAAGATGAAGCTGGTGGTCGAATCACCGACAAAAAACTGCTTGGCAATAATTGGCGCCAGCGCCCCATACAGATAAAAGTCGTACCACTCGAACACTGTGCCGAGCGACGAGCCGATAATCACTTTGCGTTCCTGCTGCGTAACCGGCGTGGATGGTGGCAGGTTGCGCGCTAGCGCGGCACCTGTTGATCGCGCCATTTTTGTCTCCTGTACTGGGTCTCCGGTACTTTCTTATTGTTCCGACAGGCAATTTGGTATTTCATCAGTCTGGTTTCAGTGTGAGCCGTGTAACTTACGCATTGCTTGCTACGAACTTACCCGGCGCTTACAGATATTTTGCGAACGGTCGTGCTATATTGTGCTATGCTGGCTTTGACACCCCTGCCTACCTTTCCATACCTATAACGGAGACTTCGATGATGGATGCTGTAATCGTTTCGACTGCGCGTACCCCTTTGGCCAAATCATGGAAAGGCGCGTTCAACATGACCCATGGCGCCACGCTGGGTGGGCATGCGCTGCAGGCAGCGATCAGCCGCGCCGGTATCGAGGCCGGCGAAGTGGAAGACGTGCTGGTCGGTTGCGCTAATCCGGAAGGTGCTACCGGCGGCAATATTGCCCGCCAGATCGCACTGCGCGGCGGTTGCCCGGTCAGCACTGCAGGGATGACCATGAACCGTTTCTGCTCATCCGGCTTGCAAACGATCGCCACCGCCGCCCAGCGTATTATTGCCGGCGAAGGCGATATTTATGCCGCTGGCGGCGTGGAATCGATCTCCTGCGTGCAGCAGGAAATGAATCTGCATATGTATAAGGAAGTGTGGCTGGCGCAGCATAAGCCGGAGCTCTACTGGCCGATGCTGCAGACGGCAGAGACGGTGGCGCAGCGCTATCAGATTAGCCGCGAACGTCAGGATGCCTATGGTGTGCAGAGCCAGCAACGCGCTGCCGCTGCGCAGGCGGCCGGCTACTTCGATGCGGAAATTGCACCGATGACTACCATCATGGGGGTGGCCGACAAGGCCAGCGGCATGTTGCTGTCGCGCGAAGTGACTATCAGCGCCGATGAAGGCATCCGTGCCGATACTACCTATGAAGCGGTGGCAAAAATCCGCACGGCCGTGCCCGGGGGCGTGATCAGTGCCGGCAATGCCAGCCAGTTCTCCGATGGTGCTTCGATGGCCATCGTGATGAGCGCCAGCACGGCCGCCGCCAAAGGCTTGCAGCCGCTGGGCATCTTCCGCGGTTTCGCGGTGGCAGGTTGCGAACCGGACGAAATGGGCATCGGCCCCGTGTATGCGATTCCCAAACTGCTCAAAAAAGCCGGCCTGAGCGTTGCAGACATTGGCCTGTGGGAGCTCAATGAAGCCTTTGCCGTGCAAGTGCTGTACTGTGCCGATACGCTGGGCATCCCCATGGAACGTTTGAATGTCAACGGCGGCGCGATTGCCGTGGGTCATCCGTATGGGGTTTCCGGTGCGCGTCTGACTGGCCATGCGCTGATCGAAGGCAAGCGGCGCGGTGTGAAATACGTCGTCGTGACCATGTGTATTGGTGGCGGACAAGGGGCGGCCGGGCTGTTCGAAGTGGCCTGATCGGACCCGAGCGTTCCGCGCTGGCGGTGGTGCTGCTGGCCTAAAAGCTGTATGCTGCCGGCGTCATCAACAAGGACGGCGCCGCAGCGCCAGATAGGAACGCGTATGATCAAGCACATCGTCATGTGGAAGCTCAAAGAGCACGCCGAGGGCGCCGACCGCGCCACCAATGCCGCCAGAATGAAAACCATGCTGGATGCCTGCGCCGGGCTGGTGCCCGGCATACTTACGCTGGAAGCCGTGCTGGCCCAGCCCGGTCTGGAAGCGACCTACGATGTTTTGCTGTATTCCGAATTTGCCGACCGCGCCGCGCTGGATGCCTATCAGCAGCATCCCGATCACATGGCGTTGAAGCCTTTCTTTGGCGCGGTGCGCGAAGCACGTCAGTGCATGGATTACGAAGTCTGAGTGCCGATGTCGACTTCACCAGATTTGCCTGCAGTGGCTCGCAGCGCGCCGGAGATTCCCCGCCATTATCAGCGGATCGTGCTCGCCAGCCGGCCGCGTGGCCCGGTGCTGCCTGAAAACTTCCGTATCGAAACTGTTGCTGTGCCCGCACTGGGTGACAGTGAAGTACTGGTGCGCAATCACTATCTTTCGCTCGATCCGTATATGCGTGGGCGCATGAGTGCCGCCAAAAGCTATGCTGCATCACAGGAACTCGAGCACACCATGATCGGTAACACCGTCGGACAGGTGGTCGCCAGTCGCCACGCCGGTATGGCTGTCGGCGACTATGTCGGCGGGCTGCTGGGCTGGGCCGAGATGGGCGTGGCCGACGGCGCAGCGTTGCGCAAGCTCGATGTGACGCAGGTGGCGCTGCCCGTGTATCTGGGCGCAGTGGGCATGCCCGGCATGGCGGCCTGGTATGGCCTGACGCAGATTATCCAGCCGAAAGCGGGCGAAACGCTCGTGGTCTCGGCAGCCAGCGGTGCGGTCGGCAGCGTGGTCGGGCAACTGGCCAAGTTGCGCGGCTGCCGGGTGGTCGGGATTGCCGGTGGCGCGGCCAAATGTGCGCATGTGCGTGACGTACTGGGCTTCGATGCCTGCGTTGACTACAAAGCCGGCAATCTGGAGGCGGATCTGGCAGCGGCCACCCCGGATGGCGTCGATGGCATCTTCGAAAATGTCGGCGGGGCCACGCTGGAAGCGGCGCTGGCGCGCACCAATGCTTTTGCCCGTATCGCGCTATGCGGCCTGATCGGTGGCTTCAACGGTCAAGAGATGCCGATTAAAAATTCCCGCATCCTGTTAATCAGGCGGCTCAGTTTGCGTGGTTTCATCGTCACCGAGCACATGGAACTGTGGCCGCAAGGCTTGCAGGAACTGCAGGCGCTGGTTGCTGCCGGAAAATTGAAATATCATCACAGCGTCGCACAGGGGCTGGCAAGCGCGCCGCAAGCGTTCATAGGACTGCTGCAAGGGCAGAATCTGGGCAAACAACTGGTGAAATTAAACTGATGAGTAATCCAACGAGCACAGTGCGGATCGGCGACTGGGACAGCCAGAAAGATGCAGCGCGGCCGATTCGTTTAACGGTCTTTGTCGAAGAGCAGAAAGTCCCGGCCGAACTTGAAATGGACCACATGGACGTCGTGTGCGTGCACGCAGTGGCTTACGATGCGGCGGGCCGGGCCGTTGGTACCGGCCGACTGCTCCCCGATGGCCACATCGGTCGCATGGCCGTACTTGCGGCCGCGCGCGGCAGCGGCGTCGGAGGCCAGCTACTGCAAGCGCTGATGGCCCACGCCCACGCGCGCGGTGATCGAGTGCTAGCGCTGAGCGCCCAGAGCCACGCCGCAGCGTTCTACCAGCAACACGGCTTCGTCATCGAAGGCGACGAATTCTTCGAAGCAGGCATCGCGCACATCAACATGGTCTACCGCTACTAAACCGGGCCATAAACCGGGGTCAGATCCGACATCCTAAACCGGGGTCAGATCCGACATCCGGGCACAAGCTCTGCTGTCGCTGTCCGAGACCAGCTCAGCTCGTGTCTGAATGTCGGATCTGACCCCGGTTGTTTGTTGCTTAGTGGATCAGGACTTCGTGCAGGCTGGCGCGCTGGTCGGCGTAGAGTTTGACGACGGTGGAGGTGCGGGTGCCGTAGGCGGGGCTTTCGATGCGGACCGCGGAGAGCATGCGTTCGACGTCGAGCGGGACGCCGGTCTCAGGTAGGCGCATGTCGGGTGCCGGACTGGTGTCGGAGAGCATTTCGAAGAAGGCGTCGTCGGGGGCGCCCAGACATAATAAGCTGGCAAACTGGGCCTTGGTCTTGAGTACTTTCGGCCAGGGCGCGTCGAGCAGGGCGTTCGAGAGGCCGTAGACGCCCGGTGCCAGCGCGACGCCGTTGCGCGGGTCGGCATCGCCACGGTTGGAATACCAGATCAGGCTCTGGCCATCACTGAGTATCAGGTTGAAGCCGTTGTAGTCGGCTGCGCGGGGGCGGATCTGCGCCACATATTCCTGTGGTGTCATGCTGCCCGCAAGAAAGTCGGCGACCAGCTGGCCGCGCGAGGGCGCCTGCTCGCGGTGCTCGGAGGGCGCGCGGATGTTGGTGATGGCGGCAAAGCGCGCGGAGTTGGCACCTGGTTCCGCGCGGGTGATGCCCATCCAGCTGCCACCGGCCTGCAGGTCTCGCCCGGCATAGATGCGCGGGTGCTCGGGCCAGTAGCCGGCCGGTGCGCTGGCGCGCTGGTAGAACTCGTCGCGATTGGCTGCGGCGATCAGGGGGACGGCAGGGAGTACTTGCCAGGCAAAGACGATCAGGCACATGGGGCGACATCCACAAAGACTTCCGTGTGACGTGGTCCGCTGATCAGTTGCTCGAGCCCGGCAGCGGCGAGCGCCTCGGACAGCGTGGCCTCGAAGCCGGGCGGCGTCGCCTGGTACACTTCCATCCAGGTCTGCAGGCCGTCTTTGCTGCCGGGGCGGCGCTTCAGGCCGCTGCGCACCCCATGCGCGGCGCTCAGCTGTGCCTGCATGGCGGCAAGCAGCGGCGCCAATGCAGCAGCGTCCGCTTCCTCGACGCGGTAATAGATGAACAGATCCATATCAGAGATCGAGCGCGTCCAGCACGTAGGGCATGCTGTGGAATGCCAGTTCAGCGCCGCTGGCGCTACCCAGCCGTACCGAGGCAGCTTCGATGGCGGCCAGTTTCATCTCAACCAGCGCATCAATGCCGCCGCGACCGTTAGGTGCGGTGTTGACAATCATGCCGCACGGTTGCTCCGGATCGGCCGTGGCGTACACTTCGGCACCGGCGACGGCAGCGCTGTCGTTGATGGTGACCAGTGTGGTGCGCCGCTTGAGCTTGCCCAGATACTGGCTACGCGCGACGATTTCCTGTCCCGGATAGCAACCTTTTTTGAAGTTGACGCCCCCGAGTAATTCGAAATTGACCATTTGCGGCACAAACTGTTCCTGCGTGGCTTTGCCGATCTGCGGCACACCGGCGTGGATGGCGGACAGTTGCCAGGCGTGGGCATCGCCCACCGACAGACGCTGTGCCAGTTCCGGCAATACCGTCTGCGCCACTGCGCTGCTCATCAGCCACTGGTAGCGTGGCGCACCGAAGGCATCGGCGACCCGGATCAGGGTGCCCAGTGGATGCTCGAGTTTGGCGTACGGGCGCGCTGGCAGCGGCTCGAACCAGCTCTGCAGCACAGCCTCCGCCAGACCACCGCCCAGCCCGATGACGACTTGATGGCCCGGCAGGGCGCTGGCATCGCTGAGTTTGGTTTTGGCGCGCAGCACGAACATTGACAGGCGCTTCTGGATCGCGGCCTGGATCTCCAGCGGCAACTGCAACAGGATGCTGCTGCCGCTGCGCCACATGAGGAAGGATGCCAGCATGCGGCCCTTGGGCGAGCAGTAGGCCGCCAGCCGCGCTTCATCGCTGCCCAGATGTTCGACATCATTGGTCAGCTGTCCGTGCAGGAAATGCGACGATTCTTCACCGTCCAGTGCAATCAAGCCCTGCTCGGTGATGGGTGCTACAAAGCCGACCGCTAACTGGGTAGTGGTCAGGGACTGCGCCTTGGGCGCTAATAATTCATTCCAGGAAGACATAATTTTATCTATTCCACGATTAAGGCATTATCATTACGGGCTCATTATAGTGATGTCGAGCCGATCGCGTCGGACAGGCCGCAAAACATGAGACTGGCGCAGCTGGCCGAGAACTGGCAAGCTGTGCGGTTTGGAATATAGTCTGCTATAGATATACAACCCCCTCAGCTTACGACCATGGCATTTATTAAAAAAATAATCACATTGCTCCTGCTAGCCGGGCTGGCCGCTGGCGGCTATTTCATGTACTGGTCGCAACACCCGATTATTAGCGATGAGGTGGAACCGATCGAGTTCAGCATCGTGCCCGGTAGCGGCGCCCACGCGGCTGGTCAGCAGATCGCCGAAGCGGGCGCGCCCGTGCAGCCCTTGCTGTTCAATCTGCTAGCGCGGGTGACCAATAAAAGCGGCCGCCTGAAAGCCGGTACTTACGAGCTGAAACCGGGCACCACGCCGCTGGTTCTGATCGACCAGCTGGTGCGTGGCGAGTTTGCTCAGGAGCAGTTGACGATTATCGAAGGCTGGACCTTCCGCCAGATGCGCGCGGCGATTGCTGCCCATCAGGGCCTCAAGCATGATTCCGTGCCGCTGTCGGACAAGGAACTGATGCGCGCCATCGGCTCCGAGTACGTGCAGGCGGAAGGCATGTTCTTCCCCGATACCTATCTGTTTGCCAAGGGGTCCAGCGATCTGCACATTTATCGTCAGGCGCATGCCATGCTGCTGACCCGTCTGAATGATGCCTGGAGCAAGCGTGACCCGGCCTTGCCCTACAAGTCGCCTTACGAGGCGCTGGTGATGGCCTCCATCGTGGAAAAGGAAACCGGTCAGAAGTCCGAGCGCAGTATGATCGCCGGGGTCTTCGTCAACCGTCTGAAAATCGGCATGATGCTGCAGACCGATCCGACCGTAATTTATGGCATGGGTGCCAAGTATGACGGCAAGATCCATAAATCCGATCTGGAGACGGACACCCCTTACAATACCTATACGCGCAATGGCTTGCCGCCGACGCCGATCGCTTTGCCGGGCCTGCAATCGCTGGCCGCAGCGCTGGCGCCGGCCCGCACGGCAGCCCTGTATTTTGTTTCCAAGGGCAACGGCACCAGCCAGTTTTCCGATAATTTGACTGACCATAACCGGGCAGTGAACAAGTTTCAAAGATAATTCATGACTCAACAACGCGGTAAATTCATCACCTTCGAAGGCATCGACGGCGCCGGAAAGTCCACCCATATTGCATTTGTCAGTGCGTATATTGCCCAGCGCGGTATCGAGCTGGTCAGCTCCCGCGAGCCCGGTGGTACACCGCTGGGCGAGAAGCTGCGCGAGCTGGTGCTGCATGAAACCATGCACCTGGAAACGGAAGCGCTGCTGATGTTTGCCAGCCGTCGCGAACATCTGGCACAGGTGATCGAGCCGGCGCTGCAGCGTGGCGCATGGGCTTTGTCCGACCGCTTTACCGATGCCAGCTTCGCCTATCAGGGCGGGGGCCGCGGTCTGTCGCTGGCCAAGCTGGACGCGCTCGAGCAGTGGGTGCATCCGCATCTGCAGCCCGATGTCACCTTCCTGTTTGATGTGCCGCTCGACGTGGCGCGTGCGCGCCTTGATGCCACCCGTGATCTCGACAAGTTCGAGCAGGAAAAGGCCGACTTTTTCGCCGCTGCCCGCAACGAGTATCTGCGCCGTGCGGCCCAGTTCCCGCAGCGCTTCCGCATCATCGATTCCACCCGCAGCATTGCAGAAATTCAGGCCGAGCTGGCCGGGCTGCTCGATACCGTGCTGGCGGCTTAAGCGATGAGTGACGCGATCTACCCGTGGCAGCAGGACGCGTGGCAGCAATTACAGTTGCTGCGCACCCGCATGCCGCATGCGATTCTGTTCCATGGCGCTGGCGGCACCGGTAAGGCCGATTTCATCGAGCGCTTTGCGCAAAGCCTGCTGTGCGAAGCGGTGCAGCCGGATGGCCACGCCTGCGGTGCTTGCGCGTCGTGTGGCTGGTTCCTGCAGCACAATCATCCGGATTACCGCCGGGTGCGCCCGGAAGCGCTGGAAGACGAGTTGCCGGGCGAGGGCGAGGAGGGCGAGGGCGAGAGCAAGAAGACTGCCAAAGCCAGTAAAGCACCCTCCAAGGAAATCAAGATCGAGCAGATCCGCAATCTGGCCGATTTCATGAATATTTCCACCCACCGCCAGGGCTTGCGGGTGGTGGTGCTGTATCCGGCCGAGGCGCTCAATCTGCCGGCCTCGAATGCTTTGCTGAAGACGCTCGAAGAACCGCCACCGGGCACCGTGTTCCTGCTCTCGTCCAACAGTCTGGACCGCTTGCTGCCGACCATCCTGTCGCGTTGCCGCAAATTTGCGCTGCCGATGCCGAGTCACGCGCAGGCACTGGCGTGGCTGAAGGCGCAGGGCGTGGCCGATGCCGATAGCTGGTTGCGCGAGCAGGGCGGCGCGCCGCTGACGGCCTTGGCCCAGTCCGAGGTGGGTAACCGCGACGAACTCGAAGTGTTGCTGCAGATGCTGGCCCGTCCCAGTGTGGAAGCGGCGCTGCGTGCTGCCGAAAAATTACACAAATTGCCGCTCAGCGCGCAGGTTTCCTGCTTGCAGCGCTGGCTTTATGACGTGATTTCCTACAAACTTGCAGGAAATATTCGTTACTATCCCCGTTATCAGAAGGAACTGGCGCAGTTGGCCGGCAAGGTGCATGTCAGCCGTTTGCTGGCGGCGCTCAAGCGCGCCAACGAGCGGCGGGCGATTGCGGACCATCCGCTGTCACCTAAACTGTTCCTCGAGGATATGTTGCTCGATTATGCAGCCTGCTGTGCCTGAGGAAATCACCATGTCCACCGTCAACCCTGTCACCCCCCCGGCGCGGCCGACAGTGCTGTCGCTGGCGATCAAGGAGAAGGCTGCGCTATACGCGGCCTATATGCCGTTTTTGAAAAACGGCGGGATGTTTGTGCCGACCCAGAAGCCCTACAAGATCGGTGACGAGATCTACCTGATTCTGTCGCTGATGGATGACCCGAACAAATACCCGATCGCCGGCACCGTCGCATGGATTACCCCGGCGGCCGCGAATAACAACCGCGCGCAGGGCATCGGCGTGCATTTCCCTGCCGATGAGAGCGGCCAGCGGGCGCGCCTGCGTATCGAAGAATTTCTCGGCGCTGCGCTGCGTTCGGCGCGCGCTACCCACACTATCTGACACCCCTCCTGTTGCCCTCATGACTACTGCATTCCGCCATCGCCTTGCCACACTCGCCGATCTGCCTACCATCGTTGCCATCTACAACAGTACCGTCGCCTCGCGTGAAGTGACGGCCGATACGGAACCCGTGTCGGTCGACTCGCGTCTGCCATGGTTCCACGAACATACGCCGGAAAAACGTCCGTTGTGGATTATCGAAGGCGCGGATGATGCGTCGGCGCAGCCGGAAATACTGGGCTGGATGTCGTACTCCAACTTCTATGGCCGGCCAGCTTATTCGGGCACCTCGGAAATTTCCATCTATATCGCCGAAGCGTGGCGCGGCAAGGGCATCGGCGCCTACTGTATCGAACAGGCGATTGCCTACGCGCCCGCCATCAAGGTGCACACCTTGCTTGGCTTTATCTTTGGCCACAATCAGCCTAGTCTGGGGTTGTTCGCTAAGTTCGGTTTCGCCACTTGGGCACATCTGCCGAAAGTGGCCAATCTCGATGGCGTCGAACGTGACCTGATCATTCTGGGTAAGCGCGTGGCCTGAGCGGCTAGCCGGTGCGGCAAGCCGGAGCGGCAAGCCGGTGCGGCAAGCCGGTGCGCGCGCAAGGCAGCTTGGGTTACAATCGCGGCATGTTTATCGATTCCCACTGCCATATCAATTTCCCCGAGCTGGCCGCTCGGATGCCGGAAGTGCTTGCCCAGATGGCGCACAACAAAGTCAGCCACGCCCTGTGCGTATCGGTTGATTTGCCGGATTTCCCGCAAGTGCTGGCGCTGGCCCATCAGTACCCGCATATCTACGCCTCGGTGGGCGTGCATCCCGACTACGAGAACACGCCTGAACCGAGTGTCGCGCAATTGGTCGAACTGGCCGATGATCCGAAGATTATCGCGATCGGCGAGACCGGGCTCGACTATTTCCGCCTGCAGGGCGATCTGGAGTGGCAGCGCGAGCGCTTCCGCACCCATATCCGTGCTTCGCGCGCATGCGGCAAGCCGCTGATCATTCATACCCGCAGCGCCAGCGAAGATACCTTGCGCATCATGCGCGAAGAGGGCGCCGGTACCGATCAGGGCGGCGTGGCCGGGGTGATGCACTGCTTTACCGAGTCGCTGGAAGTGGCGCGTGCCGCAATCGAGATGGGTTTCTATATTTCGTTTTCCGGCATCGTGACCTTCAAGAGCGCCAAGGAGTTGCAGGCCGTGGCGCTGGAACTGCCGCTGGAACGGATATTGATTGAAACGGACGCGCCGTATCTGGCGCCGGTGCCGTTCCGTGGCCGCATGAATGAGCCGGGCTTTGTCGCCCACGTCGGCGAGTACCTCGCCAAGCTGAAGGGCGTGTCAGTCGAGCAGGTCGCGCAACAGACCACAGCGAATTTCTTCCGCCTGTTTAAGCTGACACCCTGACTCCGGAGTGCTTCGAGTATGTCGCTAATTGTTACCCGCCGCACACTCCTGACCGGGCTGGCCATCCTGGCGGGCACCGGCTTGCTGCCCCGTAGCGCTCTGGCGCAAAGCGACGAGGAAGTCGATTTGCTGCGTGCGGCGCAACTCGATAATGTGTCCGGCGTCAGTAAAGCGCTGGCACGTGGCGCCAATCCGAATGCCCGTGACGGCAGTGGTGAGACGGCGCTGATCGTGGCGATGCGTTACGAAGCCTACCGGGTTGCCAGTCTGCTCATGCAGCAGCCGCGTATTGATCTGGAAGCGCAGGCGCCGAACGGCAATACGGCACTGATGATGGCGGCTTTTCGTGGCAATCTGGCCGCCGTGCAGGACCTGCTGGCCCATGGTGCCAAAGTGGAGCAGCCGGGTTGGACGGCGCTACACTACGCAGCGGCATCGGGCAGTACCGCGGTTGCGGCGTTGCTGCTGCAGCGCCACGCGCAGATCGATGCCGAATCACCGTCCGGCATGACGCCGCTGATGCTGGCGGCGCGTGAAGGGCAGGAAAAAGCTGTGATGTTCCTGCTCGAAGCGGGCGCCGATGCCAAGCGCAAAGATGGTGGCTTCCATCAGACGGCGGCCGAGTTTGCCACCAGGGCGGAAAAGCCGTGGATTGCGCGCGCCATTCAGGAATTCCTTGCAGCCCGGAGCAAGCGCTAAGGCCCGGTAGCGGTGATTGCCTGCAGGCATCATCGGAATTGGCAGGATAAAACCCGATAGCTCCCCGCTTTGCTGAGCACACATGTTACCGATAATGTCAGTACGTCTAGCTACCAGAGACTAGACCGCTACATTAAGGATAACCATGTTGAACGAACGCGAGATTGAAAGCTGCTATCTGGGGCAATTCATTCCAGTCCACTACCATCACAATATGCTGATGGATCAAAACCGTATGGCGAGTTTCAAGACTGCCATTGATTACGCTGTCAAGCCGGGTGCCAGAGTGCTCGAGCTCGGTGGTGGAACGGGCGTGCTGTCATGGTTTGCCGCCGAGAAGGCCGACAAGGTCTATTGCGTGGAATTCAATCCCGACATGGTGCGCGAGGCGCGCCGCATGCTCTCGCTCAATCCCAACGGTGACAAGGTTGAAGTGATCCATGCCGATGCCTTCGAATATCTGCCGCCCGAGCCGGTCGATGTGGTGATTTGCGAAATGATTCATGTCGCCATGCTGCGTGAAAAGCAGGTGGAAGTGATCGAATCGTTCAAACGCCGCTATCTGGAACGCTTTGGCGGCGCGCTGCCGGTGTTTCTGCCGGAAGCGGTGATTATGGCGGTGCAACCGCTGTCTCAGGAATACGATTTCGAGGGCTTCTACGCCCCGATCGTGCAATTCCAGCAAACCGGCGCTAGCTATTCCGGCACCAAGGAACTGGCCCAGCCCGCGGTGTATAGCATTATCGATTTCACCCAGCCCAATGAACTCAGCTATGCCTGGCATGGCAAGTTCGTGATCGAGCGCGATGGCGTGGTGAATGCGCTGCGTTTTGTGACCAAGAATATTCTGGCGGTGGTGCCCGAGCGTTCCAGTACCATCGACTGGCTCAACGATTACATGGTGTTGCCGCTGGAAAATCCCGTGACGGTGTGCGAAGGCGATGTGCTGCAGCTCAGTTTCCAGTACCGTGCCGGTGGCAGTATTCCCTCGCTGCAAGCATCATTACAAGCTGGTTTGCTGTATCAGGCAGCGCTGCAACCTGCCAGTTATTCGGCGGCTTTCGCGTAAAAGCACTACCCGCAGGTCGATCCGGAGGGTATATTTCGTCTTTTACAGAAGGAGCATCATGGAAAAGATCGACCAGCGTTACCTGATTCAGCAAAATAAAATTTCCGACGGTGACACGAAACCGCCTGTCTTTGCCAAAGTGATGCGTAGCAAAGAGGGCGTGTTCGAGGGCGTTTCCTTCATTAAATCGAAGGAAAAAGCCTCGATTCTGACCATCGAAGAAGCCAACCAGGCGGTCGAGTGGTCGGCGCGCAAGAAACCCAACGCCCACGAATATCTCACCAAAATTATCTGCGTCGGTCAGTAATCGCAGCAGCGGCTGCCCATTCATCCCCGATTTGGCGCAGTTGATCGCCGCCAGATGCCGTTGGTCGCATGCCAATTGCCTCTGTTCAGCGTGCAGACTACAGTGAGCACATTGCTAACCTTAACTCTGTGCGGGAGCGTTGTATGCTGGGATTTCTGCTTTGGCTGGTCTTGCTGTTTCTGTGCTGGCCGCTGGCATTGCTGGCGCTGGTGCTATATCCCTTGTGCTGGCTGCTATTGTTGCCGTTCCGCCTGATTGGCATCGGCGTGGAAGGCGTGTTCGAACTGCTGCGGGCGATCGTATTACTGCCCGCCCGCGTGCTGCGCGGTTCACTGCGTTAGAACTCGACCAGAAAGCCGGCGCCCAGTGACTTCTGCGAATAGTTGTAGTCGATTAGGCTCTGGCCGTAACCGCTAAAGCCCTGCAGATAGCCTTTCAGGTTGGCGCGCACGGGAAATGCCCAGCCGAACTGCAGGCCGCCGTGGCGCTTCTTGAAGTTGCGCCGTCCGGTGACGGACCACTCGTGGCCATCGACGCGGTAACTGAGCTGCAGGTCGCCGTGACCGAGATAGTCGGCAATGTCGTAATTGTCATTATTCGAGCGGGCGTTATCGAGCCGTTTCCAGAGCCGGAAGGCCAGCGCGAAACGCTCTTTCTCTGCGCCGATTTCCGCATACACCCGGTTCCAGCTACGCAAAAGCGTCGAGGTCTGGCCATTCGACTGGTGTACCGCGCCCAGCGTCAGATAGCGGACGTCAATCACCCCCAGCGGGATGTTGAACGGTGCCGTCAGCATGACTTCGGGCTGATAGTTGGTCTCGCGGAAAGGGCTGGACGCGGCGCGGTTATACGCCTGCCAGAAACTCTCCTGCGTGTAGCCAAACCACAGGTCAACCGGCGTTTGCGCTACCTGTTCCAGCAACTTCATCTTGAAACTGAGCTGGTACATCAGCTCCACATGCTTGGCCTTCAGACCGGCCGGCGTAAACTCTTCAAACGGTCCCTGATTGGAACTGCTGCTGTAATTGGCGAGCAGGATGTAGGTGTCACGGTGCGGGCGGAAGTTGAACACCCCCCGTTTGCTAGCGTTATCCAGTTCCCACCACTGCGCCATCCGCGAGATGCTTGCCGCAGGTGCCAGGGTCGCCAAGGTGGCAAACTGGGGCGGCACCAATGGCGGCGGTGGCGGGGGGGGGGGGCTGGGTCAGATCGGCAGGCAGGGCAGCCACGTCGCTACCGACGGCTTGCAGCGGCGCTTTGGTCAAGCCGTCATAACAGGTGAGACGGGCGCTGGCATCGCCCAGCAGGGCGCAACGTTCCAGCCGCTGTTCCAGCTCACTGCTAGCGTTTGCATAGCCAGTCAGCAGCAGGCAGGCGAGCGGCAAGGCAAGGTGCAACCGTGTGCAGGGCAGCGCGGTTGATGCAGAAACGTTCATTATGGCTTCCTCTGAGGCATTTTGCCTATTGTACAGACATCGTGCTCTAGAAGAAGCCCATGCGGGCGCAATCACTACCATTGAACGGCCGCGCTATCTGGTCCGGTACCCGTCTGGGCGTGCGCTTACTGGCTCAGCTTGAACTTGAGTTGAACGGAAATGGCGCCGTACAAGCGGTCTTTATAGGTCGGCACCACGGCGATATTGACGCCGACGCGCTGGTACTCGAAGCTGGCAGTGGGAATTGCGGCAAGGAACCAGCCGCCATTGCGCATTTTCGGATAGCCATTGAAGCCTCCTGCCACCGCGCCGAGTCGCACCGCACCGATCTGCCACGGCTGGTAATACACGCCTGCATAGTTCGAATAAGCACGGTCGCTGTTATAGAAGCGCCCCAGTGTGACCGAGGCAACGTTCGAAAAACGGTATTCCGCTCCCAGCCCCGGGTTACTGTCATTGAGTCCCTTGTTACGCTGGAAATGATAGGAATAGAAACCGGGATTCACCCAGAGTTCTCCCAGCGGCGCGGCAGCAATGGTCTCGAACGTCTGGGCGTGTAGCGACGCGCTAGCTGTCATCAGGCTAAAGGCTACTAACAAACATCTTTTCATGACGCTCCAATCGGTCGCTAGGGAAGCGCAATTATAGCCAGCCTGGCAGTAATTTTTCTCACTTTACCGAGTGTTGCTCACTGCTGTCTTACATTTGTAACAAGTGCTAACCAGACGCCTGTTTTCTTTTGCGAATTTCGCCATATAATCGCCCCGAATTCACTGATCGGAACCCATATGAAACCACTTTTGCGCCTGCGTCCCCTGTTACTGGCTTTGCCGATTCTGCTGGCAGGCTGTCAGGGCACGCTGCAACGCATTGCCGACTGCAAGGTCGGTGACTGGACAGCGATCGGGCATAAGGACGGCGTCAATGGCGCGCCGGCCAATTATGCCGAGCGCAAGGAATTCTGCGATGACCACGGCGATGACAAGAAAGCCGTGGCTGGCGCTGATACGCTGTACGCCGCTGGCTGGAGCCGGGGCAACTGGGATCGCTGGTCACAATGGGGCGAGCAGGATGGCGTGCAAGGTCTGCAGGTCAGCCAGTTTGCACGGCATGTTGCCAGCGATGAGGTGCGCAAGCATGGCACGCCTATCAATCAGCCCGCTTACGATAGCGGCTGGACGCTGGGCAATTCCAACTACTGGCGTGGCATAGGGCGTAGTGCCGGTGGCGAAGGGCAGCCGCTTAGCACGCCGCTGGAAGCGGGACGTAGCCGTGCCGCTGCGACCCAGATGCGCTTCGATGAAGAGGCTTTCCGCAGCGGCTGGCAGGTCGGCAATCGTACTTTCTGGCAGGACGCAGGCTATAACGATGCCCACAATGGCGTGCCGGACAGCGAATTCCAGCAACGCGCCTTACGTGCCCGCAGTGCTGGTGTGCAGGTACAGGAAGAGGCTTACCGGGCTGCGTGGAATGGCGAGCTCATCAATTACTGGCGTAACCTCGGCACCGAGGACGCCTTGAACCGGCGCGATTTCGCTATGCGCAGCAAGGAGGCGCGGGCGCGCGGTTTGAAAGTGCTGGAAACGGAATACCGGCTAGCCTGGGAAAACCGGCTGACCGAGTACTGGCGTCAGGCCGGTGCTGATGATGGTTACGGTAAGCCCTTCCTGCTGGAAGAGCGGATCGGGCAAGCCTCCCGTGACGGTGTGTTCGTACTGCCGTCCACGCGCTCGGTGTATAGCGCCGCATGGGAAGAACAGAATGCCCGCTACTGTGTGCCGGCCGTGGCGTTCGAGCGGGGGCGAGGAAATCAGGGCATGGCGGTCGAGGTTTGCCGTGTCGAATTACGTGAGCAACTGAAGCACGCCTACGTCAACGGACAGGACTATCAGGCCTGTACGGTACTGTTGCGGCAGTCATCGAACGAACTCGACGAGATGAATAGCCGTGTCAATGATGACTACCATCGACTCAGCCGGCTCGAGCGCGAAATGCGTCAGGCCAGTGAAGCCAAAGACCGGGTGATCAATGACGAGACCAAGAAACAGGATGCGCGGCGCGAACACGAACGTCGGGAATTGCTCGGACATATACGCCGGAATGAAAGCCGCCGCGAAGAGGCACGCCGCTGGGTTGATCACTACCAGCGTGAAATGGATCGCTTGCGCCGCTTGACTTACTGAGGTGAGGATCAGTCTGATGCGTGCATTTCCGGAACTCCTGATGGCATAAATAAGTCGCGCTCATTGCGCTATAAATAATGCCAACATGCGTTCAATTCCTTGCATTTTGTGCATTTGTTGCTATGATCGGCACGTAAATATTGACGGAGAACCAATGAATTCGCCCCACCCCCATCATCCTTATTACGAACTGCTGATTGCTGCCGCGCGTAAAGCCGGAGCGGCCACGGTGGCCGTGGCGCATGCCTGTGATCGGCATGCGCTGGAAGCGGCCCTCGATGCAACCCGCATGGGGCTGATGAATCCGATACTGGTGGGACCAAGGGCGCGTATCGAGCAGGCCGCGCAGGAAGCCGGGCTCGATATTTCGGCCCTGCCCATCGTCGAGAGCGAGCACAGTCATGATTCCGCCTACAAGGCCGTCGAACTGATCCGTGAAGGCAAGGCTAGCGTGCTGATGAAGGGTAGCCTGCACACGGACGAACTGATGGGGGCCGTCGTTGCCAGTGATACAGGGCTACGCACCAGCCGTCGCCTCAGCCATTGTTTCGTGATGGATGTGCCGGGCCGTAACGAGCCGCTGATCATTACCGATGCGGCAATCAACATCACGCCGACGCTGGCCGACAAGGTCGACATCGTGCAGAACGCCATTGATCTGGCCCACATCCTCAAGTTCGAGCCGGTGAAAGTGGCGATTCTGGCCGCTGTTGAAACGGTGAGCGCGCGCATGCCGTCTACCATCGATGCTGCAGCGCTCTGCAAAATGGCCGATCGTGGCCAGATTACCGGCGCTATCCTGGACGGTCCGCTGGCGATGGACAATGCCATCGATCCCGAAGCGGCCGAAATCAAGCATCTGGTGTCACCGGTGGCCGGGCAAGCGAATATCCTGCTGGCGCCGGATCTGGAAGCAGGCAATATGCTGGCCAAGAGTCTGACCTTCATGGCCGGCGCTGCCGCTGCCGGCATTGTGCTGGGCGCGCGCGTGCCGATTATTCTCACCAGCCGTGCCGATTCCGTGACGGCGCGGCTGGCCTCGTGTGCCGTCGCGGTGCTGGTAGCGCGTAGCCAGCTAGCCACCGGCCGGGTGATGGGAGGCTGACGCGATGGCACCCAATGACAGCATCGTGGTCCTCAATGCCGGCTCGTCCAGCATCAAGTTTTCGCTCTACAGTGGTGCCGGGCTCGAGCTGACCTTGCGTGGCAAGATCGAAAATCTCTACAGCGGCGTGACCCATTTCTGCGCCGAGGATGCACAGGAAACGGTGATCGGCGAGTGCCGCTGGAGCGACGCGCCGCTAGACCATCAGGCCGCCATGCGCTTCCTGCTGGAATTCGCCGATAGTCATCTGGACGGACACCGTGTGGTCGCCGTCGGCCACCGTATCGTCCATGGCGGCGTGGATTACAGCGGCCCGCAGCGCCTCGACGCCAGCGTGCTGGCGGCACTGGAACAGCTGATTCCGCTGGCGCCCCTGCATTTGCCGCACAATCTGGCACCGGTACGCGCCATGATGGCGATGGCGCCGGACTTGCCGCAGATTGGCTGCTTCGATACGGCATTCCATGTAGGCCAGCCCGCCGCGGCGCAAGCGTTCGCGCTGCCGGCGCGGATTAGCGAACTGGGCGTGCGGCGTTACGGTTTCCACGGCCTGTCCTATGAATATATCGCGCAGCGCTTGCCGCAAGCCGATCCGGCACTGGCCCAGGCGCGCGTGGTGGCAGCTCATCTGGGCAATGGTGCCAGTATGTGCGCCATGCATGCGGGCCGCAGCGTTGCCAGCACCATGGGTTTCACCGCCGTCGACGGTCTGCCGATGGGCACCCGCTGCGGTGCCATCGATCCCGGCGTGGTACTGTACCTGATCGAGGAACTGGGCATGGACGTGGCCGCCGTGCAGAAGATGCTGTATCAGGAGTCGGGCTTGCTGGGAGTCTCCGGCATCTCCTCGGATATGCGCACGCTCGAGCAGAGTAGCGATCCGCGTGCCAGCGCCGCAATCGCACTGATGGTGTATCGCATCAGCCGGGAGCTGGGCTCGCTGGCCGCCGCACTGGGCGGGCTGGAGGCGCTGGTATTCTCGGGCGGCATCGGCGAGAACAGCGCCAGCTTGCGCGCTGCCGTGTGCCAGCAAGCCGGCTGGCTGGGCGTGCAGCTCGATGCCGAAGCGAACGCCACGGTGGGACATGGCATGCGCCGCATCAGTCGTGCCAGCAGCCGCGTGGCGGTGTGGGTCGTCCCGGCGAATGAAGAACTGATGATCGCACAACATACTTTGGACTTACTGGAGCCAGCATGACGACTGCAACTGTGTACCCGATTCTGACCGGCAAACGCGCACTAGTAGTGGGCGTGGCCAATGAACACTCGATCGCGTGGGGCTGTGCGCTGGCCTTCCGCAAGCTTGGTGCCGATGTGGTGCTGACCTATCTGAATGACAAGGCCAAACCTTATGTCGAGCCACTAGCGCAAAGTATCGATGCGCAGCTATTGCCGCTGGATGTCACCCAGCCCGATCAGCTCGAAGCACTGTTTGCCACGCTGGCCACGCAAGGCCCGCTCGATATTCTGGTGCACTCGATCGCGTTTGCGCCCAAAGCAGATCTGCAAGGTGGCCTGATCGATTCCTCACGTGACGGTTTCCTTGAGGCGATGGATGTCTCCTGCCATTCTTTCCTGCGCATGGCAAAGCTGGCCGTGCCGCTGATGACACAGGGCGGCGCCATGTTTGCGATGAGCTATCACGGCGCGGAAAAGGTGGTGCCGAACTACAATCTGATGGGCCCTGTCAAAGCTGCGCTGGAATCGGCTTGCCGCTATCTGGCCTACGAACTGGGGCCGAAGGGCATCCGCGTGCATGCGATTTCGCCGGGGCCGCTGAAAACCCGCGCGGCCTCTGGTCTGAAGGATTTCGACCGCTTGCTCAATGATGCGCTGACCCGTGCGCCGATCGGCGAGCTGGTGGATATTGAAGACGTTGGCAATACCTGCGCCTATCTGGCCTCGCCTTTCGCGCGCCATCTGACCGGCAGTACTGTCTATGTCGATGGTGGACTGAATATTATTGCTTGACCTTGCGCGCGTGGAAAGGTGTACCATGCGGCTCATGCGTCCTGTGATCCGTTTCCTTCTGTGGCTATTGATTGCCGTCTTGCCTCTGCAAGGCGGCGCGTCGGCCTGGCTACCCTGTGTGCAGCTGAGTGCACCGCTGGCGCAGTTGAGTGCACCGCTGGCGCAGTTGAGTGCACCGCTGGTGCAGAAGTCCCACTGCGCCATGCTGGTGCCGGACGTCACACTGCGCGATCACGAGCCAGCAACTCCCACCAAGACTCAGCACGCCAAGTGTACGCATTGCACGGCATGTACGGGCGCATCCGGCGTTGCGGCGGCATCCCATGGCTTACTGGCCGTGCTGCTGGGCCGTGCGGTGTTGCCGGCCGAGTTGGCAATCAACGACCATATCCCGGCGGCGCTGGAGCGGCCACCCCAAACTGCCTGAGATTTTGCCGACTGCACGGGCCCAGTGCCCGTATTCACGACATTATTGAAGGAACACAATGAACAATTTACGCTTGTCGCGAGGGCAGAGTCGCCCTGCGACTTGGTCTACTGCGCCAGCGCCGCAGTCTGCGCTGCGCTGGTGGCGCCTGTCTGGTATCCTGCCAGCACTGTGGCTGGCCGGTTGCGCCAGCATGTCCGGCGACGGCGGCTATGCCGAGGTTGCGCGGCTCACACAAGAACGTATCGGCCAGCCGGTACAGCTTGAGCGCGAGCCTGATCAGCGTGCCGAAGTGGCGGCGCTACTGGCGCAGCCCTTAACGGTGCAAGCTGCCGTGCGCCTTGCCTTGTTAAATAACGCCGGGCTGAAGGCCTCACTGTCCGAACTGGGGATCGCCGAAGCGGAGCTAGTGCAGGCTGGCCGGATGCGCAATCCCTCGCTCAGCTTTGGTCGCGTGCGCGGTGGCGGCGAAACGGAGCTCGACCGTAGTGTCACATTCGATATTGCCGGGCTGCTGACCATGCCGGCGCGACGCCGTATCGAACAGCACCGCTTCGAGCAGACCAAGCTATTTGCCGCAACCCAGGCTGTGCAGCTGGCGGCTGACACGCGCAGAGCCTATTACACGGCGCTTGCCGCAGTGCAGTCGGCAGAGTTTTCCGAACAGGTCGCGTTAGCAGCGGAAGCTTCGGCGCAGCTGGCCGAACGGATGCGTAAAGCGGGCAACTGGAGCCGGCTGGATCAGGCGCGTGAACAGGCATTTCAACACGATGCCATTACCCAGCTGGCGCGCGCACGGCAGGAAGCGTTTGCCAGCCGCGAAGCACTGCTGCGTTTGCTCGGTCTGAGCTCGACGGAGGGATTGCAACTGCCCGCACATCTGCCGGATCTTCCGGAACAGTTAGCCGAAGTGCGCGATGCCGAAGCGCAGGCGATGGCTAGCCGGCTCGACGTGCTCGCGGCACGCCAGTCGAGTGCGGCCAGTGCTGCCGCCCTGGGGCTGAGTCAGACCACCGGCTTCATCAATGTGTTCGAGCTGGGTTATGCCGACAAACGTAGTGGGGCGGCACCGCGTGAAAGCGGTTATCAGGTGTCGCTTGAACTGCCGCTGTTCGACTGGGGTACTGCCCGTCAGGCCGGGGCGCAGGCGGCGTATATGCAGAGTGTGTCGCGCACTGCCGAGGTTGCAGTGCAGGCGCGCTCGCAGGTGCGCCTTGCGTATGCCTCGTACCAGAGCACGTATCAGATCGCGCGCCATTATCGCGACCACGTGGTGCCCTTGCGCAAGCAGATTGCCGACGAGGTGCTGCTGCGCTACAACGGTATGCTGGCCAGCGTATTCGAACTGCTGAGTGACGCGCGCGAGCAATTACTCAGTGTCAATGGCGCCATCGAAGCCCAGCGCGATTTCTGGATCGCCGAAACCAGCTTGCAGGCCGCCATCCATGGTGGTAGTCATGAATCAAGGAGCCAGCCATGATCTCGCGTCGAGACTTTTTCAAAGGTGCGGGTGCCGTCGCCGTCAGTACCGCAGCCGTCAGCAAAGCGGGCGCCGCCAGTTTGCCGGAAGCGGTGATGGTCAGCAGTGCGGAAACGCAGGTGCCCGAGGCACCGGCCAATGGCCGTCATTTCAATCCCGTGGTGACCCTGAATGGCTGGTCGCTCCCCTGGCGCATGCAACATGGGGTCAAGGAATTCCACTTGGTGGCCGAACCGGTGGTGCGCGAGCTGGCACCGGGCATGAAAGCCCATCTGTGGGGCTATAACGGTCAATCGCCAGGCCCGACCATCGAAGTGGTCGAGGGCGACCGTGTGCGTATCTTCGTGACCAACAAATTGCCCGAGCACACCAGCGTGCACTGGCATGGCTTGCGAGTGCCGAACGGCATGGACGGGGTGACCGGTCTGACCCAGCCCGGTATCGCGCCCGGCAAGACCTTTGTCTACGAATTCACCGCGACGCGGGCGGGCACCTTTATGTACCATCCACACGCCGATGAGATGACGCAAATGGCGATGGGCATGATGGGCTTCTGGGTTACTCATCCCAAAGATTATCGCCAGCAGGCGGTGGACCGTGACTTCGTGTTCCTGCTGAGTGCCTACGATATCGAACCGGGGAGTTACAAGCCCAAGCAGAACACCATGCTCGACTTCAACCTGTGGACTTTTAATAGCCGGGTGTTCCCCGGCATTGCCGGACTGAATGTAAGGCAGGGCGACAAGGTGCGCATCCGTGCTGGCAACCTGACCATGACTAACCATCCGCTGCACCTGCATGGCCATGAGTTTATGGTGACTGGCACCGATGGCGGCTGGGTGCCATCGACGGCGCGCTGGCCGGAAGTGACCACCGATCTCGGCGTGGGGCAGATGCGGGCCATTGAATTGATCGCCAGCGAGGCAGGGGACTGGGCGCTGCATTGCCATAAATCACACCACACCATGAATGCCATGGGGCATAACGTGCCGAATATGATCGGTGTCGATCACCAGGGCATTGCCGAAAAGATTAACCGCATCGTGCCCGGTTATATGACCATGGGCGACAAGGGCGGTTCGATGGGCGGCATGCAGATGCCCTTGCCGGAAAATACCTTGCCGATGATGACGGGTGAAGGGCCGTTCGGCGGTGTTGAAATGGGCGGTATGTTTACGCTGCTCAAAGTGCGCGCTGATCAGAAGCGGGGCGATTATTCCGATCCCGGCTGGTATCGGCATCCGGCCGGAACGCAAGCCTACGAATGGACGGGTGAGGTGCCGCAATTGACGCGCGAATACCGGCCCGGCCAGGGCGCTCTGCCTGCGAAGGGTTCAGCCGACGTGGAAGTCAGGGTGCGTAAGCCGTCCGGACACAGCGGGCACTAGCCTTTGCTGCTGCATTAAACCCAGCCTGGCGATATCACAGAGTAGGCGTGTGTCACTGGCGCTGGGTGTACTGGCGCACGATGCGTTCATAGCTGCCATCGCGGTGCATCTCCTGCATAACCTTGTCGTAGCGCGCGATCAAGCCGGCTTCGGTGCGCTGGCGGGAAAAGCCCAGAAACGCCACCAGCCCCTGATCCACCGAAGGTTTCAGTTCGCGGATGGCCGCGCCATTGCCGGTCGCTTCGGCGGAATACAGTATCACCAGTCTGGGGCCAACGGCAATATCGAAACGCCGGCCTATCAGCTTGTTGACATTCTGTGCCTGGTTCGCAGCTTCATCCGTCTTGGTAATCAGCTTGCTCTGTAATGCAGTGGTGAATACCGGCCCGTAGACAGCCCCCCGCTCGAAGCCGAAGCGGTAATCCTTTAGTTTGCTGAGATCGCCATCGTAGCGGATCGGGGAATCCTTTCTGACGAAAAAGGAGATACGATCTTCCACCAGTTTTTCTTTGGGATAGATCATGTAGCTGAGTCGCTCTGCTTTGTAGGCGAGTGGAAAAACCCCATCAACTTTGCCACTTGCCAATTCTGTTTGAGCACGGGTTAGTGGCAGAAAGCTGATGCTGACTGGCTTGTCTAAGCGCGCGAAGGCTTCCTTGACGAGGTCGACTGCGATGCCGCGGGCCTGGCCTTGTTCCTCGAAGGAAAAAGGAGGCAGACTGATCGTCACAAACTGCAGTGCTTCGCTAGCGCGAGTGGCTTGAAATGCAAATAAAGCAACAAGCAGAGCGACGCAGCGGGCGAGAGTGGTCGGCGTGATGTGCAGAGAAAGCATAAGCCTCATCTTAGCCGAGACTGGCTTTTATGCGTGTATCCACGCTGTTTTCCGCGTTTGCATGGGCGTTTACTTCAATTACTCCCGGTGGACTTGTGTCTTTTTATAGACATCAAGGCATTCCTAGCCTTTGCCTGACCGATTGCCAGTCGCTCACTGGCGCTGGGTGTACTGTCGCAGGATGCGATCATAGGTGCCATCCCGGCGCATTTCCTGCATCACCTTTTCATAGCGCCTGATGAGCCCAGCTTCGGCGCGAACGCGCGAAAAACCCAGAAACGCCACCAGCCCCTGATCCACCGAAGGCTTCAGTTCGCGAATTGCCGAACCATTGCCGGTCACGTCAGCGGAATACAGCATGACCAGACGGGGACCGACGGCAATATCGAAACGTCGGCCTGCCAGTTTGGCGACATTCTGTGCCTGCGTCGCGGCTTCATCCGTTTTGGTGATGAGTTTGTTCTGCAAGGCTGCCGTAAACACTGGCCCATACACCGCTCCCCGTTCAATGCCAAAACTGTATTGCTTCAGCTTGTCGAGATTGCCATCGTAACGGATCGGTGAGTCGGTTCTGACAAAGAAGGAAATACGGTCTTCTACCAGCTTTTCTTTGGGATAGATGATGTAGCTGAGTCGTTCTTCCTTAAAGGCTAGCGGGAAAACAGCGTCGGCTTTGCCGCTGGCCATTTCAGTCTGGGCGCGGGTCATCGGTAGATAGCTAATCTTGACCGGCTTGCGCAAGCGCACGAAGGCTTCCTTGACGAGATCAACTGCGATGCCGCGCGCCTGGCCATTCTCCTCGAAGGAAAACGGCGGTAGGCTGGCCGTCACCAGCTGCAAAGTTTCACTGGCGTGAGCGCTTTGCATTGCAAAGAATGCAAGAGGAAGGGTGGTGAAGCGTGAGAGATAAGCCGGAATGTGGTGCCAAGATGTCATAAAGCGCATTTTAGCCGAGGCTGGTTCTTATGCGCAGTCGAGCCTGAGGTTTCCGCGTTTGGCGCGCGGTTTGCTTCAACTAGTTTTAGAAGCTTTGTGCCATTTCATAGACAGCATCAGATTCCGGCCGGTGCAGCATGCCATGTTGCTGCGTTCTGCAACAACATGGCCCTTGCGAGCGCTAGGTGAGTAGGGCGGTGTTCCTGTGCAGGCCAGCAGATGCCGCATGGCGGGAGGGGGTGAGCGTGCGGATCAGACCATCGAGCCGGAACACGCCGACCGCCTCGTTCAGACTATGCACTTGCTCCTGCATGGCCTGCGCGGCGGCGGCAGCCTCTTCGACCAAGGCGGCATTCTGCTGGGTTACATCATCCATCTGGGTGACGGCCTCGGTGATCTGCTCGATCCCGGCCGATTGTTCGCGGCTGGCGAGCATGATCTCGGCCATGATATCGGTGACCTGTTTCACACTGTCGACCACTTCATGCATGGTGGCGCCTGCCTGCTCTACCAGTCGGTTGCCGATCTGCACTTTGTCGACCGAGTCACCGATCAGTTCCTTGATCTCGCGGGCAGCTGCTGCGCTGCGCTGGGCCAGCGTGCGCACCTCGCCAGCGACGACGGCAAATCCGCGCCCCTGTTCGCCGGCACGGGCCGCTTCGACCGCCGCATTCAGCGCCAGGATGTTGGTCTGGAATGCAATCCCGTCGATGACGGCAATAATGTCGACGATTTTGCGGGCCGAGCTATCGATGGCCGCCATGGTATGCACTACCTCGGCTACCACGGCGCCGCCGCGCGCCGCGACGCCTGAGGCGGATTCGGCCAGGCCATTGGCTTCGCGGGCCCGATCCGAGTTCAGCTTAACGGTGCCAGTCAGCTCTTCCATCGACGAGGCCGTTTCTTCCAGCGTGGTGGCTTGCTGCTCGGTGCGGCTCGACAGATCGAGATTGCCGGCCGCAATCTGCCCAGCTGCACTGGCGATCGTCTGGCTGCTATGTTGTACCTGCCCGACGATGCGACTCAAACCATCGCGCATTGAGCCCATGGCAAATAGCAAGCTGCTGTGATCGCCACTGCGCGCTGGTATCGCCACCTGCAGGTTGCCGGCAGCGATCTCGCTGGCGATAGCGGCGGCCTGATCCGGCTCGCAACCCAGTTGTCGAACGATGCTGCGGGTAATTAACCAGCCGGACAGCAAGCTGCAGACCAGCGCTAGCCCGCCCAGCAGCAACATGCGCTGGCGCGCGCTCTCATAGGCCGCTTCGGCGTTGTCGACTGCCGCCGTATTTTGCTGCTGTTCGATGACGATCAGCTTACGGATCAGGTCCCACCATTTGCGTTGCACGGGGCGGAATTCGAAGCGCAATAGTTTGTAAGCTTCATCCTGCTGCTGATTCAGCGCCATTTCCTGCGCCCGCTGGATGTATGGACGGGCTAGTTCACCCTGTTTGCGTATGCTTTCCAGTAACTCTTTTTCTTCCGATACCGTTACCGACTCGGCCGCAAACATGGTGCTGATCTTGTTGAGTGCGGCGCTATATTTGGCTTCCTGATCGCTGATGCGTTTCACCTCGATCTGGATTTCCTTGGGATCTTTCAGCAGAATCAGATTGCGCAGTGCCAGTGCCCGTTCGGTCACGGTGAGATCGAGGGTTTGCGCGAGCTGGGTTTCCACATCGTTGACCTTGGTAATTTCAACCATGCGCTGCTGAATCTCCCGCATGCTTGCCAGACCGAGAACAATGACGACGACCAGCAGTAAGCACACCAGCCCGAAGCCTAGACTCAGTCGTTTCGCTACGTTCATATTCCTGATTGCCATACATCCCCCCCCCCTGAAAATCGCCTAACTAAAAGTTACCAATGAGCGATATTACTTTTGCTTCAGGCAAGCAAATATCACCATTCCTCACACTGGCGCATACGCAACACTTATTAAATAACTTGATGTTTCGGCTGGATGTGTAGGTTTCGGACTTACAGAGGCAAAGGGGGCTTGGGTGCATCGCGGCGACTAGTGCTTCACAAGTCGTCATATTCCCTAGGTGAAGACGGCTTGTACAAGGCAAGGGTAGGGGACTTGGCAGGCACGCCTATGCGCTCAGGCCAAAACAACCGATAATGGCGGCCAAATCAATTTTTGCACTGTTTGAAAGCCGCACATGGAAATTAAAGTCAACTTTCTCGAGAAGCTACGTCTCGAAGCGAAATTCGATGATTTCACGGTGATCGCCGACCAGCCGATCCGCTATAAAGGCGATGGTTCGGCCCCTGGTCCGTTTGACTATTTCCTCGCCTCGTCGGCCTTGTGCGCTGCCTATTTCGTCAAACTGTATTGCAATACGCGCAATATCCCGACCGAAAACATCCGCCTTTCCCAGAACAACATCGTTGACCCGGAAAACCGCTACCAGCAGATCTTCAAGATTCAGGTGGAACTGCCGGCCGATATTTCGGCCAAGGACCGCGAAGGCATTTTGCGTTCGATCGACCGTTGTACGGTGAAGAAGGTGGTCCAGACGGGGCCGGAATTCATCATCGAAGAGGTGGAGAATCTCGATGCCGACGCGCAATCGCTGCTGACCCTGAAATCGGACGCGGCTGTTGCGACCTACATTGCGGGCAAGGATCTGCCGCTGGAACAGACCATCGCCAATATGTCGGGCTTGCTGGCGGAGATCGGTATCAAGATCGAAATCGCCTCGTGGCGCAATATTGTGCCCAACGTCTGGTCCTTGCATATCCGTGATGCCCATTCACCGATGTGCTTCACCAATGGTAAAGGCGCGACCAAGGAAAGCGCACTGGCGTCGGCGCTGGGCGAGTACCTCGAGCGCACTAGCTGCAACCACTTCTATGCAGGCGCTTACTGGGGCGAAGAGATCGCCAACGCGGACTTCGTCCATTATCCGACCGAACGCTGGTTTAAAGCGGGCCGCAAGGATGCCTTGCCTAAGGAAATACTCGACGAATACTGTCTGGAAATCTACAACCCGGACGGCGAGTTGCGCGGTTCGCATCTGATCGATACCAACTCCGGTAACGTCGCACGCGGCATCTGCTCGCTGCCGTTCGTGCGCCATTCGGACGGCGAAACCGTATATTTCCCTACCAATCTGATCGAAAACCTGTTCGTCAGCAATGGCATGAGCGCCGGGAATACGCTGGTTGAGGCGCAAGTGCAGTGTCTGTCGGAGATCTTCGAGCGCGCGGTGAAACGCGAAATTCTGGAAGGCGAAATGGCGCTGCCGGATGTGCCGCATGAGGTGCTGGCCAAGTATCCGGGCATTGTTGCCGGTATTCAGGGGCTGGAAGAACAGGGCTTCCCGGTACTGGTCAAGGACGCTTCGCTGGGCGGTCAGTATCCAGTGATGTGCGTGACCTTGATGAATCCGCGCACTGGCGGTGTATTTGCTTCCTTTGGTGCGCATCCGAGTTTCGAAGTTGCGCTGGAACGTAGTCTGACGGAATTGCTGCAAGGCCGCAGTTTCGAAGGCCTTAACGATTTGCCGCCGCCGACGTTCACGAGCAATGCCGTGACCGAACCGAACAATTTTGTCGAACATTTCATTGATTCGAGCGGTCTGGTGTCGTGGCGCTTCTTCAGCGCCAAAGCCGACTACGAGTTTGTGGAATGGGATTTCTCCGGGCACGGCGAGCATTCGAATGCCGAGGAAGCTGCCGCGCTGTTCGGTATTCTGGACCAGATGGGCAAACAGTCGTATATGGCGGTGTACGACGAACTGGGCGCGGTAGCCTGCCGTATTCTGGTGCCCGGTTACTCGGAAGTCTATCCGGTGGAAGATCTGGTCTGGGACAATACCAACAAGTCGCTGCTGTTCCGCGCAGATGTGCTGAACCTGCATCGCCTCGAGGACGACGCGCTGGAAGCGCTGCTGGAACGTCTCGATAACAACGAGCTCGATGAATACGGTGATATCGCGACCCTGATCGGCATCGAATTCGATGAAAACACGGAATGGGGCCAGTTGACGGTGCTCGAACTGAAGTTGCTGATTCATCTGGCATTGGGTCAGCTGGAAGATGCCCACGATCTGGTCGGCGCCTTCCTGCAGTACAACGACAATACCGTCGAACGTCGATTGTTCTATCAGGCGCTGAACGCGGCGCTGGAAGTGGAGTTGGACGGCGATCTGGAGATGGCTGATTACGAAGGCAATTTCCGCCGCATGTACGGTCAGCCGCGCATGGATGCGGTACTGGGTTCGCTGGACGGCAGTGTAAAGTTCTACGGCTTGACACCAACCAGCATGAAGCTGGAAGGTCTGGATCGTCATCAGCGTTTGCTGGATAGCTATAAAAAGCTGCACAGCGCGCGTGCGCGCGGCGCTGTGAAAGCGGGATAAGCTCAGCGGCGCACGAGGACTTCCTGCGCCAGCCAGTGCTGGAGAAAGCCGGCCAGCGATAGTGCGGTAGCGTCGGGGTCGGCGGCCACGCCACAAACGGCGTTGCACAGCGCACCAAAGCTCAGTCCGTCGGCTATGTCCTGTAAAGCCTGTGCTTCCAGCGCCGTCAGCGACCGGAAGTGTGGCTGGCCGGACAGGCGCCACACTAGCCAATATGCTGGGGCATCGAGTTGCTGCGGCGCTGGTGCGTCCACGCCTGCCTGCATCGCTTGCCAGAGTGGCACGCAATTCCATGCGCTTGTTTCAATCCGGACGGACGGATGTAAGGCGAACACCAGCTCGCTCCATGCGTCCGCTGCAATGTCCGCTACATCACTGCGTGTGAGCGCGCGAGTATCCTTGGCGTCAAAGGCCAGGCCGAGCGTCCATTCAAGACGCGCCAATTCTCCGATAAACGGATAGTCCGGATAGAACTGTGACGCGTGACTAGCCAGCTCACCGCCATACCAGCGCAAGTTGCGATGCCCGGAAGGGTGCTGCGCGATGTAGCTATCGATCAGATCCGAAAACATTTCATCGCCGACGTAGCTCCAGGTCTTATCGTAGACTTCGCACAAGGCTTCGCGCAGGCGCGACCGATAGGCTCGGTGATAAATTGCCAGCCGCTCGCTGGCCGCCAGACCACACTGTTCGGCGATCGCGCTGGCAAATGGCGGCGCGCTGTCGGATGGCTGGGTGTCGAGCAAGTAATCTTGAAACTGCTGTTGCAAAGCGGGCAGCGTGTTCATGCAGCCTCCCGCTCGGCCAGCACCAGCGCGCCCACTTGGCGTGCTCTGTCAAGTTCCATCACCAGTTCTGCTAGCGGCGGGATATTGTCATCGCGCTCGATCAGCGTTGCGACAGGTCCGAAGCGGCGCAGCGCATCGGCATATAGCGCCCATACGGGATCGGCGACCGCCTGATCGTGCGTGTCGATGATGCAGTTCTGTTCAATACTATGCCCAGCCAGATGGATCTGCTGCACCCGGTGTGTCGGCAGCGCGCGCAAATATGCTTGCGGATCAAAGCCATGATTGACGCTGCTGACGTAGATATTGTTGACGTCCAGAAGAATCAGGCTATCCGATTGCTGCGCCACGGCCGCAACGAAATCCCACTCCGTTAGGCGGTCTGCGTTGAACGACACATAGCTCGATACGTTTTCCAGAAGCAGCGGGCGTTCCAGAAAGTCCTGTACGCGGCGGATATTGCGCACCACCGTGGCGACGGCTTCCTCGGTGTACGGTAAGGGCAGCAAGTCGTGCAAGTTTTTTCCACCGATGCCGGTCCAGCACAGGTGGTCCGAAATCCATAAGGGTTGCACACGGTCGATGAGCTTCTTCAGCGCGAGCAGATAGTCAGCGGATGGACCTTCAGGGCTGCCGATAGACATCGACACGCCATGCATCACCATCGGAAAATCCTGCCGGATACGGTCCAGCATGCTGAGCGGCTTTCCACCCGGTACCAGGTAATTTTCGGACAGAATTTCAAACCAGTCGACGCCAATCTGCGCAGGTGTTTTGCCGAGGACGTCGTGGTAATGACTCGGGCGTAAGCCCAGGCCAAAACCGGGGGATGGCTGCAAGAGAGGAGGGGACATGGTATTGCGAATGTGAGGGAGAGGGCGCCGGGACCAGCCCGGCGCGAGCAACTACGGTAAATCGGGATTATTTATCCAAGTCGACAATCTTGCCCTTGGCGGCGAAGCAGGCGCCAGCCTTGGTGGCTTTGAAGCCATGGCCCTTGCAGGTGTTCTGGCCTTTGCAGGCATTTTCCGCCGTTGCGCAGTCGCTCTGGCCCTTGCAGCTGTTGATGCCGGCGCAATGGACGGTGTCATCCGCACTGAGGGTGCTGGTAGCGGCGATTGCCGATGCGGACATGGCCAGGGTGGCGACAGTGGCTGCCAGTGCTGCAAACGATTTGATCGATGGGTTCATTGTATTCTCCAGTATGGTTAATGATTGGCTTGCTTCGTCAGGGCCCCGACTTGATGATTCAGTCGCAGCGGTCTTGTAATTCCTTACACGCTGCAAGAAAAGAAATTTCATCTGGGCTGTGGCTGGACGCCAAGCGCAAGCAGTTTGAATGCATTGCTTGATTAGCCCGGTGATCTGGCGCCCGTCGCTCGACTAGTCCGGCCGGCAGGCTATGCGAATGCGGCCGATAGATTTGTGCGTGAGCGCACAGAACTCGCTAGGCGCACGCATTAGGGTCATGCCACTGGTTCGCGTGGCATGGGCGACCGGGCCAGTCTTCCAGGCCCTGTCTGCAGTGCAAGCAGGCTCTGGTTCCTTTTTGAAGACTGCGGAGACAATATCATGGCTATTTACACCTACCTCACACCACCGTTCCTGAGTACCACCTTCACATCGCCGCTGGCTGGCACAGACGATGTGATCACTGCCAACGTGATGTTAAATTTCACGATCAATGGCAATGGTGGGAATGACGTTGTTACCACCGGCGGCGGCAACGATACCATCACGACTGCCGCTGGCAATGACAATCTCAACGCAGGAAATGGCAACAATACGGTGAATGCCGGCGGTGGCAACAACATCGTCACCAGCGGCAGCGGCAATGACACCATCAATACCGGTAGTGGTACAGATATCGTTAATTCCGGCACAGGTGATGACATCATCAACACTGGCGCCGGCGTCGACACGATTAACTCGGGTGGTGGCAGCGACATCATCAATGCCGGTACTGGCAACGATCAAATCACGGCAGGCGCTGGCATCGACAATATCACCGGCGCTGGTGGTCACGATACATTCGTTTATCTGAGCCTGGCGGATGCCGTGCTTGGCGCTGACACAATTGCCGACTTCATCACCACGGTTCCTAGCGGTGCCGGTGAAGGCGATTTGCTGAGGATCACCGGCCTGGTCCATGATTTCACGGGCGTTATCAGCTATACGCTGGTCTCGCTCGTTGCCAACGGCTTCATACACTTTAGTGCTGGCGGAGGCGGCACGGTTGTCAGTTTCGACAGCAATGGCGTTGTGGCGGGTGGCTCGATCGGCACGCTGGTTACCTTGGTGGGGGTGGCGTTCAGCACCGAAGCCAATTCAGTCATCAGTCTCGTTGACAATATCATCACCTGATAGCAACCGGGGGCGGTTTGCCGGCCCGTTGAACGGTCGTTGCAGACCGATGGCTGGCGTAGCATTTACACGGCTTTATCTAATCCCCGACTAAAATCGCTGGCTATGCACCAAGACACGGAACCGTTCTGTATTTCGCATAATTTATATTATGTTAAATAGACTTCTGAGATGGTTGCTAAAATTGCAAAGAAATTTGCTAGGAAAATTGTTAAATTTCGCCCCTTCCGGCTGCCCTCAATGCACAGGATAAATGCCTGTTAGCGAACTCCGATACGAAAAAAAATACGCCTGCATCTAGCAGGCGTTTTTAGTTCCAACAATGAAATACGTATCAAACCTTATCTAGCTCGCGATCAACAAAACCCACCCCCTGCTGGAGAACTGCCTCGTCTGCTATCCGGTAGTTCAGATATCTATCCTTAGTAACTAAATCGACAATAAAAAGATTGTCGAGCGTTACTCTAGCGAACCCCGAAAAATGCCCATCCACAATTCCGCCTCGCGCCGTAGTTTCAATCTGATATCCCCGATACTCAGTTGTCCTAGACATCCCCATTATTTGTTCCCTATTTAGCCGCATTTATCGATCCTGTCGCACAGTCGCACAGTCGCACAGTCGCACAGTCGCACCGTCGCACCGTCGCAGCTTGGCGATTGAAATCACTAAATACTTACCTGTTTGCGATGCAACACCATTAATTCGTTAGCAGTCTGGCCGCGTCGGTTCGTGTTAGCCAAATTTGTATGTGACAAAAGAAATCGCGCACCTATAGTATTCCCGGACTTAATTGCTAACATCAAAGCATTTGAACCCGATGCATTCACGGCATCAGCATCACTATGCGGTAATAGTTGCGCCAGACAATCAAGGCGTTGAGCTGGACAAGTCAGCGGATGATGTATCGCAGCACGCATTAGCGCTGTAAATGAATCATGATCGCAGAGTCTAGCATCTATGACCGGCAAAAGTATCTGAACACATTGGCTTTGCGCCATCGCTGCAGCATGCATAAGTGCAGTCCTGCCATCGTAATCACGCAGTGTACAGTCCACTTGCGGAATAAGACTGCGCAACACTTTGTATTTGCCATCCCTTGCAGATGAAAAAAAACGCGCGGTTTTCCAATCGTTAGACTCATAGCGATTAACGTCAAACCTGGCCATTTGTACAATTTCCCAAGGCGACAAAGCGGCAAATACTAAGCATCGCTCAGCTCACGATCGACGCTCTCTTAGCGCGTTTGTTGCGGTACATATCGGCATCAGATTTCTCTATAAGCTCTGTTATGTCAGTCCCATCGTCAGGATAGGTTGCTATCCCCACACTCGCAGCTAGAGAGAGTTCATGCTCTTCGAAAACGAACGGGCGCGAAATCACTTGTAGCAGGGATACCACTTTTTGTTGCACAGCCTCAAGATCATCTATAGAACTAAGGATTACCGCAAATTCATCACCGCCCAGCCGAGCGACAAAATCTGTCTGCCGTATGGACAGTTTAATTCTTCGCCCCAGCTCACAAATTGCGGCATCACCACACCTATGGCCCAATTCATCATTGATCTGCTTTAGGCCATCCATGTCTAAATTAAGCACTGAAAATTTTGAATGGTGGCGAAATGCTTGCGTCGCAGAAAATCTTAAGCGCTCAAAAAAATATGACCGATTAGGCAAGTCGGTCAGAGAATCGTGAGTAGCGCTATGATACAGGCGATCAGAATCATATCTTGTCGAGTAATACATCGCTGCCGCAATGACTCCTGAAACCAACTGTAATATTGTCACTTCCTTGGACGTAAAAAAATTTGGTTCGCCTGACGCAATCTTGAGAACCCCAACGGAATGTGTCCCATGAACCAAAGGAACTACGACCATCGATCTAACGCCTGCAACCTTGCAAGACACGCGGTCAACACGTTCGTCGGTAAATGCATCTGTACAGACCTTCGCCTCGCTAGATTTTACACAAAGTCCTGACATGCTACCTTCAATAGGTATTCGAAGTCCTAGTAATCCGACCGCCGTACCCGATGCCGCCCGATAGACCATTTGAGTACCATCAGCGATTTCGATAATTGCAGCAGAACAATCCGTAATTTCTTGAACGCGGTCGCAAACTAAAGCTAGAACCTCACCCAAGTCCATTCCACATCGTGCAATCTCGGTTTGCATATTGATAATGGATAGAAAAATGGACGCATCAAGCGATTGAACGGGAAAGAGCTGATCACCTAACATTTGGTTGTCCTTTGGGAAAACATGAGGATTTTCCGAATAGTAATATAACTGAATTTCTCATTTCCTATGTTTAAGATAGTGACATAAACCTGCTTTAGAGTCACGTATCCCGCCCGCACTCAATACTCTTGCAACCGTGCAAAAAAGGGAAATGTGCAGAAGCGGCATGGACGAAAAGGAGGCTTTCGCTCTGAACATTTTCCCCTGCAACATAACAACAAATCCAACACTTCCCGCTTCCCCATACCCGCGAGTAAAAGTTTTTCCTTGTATGTAGCGACTATACGATAGTGGTGGCGCAGCCGAGCCTGTCCAAAGCGGCCACCGCGTAGGTTGCGAATGCGCCAATAGTTTTGGCGAATCACCGTAAAAATTTGGCGAAACTCCAGATCACTTAGTTGTTCAAATTGAAAGAGCTCTAATTGCATTTAATAAATGTATACGCAAAATTGCCTTGAGGCAATCTGTGCCATTAGCCAACATAAATCCAACTACATTAAAAAGGGCACTCAGAAACATCACCGGTTCGCGGTGCGGTAGAAAGCCAAACCACCCCAAGGCCGTTATTGGACCAGCTCTGCATCCCGGTATAGCCATAAGCGCCAATGATGCTAAATGCCGACTGAACAGCACCTAACATCGACTTGCAGTGCAAGCGGACCGTCAGCACATCGGGAAGAACAATCCCCTTTGACCTGAAATAGCGTTTTTGATCGAGTTCTCTAGCATTCATCTGCTTTGAGCAATATTTAGCGATGTAACTGGCCAACTTATGCGCTCCATTCTGACCAAAACCAAAACGATGCGGATCTCGCACATTTACTTGCCCCATTTGCTGTCCATCGGAACCAAGTCCGATTACGCTTTGCCAGATCGAGCGGAGAAGTGCGTAATGCTGGCGACCACGAACGGCAACGTGAAAATGTAGCGCGCCCCTTTCCTGCTCCTCAATCACTGCCACATAATGAAAATTGTTGACCTTACGCAACCGGCGACAAAACGCTTTCCAATGCTTTAGAGCAGTTTCCCGATCACACATGTTTTCCCTGTATGTCAGCGTAACCATCCGATCAGCGCCAATCTGCTTACAGCACAAGCGAACATTTTTTTTAGCCCTCCGGCCAGCATCATCATCATTGGCCTCACGGTTTTCAGACTCCCCCCGCTTTGCATGCGGTTTGCGGGTAATTGCCGGGCCTACAAAATGCCGCTCTTTCGATACTGTCACTTCGCACTGACCATCCGGAAAAACGCGCCTACGGGCAACGTAAGCGTCATTCCAGCCCTTACCATCTGCAGTCCAATAATCTGGCGTCGATTCGACAGTATCAATACACAGCGGAGACAAGGCGATTGACTCAGCCGAAAAAATGGGGTTCAATTCATTCATTGGTTTTCCTGCTCGTTACAGGTTAATCAAGACCCTCGAAGTGTTTCGATCACTTCGGGGGTTTTTTTTACCAGCTAAAGGACGGTAGTTCTTTTCAATCCTTAGACGCTAGCAACAGTAATTTGCTGTCCGTGTTCTTAAGTGTCCCTAATACAAGTTTAGGCGGCGCGTTCGCGCCGCCCCCTTGCGCGCTTCGCATTCGCTTCGGTGGCGGCGATCACTACCGCCTTTCCATCAAGCGCATACAAAGATAAAAACGGTTTTGCAAGGGAGGCGCTAGCCAACGTGCTACTGAACAGCACCAACACAGCCAACGGACTACCCGCTAAAACTTTGAAAACTTGTCGCTCCTCGCTCCGACACGAACAAGCCCCAGATACAGCCACTACAACACCCACCACCGGCACCAATTGGCGTTCAAAGATTTTGCCTTTCAGGCCGCTTGTGCTGCCAACCCGGCTACCGCTTGCGAAGTAGCGAACCCCTCAAAATACGATCTACTACCGCGCCTTTTGTCTCGTCTTTGAACTGCACAAATTTATCTAACGCCTCAATCACTGCGACAGAAATTTCAACAGTAAGCACCGCCCTACCCTCAACAGCTAAACGCCGCCGCCTGAGTGCTTGACGTTGTGCAGCTGTCAGCGCTTCACCAGTAGGAGGACGACCCCGGTTCCGATTAACAGCGCCCACCAAGTCAAGTTGCCTACTATCGTTTCCATATTTCATACCCCCGCCCTTTTCCCGTGACAAGTCACATAAATTCAAATCACAAACGGAATAAACCGCCAGCGCACACGACCCATATAGGCCGCATAACCATCACCAGTGCGCAGCAAATGCCGTTCCTCAGTAATGGCGCGCGCCGCATAAATTGCAGTCCACGCACCCAACGAAAAGCAGCCAAACAGCCCGGCACCGAAGGAAGCCGAAAACATAGGAATCAGCACAGGAACAGCAGCAACCCACCAAGCCAAATTTTTGAGGAAGTAAGCCGGATGCCGAACAACGCTATACAGCCCAGTAGAGACAAGCCCGCGATTGCAGAGATTGCAGCACTTAAACCCAAGCGAAACACTAGCGGAGGCATACGCAGCAAAAAGCAGAAGCAACAAGATATTCACAGCAAAAAAAATATCGCGATCAGCAACCAAGGAAAGCGGAACAAAGTCACGCGTAGTCCAAGGAAAAAAGCGGCCTACACTTTCATTAAACGGTGGATAGCAAGCAAGACAAACGACCCAACCGAGCAACGAAGAATCGACCGAAATAACACGGTTTCGTAAGGCCGAAGATTCGACCATATAGCCAATCACGAAAGGCAAAAAATCAAAGACCAGAATCAAATTCATCAGCAAAGGATGCCAAACAATTGAGTACTCATAGAACGATTCATAGACTGGCGCACCTGAATTCATAGCCACCAAAATTTGATTATTTAAGACGGCAAAATGACCAAGCAAGCCATTGATACAGAACGGAACAAAGATAAATTTCAACAAAACAGAAAGCGCAGCCTGCTGCACTGGCAGACCAGAAGCCAACGGATCAAGGAGCCAGCGAAGAAGGATGGAAGCTTTACTTTCAGACTCACCGAACCAGTAATAAGGCAAAAGCACGACAGCATAAAAGAACGAAGTCATCACAAGAACATCAGAAAACTTCCAGACCTGCGAAGCCTGAATACCAAATAATTCAGGACGCCAATCAGACGAAAAAAGCCCAATGTGATACTGACCGAAAACGGTATAAAACATTACCGAAAACCCGATCACAATCAGCGTTGAAAAATAATTGAGCCAGAATTTTTCAACGCGCGAAGCAGCAAACGATGAAGAAAGCGAATCGGTAATCACGTTAGCGCCCTCCCAACGAGATAGAAGAAAAACCGCGATCATTCGGAACAGCAGTCATAGAAGCATTTGCAAGCACAAGCGCACTACTCATTTTTGTTTCTGGCGAAACTTGCCCAAACGATGAAACAGCAGAAACTTCACGCGAAGCGGAACGAACAGGCTCAGGAGCAGAAGCACGAACAGGCAAATCAGAGCGCGGCCGATCACGATCACGATCACCACGAGGATCACCGCCCTTATCGTCAAAATCACGAAAGAATCCACCGTCAACAATATGCCGACAGATAGCAGCATCGACCTCTAATTTAGTACCCTGCTGCGACCAGCACCAGCAACGGGAATCCGGTAATTGAATACAAGAAGATGGAACCGGCGCAGTAGTCGGTTTAGTAATCTCGTCATAGCGTGGAGCAGTAAACGGAAGCCCAACAACACGAGGCGTATGCTCATATACATAGCGTTCAGCATCGGCGCGAGGATTCAGCGAACCGCCAGAACCCGAAGAACCAACAGCCGTAGAAGTAGAAGCGCCACCAGCAGGAACAGCAGCATCGGCGGAAGGAACACCCGGCTTAGTAGAACGCTTATGCAAATCGTTATAGATATAAAAGCCCAATGCAGCGACGATTAAAACGATAGCGCCCAACTGGAAAAACTGTTTAGGTATGGCACGTTTAACGGTATGCGTTTCAGCGGATTTATAGAGTTCATAAACCTTTTTTGGATACTTGTAGGGCGTCTTGCTAGAGTCTTTGCGACCTGCAGGAAGCTCGCAATTAGTACGAACCGCAACCCATTCATGTAACGTAGCAGCCTGCGAACCCCAACGCCGAACAACGTGAACATGCTTATCTATCAGCCGACGGACAAACGGATCAAGCAACATCGGGTGTTGAGTTATCAAAACAATGTCGATACCGCCGTGCCGGTGGACAGTCAAATCAGCTATGTGCGGAACTTCATCGGCTTTTGAAACTTTGCCAAACGTGAACTGCGCTTCATCGATCACAACAATAGATTTTGGCGGGCAGCTTTTCCAATCCTTCGGGTCAATCTGAGGGTCGGCCGGGATTCGTGTAAAAAAACTCAAATCCTGCTATAAGTAATTGATTTTAAATAAATAAGCTTGCCGTATGATGTCGCGCTTTCCCGCTCCGCAGTCACCTTCAATGATCGCAAGCCAGCAACGCACCGTGTCGTTTCAATTCATGGTTTGAAGTTGCTATTCCACACACCCTTCCGCTTGGCACATTCCCGTCGATAGCTCCTGCAAAATGCCGCAGTCGCGCGCCGCACTACCTGTTCGGCAACGGCCTCGCAGTACACTCAATTGGCCTTGCAAAGCATTGAGTTCAGCAATGCGATGCGCCACTTGCACAATGCGCTGATCAAGCAACTGATTGACTTCCTGGCAGCTTTCGCCCGGGGCATCACGCAGATTCAGCAATAGCCTCACATCGTTGAGCGGCATATCCAGAGATCGACAATGGCGGATAAACTGCAGCCGTTCGACGTGGGCCGTTTCATATAGCCGGTAGTTCCCTGCATTGCGCGCCGGCGCCGGCAAGAGCCCTTCCTGTTCATAGAAACGGATAGTCTCCACCTGACAGCCTGTCGCCTTCGAAAGTTGTCCTATCTTCAATGTTTGCTGCATAAGTTGCTCCTGAACTCAATTGAATGCTTGACTCTATAGTGACTATAGGGTGTTTAATGCGAATGATAATACGAATCAAGGACTGACTTATGGAATGCTGCAATAACAACGGATGTTCCGGTACAACCGCTACGCCATCTGTCGGCCCTCCCGCAGTTGGCGATGGGATTGAGCAAGCTCTGTTCCTGATTAAGAATATGGACTGCCCAACCGAGGAAAAGCTGATCCGAGACCATTTGGAGAAAATGCCTGGAGTTACGGAGCTGCAATTTAATTTGATGCTGCGCGAACTAACAGTACGCCATCGTCTCCCAGCTGTGGCACCGATTGCCGAAGCACTTACGTCGCTGGGCATGGAAGCTGTGGTCAAAGCCGACACGTTGAGCTCCGCCGCGCCCGGGCAGGTCTCCGAGTTGGCGCAGGACACGGGACTATCCGGCAGCGCATGGGCAATGCTCTGTGTCTCGGGAGCTGCTGCTGTTGGGGCCGAGATGCTTGCGTGGTATACCGGCCATGAGCAATCATGGGCGGTGGTGGCGCTAGCCGTTATCGCTATCCTCTCCGGCGGCTTGGGCACGCTGAAAAAGGGATGGATCGCGTTGCGGCACCTATCGCTCAACATGAACTTCCTAATGTCGCTGGCGGTGGTTGGTGCGGCGGTGATCGGCCAATGGCCCGAGGCCGCGATGGTGATATTTCTCTTCACGGTGGCAGAGCTGATCGAGGCAAAGTCCCTCGATCACGCCCGCAACGCCGTTGGCGCGCTGATGGCGATGTCGCCTGATACGGCACTGGTGAATGCAGGCGCCGACGGATGGCGCGAGACGCCGGCAAGTGAGGTTCAGGTTGGAACTATCGTCCGTGTTGCACCAGGTGCGCGGGTGCCGCTGGACGGTATCGTCACGACTGGACAGAGTACGATCAATCAGGCACCCATCACTGGTGAAAGTCTGCCAGTGACTAAGGCGACGGGTGACGCCGTCTATGCCGGCACCATCAATGAGCGCGGCGAGATTGAGTTCCGCGTCACCGCCACACAAAAAGGCTCGACCCTGTCGCGGATTGTCGATAGCGTGCAGCAGGCGCAAGGTGAACGCGCGCCAACGCAACGCTTCGTCGACCAGTTCGCGCAGTATTACATCCCCGCCGTGGTGTTGTTGGCCGTGCTCGTTGCGGTGCTTCCGCCGTTGCTGACGCAAGCGGCCGCAGGTCCGTGGCTGTACAAAGCGCTGGTGCTCCTGGTGATCGCATGTCCGTGTGCACTGGTCATCTCCACGCCGGTTACGGTGGTGAGCGGCTTGGCTGCCGCCGCTCGGAGAGGCATTCTCATCAAGGGAGGTGTCTACTTGGAGCAAGGCCGGTTGCTGCGTGCGATCGCGCTGGACAAAACCGGTACGGTTACGTTAGGCAAGCCCGCTGTCACCGACGCGGTCCCATTCGCCGGGGCTGAACTGCACACTACGCTGCTTCATGCCGCCAGCCTGGCCGCGCGTTCCGATCACCCTGTATCGGGGGCGATCAGCGCCTACTGGGAATCGCAGATGCCAGGCGAGACGCTTGCCGAAGTGGGCGCCTTCCGCGCACTTAACGGCCTTGGGGTGCGCGGTGTCGTCGATGGCCGCGAGCTGCATATGGGTAGCTTGCGTCTGGTCAAGGAGCTCGGCTGCTCCGACCAAGCGATCGAGGCGCTGGTCGAACCGCTGGAACGTGATGGTAAAAGCGTGGTGTTGCTGGTCGACGGGAGCACACCGCTGCTGATGCTGGCGGTGGCCGATATAGTCAGGCCGACAACCGCGCAAGCCATCGCAGATCTCGCGGCGCTGGGCGTCGAAGTCGTCATGCTGAGCGGAGACAACGCCCACACGGCACGCGCGATTGGCCTCCAGGTGGGCATCGCCGACTCGCGCGGCGGATTGCTTCCTGAAGACAAATTGGGTGCCGTGGCCGACCTGGTAGCCAAGTTCGGCCACGTCGGCATGGTGGGAGACGGCGTCAACGACGCCCCGGCGCTGGCCAAGGCCGACATCGGTTTCGCGATGGGTGCCATGGGCACCGACACCGCGCTCGAGACAGCGGACGTTGCACTGATGGACGACGACTTGCGGAAAATACCGGAATTCATCCGTCTGAGCGGTAAGGCTCACGCGATCCTGATGCAGAACATCGTTCTGGCCTTGGCGATCAAGGCCATCTTCCTGGTTATGGCCCTGCGCGGCGAAGCGACATTGTGGATGGCCGTGTTCGCTGACATGGGCGCCAGTCTGTTGGTCGTCATGAACGGGCTGCGCCTGCTACGCGGGACTCGAAACTGAGATATCCCGGTAGGCGGTTTTTTGTCTTTTACTTCCTTGGTGGCCTTTGCCACCTCTACTTCTGGAACAATTATGCAAGTGATCCGAGTGCTTTTAGTATGGTTTTGTCTGGTGTCGTCGGCGACGACGCTCCACGCGGAGCAGTTATCGACCGTCGAAAAGACCAAACAGATCTGGCAGCTGCTGGATTATCTCGCTGTGGACTACGCGAAATCGGTGAAAGAAGGCACCGTCGCCAGCCAGAGCGAATATGCAGAAATGCAGGAATTCGCGCACGCCGCGCGCCAACAGCTGGCCGTGCTACCTACCACACCGCAGCAGGTCGCGCTGCTGTCCGATGCTGACGCCTTGCGTCAGTCGATCGCGCAGAAGGCGCCGGCGGACCAGGTAGGCGATCAGGCGCACCGCCTGGCTGCGGCACTGCTGATGGCCTACCCGGTACCAGTATCGCCATTGAAGACCCCGGATCTGCGTCAGGGCGCCGCACTGTACCAAAGTAATTGCGCTGCCTGTCACGGGACGTCAGGTCATGCGGACGGTCCTCTGGCCGCGTCGCTCAATCCACCACCTATCGCGCTGGCTGATCACGCGCGTGCGCGTGAGCGAAGTGTCTTCGCCCTACAGCAGATCGTCACGCGCGGCGTGGAAGGCACCTCGATGGCGAGTTTTGCAAAGTTGACCGAGGACGAGCGTTGGGCCGTGGCCTACTTCGCTTCGACGCTGTCGTATTCCGACGCGGACCGTCAGGCAGGCGCTAAGCTTTGGTCCGAACGCCCGGAGTTGCATGCGGCCTTGCCGACGCTGGCCAAGCTGAGCGAAACGTCCGAGAGCGCCTTGGCCAAGGCCGTCGACGCGGACGCCGCGCGCGGCTTGACCGCTTATCTGCGCAGCGCGCCAGCGACGCTGGCGCAGTCGAACGCGGACACCTTGCCTATCGCCATGTCCAAGCTCAAAGCCAGTGTGGCCGCACTGGAGGCCGGCGACATGGCGACCGCTGCGCGTCTAGGCTTGTCGGCTTATCTGGACGGCTTCGAACCGGTGGAGCCAGCGCTGGCGGCCAAGAACAATGCGCTCTTTTCGGAGATCGAAAAAACGATGGGGGACTATCGCCATGCCGTCTCCACCAACAATCTGGCGCTGGCCCGTGCCACCGCGACGCGTTTGCAAGGATTGCTATCCGATGCGCAAGGGGCGCTCGATTCCTCCAATGATCCGCTGTCGACGTTCATCGGCGCCTTGACCATTTTGCTGCGAGAAGGCGTAGAGGCGCTGCTGGTGGTCGTCGCCATGCTGGCGTTCCTGAAAAAAGCCGGCCGTCAGGATGTGCTGCCCTACGTGCACGCCGGGTGGATCGCTGCACTGGCGGGCGGCGCCCTGACGTGGGCGGTCGCCACGTATCTCGTCGATCTGAGCGGCGCGAGCCGTGAGATGACCGAGGGGTTTTCCGCGATTTTTGCCGCAGTGGTGCTGCTGGCCGTGGGCATCTGGATGCACCAGAAGAGTCTCGCAGGGCGCTGGCAGGCATATGTGAAGGACAAGCTCTCATCGGCGCTCAACAAGCGCTCGGCCGCGATGTTGTTCTTACTGTCGTTCGTTACCGTCTACCGCGAAGTGTTTGAAACGGTGCTGTTCTATGTCGCGCTGTGGACCGAGCATAATGGCGTATATCTGCTCGCTGGTCTTGGCACGGGCATCGTCATTCTGGCCGTGATCGCCGTCTTGTTGTTGCGCTCCAGCGCCAGATTGCCTATCAGTCAGTTCTTTGCCTACAGCTCCGCACTGGTGGCCGTACTGGCGGTGGTCCTCGCTGGCAAGGGGGTGGCCGCCTTGCAAAAAGTGGGATTCCTGGATATGACGCCAGTCGCCATTCCCCGCGTCGAGGTGCTGGGTATCTACCCGACCGCGCAAACGCTGGCAGCACAGGTGCTAATCCTCGCTGTCATCGCCGTCAGTATCCGCTATAACCTGCGAAGCCAGACTCGAAGGGGTTGATCGTGTTCCAGTCGAATAGCACTGGAACTGCAATCGTAGGTAGGCACGTAAAAATGATTCAGCGGTCCGCCCCCGAGGTCGCTGGAGTGGTTGCGATCTTGTCTAGGTAGATCCGCAGCTGCTCGCCGATTTGCTCTTGCGCCTGAACCTTGGCGCTGGCTTGCGCGAGCATGAGCTCCAGTTCGCGGACCTGGGCCTTCAGCGGCGCCATCTGGTTGTTGGCGGCCCCCAACTGTTCGGCCAGCAACTCCGCCTCGGCAATTTTTCCGGCAAGTTGGCGCTCTGTATCTGCGGCGTGTAGGTGCAGCGATTGCAGTGTATCGATTTTCTGCTCCAGCTTGCGGTTCTGCGTCAGTTGCTCATACAGGCTCTGTTTCGCGTGGGACAGCTCCGCTACCAGCTTCGCCCCTTCCTGATTCAGACGGGTCGTTTCATCCTGTTTTACAGCGATTGTCTGCTGTGCCTGCCTCAATTCGGCCTGCACTTGCTGAACCTGCTGTTCATGGCGCCGGATATCGGCTTCCCGCTGCTCCTTTACCGACTGGCGATAGTGCTCCAGCGCCTGACGCGCGTGCTGGTGTTTTTCCTCTAGCGATTGGCGGTGCGCCTCATTCTCTCCAAGACGCTGCTGGAGGTCCAACACCTGCTGGTCGGCGACCTGGCGCATGGTCGACTCCCTTTGATGATCGGCGCGACTGGCAACGAGCGCCGCCATCTGTTCCTGCAGGACCGCCTCCAGTTCGAGCGCGCGGCCTCTCAGCTGCGCATTCTCATCTTGGATAGCTTGCAGCGATGCCACATGCTCGGCTGTCTTCGCATCAGAAACGCGGTGCGCTGATCCTCGCGCTCAGGAAGGCGATCGTCAGCGAATTCACGACGGAAGACTGGCGTGAGTTCGGGTATTTGTCCGGGGAATCCGACTTCATCCAGCGTCATGACCGCCTACTGCGCAGTTTGCATTGGCGGGACTGCTTGCACTCAATGATGCCGAGCATCTGATGCGTATTAGCGGCCCAGTCAGCGCGGTCGACCGCCTGCACACGGCGCTGCACGGCTATTTTCGAAGCCTGTGCATTGAAAGCGGCATCACGGTGGCCGACGATGCCTCGTTGACCGCGCTGTTCAAGGTCTTGCGCACGGCACACCCAATACTCAAGGACCTGGGCTCGTATGACAACGACCTGGTGCGCGTTCTGCATGGATTTGCGAACGCGATCGACGCCATCAACTCCCTGCGCAACAACGGCAGCATCGCGCACCCCTCCGATGACCTGCTGGGCGAACCTGAAGCCCATTTGGCGGCCAATGCAACCCGAACGATATTCAACTATATCCGGGCGAAGGTAAGACACTGACGCCATGTCAAAACTCGATCAATACATCGAAGCGGCGACGCGGGACAACACCCGTCAGAGCTATCGCGCCGCCATCGAGCACTTCGAAGTGCAATGGAAAGGCATGCTGCCCGCCACCGCCGACGGCGTGGCCCGCTACCTAGCGGAGTACGCCGATACGCTGGCCGTCAGCACGCTAAGGCAGCGCCTGGCGGCGCTCGCCCAGTGGCACACCGCACAGGGGTTTCCTGACCCGACCAAGGCGCCCATCGTCCGTCAAGCCATGCGCGGCATCCGCGCGCTGCATCCAGCGCAGGAGAAGCAGGCAAAGCCCCTGCAACTCGATGAACTGGAACGCGTCGTTGGCGCGCTTGATCGCGCTGTCAACGCCGCTCGACGCGGGAACGATCGCGCCGCCGAGCTGCGTAGTCTGCGGGACAAGTCACTGATCCTGCTCGGGTTCTGGCGAGGATTTCGTAGCGACGAACTGAGCCGGCTTCGCGTCGAGCATGTGGCGGCCAACGCCGGCGAAGGCATCAGCTGCTTCCTAGGTCGGACCAAGGGCGATCGGCAAAATCTCGGCAGTACGTTCTGCGCGCCCGCGTTGTCGCGGCTTTGCCCGGTCGAGGCCTACCTGGACTGGATCGGCGTCGCGCAGTTGACCGCCGGTCCAGTCTATCGCGCCATCGACCGCTGGGGCCATGTACGTGAAAATGGACTGCATATTGACAGCATCGCTCCGCTGTTGCGGGCGATGCTGAAAAATGGCGGCCTGGCTGCGGCTGGCGCATACAGCGGCCATTCGCTGCGCCGCGGCTTCGCGAATTGGGCGGCGTCCGATGGCTGGGATGTAAAGAGCCTCATGGAATATGTGGGGTGGCGGGACATCAAGTCGGCTCTACGCTATCTCGATGCATCAGTCTCGTTCGCGAAGGACCGGATGGAGTACAGCATGGTCCATCTTGTGCAAGAATTAGATAGACCGTAGTCGCAGCGTCGTTGGTGGTAACAAGTGTTCAATGTCAGAAAGCTGAGCGTGGGTTTTGTACAGGACCTGTTTAGTGCGGGAACGGTGAAGTTTGGGGCGGGTGCGCTCGTGAGCAAACATTGGGCGCCCTCGACACTCGATGCGGTTTACGGTTCCAGCCCATCCTCCTACATAGTTTTTTTCCGCGCAAAGCTGGCCATGCAATGACGGGCGGTTTCTGACAAAGTTGTAATCCCGCCGCCACGTTGGCGTCACTTTGCTGCGGTACACTCCCCCAACGGGGGGATTCCCCGATGTTTTTACTGCAAAGGGGTGATATGCGCTTGCTCGTGGTGGAGGATGAACAGAAGGCCGGCGAGTACATACAGAAAGGTCTGACGGAATCCGGTTTCGTCGTGGATTGGGCCAAGACCGGGCCGGAAGGGCTGCATGCAGCGACCAACGCCCATTATGATCTGATCGTACTCGATGTGATGCTGCCTGGCATGGATGGCTGGCAAATCGTGACGGAGCTTCGCAAGACGGTGGAAACACCGGTGCTGTTCCTGACCGCCCGCGACGCGCTCAATGAGCGTATCAAAGGGCTGGAGCTGGGCGCCGATGATTATCTGGTGAAGCCTTTTGCTTTCGCGGAATTGCTGGTCCGGATACGCACGCTGCTGCGGCGAGGCCCCATCAGGGAGCCAGACGTGTTCCAGATTGCCGATCTCGAGATCGACGTGCCAAAACGCCGTGTCACCCGTTCAGGGCAACGAATTGATCTGACGGCAAAAGAGTTCGCGCTTCTGCACCTGATGTCCAAGCGGGTCGGGCAGGTGTTATCCCGGCCGCTAATCGCGTCCCAGGTCTGGGACATGAATTTTGACAGTGACACCAATGTCGTCGACGTGGCCGTACGCCGGTTGCGCGCCAAAATCGACGATCCCTACGATGTCAAGCTGATACATACGATTCGCAGCATGGGATACGTTCTGGAAGATCGCGGATGACTAAGCGCAGTTATTCCCTCACCGCCCAGCTCGGCGCACTGTTTGCCGTGGTGGCGGTCATGGTTTTCTCGGCGGTTGGATTTTATCTTTACCAAGCACTGGCCATACAGCTGCTGGACAGGGATGACGCAGATCTGGTCGAGCGCATGTTGCAGATCAGGCATCTGCTGGAAGAAACCGCGAGCGCAGGGTCGATCCGTCTTGAGCCGCACCGCTTTCTCGATGCGGTTGATGTCAGCCGTGGCTTGCTGCTGGTCATCCAGGCCAAGGACGGACAGGTGCTGGCGCAAAACACCACCGAGCGCTCGTTCGCGCGATCCACCGCCGAGATAGCGGCCGGGTCAACGCCTTCGCCCGCCGATACACGCGCACAAGCATTGGCTAACGGCGCCAGGCTGCGCGTGCTGAATGCCGCGGGCCGGATTGGCGCCAGTGACGAAGTGGTGCATGTCGCTCTGGCACGGACTGCCCATGAGCGACTCGCCGTGCTGGGGGAATACCGCCTGAAGGTCTGGGCGGCCGCGATCGCCGGCGCCGTATTGACGGCCGCGCTGGGCTATTTGCTTGTCTACCGGGGCCTGTCGAAGGTGCGCGCGCTGGCCGCGCAAGCGCAACAGGTGACGGCGCACAACCTGACCATACGACTGCACGCGCAAACGGCGCCGGCCGAGCTACGCCTGCTGGCTGATTCCTTTAATGCAGTGCTGGACCGCTTGCAGAGCAGTTTTAGCAACCTGTCCCAATTTGCCGATGACCTTGCACACGACTTGCGCACACCCTTGAATAATTTGATGGTGCAGACCGAGGTGGTGTTCTCCCAACCGCGTGATAGTGAGGAGTACCAGAACCTGTTGTCGTCGAACTACGAGGAATTCGGCCGGCTGGCCAGAATGGTAGAAAGCATGCTGTTTCTGGCGCGGGCCGACCATGACCAGATCACCGTCGGCACCGAACTGCTCGACGTAAAAAGAGAGCTGGAGATGGTCGCGGAGTATTTTGACGGTGTCATGTCCGACGCGAATATCGCGCTGGAGATCAATGCCGTTGGCGAGGTATGGGCCGACGCCCATTTGTTGCGCAGGGCCGTCAACAACCTGGTCGCAAACGCGGTGCGATATACGCCTTCGGGCGGAGTCATCTCGCTGACCGCAGCCCAAGTTGCCGATGGCGTGACCATATCGGTGACCAACCCGGGAGCCGGCATCGAACCAGCGCATTTGCCACGATTGTTTGACCGCTTCTACCGGTCAGATCCTTCTCGCTCGGCGAAATCCAGTTCCGCAGGCCTTGGACTGGCGATCGTTAAATCCATCATGGCGCTGCACGGCGGCGCAGCAAGCGTGACCAGCGAGCGGCATGGTCTCACGCGCTTTTCGCTATGGTTCCCGTCCCGGCGTCCCTAGCATGCCAGTGGCTTGGAAATCGCGAGGATCGCCTTCTCACCATCTCCGAACCTGCCAATCGCCTCGCGGTGCCGGGCCAGTTCGCCATAGCCGATATAGCGGACGTTGAGTTCTTTTACGCGTGAGATCGCCGGCCTGGCGAACTGAGACCGCACATCGGCTTCGCGGGCGTCGGGCGCCACCAGAAAGAAGGTTGCGCCTTCATGTTCAGGCACGCCCAATGCCAGGTCGAGCATCCGGACGATACCGGAGTAGATGCTCGTGCTGTGTTCGACTTCGAACGCCATGCTGATATTGCCGGACGCCGCATCGAGCCAGAGCACGTCGATGAGCGCCACCATGTCGAGGGCGCCGCTGGCGCGGACAGGCGCCGGCAGTTCGGTCACGCATCCATCGCCCAGACGTCCGTCGCCATAGGCGCGGCCCTTGTCGTTGTTGGCAATCCAGACCTTGAAGCCCAGGGCCAATCCCAGATCCCGGAGCCAGCCCTGCACCTGCGTGTGAGTATGATCGTTTTCGCTCGCCGCCAGGCGCGCCTTGTGCGCGGCTGCGGTTTCCTCGTGCACTCTCGCGAGGTCCGCTTCCCAGTCGAACGCGATCGCGCTGGGGGCGCCGAGCGAGTAACGGCCTGAGCCGATATCGAACAGGAAACCGGCGACCGCGCCCAAGTCGTTGGACAGCCATTTGCGGTGTGTCGTATTGAAACCGATGACGCGCTCTCGCATTGCCAGATATTCGTTCCATCGGCCGAGTTTTACGTTGGCCCCGAAGAAGGCGTTAAAGCCCTTGACGATAGCGGTATTGTTTGGTGGAACAACTGTAGGGTGCAAAAAATAAAGCAGATTAGCGCAGGCCGGACCTAAACCCTTTATTTGATGTGAATCAAGCTTGCGAACTGCCTCCACGACCTCCGCATCGGTATTGCAGCAAAGGCAGGTATCGAGAAATTGGGCAAAGGCCATCTGATTGCCGCGGTCCTCGTAGATGTCGGGAATGCGAAGTTTAGGCTTCCAAAGGAACGCATGGTCCGCACCCTTGAAGATTTGGCGCTGCTCTGCGATGGAGTGAACCACTGTCTCCAATGACGAGCCTCGATAAGCACTGCCGAAGGTGTCGTCGCGAATCTCCTTTACGACGGCATGGAGGCCCCGTCGTATAGAGCGAAAATTCTTCAGACGCTCTTCCCAAAGGAACCAGCTGCGATAGGTGGCTGCTGGGTCGGCTTTCCATTGTTCGATAAGAAGCTGCTGCTCCTTAAGCGTAGGTGCTGAAACGTCGAAATTCAAAGGGACTCCGATAAATCTAAAGTGAAAGAGGTACACGCAATTAGCATGCGGTACCGCGCGAGATGAAATTAGCGACGGCGGTCAACCAGTATTTCACTATGTCGGCTGTAATGTAAATGTAATGCTCGGGTCATTCGGGTGTGCGGGTAGCATCCTTAGAATAGCTTCATCGGCTTCACAAATGCAGCACCTTTAACCCAAGAGAAGGAATTAATCATGCAATCCATCAAAAGCAAATTCGCAGCCGTTCTCGTCGTAGTCGCCTTGGCCCCACTGGCCGCGTTGGCACACCAAGATCAGGCCCACTCGAATGCAGCGCTCGGCAGCGCCGCTCAGGCCGCCGCCGCAACGCGTACCGTGGCTATCACTACAGGGATCCAGGGCGTTAACGTGGACCAGGGTGATGTCGTTACTTTCGAGGTGGGCGGCAAGTCGTTCACCTGGCAGTTCGATACCCTCCGCCCGAGCGGTAGTTTCAACCTCGCCGACATTGCACCCGCAGATGTGAATGTAGATGGCGTGCGGGTGTACGTGGCACCAAACCCTCTCTACCGAAACTAAGCGGAGGTCGGTGACACACGCCGACCTATGGATTTATTTCGATTTGCGCGATGACCAATGGATGTGAACAATAACCCATTTGTCGCCTTGTTTCTCAAGGACGGCGGTCTCCGTGCCGAAGTGATGGACACTATTACCTTTGTATTTTCCGGTCGTTTCCGTTTCTTGCATCACGACCGCCAAATTGCCTTCGACGCGTTCACTGTGTTTGAGCACTTTATTTTTCGTCGTTTTTGCGAACTCGATATCTCCCTTGAGATGGTGGCCGGTATATTCTTCACGGGAGCGCTCGACATAGCCGGACTCGAAGATTTGAACCTCCGGGCTGAGTAGCGCGCTGACTTGCTCGGGTTTTCCGGCGCTGAGTGCCTCGTGGAATTCTGCCACGGTCTCCGTTGGAGTCGCGGCGAAGAGAGGAGCACTGATGGCGGAAAAAACGAGCAGCGTAATGAGATGGCGCATATGGTCTCCAGAAATAATTATGAAATGTTGAAACCCTGCAATTAAATCAGTATGTATGGGTTGTTGCAAGGCTGATGTAACAGCTTTGCTGTCAGGTCAAATTCGCTTGACCTTCCTCCAGTGGGAAGGTGTAGTGTAAGCAAACGTGGCATTTGTCGGATGTCTGAGGTACCATTTCTAATCTTATGCGCATATTTGTCCGTTACCTGCTCTGGCTTTTGATAGCAACCCTCCCGTTGCAAGGGGGAGCCGTTGCTTTCATGTCGTGCGATATCGGAGCCGGACACATCAGCTCAACTTCCCATCACGCTGACGTGAGTGGCGGCGAGTCGCATGCCGAGTCGCATCATGAGCATTGCGACGGGGGCGACTCGGACCACGGAGGAAGCCTTCACGGAAAATGCAGTCATTGCGCGAGCTGCTGCGTAGGTGCTGCTGTGCCGCCAGCCTTCCCGTCTGAAATTTTGCGGGCGACTTTTTCTACCTTCGTTAGTGCCGCAGTTGAGCCTGCGATGACAGCGTACATCCCCGCCACCCTCGAGCGTCCGCCTCGCCTTTACTCCTGAAAATACAGCTGAAGTCGCGGGCTAACGTTCGCACTACCTCGGGTAGATGCGCCCAGGTGCCAGTACATTTTTGAGGACAATCATGAAACGCCTACATCTACTGCTTTTAGCAGTGGCTGGCGCCGCGCCGTTGGTCATTCACGCAGAACCCGTTCGAATTTCGACGGCTGTGTCGGATGCCAGTGCTGCGGTGCCACCACCAAAGTATCAATCCGCCTACGCTGACTACAAGCCGGCCGTAGAGCCACAAATCACACCAGACAAGGTCTGGATTGCGGCTAACCAAGAGGTCTCAGGTCAGTCTGCGCATGGCTCGCATGAGGATTCTTCAATGCAGATGGCGCCCGCGCCAGCAGACTCGGCTAAGCCAGCTGTGCCCCCTGTTGCTGACCCGCATAAAGGACACAGCATGAATAAGAAAGGGCAATAATATGCGACGACTTTATACGCCAATGCTTGGTCGCACCGCTGTCGGACTGTCGGCCATCCTCCTCGCAGGATGTGCGAGCGTGTCGTCCGATGGCGGCTTAAATGACGTATCCTCCCTTACGCAAAGTCGAATTGGCCAAGCGGCACACTTCAAAAAAGATAGTAGCAATAGTGATGCCGAAATTCAGGCATTGCTGGCTAAGCCTCTGACAGCCGAGTCATCGGTTCAAATTGCATTGCTCAATAATGCTGCTTTGAAGGTTTCCTTCGCTGAGCTGGGTGTGGCGGAAGCCGACTTTGTCCAGGCTAGCCGTATGCGTAATCCGAGCTTTAGTTTTGGCCGCGTAAGTGGCGGAGGCGACGCAGAAATCGACCGTAGTGTCGTGTTCGACATCGCGGGCCTGTTGACTCTTCCGGCCCGTACACGCATTGAGCATGGGCGTTTTGAGCAAGCCAAGCTGCAAGCTGCCGCGCAGGCCGTGCAGTTGGCTGCCGACACGCGTCGTGCCTACTTCACCGCAGTCGCCGCGGCCCAATCTGCGGCGTTCGCGGAACAGGTACGTGGTGCAGCTGAGGCATCGTCGGAACTGGCTGAAAGCATGGCCAAGGTGGGTAACTGGAGCAAGCTTGACCAGGCCCGTGAGCGTGCCTTTTATCAGGATGCGATGACTCAACTAGCCCGGACCAGGCACGAGGCGATCGCAAGCCGCGAACAGCTTATTCGCTTGCTGGGGCTTTGGGGGGCGCAACAAGAATTTACCCTTCCGGACAGGCTGCCGGACCTGCCGTCTCAGCCGCAACAGATGAACAATGCTGAAGCTCAGGCGATGTCGCAGCGTCTGGACGTTCTGGCGGCTCGTCGAGACACCGAGGCGACGGCATCGGCGCTCGGATTGACTAAGACGACGGCGTTTATCAATGTCTTCGACGCTGGCTATGCAAACAAGAGCACCACTGGTCTGCCGCGGGAGAACGGATACCAGGTTTCTCTGGAGCTCCCCGTCTTCGACTGGGGCGGCGCCAAGGTGGCCCGCGCAGAGGCGTTGTACATGCAGTCAGTGCACCGGACAACCGACACCGCAGTGCGTGCTCGTTCGGAGGTTCGGGAAGCCTACTCGTCTTACCGCACCACCTACGACATCGCGCGCCACTATCGTGACGACGTCGTCCCGCTTCGTAAGAAAATTTCCGACGAAGTACTCCTTCGCTACAACGGCATGCTGGCCAGCGTATTTGAACTCTTGGCCGATTCGCGTGAGCAGCTCATGAGCGTGAACACCGCTATCGAAACGCAGCGCGATTTTTGGATAGCTGAAACCAAGCTGCAAACCGCCATCAATGGCGGGAGCAATACCGACACAAGGACCATGCCATGATTTCACGTAGAGACTTTTTCAAAGGTGCGGGCGCGGTTGCAGTCAGCGCCGCAGCGGTGAGCAAGGCAGGCGCGGCAACGCTGCCTGAAGCGATGTTAATGAACAACGCGAATACGCAAGTTCCGCCGCCACCGCCGAATGGCCGTCCATTCAATCCGGTTGTGACATTAAACGGCTGGTCGCTTCCATGGCGGATGAACAGCGGGGTAAAAGAGTTTCATCTGGTCGCCGAACCGGTAGTACGCGAGCTTGCGCCGGGCATGAAGGCTAATCTCTGGGGCTATAACGGCCAGTCTCCTGGACCCACCATTGAGGTCGTTGAGGGGGACCGCGTCCGCATATTCGTGACCAATAAACTTCCTGAGCACACGAGCGTGCATTGGCACGGTCAGCGGCTACCGAACGGCATGGACGGGGTCACGGGTCTCACCCAGCCCGGCATCGCGCCTGGAAAAACCTTCGTTTACGAATTCGTCGCAAAGCGTCCAGGCACGTTCATGTATCACCCGCACGCTGACGAGATGACACAGATGGCAATGGGGATGATGGGTTTTTGGGTTACCCACCCTAAAGACCCGTCGCTGCATGCGGTAGACCGCGACTTCGTTTTTCTTCTGAATGCGTATGACGTGGAGCCTGGAAGCTACACGCCAAAAATCAACACGATGCTGGATTTTAATTTGTGGACCTTCAACAGTCGGGTCTTCCCCGGCATCGATTCCATGCCCGTACGGCAAGGCGATAAGGTGCGCATCCGTGTTGGCAACCTGACGATGACAAATCACCCAATCCACTTGCATGGGCACGAGTTCGTCGTCACCGGCACCGACGGCGGATGGACACCACCCGCATCTCGCTGGCCTGAAGTCACTACAGACATCGCGGTGGGCCAGATGCGGGCCATCGAATTCGTCGCCACTGATTTGGGCGATTGGGCTTTCCACTGTCACAAATCCCACCATACCATGAATGCGATGGGGCACGACGTTCCAACGATGATAGGTGTGGATCACCGGGGGGTGGCCGAGAAGATTAATAAGATTGTGCCCGACTACATGGTCATGGGGGACAAAGGCGGTTCGATGGGTGGTATGGAAATGCCGATTCCTGAGAACACGTTGCCCATGATGATGGGGGAAGGCCCGTTTGGCGGCGTTGAGATGGGGGGCATGTTTACCGTATTGAAGGTCCGCAAGGACCAAAAGCGCGGCGACTACTCGGACCCTGGCTGGTACAAGCATCCAGCGGGGACTGTAGCGTACGAATGGACCGGCGCACTGCCCGAGCCTGAGCGCAGCACCAACGCTGGTGGTCAATCGATGCCGGCAATGAATAAGCCAAATGTCGAGATGACGGTCCGAAAGCCGTCGGGACATGGCGAGCACTAATTTTTCTATTTCATCTGAAAGGAAGCATCATGAAACAACTGCATAAAATCATCCTCGCCGTCTCCATCGGTTGCTCGCTCGCGTCTGTAGGCACTGTGGCCTACGCACAGCAGCCTTCTTCCTCTACCAATCAAGCGGCAATGAGTGACGGCGAAATCAAGAAGGTCGATAAGGATGCCGGCAAACTCACCATCAAGCACGGTGAATTGAAAAATCTGGGTATGCCCGGGATGACGATGGTGTTCAAGGTCCAAGACCCTGCAATGCTTGATAAGGTAAAGTCGGGCGATAAAGTCCGCTTCGTCGCGGACAAAGTTGGTGGTGCGCTCACCGTCACCGCAATCGAAGCAGCAAAGTAATTTCAACAAGGAGAACTGAAAAATGAAAGCACTGCACACCGTGATTCTCGCTACCGCCATGGCGGCGGCAACGTTAGCCAGCCCGTTTGCTTCGGCACACGCAACCCTGAAGAGTTCGAACCCAGAAGCCGGCGCGACGCTGGCTGCGGCGCCGAAGGAAATAGCGCTGACCTTTAACGAGAAGATTGAAGAGGCCTTCAGCACCATTACCGTGGCGGATAGTCAGGGCAAGGAAGTCGCCGCAGAGAAGGCGAAAGTTGACGCTGCTAATCCCACAGTCTTGCGGTTGACAGCTCCAGTGCTTTCGGCTGGCTCCTACACCGTCACATGGGCCGTCGCCGGCCATGATGGTCACCGCCGCAAGGGTGATTTCAAATTTACGGTGAAATAAATGGATGCAGTCTCGTTGCTACAAATAGGTTCGGCATTTTTTCTTAACGTTGGCTTTGCCTGGCTTGTTGGTTCATGGTTCGCGCGCTATTGGATACAGTCTAATGGCACCAGCCGTGACGAGTTTGAGCCGGCATTGCGCAAGCTCGACTTATTAGCTTCGGGACTAGGCGCGGTTAGTAGCGCAGTAGCGCTGCTGGCCGCAACGGCGGTGATGGGCGGTGTTGGCTTACGAGAAGCCTGCCCAATGTTCTGGATGATGGTATCGAGCACCGCTTATGGCCACGCGGGCTCCATCGCGACCTTGGCAATGATTGTCGTGTTTAGCGTTCGGTCGATTGGTAGTGCTAGTCGCGTGGGCGACACTGTGGTGGCAATGACCTTAACCACATTCGTGGTGACGCGCGCATCTATGGGACATGCCGGCGAAGAAGGGTTTTGGACACTAGCGCTCGCGGCAGAGGCCATACATTTTTCTGCCATTGGACTCTGGACTGGCGCGGTTCTGGTTTCAGCCTGGTTCGCGCTCCATGAGATGCGAATAGCCGGCCTTGAAATAGGTGCCGCAGACCGATACCTGGACCTGATGTCGCAAACCGCGATGCTGGCGGTGATTGGAATTGTCGTCACTGGCATCTTCAGCGCATGGCATAGGTTAGGCAATTCGGACCATCTATTTCATACCTTCTATGGCGCGACCTTGCTGGTAAAAATAGCCCTGGTGTTAGTTGCTATCGCGCTGGGCGGGTATAACAAATTCATCGGTTTGCCTGCCGCAAGTCGGTCACAGAGCGGCGTGAGGCTGGTTCGTGCGGCGCTTCAGATTGAGAGCTTTCTCTTGATTGGTGCCGTTCTTGCGGCGGCGATTCTCACCTCACAACAACCACCGACCGCAATGTAGAAAAATTTAAGTTACAGATAAGGGAGTTCCAGATGAAGAACTTTAAGACAGCCGTATTGGCAGCATTTTTAGTCGCGGCCGTACAGTCGCTGGCGACAGCTGCAACGCAAGACGGCAAGGAACATCAGCACGGTGACCATGAGGGCGAAAATGCGCTGATTGGCAAAGCGGGCGACCCCACCAAAGTAATGCGTACCGTGACAGTCGATATGAACGACACCATGCGTTTTACCCCCGGCTCGATATCGGTAAAGGAAGGGGAAGTTATTCGCTTCGCCGTCAGAAACTCCGGCAAGCTTAAGCATGAGATGGTGATAGGTTCGCCGGGGAAACTCAAAGAACATGCCCAGCTGATGACGAAGTTTCCCGAGATGGAGCATGCGGATCCAAACCAAGTGACATTGATGCCCGGGAAGACCGGAACTATTGTGTGGGAATTCGGTAAGGCGGGAAAAGTTGACTTCGCATGCCTACAGCCGGGACATTTTGAGGCCGGCATGAAGGGCCTAGTTACCGTGGTCGCCAAGTAGTCCCTCGCTGAGCAAGTGGTGCGCAGCTGTAGGTAGGTAGTGGCTAAGATGCAGATACGGTTGGGTTCACAAACTAGAGGAGGCTTCATGAGCGGCAATGACATCAGGCAGCACAAGCACCAAGGCGAACACGCCCGAAATCCTGACGCCGTTGGTGCTGCAGGCGAAATTGATGCTACACCGACTATCGAAAAGCCTTTCACCGACCCTGTGTGTGGGATGAAAGTAGGTCCGAATAGGGAACGAGAGATTTCGTACAAAGCGGTGGTCTATCACTTCTGCAGTGCGAAGTGTATGGCCAGGTTCAATACCACTCCGGAGGCCTTTCTTACCAGTGAAAAGGCCGAATTGCCGACTGCTGCGCCAGCGCTAAGTGGAGCCGTATACACGTGTCCGATGCATCCTGAGATTCGGCAAACCACCCCCGGCAGTTGTCCGATTTGCGGTATGGCGCTTGAACCGGTTATGCCTAGCCTGGACGATGAGGAGAATCCTGAACTCGTTGATTTTCGCCATCGGTTTTGGTGGACGCTCCCGCTCACCGTCCTCGTATTCGCCCTAGCTATGTTCGGTCATATGATTTTTCAGGGCGGCCTGCCTGGCCAGAATTGGGTTGAGTTCGCATTGAGCACGCCGGTCGTGGTTTGGGCGGGCTGGCCCTTCTACGAGAGATGGGCACAATCGTTGGTCCGCATGAGCCCCAACATGTGGACGCTAATCGGCACTGGGGTTATCGCCGCATACGGATACAGCGTTGTCGCAACGCTTGCTCCGCAAACGTTCCCGCCGACATTCGCTGCACACGGCAGTATCGCTGTCTACTTTGAGGCCGCATCAGTAATTGTTTCGCTCACACTTTTGGGACAGATCCTGGAGTTGCGCGCGCGTTCCCAGACATCCGCGGCCATCAAGTCGCTGCTCGGCCTGGCGCCAAAAACTGCGCGCAGGATTCGCGCGGATGGTACTGAGGAAGATATTCCGCTCACGCACGTGCATGTTGGCGATGCTCTGCGTGTTCGTCCAGGTGAAAAGGTACCTGTTGACGGCGTCGTGTCCGAGGGCGAGAGCTCAGTGGACGAATCGATGCTGACGGGTGAGCCTCTTCCTGTTACCAAGCGCGCCGGCGACCGACTGATTGGTGCGACCATCAATACGAGCGGCAGCCTTATCATGCGCACAGAGAAAGTTGGCAGCGACACGACGCTGTCCCAAATCGTGCAGATGGTTTCCCAAGCACAGCGTTCGCGAGCTCCGATGCAGCGTCTCGCTGATAGCGTGGCTGGCTATTTTGTCGTTGTCGTCGTGGCTATAGCAGTGCTGACCTTCGCTGTATGGGGAGTGTACGGCCCTGAGCCGAGCTGGGTGTTTGGCTTCGTGAACGCTGTTGCTGTGCTTATTATCGCCTGCCCCTGCGCGCTAGGGTTGGCCACTCCTATGTCAATTATGGCCGCAACAGGACGCGCCGCGACCATGGGTGTCTTGTTTCGGGATGCCGCCGCTATCGAGGACCTGAAGAAAGTTGATACGTTGATAGTGGATAAGACGGGAACGCTCACCGAAGGTAAGCCATCTTTTAACAGCGTCGTGGCCGCAGCCGGTTTCAAGGAAGAAGACGTCCTGCGGATTGCCGCTAGCATTGACCAGGGAAGTGAGCATCCGTTGGCGCACGCCATTGTCAACGAAGCGAATAAGAGGAAACTGGGACTGACGAAACCCGATGCCTTTGAGTCAGCTAGCGGAATCGGTGTTCGTGGAATTCTGAGCGGGGATAAAATCGCTCTGGGAAATACCGCTCTAATGGACATTGAGGGTGTTGACTGGAAGCCGCTTGCTGATGCGGCCGAGAGCCTGCGAGTCGAGGGCGCGAGTGTTATGTATCTGGCAGCTCAAGGCCGCTTGGTCGGCATTGTAGCGGTGTCAGACCCCATCAAGTCAAGCAGTCAGGAAGCCTTGCAAGGACTCCGCGCTGACGGTCTGAACGTTATCATGGCCACGGGTGATGGCGTGACGACTGCGAAGGCCATTGCCAGCCGGTTAGGTATCGACGAGTATTATGGGGAGGTCAAGCCTCAGGACAAGCTGGCGTTGGTCGAGAAGCTGCAGAAACAGGGAAAAGTTGTCGCAATGGCCGGGGATGGTATCAACGACGCCCCTGCTTTGGCAAAGGCCGACGTGGGCATAGCTATGGGTACTGGCACGGACGTTGCGATTAATAGCGCGCATCTTACCTTGGTTAAGGGCGACCTCCGAGGGATAGCGCAAGCGCGCTTGATTTCGGTTGATACCGTGCGCAACATGTGGCAAAACCTGGGTTTTGCGTTTTTATATAACGCACTGGGCATCCCCCTGGCGGCCGGTGCGTTGTACCCGTTCACCGGTCAGCTGCTGTCACCTATGATCGCTGCCTTGGCCATGAGCTTAAGCTCAGTATCGGTGATCACTAACGCACTTCGATTGCGTGGACACCAAAGTAAGGTAGGAAATGCGGTGACGAGGCACGAACACAACGGACCAGAAAGCTGAAAATGACGGATACTCCTAATCCTCAGTTAGCGGCTGCGATGCCCATCAACACTGGACCATTACTGCCAGCCGAGGTACTTAATAGCGGCTGCTTTTGCAGTAGCTTGGACAAGGACGTGCTGCGACAGGCGTTTTCTGACGACTTTGATTCGCCAGCGCTCTATGACTTGGTCGAGTCAAGGTGCCCGTTTTTGTTTTCGTCCCGACCTATATTTGTTTCGGAGAGTCAAAGTGAACGCATTGCAGGCGTTATTGACGCGATTGAGTCCGTAATTGCGCTCCCGTCCTATCGCGCGAAGGTACTGGCCGATGCACCTGAAATAGCGCAGTACGGCGCTGACGGCGCGAAAGGTGTTTTCTTTGGATATGACTTCCATCTACGGGGTGAAACTCTAGCGCTAATTGAGATCAACACCAATGCGGGTGGCGCGATGTTAAACGCTGCCATGGCAAAGGCTCATCGTTCTTGCTGCTTGAGCGCACCCGCGTTGGCTGCGGCAATCGCTTCAGGCGCCATACTCGAGGACAGCATCTTCAAAATGTTTGAAAAGGAGTGGGCCTCTTCTATGCATCAACGCCCGCTCCGAACAGTGGCCATTGTAGACGAGGCTCCAGAACAGCAATATCTCTATCCCGAGTTTATTTTGTTTCAACGCCTGTTCGAGAAATTCGGGGTGCGTGCTGTCATAGCATCGCCATCGGACCTGACCTTCAGCGCAGGCGTGCTGCGGTACGATGACCTGGCAATCGATCTGGTCTATAACCGGCTCACCGATTTTATGCTGACATCGCCTGTTTGCAGCTCGCTGCGCTCAGCATATCTTGAAAGCGCTGTTGTGCTCACGCCTCACCCGCAAGCCCATGCCCTATATGCAAACAAACGCAACTTGGTACTCCTTTCCGATGACCGGCAACTGGAAAGCTTGGGTGTGCCGAGCGCAGTGCGGCGAGTCCTGTTAGAGAACATTCCGCATACGGAACTGGTCGACATCGCGAATGCGGACCGTCTCTGGGCGAATCGCCGGAAATTGTTTTTCAAACCGCTGGCAGGTTACGGTGGTAAGGCCGCGTATCGAGGAGAAAAAGTCACGAAACGCGTGTGGGAGGATATCCTTGCTGGAGATTACATAGCCCAAGCGCTTGTCCCTCCGGGCGAGCGCGTCAATGGAACTAAGGAAAACCCCGAACAGCTTAAATTCGACCTGCGATGCTATGTCTATGAACGCCACGTACAGTGGACGGCCGCTCGCGTGTATCAGGGCCAGACGACTAATTTCCGCACGCCGGGCGGCGGCTTCGCTCCGGTTTACCGTCTTGATGATGCAAACACATCGGAAATGATGCAATCCATATCGTCGAATTCAAATCCGCCCGCAGGATGTTGTACTGGCTCCTGTTCTTGAGCAACAGGGGCAGCGCATTGGTCACATGGTTATGGTGACCACCATCTGCAAGGGCATGCCCCAAGCAACGGATCAGGGACCTTGTTAGCCGATCGCTCCTCTATGCCTACGCCGACGACACCCGAATAGACCTCCGCCGTATAAGCAGATACACCGCTGGCACGACGAACATCGACAATAGCGGCGCAGTGTGTTGGCGCCGACCCAATACTGACCCACCGTGCCGATCGAAAAATGACCCAGGGCGGGGCGCTGCGTTTTTGAGTAGCAGCTGTGGATAAGTGTACCAAATAAAGAAGGGGAATTCGTGGAGGGCGTAGCCCGGAACGAATTCCCCTTCTTTTGCTTTCGTCAATTAACGATATAAACGATTTATTCCATTAAAGCGCTTTCCTTCATTTTCCTCCCGATCCATTGTCGTCTGGAGTCTTATCACCAGTCTTGCGTTTCTGCTCCCGCGCCTTGATCCTGCCCTTGGCCGCCATGCTGCTGTGCTGGAAACGGTATGACTCGTTACCCGTCTCAACGATGTGGCAGTGATGGGTGATACGGAGTCAACTTGTGGGGGCTATCGTCTCGCTGATAGCGCGGTGGCGCAACCACCTCGGCCTCGGACTTCCTGAGCCATTTGCGCAGCGTGTTGCGGGATAACCCGGTGCGCTTCGAGATTTCATGCAGCGACAGCTTGTCGCGCAGATGCATCCGTCGAACCTTGCCTAACATTTCCATGGTGATCACCTATTATTTCTCCCGCCTATTAATTAGGCAGGAGTAGTAGAACACCTGGGTCAGTTTTCAGTCGGCACAATACCTACAGCTGGGTCAGTTTTCGGTCGGCGCCAACACCCGGGTAATGCCAGGCGTGTGCACGCCGAGCCGGAACACGCTCACGACACGGGCAAGCTGCGCGGCCTGCTCTTCCAGAGAACCGGCGGCAGCAGCGGCCTGTTCTACCAGCGCCGCATTTTGCTGGGTCACATCGTCCATGTGCCCTATCGCCTGATTTACCTGCTCGATCCCCGACGTTTGTTCGCGGCTTGCGATCGTGATTTCATTCATGATGCTCGTCACGCGCTCGACCCGCTCCACGATCTCGGCCATGGTCGCGCCAGCCTGATCGACCAGTTCGGCGCCGCTGTTGATCTTGTCGACGGAGTCGCCAATCAGCTCCTTGATTTCCTTCGCGGCGGCTGCGGAACGCTGCGCCAGATGGCGCACCTCGCCCGCAACCACGGCAAAGCCCCGGCCCTGCTCGCCCGCCCTGGCGGCCTCGACGGCTGCATTCAATGCCAGGATATTGGTCTGGAAAGCGATACTGTCGATGACGCCGATGATGTCCACGATCCGCTTGGCCGATTCGTGAATGGAGCTCATCGTATCAACGACCCTCGACACGACCGTCCCGCCCTTGATTGCCGCTTCTGAAGCCGATTCCGCCAGCCGGTTTGCCTGGCCGGCACTGTCGGCGTTCTGCTTGACTGTCGACGTCAATTCCTCCATCGAAGACGCTGTCTGTTCCAGCGAACTGGCCTGCTGTTCGGTACGGGCCGACAGATTCAGGTTGCCCGACGCGATCTCACTGGAAGCGGTCGCGATGGTGTCGGTGCCGTTGCGCACCTGGCCCACAATCTTGACCAGGCTCGCATTCATGTCCCGGAGGGCTTCCATGAGCTGGCCGGTTTCATCGCACGAGACGACATCAATTCTCTGCGTCAGGTCGCCGGCCGCGACGCTCTTGGCGACCGCCACAGCCCTCTCCAGTGGCCGTGAAATGGCGCGCACGAGCCAGGCCCCGGCCAGTGCCGCCAGGAACACGCCAAACAGGATTCCTCCGCTGCAGCTGATGAAAACGATCCGATAGATCGCCTCATTTTTTTCAAACGAACTCTTGGCAGCGTCGAGCTGAATGCGCATCAGCGCATCGATTCCGTCGCGCACCGGAATCGATAGCTGACGCATGGGACCGAGCATGATGCTGCTGGCCAGCTCGGCATTTTCCGCGTGCAACGCGGCTACTGCTGGCTTCAAGCCTTCACCGCTGAATTTCTTATAGTCATTAATTAGTCCTTGAACGATCCGATGCTCTTCCGCGTTTAAGGCGCTCGCCATGTAGGTTTTCCAGATTCCGTCAATTTGCGTGAGCGTCTTGTCAACTTCCCCCATTTCCTTGTGCACAATGGCTGGTTCCGCATGCATTGCTTCGGCCACGGCGATGCGCGTACGATCGATCAGCCTAGCCGCCTGGTCCAATTGCCCCATTGGCACCAAGCGGTTCTCATAGTCATCCTTCAATGCAGCGTTGGCAAAATACAAGCTGACCAGCCCGATGACGCCGCCCGTGATCAATAGCAGCGAGAGGAAACTGACAACCCCGATCAGGCGCAGTTTGATGGTGATGTTTTTAAAAATTTTCAGGCTCCCTATGACCCATTCCGGCCTCGTTCAATGTGACAGTGACTGTAGCGACGGCGTCTTCATGCCATTCCTAGTAGTCACCGTGGCCCCGACTTCTTGTGCCGCCCTCGTGTTGTCCTGGCCTTGACTGACTTTTCCTTGCGTTTACGGCGAAGCAACCATGCGTTTATTTTTAGCCAGAGCATGAACCCGACGATGACAAGCGCGCCGATTGCCCACATGAGAAAGATGGTATCCATGACGACCATAGGTACCCAGCGATTGGCAAAGTACACTTTTCAAGCTCCTGCAAGCGGGCGCGCGAGCGTCAACGACGGGCGTAGACCGAATAGCTGCCATCGCGCTTGATGAGCAGAACGTCATACGCCATTTTGCTTGCGCCCTCCATCCCCGGCGCTCCGGCCGGCATGGACGGTACGGCCAATCCCCGGGCATCGGGGTGTTCCTTGAGCAGCTTGCGGATCAGATCGGCCGGAACATGGCCCTCGATCACATAGCCGCCGATTTGCGCAGTATGACAACTGGACAATTCCGGTGCCACGCCGAGCCTGCGCTTGACCGGGTCAATATCCTCAAGTTCGTGTACTTGCGGCATAAAGCCGTTGCTGCGCAGATGCTCGACCCACTTGGCGCAGCAACCGCAGGTGGCGCGCTTATAGACGTCGATATCCTGCGCGGCGGCATGCGCCACGCTTGCCAGCAGGAGCGAAATGGCGGCCAATCGGACTGCCAGGCGATGCGGGATTTCCATGGTCATTCTCCTAAATTAGTTAGTTCCGATGCGACGCTGCTTGATCAGCGCATACAACGCGGGGATGACCGCGAGCGTGAGCACGGTCGAGGAAATCATGCCCCCGACCATCGGCGCGGCGATCCGGCTCATGACTTCGGCACCGGTGCCGCTGCCCCACATGATCGGCAGCAGGCCCGCCATGATCGCGACGACCGTCATCATCTTCGGCCGCACGCGTTCGACCGCGCCCTCCATGACTGCCGCATACAGGTCGGCCGCCGTCGGCTCCCGGCCAGCGGTGCGGCAATCAGCTTTGACCGCTTCCCACGCATGATCGAGGTAGATCAGCATGACCACCCCGGTCTCGGCGGCGACTCCGGCCAGCGCGATGAAGCCCACCGCCACCGCGACCGACATGTTGTAGCCAAGGATCCACATCAGCCAGATGCCGCCGACCAGCGCAAACGGCACCGACAGCATCACAATCAGCGTTTCCGTCAGGCGCCGGAAGTTCAGGTACAGCAGCAGGAAAATGAGCAGCAAGGTGACCGGCACGACGATCTTCATTTTTTCGATCGCGCGCTCCATCGCCTCAAACTGGCCACTCCAGCTCGCGTAATAGCCGGGCGGAAACTTGACCTGCGCATTGACCGCATTGCGCGCCTCGGCCACATAGCCACCGATGTCGCGGCCGCGGATGTCGACATAGATGTAGGCTGAGAGCAAGGCGTTTTCGGTGCGGATGCCGGGCGCTCCCTTGGCGACCTCGACGCGCGCCAGCTGGCCGAGCGGAATCATCGCGCCGTCCATTATCGGCACCAACACCTCGCGTGCGATCTGCTGCGGGTCGCTGCGCAGCTCGCGCGGATAGCGTACGGTCACGCCAAAGCGTTCGCGCCCCTCCACCGTGGTAGTGACCATCTCGCCGCCCAGGGCGCTGCTGATCACGTCCTGCAGCTCGCCCACCGCCAGGCCGTAGCGCGCCAGTTGGGCGCGGTCCGGCTCGATGTTCAAATAATAGCCGCCCGTGATGCGCTCGGCGAATGCCGAACTCGTGCCGGGAACCTGTTTGACAACGGCCTCGATCTGCTTGGCGAGCACTTCCATCTGGTCGAGGTCCTTGCCGAACACCTTGATCCCGATCGGCGTGCGGATCCCGGTCGAGAGCATGTCGATGCGCGCCTTGATCGGCATGGTCCAGGCATTGGACACGCCAGGAAATTGCAACGCCTTGTCCAGTTCGGCGATCAGCTTGTCGGTCGTCATGCCTGCGCGCCAGGCGGATTCTGGCTTGAGGTTGATGACGGTCTCGAACATCTCGGTCGGCGCCGGGTCGGTGGCGGTATTGGCGCGGCCGGCCTTGCCCCAGACAGAGGCAACCTCGGGGAAGCTCTTGATGATCTTGTTCTGGGTCTGCACCAGTTCGGCGGCCTTGGTGATCGACATGCCCGGCAAGCTGGCCGGCATGTACAGCAAGGTCCCCTCATTGAGCGTCGGCATGAATTCGCTGCCGAGCTGCATGGCCGGATACAGCGACACGCCCAGGATCAGCAGTGCCGCGCCGACCGTCGCCCGCTTCCAGTGCATCACGCCCTGGATGATCGGCCGGTAGAGCCAGATCAGAAAGCGGTTCACCGGATTTTTGGCCTCGGGCATGACCTTGCCTCTGATGAATAGCATCATCAAGACGGGCACCAGGGTCAGCGACAGCAGCGCCGCGCCTGCCATGGCGAAGGTCTTCGTGTACGCCAGCGGCGAAAACAGCCGTCCCTCCTGCGACTCGAGCGTAAATACTGGCAAGAACGAGACGGTGATGATCAAGAGCGAGAAGAACAGCGACGGCCCCACTTCCTTGCAGGCCGTAATCATCGCCTCGACACGCGAGCCCCCTTCGGGCAGGCGCTCGATATGCTTGTGCGCGTTTTCGATCATGACGATCGCCGCATCGATCATGGCGCCGATCGCGATCGCGATCCCGCCCAGGCTCATCAGATTCGAACTCATGCCAAGCAGGTGCATCGCGATGAACGCGATAAGGATACCGACCGGCAGCATGAGAATGGCGACGAGCGCGCTGCGCACGTGCAGCAGGAAAACGAAGCACACCAGCGCGACGATGATACTTTCCTCGGCCAGGGTGCGCTTCAGCGTCCCGATCGCGCGGTGAATCAGGTCGGAACGGTCATAGACGGGTTCGATCGTGACCCCGGCTGGCAGCCCGGCGCCGATCTCGCTGATCTTGGCCTTGAGGTTGTGGATGACTTCGAGCGCGTTCTGGCCGTAGCGCGCCATCGCGATGCCAGATACCACCTCGCCCTCCCCATTGAGTTCGGTCAAGCCGCGCCGCTCGTCGGGCGCCAGCTCGACCCGCGCGATGTCGCGTATCAGAACCGGCGTCCCCTTGTCGCTCTTGACGACGAGGTTCTCGATGTCGCCGCGGCCGCGCAGATATCCCTTGCCACGCACCATGTACTCGGTTTCCGCCATTTCGACAACGCGCCCGCCGACGTCCCGGTTCGAATCCCGAATGACCTGCGCGACCTTGTTCAGGGCGATGCCGTAGGCGCGCAACTTGGACGGATCGACCGTGATCTGGTAGGTTTGGACAAACCCGCCGATCGAAGCGACTTCCGCTACGCCATGGGCCTTGGTCAACTGGTAGCGCACGTACCAGTCCTGCAGCGTGCGCAGTTCGGCCAGGGTCTTGTCCTTCGCGAGCAAGACGTACTGGTAGACCCAGCCCACGCCGGTGGCGTCGGGGCCGATCTGCGGCGTCACCCCCTGCGGCATGCGGCTGGCGGCGAAATTGAGGTATTCGAGCACGCGCGAACGCGCCCAATAGATATCGGTGCCGTCCTCGAAAATAATATAGACGAACGAAGCGCCGAAGTAGGAAAAGCCGCGCACCACCTTCGACTTGGGCACCGACAGCATGGCCGTGGTGAGCGGATACGTGACCTGGTCCTCCACCACTTGCGGCGCCTGGCCCGGGTATTCGGTATAGACGATCACTTGCACGTCCGACAGGTCAGGCAGTGCGTCGATCGGCGTCTTCATGACGGCGTAAATGCCGCCGATCACGATAAACAGCGTGGCGAGCAGCACCAGGAACACATTGCGGCCTGACCAGTCGATAATCTTGTTGAGCATGATGGATTCCTGTCAGTGGCCGGCGTGAGGATTGGCGGCGGCGGCCGGTGCCGCTTCGCCTTCCTTGGACCCGACGGCCTTGCCGTGGGCGGCATGGCCGAAGCCGCCGACCGCCGCCTTCAGGTTGCTCTCGGCATCGATCAGGAAGTTCGCCGCAACGACCACGCGCTCGCCCTCGCTGACGCCATTGCGCACTTCGACATACTCGTCGCTACGCGCGCCAAGCTGCACGGTGCGCGGCTCGTAGCGCCCCTCCTGCGCCTGCACCAGCACGATGCGGCGCGTGCCACTGTCGATCACGGACGACAGCGGCACCGTGACCGCCTTGCCGCCCGTCGCCGCTGCCATGTCGACGCTGGCGAACATGCCGGGCTTGAGCAGCTGCCCGGGATTGGGCAACTCGATGCGCACGGGGATCGTGCGCGTCTCCGTCTTGAGGGTTGGGTAGATATAGGTGAGTGTGCCTTCGAATGTCTTGCCCGGATAGGCGTTGATCGTCACCTTGGCCTTGGCGCCCGCCTGCAGCAGTCCGATGTCCTGCTCGAACACGTCGGCCAGCACCCAGATCGAGGAGAGATCGACGACCTGGTACAACATCTCGCCAGGCATGAAGCGCATGCCTTGCACGGCTTTACGCTCCGTCACGATGCCCGCGACGGGCGAGCGGAGCGTCATTGTGCGCTTCACGTCCGACGACTTGGCCAGCGACTTAATCTGTTCATCCGAAATATCCCAGTTCTTCAAGCGCAGCAGGCTCGATTCGGCCAGCTGCCTCATGCCGGCCTGTGCCTCGGCGCCGGCCGCATTTAGCGACTGCACGCCTTGCGCGGCGATCGCGTATTCGCGCTGCGCCGACACCAGCTCGGGACTGTAGACCTCGAACAGCGGTTGTCCTTTGGCCACCGGCTGGCCGGTCGCATTGACATGCAGGCGTTCGACATAGCCATCGAACTTGGCGGCGACGACGAACTGGCGCCGTTCATCGGGTTCAATGCGTCCAACCGCGCGCACGACCTTGTCGAGCGTCCTGACGCTGGCCACTTCGGTCCGCACGCCGAGCTTCTGGACCTTGTCGGTGCTGATACTGATCTGGTTGACGGACGCCGGGCCGCCCTCGTCCTCGCCCGCGAACACCGGAATGTAATCCATGCCCATCGGGTCCTTCTTGGGCGTGGGCGAGCTGTCTGGCAGCCCCATCGGATTACGGTAATAGAGGATCTTGCGCTCCTGCTTCGCGCTGCGGGACTGGTTGGCGGATGCCGGCGCGCCCTCGTCCTCGTCCGCGAACACCGGAACGTAGTCCATGCCCATCGGGTCCTTCTTGGGTGTGGGCGAACTGTCGGGCAAACCCATCGGATTGCGGTAATAGAGGATCTTGCGCTCCTGTTTCGCGCTGCTGGAGGTGGCGGCGACGGCCGCTCCATCGTGCGCCCCGCCGTGCCCGGGCATGCCGGCCCAGTAGCCGGCGCCAGCCGCTAGTGCCCCGACCACAACGATTCCGATCACCATGTTGGCGCCGTGTTTCATAAGTCTTCTCCCAAGAGTCGTTCGATGTCTGCCAGGCGCGCTTGCGCATCGGCCTGTGCCTTGATTTGGTTCTGTTTCGCCATGCGGATCTGGCGTTGTGCGTCCAGCAGGGTCGCAAAATCGACCTTGCCCGTTTCATAGCTCGCCAGTGCCGCCCGGTAGGTCAGATCGGCCTGCGGCAGCAGGCTGGCGGCGATGGCCGCCTCGGTGCGGCGGGCCGCATCGAGGCCGGACAGGGTTTCCGCCAGGTCGGCCAGCAATTGATTCGAGGTAGCCTGTTTGCGCGACCTTGCCGCCGACAGCATCGCATCGGCCTCGCGTTCCTGGCCGCGACGCGTGCCCTGCTGCAAAGGGATGTTCAATTCGACCATGACTGCCCATTCCCGCACCGTACGCCCGTACTGGACCGGCGCGATGCCGACCGTGAAGTCCGGATACCGGTTCCGGTAAGTCAAGTCGCGGCTCTTCTCGGCCGCCCGCAGGCGTGCATCGTCGGCAAACAGCAGCGGATTGCGCGCATGCACGCGTTCGGCCAAATCCGCATAGGCGAGTCTGGCCGGTGCCGGCAGCGCGCGCAGCCCCTCGGGCGGCGCCAGCGCGGCGTCTGCCGGCCGGCCCAGCAACATGTTCAGGCGTGCCTGGCTCGTGCGCTTTTCGCTATCGAGCGCAATCAGCTCGTTTCTCAGGCTAGTCTGCTCGACTTGCGCCCGGATCGCATCCGACTGGGCACCAAGTCCACCAGCGTAGCGTGCTTGCGCCACCGCCTCCAGGCGCGCTGCAATGTCGAGAATTTCTTTGGTCAGGTTTGCATTCTGGTGCACATAGTAAAGCTGGGCGTATCCAGCCTTCAGACGCGCCGACAATTCTGCCCACGAACCAGCGACGCGCGCCTGCGCGCCATCCGACTCCAGGGTGGCGATGTCGCGTTGCAGACCGCGTTTTCCAAACCAGGGAACATCCTGCATCAGCGTGTAGCGGGTGCTGCCGGCGCGATTGGGAAGCAGCGTCGGCCTTTGCTCGCCGCCCATGGTGATGTCCATCAGTTCTACACGCAGCTTCGGGTCGGGCAGCGCGCCGGCCACCGCGGCGCGTTCGCCGGCGGCCGCGGCGTCTTGCTGCATTGACGCATACTCGGGATTGTGTTCCTTCGCATAGCGCAGCAGACTGTCAACGCTGCCGCCGACAGGCGTTTCGCCCGCGCGCGCGGCCGCAGGTGCTGCCATCGCCAGAATCAGCACGGCAACGCCAACATGTACATCGTATTGCATAGTATTTTCCTCCAAGGGCAAAAATTACTGTCCGACCGTGAATCGGCAGCAACGCGGCGGCGCCGTCAGAAACGGGGCGCGTGGTCAAACCGGGTGGCAGGCGGGTCGGTAAAGTGCGGCGACTTATGGCGCATGTGCATGAAACTCACATGGCCCCATGACAGGTGGGCGAGAGAACGCGTCAAGCGAGGCCGTTCAACGCTAACGGCCGAACGACGAGCGTGCGCTACGTGAGAAAATCAGATTCGGAAACAGCAGTTCTGGATGGACAGCGGCGGAGAGGTGGTCCTGCTTAGGTAGGGCGCATCGGCCCGCGCCGCCAACGAGGGCAACGCCATACTACCGGAGTCCACAATTTCACCCTGGAAGGTCACGGCCACGAACGGCGCGATCGGCGGTAAATTCGGCGTGTCGAGCGACTGCGGCCCGGCCTGCGGTTGACAGTTCATCGGCTGCGTCTGGTTCGCGCTGCATCCGTCCATGGCCATGTGGCTAACCGGCGCCGCCGACATGGAGAGCTGCTCCATCGCATGCCCGATGTGCATTTTCGGACACGTGTACGCCGCAACCCCAAGCTGAACGAACAGCAAGCCGGCCAGCGCGATCAACGCGGCAACAACGCGGGCATGGCGGGACAGTTTCATAATGGGCGACGTGGCATGGGTGGTCAAATCAGAGGTGAACAACGGTCAAGCACACGAAGTGTGCTAAGTTCATTCTAGGCAGGCGCTTCGACTTTATTCTTTGATGTAGATCAAAATTAAAAAAAGTATCCCGCGAGATACGTTACGTCACCTGGAAATTCGTCGTGGTTAGCCAGTGTTCGCGGCGTATGCAGGAGAATCTTCGCGCCATCGCCGCGATACCGTCGTGCTGGCCTGCTGTACGGCGGTATTCCATCCAGCGCCTATTGCGGCTTCGGTCGAACTGGATGGTTCAGCCTTGCAGGCTGGTTTGGATGGAAGCTACATCCCTTTTGCATCGCGCGGATGGCTGTGCGGCGACACTTTTTTGCTAGTAGAAGCGGCCGCCTCGCCGACTCTGCCCTCTTCTGTCGATGCCGACTGGCTCGCTGAGGCGCTGCTGTCGCGCTTTTCGCTCACCGAGATTCCCTTGGCGTCGCGCGGATGACTATGGGGACGAACGCTACTCTTCTTTGGCGCCGCTGTTGCGCTGTCGGTACTGGCCGAACTGGCGGTATTTGCGGGCTCAGCGCTCAGCACTTGGCCGGAAATAATCGTTGCAAGGGCGGCGAACAGGCAAAGGAATCGATTGCTGGATTTCATGTTAAAGCTCCAAATTTGTTAAGGGATTGCTGCGGGCAATGTGCATCATCGGCGACAGAACTCGATTCCCATATCTGTCGGGTGGACAAGATAGTCAAGACTTATACGGTCAAGCGTGGTCAGGTGCCCGCATAGGCAGGTCATTGTACGAGTCGGCACGAGAAAAAAAGTTTGATGTAAGTCAAATATTCCCAAACTTTTAAAAAAACCGGCAAGCGGCTTTTCGCCCGTTTCAAATTGGGTCTGGAGAACTGCTGCTAGCGGACGCTCCCGCAGGACGCTAGGCAGCAGATTCACGGAGATCGCGGCACGGTCGAAAGGTCTCGTCGACCGCACACGGTACGCCAACCCGGCTCGGCCCCCGTCGGCAAGAGCAGCGCCCGAACCGCACGATCACAACATAGGCGGCGAAATCGGCATAGGGCGGTCGGTATAACTGACAGCTCCCCTCCCACACTACCCAGCAGGCGGGTTCCGTCGTGCCCGGAAATTTGCAAGCTAGTTGTCGCCTAAATACGGTTTTTACGCTGCTTTTTTGAGTTCTGGTTTTTTCTCCTTTTTGCTGACGTCTTCCGTGACACTTTTTCTGGATTGAGGTGCACGGTCGTGACTGGCTCCCAGCTTCGCGTATCGCCACTCCAGCGCTCCGGACGCTTGGCCTTGGCCGCTTCATAGACCTCGGCGCGTTTGCGCAGCAGCGCGCCGTCCAGGCCCGCGTGACGCTGTGCCGGCGTAACGAACTTGATGGCGCTGTGACGGTGCTCCTCGTTGTACCAACGCACGAACGTGCCGACCCACTGTCTTGCAGCCATGAGGCTTTCAAATGAGCGCTGCGGATAGGCTGGGCGGTACTTGAGCGTCTTAAAAAGGCTTTCACTGAATGGGTTGTCATTACTGCAAGCGGGCCGACTGAACGATGGAATAACACCGAGCTTTTGCAGCGTTGCAAGCATGGTGGCACCCTTCATCGGACTGCCGTTATCGGAGTGCAGCACCACCTGTTTTGGCGCGATGTTTTCGCGCACACAAATATCGCGCATCACCTCGCTGGCCAGCTCGCTGCTTTCCGTTTCGTAGACCTGCCAGCCGACGATCTTGCGGCTGTAGATATCCATGAAGAGGTACAGATAGAAGTACATTCCCATGACTGGCATCGGCAAATAGGTGATGTCCCAGCTAAACAGCTGGCCCGGTGCCGTTGCCGCCAACGCACGGGGCTTATGACGCGGTTTTGCTGGCTTTTCGGCGCCACGGTGCTTGAGTTGATTCTCCGCCTTCAGCACGCGATAGAAGGTCGATTCCGAGGCGACGTACTCGCCCTGATCGACCAGCCGTGGCACGATCTGACTTGGCGGGAGGTGGCCGAATTCGGGCGAGTTGGCAATCTCCAGCAGGCGCTGACGTTCCAGTTCGCTCAAGCGGTTCTTGGGCGTCTGCACCCGAGCCGGCCGGCGATCACAAGCGCCCTCAGCCTTATCGTTGTGCCAGCGCTGCAAGGTTCGCTCGCTCAGCGTAATCACCTCGCAGGCCCGCTCCTGGCTCGCTCCGGCAGCGACCGCCTCGGCCACCAAGGACATCACCTGGTCGCGCTGCGGGAGGGCGGTCATCACACCTCGTCCTCCCACAGCGCGCGGAACTTTTTTGCAGGATCAGCAACGCGGCCGCCTCCGCCAACGCGCCATTTTTGCGCACAATCTCGCGCTTGAGTTTCGCGATCTCGTCATTCAAAGTGCGTATTTCGCGAACGCCCGTGGCTGGTTCTTTTACTACTGCGCAAAAGGCCGCCTCCCAGCTGGTCAGGTGATGGGCGAATATACCGCGCTCGCGGCACCACGCCTGCAAGGCGTCGCCGGTCAAGCTATGGGTTTCCCGCAGTGCAGCAAGCTGTTCTGCGGCAGTCCAGTCTTGGGGGCGTTTCTCGCGCGCCGTCGGCGCGTCCTTATTGGTCACAACTTTATTCTTGAAGGTCAGCCGGGATAAGGCCAGAAATAGCACATAAGTGAATTGGTAATAAGAATTCGACTTTATATGAGTTAAAACGACTTAAGCCTCAAGAAACTCCCAGATTTGAGACGCAGGATCATCGTCACTCAAGTGGATTTTGCACATCAATCACTGCAAGCCGGAATGCTTCGATCTCGGATAATATGATTTGCATTTCCGAAATTTCGCGGCTTAATTTTTCAGGCAGAATACTTTCATCCTGCTGTAGACGTAGACCCTCGCTCGGCTTCAATTTGGTCGGTTGTCTAAGCAATGCCATAACGCCATCATTTGTGGTAAGCATGGCATAAAAGGAATGAACCAATTCATTTCGTCGAGACGCTAGATTTTGAATACGCTTCACAAGCTTATGCATCTTGGGTTCCGGGGACTGGTCAGTAAGACAATTTATCCGTGCAAAGCGCGTGTAAACCACATCTAGGGCGCGGGATTTTGCAGTGAACTCCAATTCAGCTGTCAGGGTCGCGACTTGCTCAGGATCTGCGTCCATAATCTGCACAATAAGCTCGGCCATCGCGGCCTCAACGGCTTGAAAAGTCAAAACAAAGTGACCTAGTTGGGCATGGAGCACATCGCTGGTCATTGTTGGGCCTACCGCTGCATGAGCTCTGTACAGCGCGGCTTCCTTCAGCAAGCAAGATATTTCATACCAATATCTTGCTCCAAGATCTCCGTCTTCGTGCTGCAGTTGATGCAGCTTTTCTAAGGCGATTTCAAGATTGACTGGTGTATTCATTTTGGTTCCTTTGGGCAGCGCGTTGGACAACTCGGCATTGAGTGTCTGCCGGGATAATGGGGTGGCGGAATTCGGTTAAAAACCTCAAATGCCGCAAGTTCACTAAAACCGTCCAGCCTGCAGCAGGGTTCGCTCTACGATGGTTCTTCTCTGCGAATCATTGACGACCACGCTACCTTCCAACGGGGCTATTTTGAAACCGTCGCTTGGTATTACACACACCAGTGACAGCAGCGGCTGGCCGAATAGGCGCACCACCGTCACCACGATATCGTCGATGCGGTAGCACGCAAGCTTGGAATTCGTACCTCGATCCGCTCGAAGCGTGAACTGATCGGAGCCGCCCAGAGCGTAGGGAATGATGTGCTCGTCGCTAGCCTCGCGCAGTGCTGCGGCCGGCTCCATCGTGTAGGGACAAAGTGTGATCATTGCTTCACTGCCGGCGCGCGGCTTTCAGAGATAGGCAAAAGCGGCACGAAAACCTCCTTGAGGGACGGGCCAGAATGGTTAAGTCCAACTGCCAGTCAGAGATAATTGGTCGAGGAATGCTCGCCGCACCTTGCCGCTTGAACTCTGGGTTTGAAACGGCGCCATGGGCTCAGGGGGCTTGCGATACCAACGCGTAGTGATTTCAATTAGGTCACGGTACATCGGCTCTTTCAGGAAATACTGCACCATATACTGCGACAACGCCTGATTTGCCAAGAAGTGGCAGTCTCCTTTTCTCTGCAAGTTGTAATGATGATCTGCGAGGGTCGACTTCGGACGTTGCAGCATCCAACGTGGAACGTCTTTCTTATACCCCCTCGTGCGCATGGCATCGCCATACAGTGGTGCCATGAAATCAATCACGTACTCTCCAGCATCGACCCACGCATGATAGTGGTCTGGGTCGCTACCTACGTCATCACCGTCCAGCTTCCCATAACTGAGAACATCCCGTGACACGTCGTCGAGGAGGAGAAATGCAGCGCCGAACATTGGTCTGGCGGCGATCTGATAGTGCGTAAATAAAATGGCCGCGCCCATCAAGGCAAAAAACTGGCAGGAATGAGCAGTAGCTGCGTCCTCGCTGTCGAGGACGGTTTTGATGGATTGGGTGATGCGTTGGTAGTCTGCTATTGGGAGCATGTACTTATCTCTTATGCTTGAAATAGGATTTTTTACACTCGGCGCGCGAAAAGCATACTTAGTCACCAACTCTAGACGCCGCTGAGCCGGCGGCCATTTTGTCGAGGTAGGTTCGCAACTGCTCGCCAATTTGTTCTTGCGCCTGTAATTTCGCGTTGGCTTGAGCGAGCAAAAGCTCAAGTTCACGAACCTGTGCCTTCACCGGCGCCATCTGGTCGTTCGCCTCTCTCAACTGCCCGGCGAGCACTTCCACTTCGGCAATTTTACTGGCAAGTTGCCGCTCTGTGTCGGAAGCGTTTACGTGCAGCGATTGCAGCGTGTCGATTTTCTGCTCCAGCTTGCGATTCTGCGTGAGCTGCTCGTACAGGCCCTGTTTTGTATGGGACAGTTCCGCCACCAGTCTGACTCCGTCCTGATTTAATCGGGTCGTTTCATCCTGTTTCATTGCAATCGTCTGCTGTGCCTGCCGCAGTTCGGCCTGCACTTGCTGAACCTGCTGCTCATGCCGACGGGTGTCGGCTTCCCGCTGCTCTTTCACGGACTGGCGATAGTGTTCCAGTGCTTGGCGAGCGTGCTGATGTTTTTCTTCCAGTGATTGGCGGTGCGCCTCGTTCTCAGCTAGGCGCTGCTGGAGGTCTGACACTTGCTGTTCGGCCACCTGGCGCGTAGTCGATTCCCTTTGATGATCTGAACTGCTCGCCACCAGTGTCGCAGCCTGTTCCTGTATGACCTTCTGCAATTCTTGCACGCGGCCCCGCAGCTGCAAATTCTCATTCTGTACAGTTTGTAGCGACGCCACGTGCTTGGCCGCCTTCACATCGTAATCGGCGCGAACAGCCGCGACTCGCTCCTCGGCTTCCTCCTGCAGCCGCGCAGCCAGCCGCTCCACCAGGTCCTGCAGAGACTCGCTGATCGAGTTGCGCTTGCCGCCGGCGCCGCCGTCCTCGGTTTCCAGCTCTTTGAGGTACTTATGGATGGTGGTCTTGGAGCCGGTATTGCCCAGCGCCACGCGAACGGCGTCGACGGACGGGTTCACTCCCTGCGAAATCAAAGCGTCACGCGCCTTTTGAACGTCGGATTTGTATAGGGGGTTGTACGCCCAAATCCACGAAAATTTCAGACTGCCAAAAACCGATGGCCTACTCCCAGTTAATCCCCGCCAAAACAGCCTCCAAATCAATAGGATTGCGCTTGTCTCTGAAGGCATAGTGCCCCAAGAAATGCAAATGCTGCCACGCCGCCGGTGAAATCCGCCTGAGCAAGTCCAGCGCCTTTTCATTGCCAGCGGCCAGATACCGGCCAAGGAGCCCTGACAGCAGCATCGAGTTGTAAGCAATCACCACATTGGCGATCAGTCGGCCGCACTGGTTGCTGATGTCCACTTCCAGGTCGGTACGCCCGGTAAGTTCCTTTTTACCGTTGACCTGGGCTATGGTGGAGCGCAGCTGGTGGTAGGACTCAATGCGGTTCTCCGAGCGGTGGACATCACGCTGCAATTGAGGGTCGCGCAAATATCGCAGCGTGTAGATCGTGCGGATCAGCTTGTCATACTCGAAGAGAGCTTTGCGCGTGCGGTGGTGCCCAGACAGAGTGCAAATTTTTCGCACCAGCACACTTTGACTCATTTCCTTGAGTCCCAGGGTGGCGGCAATATGGTCCAAATTGGATTTTTCAGCGGCAATCAGATGACGGTCAATCTGTCCCACTGGCTGAATCAGGAAATCAGCACAACCCTCCTGGTCAGGGCCACGGTAGAGGTGCTTCAACTGGGCATGCAAATTAGTAAAGCGCGGTGCCAGATTCATGCCAAACCAGTGCAGGATGGCAAAGTTGGCCATGTTGATGCAGTGCATGTCGCCCGTGATCGTGGTCGGCCTGATGTCGGACGTATTGTTGTAGCAAATGTCAAACACCCAGTAGCTCTCATGCTGGTTGGCGCCCAGCATCTGGGTTTGCAGAGCCACATGGTTGGCCAGCAAGGTATAGGCGACAACGCCACGGTCCTTGCCAAAATACTTGCGTGAATGGCGCGCCTTCAGCGTTGGGGAGGCAGCTGCAAACTTTTGCCCGTCCACGCTGCCATACAGCACATCCATGTCGATGGAATAATACGGGAAGATGGGAAGGCTGGCGATGAAGTTGCTGAGGATGTCGCTCGCCTCAATCAGCGTGGCCGGTCGCAGATGCTGCTGGTGCGTGGCTTCCAGAACGTGGTATGGGATGTCGCAAGTCTCAGCCATTTTGAAGTTGCCATGGTTCATGGCCTGAGCAATGACCACGGCCATCAAGCTGTCAGCATCGGCGACTTTCTTGGCATACCGTGGCTGCAAGGGTGTCATGGCCGAGAGAAAGTTGCATCGTTCATTCACAAACCGGAATACGTCGGCGACATCGCGCGCCTGAAGCTTGCCATAGAAGCCTTGCTGCAGTTGCTTGTCCTTGTCTGCCTTGGGCCGGTGCCATGTTAGCGCTTGTTTTACTGGGTCAAACTCCAGGTGCTTGAGCTTGCCGCTGCGCAGTTCCGAATCGAATGCCCTCCACTGAGTATCCAGTTCGACAAACAAGGCGTCAAGCGTTTGGTCAGCCGGCTGACGCAACCAAGGGATGTCCAGAGCCTTGAGGGCGTCTGCCTTGGCCTCCATGGATACCAGGTCATCGGAAAAACGTCGGTGCTGCACACTGTCGTCGAGGTAAATGTCACCTGCATCGAGGCGCTTGCGCAGTTGCCGGTAGACCCAAAATTCATACCGGTCACCATGCAGGCCCACCGGCTTACCCTCCTGGTCAAAGCTGAGCATGAAATTTCTCAACCGGGTTGGTATCGTGCGCTGCGGAATGTCGGCCAGCACCTGCTTGGCAAGGCGCTCTTGACGGGCAAAGACCTCTTTCATCCATTGCAACGCTGCCAGCCAGACCTTGCCACTGGCGCTACTGCTTTCGAAATCCAGGGCCATGGCAAGCGGGCGTAGATTTTTCGTGCATAGTCCGCTCTGTTTGTCCACCGCCTGCCAGCGCAAATCCATCTGGCTGACAGGCTTCTCCGTCAGGAGCTTGCCAGTCGAGCGCAGCTTCTCCTCTGGCATGATGCGGAAGGCCTTGCCACGCACCGTGCCGAAAGGGGTCACGTCAGTGAGCGTGTCATCCACGTACAGCAGGAGCAGCTCGCCGACCCGTGGCGTGGCTTGTTGGCGTTCATTGTGTATTTTGGCCGCCTGCTGGTTGGCAACTACCTTGGTGTCGTCCTCGAGCTGGCGCGTGTGGTAGCCAAAGGCTTCCACCACGTTGTCCGTGAGTTGTCGATAGCGCTGCCAGGCGTAGCACAGCAAATAGAGGTTGGTCTGGCAAGACTTGAATCGTCGCAAATCGTAGATGGTGTAAAAGTTAGCCAGACTGGCGTAGTAGGCGATGTTGAGCTGCGAGATATCAAGGCTTGGCAGCCGGGCTTTGGCGATGGCATACAGGGGCGCCAGGGTGAGGCGCTTTTGGCGCTCCAAGCCCATCTGGCGATAACGAAAACTCTTGGCGTCCTGCTTGAGGGCAGCCAATTCGGACAAGACGTCATCACGTTCCAGCAGCTGTTCCAGCGCTTCGCGTGCTGTATCGGTCAGGCTTGCTTCGACAAGTTTTTCCAGGCGGTCACGCTCGACTGATAGTGCATTCGTGATCAGGTCTTGCAGCGTGGTGTAGCCTGGTCGCACAATGCGCTGGCCAATCAGGAATACCATCAGTTCAGCTAGCAAGAAGGTCGGGGTCACGTCGGTGCGTGCCAGCAGTGTCGCCTTGGCCCGCAACGCCGGCAAATCGTCGTCTGAGCACCTGCGGTAGTCAAACAATTTGGCAATTTTATTGCGCTGCACGTAGTATTCGCTGGTATGCAACGGCGCATTGACAAGCGTCTGACCCGGAAAATATCGCTGTAAAACGAAATCAACATCCTCATGTTGCACGTCGTCAAGAGAGAATTGGAAGAAGGCTTGCTTGGCTTTGAAGTACCCAATTTGCAGAAGGCAATAGACCTGTGCCAGAACGCTTTTGCGCCCCAACGCGAGGGAGCGTTCCGCATCGGTCATGGCAAGGAATTCGATTCGTTGGAAGTCGTCGAAATTCGGAATGCCGTAGAGGGCGGTTTTTTCGGCCTCTGAAAGGATGGTCAGTCGCGCATTGCGGTCACCACGCATGTGGGACTTTCAAGAGGATATGGTTGGTATGCATGGGCATTTAATATGGCTAGTCTAGGCAATGGTTTACGATACAAGCTGTTGGCAGAGCTGGCGCTGAATCCGAGATCTTGACCACCTTTTTTAATTCGGCTTAGTCCTCGATCAGCGCCTGAATGATCGGACAGCCTGCTGCGCCTGCGCCGATGTCGCAACGCCCGACCAGTTCGACAAGCGTTCTCTTCATTGCGAGCCCGCCAACTTGGACTCCACCATCGCGGGGCTGTCTGGCGGCTAAATCGCATGTATCGACGCATGCTAGCGAACCCTCAAGCTTGAGTAAACTGGACGATTTCGTCCAAGCTTAAGGCATGACTATGTGGTTGGGCGCCTGAGCTGGTCATGGCGTAGCAGGCGCAGACCATTGAACACCACCAGCAGACTTGCACCCATGTCGGCGAACACCGCCATCCACATCGTCGCGTGGCCAGTGAACGTCAGCACTAGAAAAACCGCCTTGATACCGAGGGCCAGCACAATATTCTGGGTCAGGATACTTGCTGTCGTCCGCGACAGCCGAACAAAGGCTGGAATCTTGCGAAGGTCATCATCCATCAGCGCGACATCGGCAGTCTCGATCGCGGTGTCCGTACCTGCCGCGCCCATTGCAAAACCGATGTCAGCGCGCGCCAGTGCCGGCGCGTCGTTGATGCCGTCGCCCACCATCCCGACCTGGCCATCGCCGCCCACAACAGATTCGATGGCCTTTAGCTTGTCTTCAGGCAACTGGTTGCCCCGCGCCTCGTCGATACCAACTTGCTTTGCAATCGCTTCGGCCGTATGTGGGTTATCCCCCGTCAACATGATGGTGCGCACACCAAGCGCGTGCAAGTCGGCGATCGCTTGTCGGCTCGTCTCCTTTACGGTATCTGCCACCGCGAACAAGCTCAGCACCTTATCGGGGGCCGCAAGCATGACCGCCGTTTTTCCTTGGCGCTCAAGCGCCTCCAGCATGGTCTCCAGATCTGGCGTGCTGAGACCAAGCTCGGCAATTAAACGGTGGTTGCCAAGATGTAGCACCTGGCCATCAATTTGTCCGCGCACTCCCCGGCCGGGAATGGCTGAAAAATCTGTGACATCACGTTGCGCAATGCCGCCATCCTGTGCCGCGCGCGCTATCGCTTGTGAGACCGGATGATCCGAGCGCGCGGCAAGGCTAGCAGCCAGCGAACGCACCATCGCTTCTTCGCCGCTCAATACCTGGAAGTCGGTTTGCGCTGGCTTCCCGTGCGTAATGGTCCCAGTCTTATCCAAGGCGAGTACCGTCAGCTTACGGCCGCCCTCTAGATAGACGCCGCCTTTGATCAGGATGCCCTTGCGCGCAGCTGCGGCCAAACCACTAACAATCGTCACTGGGGTCGAGATGACAAGTGCACACGGGCAAGCGATAACTAACAGTACCAGGGCTTTGTAGATCCAGCCCATCCACGCTGCACCCATTGCCAATGGCGGCACAACCGCCATCAGCAGCGCGACCACGAAAACCGCTGGCGTATAGATCAGCGCAAACTGGTCGACGAAGCGCTGCGTCGGTGCCCGACTACCTTGCGCCGATTCGACGGCGTGAATAATGCGGGCCAGCGTGGAATCGCTCGCGCGGGCCGTGACCCTGTATTCAAAGGACCCGGCTTCGTTGATGGTGCCCGCGAACACAGTATCGTTGACGCCTTTTTCCACAGGCAGGCTTTCTCCGGTAATCGGCGCCTGATTGATTGCGGATTGACCGTTGACGATCACGCCGTCGAGCGCTATGCGCTCGCCTGGCTTGACGCGCACCACCATGTCGAGCGCCACGTCTTTCGCCGCGATGTCCATCCAATTTCCATCCTGCTGCCGCACAGTGGCAGTCTCGGGCGTCAGATCCATCAAGCCGCGTATGGCATTTCGCGCACGGTCGAGCGATTTTGCTTCGATCACTTCGGCCAGCGCAAACAGGAACATGACCATCGCCGCTTCGGGCCAGTGGCCAATTAGCATAGCGCCGGTTACCGCAATCGACATCAGCGCGTTCATGTTCAGATTTCGGTTCTTCAGTGCGATCCAGCCCTTCTTATAGGTGGAAAGTCCACCGGTCGATATCGAGGCAAGGGCAAGCACAATTACCGACCAGTGAACGCCGTCATTAACGAAATAAACAAGCTCTGCGAGAAGTGCAGCAATGCCCGAGCAGGCAATCATCCACCAGTTGGTTTTTTCAGGCACGGCGGCTTCGGTCGCTTCCGCCTCATGGACACCTTCGACTTCCGCCTCAAGTCCAAGCGATTTCAGGGCGGTCAACGCAGCAGGAAGGATCTCAGGTGCATGGCGTACTGTCAGCGTGCGTTGCATCAGGTTGAACTGCAGATCCATGATGCCGGCCATGCCGCTCAGTTTTCCTCGAATCAGTCCTTCTTCGGTCGGGCAGTCCATTTTGGAGATTCGAAGTATGCTCGTGCGCTCGCCGCTGGCATCCTCGCGCCGCGCCTTCATGCCGATGTCAGCGAGCGCCACTTCCACTGCGTCAAGAGATGGCAGAGAATGGGTCACCGTCAGCTTGCGCTGCATCAGATTGAAATCTAGGCCGTTGACCCCGGTGACTTTGCCGAGCCTGTCCCGGATCAGCCCTTCCTCGGTCGGGCAATCCATATTTTCGATGTGATATGTCGTGCGACTCTGGCCTGCAGGCGAGGAGGTCATCATTGACGTCGATGATGTCGCTGCACAACCGCAACTTGCTGATTCGCTTTTGTCCATAAAGAACTCCTTTGTTCACGTTCCCCTAGCGTTTCTTGGCAGGGGAAGCGCTGATGGCTGTTTCAGAGAGAACACCGAAACGGCGCTATCATCTGTGCGATGCCTGTGTACGCCGCTCGGCGCATGCTGCCGAAGGTGCCCAGCTTGGCGGCGTGGCTTACTTTCTGTCCCGAGGCAGATGAGTTTTGGGGGCGGTGTCAGGCGGAACGCTACCCGACAGAATCTGTATTACTTCCGGCACATTCCCATCCTTGCAGTATTGCGGGGATATTTCGACCTTGTCGTGAAGCTCAGGCTTGATCGATGCCGGCACATGCGCGCTGAGATATTCACTGTGGCGGCCATGGGGAACCTTGATTCCTACGTAAGTTCCGGCAGCGATCTGCGCTGATGTCAATGATGCGAGACAACGTGGCGGGGACATGCGCAATTTCTCAGCGCTGTAGATTTCAGCGATATAACCTGCTCGGCTGTCGGGGCCAAGTCTCGGATCTGTCGCACATCCTGTGATAACCAGAAGCGCAGCCGTTAATGCCAATGGATATATGTGAGTTTTCATCGTTATCTCTTTCAATAGTGGTGAGGTCGCTGCGTCGTTACGCAATTTTAGTGGCGCTTTGAATGTCGCTGATAAATACCCATCCTGTGCCCGGCCGTGCAGCCTGAACTATGAGTTGTTGCAGCGGCGCCGCCAAGTCGTCGTCACAAATGAGCTCCAACTTCATTTCCGCCACTACCGGCTCCGCAAGCGCGACGGAATAGTGCTGCTGGTGCGGGTCCGCACTGGTGTACAGTCTTTGCACAGTCGACACTGTCAGATGATAGCAACCGATACCCGAATTGATGTCGCACATTCCTGAGTCGCGCAATGCCTCGGTGACCGCAGTGATGCGATGAGGATGTACAAAAGCGTTGATCTGTTTCATGTCACTCTCCTCATTATTCTTTGTGGAGTGAAACTTGTGTAACCTGAGGGATGGTGTTGCGCTCGCATTGATCGGATGTGAACGCGACCTCCTCGCCTATTTGCACCGTCATGGTCGCCGGAACCAAAGCATCAAAATACTTAAAGCCCTTGTCCCGTGCGACTCGGATTTGTACATAGGTTCCGGCAGCAATTTGCTCGGAGGTCAGGGCGTACAGACACGACGGCGCCTTGTAACGCAAGTCGTGCCGGGAATAGATTTGATTGATGACGCCGGCTTTGCTATCGGACGCGCTTTGATGGTCGACAGTCGTGCATCCCCCCAGAATGGTAAAACCCGCGATGACAGCGGCGAACATGGGTAAACGAATATTCATAGCAATTTCTCCATACGTAAATGTGGGCAACAACCTTGTGCGGACCTCGGACATCACCAAAATTCCTTGGTCACATTCTCTTCCCGTGGGCGAAGTGCCCGCAGGGCAGGCCTGTCTACAGTTCCACGCGCCTCTTGCGTTCCTTGCGAGTTTCGACCCATTCATACAGCAACGGCAACAACAACAAGGTCAGCGCCGTCGAAGTGAATAGACCGCCTACAACGACGGTGGCTAGCGGGCGCTGCGTCTCGGCCCCAACTCCGCTCGACAACAGCATAGGCACCAGGCCAAAAATCGCGATCGATGCGGTCATCAGGACAGGACGCAAACGCAATGCGGCTCCTTGCCGAACCGCCTCGCGAATCGACATGCCTTGTTCGCGCTGGTCGTTCAGGAAGGTGACCAGGACAATGCCATTGAGCATGGCAACGCCAAAGACAGCAATGAATCCGATCGCCGACGGCACGGACAGGTACTGTCCCGTGATGAACAGACCCACCACACCGCCGATTGTCGCAAATGGCACGTTGGCGATGATGAGCGTGGCGTAGGTGAGTGAATTGAATGCCGTGTAGAGCAAGATGAAGATCAGGCCGATGGTCAATGGAACGATGATGGCCAGCTTGGTCATCGCGCGTTGCTGATTCTCGAAGGCACCGCCCCACTCGATCACGTAACCCTCCGGAAGCTTGACCTGTTGAGCGATTTTTGCGCTGGCCTCCTTCACGAAGCTATCTACGTCCCGGCCCTTGACGTCCATCTGGATGACTGCATAGCGCTGCAGCTGTTCCCTGCGGACGAAGGAATAGCCTTCGTCGAGTTCAATTGTAGCGACATCCGACAGGGGTACCAGGGCGCCGTTCTCGGTACGGATCGGGATGGCGCTGATGCTTTGGACGCTGTTGCGAAATTCCGGCGCCAGCCATACCTGGATGTCGAAGCGCCTGGTGCCCTCGATCACCGTGGACACGGCCTTGCCGCCGATTCCGGCCTGGACCACATCGAGGATGTCGTTGGCGTTGATCCCGTAGCGCGCCGCGGCGTCCCGGTTCACATTGATGACCAATTGCGGCTTGCCCTTGTTTGCTTCAAGCGACAGATCCGCTGCGCCAGGAACCTTGTCAAGTACGCCCTTGAGCTGGCCGGATAGCCGGTCCAGCGTGTTCAAGTCCTCGCCATAGAGCTTCAATGCCAGCGTGGCGCGTACTCCTGAAATCAGCTCTTCCACCCGCATCTGGATTGGCTGGGTCGCCGAAATCACCGATGAAGGCGCGGTCTTTTCGAGCTTTTCCTGCATCGACTTTGCCAACGCCGGCACGCTGATCTTCTCGGGCCACGTGGCCTGCGGTTTAAGGTTCACCAGCAGCTCCATGTAGTTCACGTCTGCCGTATCGCCCTTTTCGGCCCGCCCAATCATGGCGATGGCCGAGTCAGTTTGGGGGAACGTCTTCAGTGTCTTTTCCAGTTGCTGGGAGATGCGGATCGATTCGTCGAGCGAGGTTGATGGGATGCTGCTCACCCGGAACATGATCGTGCCCTCCTGTAAGGAAGGCATGAATTCCTTACCCAGAAAAGGGATCAATGCAAAAGACGCGAGCAGCGCCACGACCGCTACACTGATGACGAGCCTTTTTCGTTCCAGCCCCCAATCTAGCATTGGCAGGTAGAGTCGTTTTGCATGCCGAACGACGAAGGTATCCTTCTCTTGCTTGGGTTTCAGAATCAGCGCCGACAATACGGGTACCAGCGTCAGCGTCAGCACCAATGAACCGATCATGGCAAAGGTGATGGCCAGTGCCATCGGCTTGAACATCTTGCCCTCCAAGCCAGTCAGGGAGAACAAGGGCAGGAAGACGACAATGATGATCAGGATGGCAAACGCGACGGGGTTCATCACTTCGCGCGCCGCCTCAAGGATTATGTGGGTCTTGTTAACGGACTTCCCGCCTTGATGGGACAGCAAACGAAATCCATTCTCGACCAGCACGACCGCGCCGTCGACCATCATGCCGATCCCCACCGCCAAGCCGGCAAGTGACATCAAGTTGGCTGAGAGACCCCATTGCTTCATCAGGATGAAGCTGATCAGCATGGCCAGCGGCAAGGTGACGATAACGACCAGGGCGGACCGGATTTCACCCAGAAACAGGAACAGGATGAGTGCAACCAGAACCGACCCTTCAACCAAAGCGCGTTCCGCCGTGGCGACTGCCTTGTCAACCAATTCGGTACGGTCATAAATGGGTTTAATCGACACGCCTTTGGGCAGCGCTTGTTGAACGACCTTGAGTTTCTCCTTCACGCCTTCAACGACAACCTTGGCATTTTCCCCGATGCGCTGCAGCGCCGTGCCAAGCACGACTTCTTTGCCATCCTTCGTTACCGCGCCTGAGCGCAGGGATGGGCCTTCCTTGACCTCGGCGATATCCTTCACATAGACCGGCGTGCCGTTGCGGGTCGCCAGTACCACACTGCCAATGTCTTTCGCACTGGCGACCAGGCCCAGACCGCGCACCAGGTACTGCTCTTGTCCGATGTTCAAATACTGCCCGCCGACCTGGCGGTTATTGGCCGTTAGCGTTTCCATGACGGCCTTGAGGCTGATGCCGTATTTGATCAGCTGGTTCGGATTGATCAGCACCTGATACTGCTTTTCATCGCCGCCCCAGGATGTCACGTCGTCTACGCCGGCCGCCGTGCGCAGTTTGAGTCGCACATTCCAGTCTTGCAGCGTGCGCAAGTCCATTGTCGACATGCGTTGATCGGCCGATTCGACGGTATACCAGAAGACCTGTCCCAGTCCTGAGCTATTGGCGCCGAGTGTCGGCTCGCCATACCCTTCCGGTATCCGCTGTTTCGCTTCCAGCAATTTTTCGCTGACCAGTCGCCGCGCGAAATAGGTATCGACGTCATCCTTGAAATTGACGCTCACATAGGACAGCCCAAACAGCGAGACTGACCGAATCGCCTCAACACCGGCGAGTCCAGCCATGCTCGTTTCGATTGGCGTCGTCAGCAGTTTCTCGACATCTTCGGCAGCCAGTCCTGGCGATTCCGTGTAGATATTGACCTGAACCGGGGTGACGTCGGGGAAGGCATCAACCGGCAAATCGCGCCAGGTCTTTACCCCAAAAATAATAACGATCACGAACGCGACAATGACCAGCACCTTGTAGCGCAGTGATACATCAACAATGGTATTTAGCATAGTGGCCCCTTAGTCCGCGTCGCCGATTTGCGACTTGAGCATCTTGGCCTTCAATGCGTAGGCACCGGAAGTCACCACTTTTTCGCCTGGCTTGATACCCGACTTCAACACCACGTTCCCACGCAACTTTTCGCCCAAGTCGACCGCACGCGCCTCGAAGCCATCGTCCTCGCGCACAAATGCAGTGGGTTGTCCTTGAATCAGTACAACGGCCTGTTCGGGAAGCAGCAGCTTCTTGCTCCCCCCTCCCGTCATGATCGCCGCCGCAGCGAACATGTCCAATTTCAGCTTCCCCTCCGGATTGGGAACCTCTACTCTGGCTTTGATCGTGCGCGTCTCCTTGTCCATCAGGCTGCTGATGTAGGAGACCTTTCCTGTAAAGCTCTCGCCAGGGTAAGCGGTCAAGGTAATGAGTGCCGCTGCGCCGGTCTTGACTCTCGCGATATCCTTCTCGTACAGGTTGACGTCGATCCAGACAGTGGAGAGGTCGGCTATGGCGTAGAGCACCTTATCCGGTTGCGCAAGTTCGCCGAGCACCGCCTTTTTTTCCACCACCGTGCCGGCAAACGGCGCGGAGACGGCGAACACGGAGGCACCGCTTGCGGACGCCTGGTGGCCAGCGATTCCCAAGGTCTGACGCCTGTCTTCCGCTGCGCGCAACACTGCCTTGGATTTTTCGAAGTCGCCCTTGGCACGCAAATAATCCTTTTGCGGGATTATTTGATCGGCAAACAGCTTGTCAGCACGTTCCGCACCAGCCTTTGCCAAAGCATGTTCGCTGACCGCCTGTATGAATGAAGACTGCGCTTCGCCGACTTCGATGCTGTCGATCAACGCCAGCGTTTGACCCGGCCGCACCTTGTCCCCCAGATTGCCTAGTACTTTGACCAGTCGACCTGCTACCCTCGGCGCGACGTGCGCGAACCTGTCTTGATTGGCACCGATCGATGCCGTCACTTCGATTTGCTCACTGACCTCTTTTTCCTGTAACGGGGCGACGGTGATGCCCGCAGCTTGAATCTCTTCAGCGGAAAGCAGCAGCTTTCCCTTTTCATGTTCGGCGCTTTCTGCCGCTTTCCCTTTCTCGCTCGCCGAGTCGGCCCGCTGTCCAGCATGCTGTTCTTGTTTAGCGGCGGCCGGTGTCGAGGATTGCCCTTTGCCGCAACCGGCGAGGGCCGCTACCAGGAGGAGCGTGCAAGCGCAACGCCATTGGAGTGAGGTCATGGATATTTTTCCGTAAGAATGTTGGGGGTTGGCCTGGATCTCTGGGTTCATCGTGGTGCCCCGGTGTCGAGCCAACCGGCTGCCTGCTGCAGGGCAATGCGTGTCATCCGCAGTTCGGTTTCGGCATCGATCAGGTCGCGCCGGCCATCGAGTACCTGGCGGTTTACGAGAAGGAGTTGCATCAATCCGATCTCGCCTGCTTGGAGACTCTTGAGCGACAAGCGCTGGTTTTCTTCGAGAGCGGGAAGAGCGGACTGACGCAAAGCGTTCGCCCGCACAGTCTGGCTCTGTAGTTTTTGCCACAACGCGTTGATGTCGCCCCCTGTGTCGCGGATAGCGCTTTGCCGTTCTATCTGTGCCTGCGTCAGTTCAGTGCTTGCACGCCCGATCCCGCTGGCGTTGTTTCGAAATAGTGGCAACGGCAGTGACAGCGTCAATCGGGTGAACCGTTCGCGGGCATCGCTGGCGCCTTCGCGGGCGGTCGCAATTCCCACTGTCACGTCCGGGTAGCGCGCCGCGCGCTCAAGAGAGAGGCGATGTGTCGCCGCCTGCTCGCGATGATCGAGTGCTCGCAGCAGCGGACGGTTTGCGCTTTGTTCCAGCAATTTTTCCAGTGTGTAGACGGGCGTCGGAACATCCAGCGAACCTATCGCTTCGGGAAGCTGGCCGGGTGGCGTCTGGAGGACCGTGCCCAATTCTGCACGGGCTTGAATCACCTGTTCTTGCAATGAGCCTATTTGATTTCTGGCACGAACCGCTTCGACTTGGGCCAAGTTGCCGTCGAGACGGCTATCCTCGCCGGCCGTGACCCGTTTGTTGATCGCCAGTGCGGTATCTTCAATGGTTTTCAGCGAGCTCTGTTCCGTTGCCGCACGCTCTTGCAGCGACAGCACTTGGACGAACCGGCGTTCTACTTCACCGCGCAACCGGAGGCGCGCCTCGTCAATCGATGCATCGAGCGCATCGAGTTCCTGTCGCGCCGCTTGGCGCCGATAACCTTGTTGGCCCGCGATTTCGACGGTTTGGGCGATGCCCACCATCCACTCGCGTTGAATGTCGGATGTCAATCCAGCTTGGGGCACAGTGCGCCGCGTGCGTTCCAATGACAGTTCCGGATTGTTACGTAGCAGGCCGCGCGCATCCGCCGCTTCGCCTTCGGCCGCCGCCCGCTGTGCTAGCGCACGGCGCAAGTCCGGGTTCTGTTGTTCAGCACGCAGAAACGCTTGTTCGAGCGAGAGCGAGGTTCCGGACGTCCGGGCAGTAACGGCAGCTTGATCAACTGAGATTTGTATCGTCCGTTCGCCAGCATGCGCGGCAACGGGAATGGCAAGTAGTGCCGCAATGAGCGGCAGCATAACGACATGCATCGAATTCTCCAACAAAACGAGGAATATTCGGCGAGAGGTCGCGACAGCGCCTACTAACGTGTGCGCTTAGAAGTGGACGCCCCGCCAGCTCAGCTGGCGGCAGGCCATTTAGGCCGTATTGGCCCGTCTGGAATGTGCGATTGGTATGCCGTGGCATCGGATAAACCGGCCACAAAGCATTGTTCGAGCGGAATTGATGAGTTGAAGGAATACGCTGGCGTGGCGGCGGCAAGATTACAAAACACGTGGCAACCTGGGCAGCAACCGCGTTCGCACTTGTTGACACTTTTCTGAACGGACTTATCAACGGTGGAGCGCTGCCCTGCGTTTTCAGCGGCGGTCTGCGAAAGACTCGTGTCCGCCAAATTGCGTATGCCTGCTACCGCTGCCCACGTCATGTGGAGCGGCAACAACGTCATTAGCAGGATCAGGAGCGCGCGTTTCATCGTTCCAGATTATACACATAAGCCTACAACTAGCAAAAGAAGATTATAATGAGAATTATTCGCATTAACCTTTCGATTGTTGGTACTTTAAGAAGAAATTGTATGCTCACTCTCCGCTTTTTTTCGATTGCCCTGATCTGCCTCGCGTCATCGCTGTTGCCCGTTCATGCCGATGACCTGCCCACACAGAACAAAGCGAAGCAGGTCTGGCAGTTGCTCGACTATCTCGCTGTCGACTATCGTAAATCCGTCAAGGACGGCGCGGTGGCCAATCAGGGGGAATACACTGAGATGCAGGAGTTTGCTCACGCCGCGGAACGGCAGCTGGCAGAACTGCCGCCCAGCCCGGCCATGTCAGAGTTGCTAAAGGGCGCGGCCACGCTGCGTGCGGCCATAGCCGAGAAAGCGCCGGCGGCGACGGTCGGCGACCAGGCGCGCGCGTTAGCCGCCGCCTTGCTCGCGGCCTATCCTGTTCCGGTTGCCCCCGCCAAATTGCCCGATCTGCAGCGCGGTGCGGCGCTCTACCAAAGCCAGTGCGCTTCCTGTCACGGAGTGTCGGGCCACGCTGATGGCCCGCTGGCCGCCACCTTGAATCCGCCGCCCATTGCACTTTCGGATCACAGCCGCGCTCAAGAGCGCAGCGTGTTCTCCCTACAGCAAATCATCACACAGGGCGTCGGGGGCACCTCGATGCCAAGCTTTGCGCAGCTTTCCGAGGATGAACGTTGGGCTGTCGCCTATTTTGCGTCCACGCTGTCGTACTCCGGGAATGAGCGCAAGGCGGGCGCGAAGCTATGGTCGTCACGTGCGGATCTGCACGCGGCCGTGCCCACGCTCGCCAAATTGAGCCAGACCTCCGAGGCGGCGCTTGCCAAGACCACTGTAGGGGAAGCGGCGCGGCCGTTGGTCGCCTATTTGAGAAGCACGCCTGACGCCCTCAATGCATCGGGTGCGGACAGCCTTCCGATTGCCAAGAACAAGTTAAAGGAAAGCATTGCCGCCATGGATGGCGGAGACAAATCGGCGGCATCGCGTCTTGCGTTATCTGCCTATCTCGATGGATTTGAACCTGTCGAGCCGGCGCTGGCCGCCAAGAACAAGGTCTTGTTTGAGAATATCGAAAAGACTATGGGCACCTATCGCAATGCGGTCACCAGTGGGAATGTCCAGCAGGCGCATGCCATCGAACAGCGTTTGCAGGTGCTGCTGACCGAGGCGCAATCAGCACTCGATTCATCCAATGATCCTCTGTCGACGTTTGTGGGTGCGTTGACGATCCTACTGCGCGAGGGGCTTGAGGCATTGTTGGTTGTAGTCGCGATGATAGCTTTTCTGAAGAAGGCTGAACGCACCGACGTTCTGCCCTATGTGCATGCCGGATGGATGGCGGCGCTAGCGGCAGGCGGGCTGACATGGGCGGTCGCAACTTACCTAGTCAACCTGAGCGGTGCTAGCCGCGAGATGACAGAGGGGTTTTCGGCCATCTTTGCCGCTGTCGTTCTGCTCGGCGTCGGCATCTGGATGCATCAAAAGAGTCTGGCGGGACGCTGGCAGTCTTACGTCAAACAAAAACTGTCGTCGGCGCTGAACAAACAATCGGCCATGATGCTGTTCCTGTTGGCGTTCGTCACGGTCTATCGCGAGGTCTTTGAAACCGTCCTGTTTTACGCGGCGCTTTGGACACCGGAGAACGGTGGGTACTTGCTCGCCGGCCTTGCGGCCGGTACGGCAATCCTCGCTGCCATCGCTGTGATCTTATTGCGCTCTTCGGCGCGTCTGCCGATCAGCCAGTTTTTCGCGTTTAGCTCGGCTCTGGTTGCAGTGCTCGCAGTTGTACTCATGGGTAAAGGCGTCGCCGCATTGCAAAAGGTTGGCTATCTGGAAATAACGCCAATCACCATGCCGCGGATTGATGTCCTGGGTGTCTACCCGTCGATGCAAACCATCCTGGCGCAAGTGCTGATCCTGATTATTGTTGTGGCCAGCGTTGTCTACAATATCCAGTCACAACGCAAATCAAGCGCCAAGGCGGCTGGCGCCACGATGGCACGGTGACTCGGTCAAGATAATTTTCCGTAATCTCGTCCAAGGAGATGACCGGCGGGGTTTCCCTTCGCCGGTTGGGAGTTGGCGCGAAGATACTGTAACTGGCTGGGTATCGACGTTGATGCGAATCAGTTTGGTTTCGCCCTCGCACGTAGCAGACTTCCGGCCGCGTTCTCCTCGAATCGACCGGCCTCCTCGATATAACCGTGCACCGTGCCATCGTGGCGCCAGCCGCCTTGGCGCTTGATGTCGCGGAAGTCAGCGCCAGCGCGATGCGCGCTGGTGGCCATCCCCCGCCGCAGGCTATGGCTCGACAGATCCGGCACGTAGCCAAGCCCGGCCAGCGTCGCGCAGGCTTCCAGGATCGTGTTGACGCTGCCTACGCCCAAGGCACTCTTGGCCAGCCTGCCCCACTTGCTGATCGGTCGGAACACAGGCCCTGCCGCGATGCCGGCCGCGTCCAGCCAGGCGCGTAGCGCGTTTGCCGGGCAGCATGGACCGTCGCTGTATGGGATCGCCTTGACGATTCCCTCGCCCAGCTGGTCGGTTTTCGAGCGCGGCAGCGTGATCGCGATGCCGCCCACCTCCCAGGCGACGTGCTCGACCTCGATACCTACCAGCTCGCTGCGGCGCAGTCCCCCAAAAAAACCGATCTGCAAGAGCGCGTTGTCGCGCGCCGCCTTCAGGGTGCCGAGGCTGCCCAGCTGCGCCACGATGCATTCTAGGTCCTCGATCGGCAGCGCCTTGGCCTTCTTCTTCGGGCGGCCGTGCGTGCGTGCGATCCCGGCCAAGGTCTTGCGCACGGTCGGCGTCGAGGCCGAATCGGGGAAGCCCTGGTGGAGATGCCAGTGCGACAGGGCCGTCAGACGCAGCGCTAGCGTGCGCGGATTGAGCGATTCTGCGTAGGACATCAGATAGCGGATCATCGTCGGTTCGTCGGCAGGCAGCACGCCGCCCCACGCCAGGTAGTGGCTCACCGCTGAGCGGTAGGCCCGGCGCGTGTTGTCGGCCGTGGCGGCGGCTAGAATGGCGCGGTGCTGGGCGACCAGTTCGGTGTCAGCGGGTGTAACCGCGTTACGGAGTTTTGGCGCGCGGCGCGGATCGAGGGTGCCGGTGCCGTCGTCGCTGGGGTGGATGTCTTCCATGGCGCGTCGCTCGCATTAGGGCTTGTAATGGGGATTACGCAGGATAACATGCAGCGGCCCGGTTTGACTCCCGATAATTGATCTTATCGTGTCTTTTAATCGACGTAGTTGTGGAATAATTTAAATGTACTAAAATACTGAATTACATAATACGTATTACGTTATCTTATTTAAGGAACCGTTATGGCACGCGCTGGCATACTCTATTCCCACGTAGCCAAGGCCGCTTCCCAGCTGGCCGCCGCCGGCAAGAACCCCACCGTCGACACTGTGCGCGAGGCACTGGGCGGCACCGGCAGCAAGAGCACCATCGCGCCCTTGCTGAAGCAGTGGAAAGCGCAACACCAAGGCGAGACGGCCGCCGCCGGCGCCGGGCTCCCGGTCGATCTGCTGGAAGCGGTCAAGGGCGTCTATGAACGCATGCAGGCCGACGCCGCCCGCCAAGTCGAGCAGGCGCGCGCGGAACACGCGGAGGCGCTGGAAGCGGTCCAGGAGCAACTGCGGCAGTGTCAGGAGCACGACGGCATGTTGTCGCAGTCGGCGGCCAGCCTATCCGCCGAACTTGTGCAGACGAAGGCGGCGCTGGCCCGCCTGCAGGCCGAGCACCAGTCGGAACAGATTACTGTGGCCACCCTCCGATCGAATAACACTGGCATGGAACAGCGCCTGGCCGACCGGGTGGTCGAGGTCAAGGCGCTGGCCGAACAGCTGGCACACGCGCGCGTCCAGTTCGAGCACTTCCAGGAGGCGATCGCGGCGCAGCGGCTGGAAGACCGGCGGGCGTTTGATCGGCACGCCGGAAGGCTGGAACACGACCTGGCCAGCGCGCAACAGCAACTGGACCTGCTGCGCGCCGAGCATGCGGCCCGCGCCGACGAAGCGCGCGCGGCGCAGGAAGAACTCGCCACGGTGCTGGCCGACCGAGTCCAGCTGACGCGCCAGTTGGCCGAGGCCGCGACAAGCGCTGAGATCTTGGTGGGCAAACTTGAGAAGACAGGCCAAGAGGTAATCGAGGCGCGCATGGCGTTGGCGGCGCAGCAGGGCCAGGCGGAATTGCTGGCGCGGCAGTTCGCCGGCGCCACCGCCGAGCGCGACAAGCTGGTCCAAGAGAACGCGGCGTTGCGGGAACGCGCACAACCCGGCGCTGCGCACGCAAGAAATGCCAGAAAATCAGGCGGTTAAGATCATTCCAGCGAAAAAATTCTTCTGGATGCGCTCGAGGCAAGGTTGGACTTAGGGTGACGGAATTTTCGGCGGTTCCGGCCGGCTATACAACCCCTATGAGGAAACTTTTGCCTTTTCGAGGGGATGGGCAAATTTAGCCATTCTGAAATTTTCGTCGATTTGGGCTTACAACCCCTATAGCCCGCTACGTGCCATGGAGTCTCCCGCAAGTGAAATAAGATACTATGTTACATACCACTGTATTACATACCATTTTATGTTGGAATTCAAGCTTGTTTGCGTTTGAATTTTACATCGGATAAAGTGGCATTATCCGGTGTGAGGACCAAAACCCACCGGTTTTTGGTGCCATCGGCGTAATTTCGCGGTTGACCAGCTACATTTATGCTTTGTTGTGGAGGTGGCGATAGTGACGCTCGACGAATACACCATTGATCCGAAAAAACGCGGTGCGCTGATCCTCGCGCTCAGGAAAGCGATCGTCAGTGAATTCACAACGGAAGACTGGCGCGAGTTTGGGTATTTGTCCGGAGAAGCCGACTACATCCAGCGTCATGACCGGCTACTGCGCAGCTTGCATTGGCGGGACCCTGATTATGGCGACTGCGTCCTGCAGGCGCTTGAGCGTTTTTCATGCGAAGGCTGGGACGTTGTAGACCAGCTCATCAACCATCCCAAGCTGACCAGCCAACTGCTGGCGGAGATCCCGAACCTTTCGTTTTTTGTGCGCACGAATATTCAAAGCGTACATACTGAGGCGCCCTCCAGCCTCTCGAGCGGCGACGTGGTACTGCTTGCACTCAATGATGCCGAGCATCTAATGCGCATTAGCGGCCCGGTCAGCGCGGTCGACCGCCTGCATACGGCGCTACACGGCTACTTTCGAAGCCTGTGCGTTGAAAGCGGCATTCCGGTGGCCGATGATGCCTCGTTGACCGCGTTGTTCAAGGTCTTGCGCACGGCACATCCTATACTCAAAGATCTGGGTTCGTATGACAACGACCTTATGCGCGTGCTGCACGGGTTTGCGAATGCGATCGACGCCATCAACTCCCTGCGCAACAACGGCAGCATTGCGCATCCGTCCGACGATTTGCTGGGCGAGCCTGAGGCTCACCTTGCCGTCAATGCGACCCGAACGATATTCAACTATATCCGGGCCAAGGTGGGACACTGACGCCATGTCGAAACTTGATCAATATATCGAAGCGGCCACGCGGGACAACACACGTCAGAGCTATCGCGCCGCCATCGAGCACTTCGAAGTGCAATGGAAAGGCTTGCTACCCGCCACAGCCGACGGCGTGGCTCGCTACCTGGCCGAGTATGCCGACACGCTGGCCGTCAGCACCCTGCGGCAGCGCTTGGCGGCGCTCGCCCATTGGCACACTGCGCAGGGGTTTCCCGATCCGACCAAGGCGCCCATCGTCCGCCAAGCCATGCGCGGCATCCGCGCGCTGCATCCAGCGCAGGAGAAGCAGGCAAAGCCCCTACAACTCGATGAACTGGAGCGCGTCGTTGGCGCGCTTGATCGCGCGGTCGACGCCGCTCGACGCGGGAACGACCGCGCCGCCGAGCTGCGTAGTCTGCGCGACAAATCACTGATCTTGCTCGGGTTCTGGCGCGGATTTCGCAGCGACGAACTGAGCCGGCTTCGCGTCGAGCATGTCGAGGCCAGCGCCGGCGAAGGCATCACCTGCTTTCTGGGGCGGACGAAGGGCGATCGCCAAAATCTGGGCAGCACATTCCGCGCGCCCGCTTTATCGCGCCTTTGTCCGGTCGAAGCCTACCTGAACTGGATCGGCGCCGCGCAGTTGACCGCCGGCAATGTCTATCGTGCAATCGACCGCTGGGGCCATGTCGGCGAGAGCGGCCTTCACATCGACAGCATTGCACCACTGTTGCGAGCAATATTGAAAAATGGAGGTCTGGCTGCGGCTGGTGCATACAGCGGCCATTCGCTGCGTCGGGGATTCGCGAATTGGGCCGCGTCCGATGGCTGGGACGTAAAGAGCCTCATGGAATATGTGGGTTGGCGGGACGTCAAGTCGGCTCTACGTTACCTTGATGCCTCAGTCTCGTTCGCGAAAGACCGGATGGAGCACGGAATCGTCAGTCGTATAGCGTGAGCTAGACAGAGGGTGATCTCGGCGCCGAGGATTACCTCAGCGCACGCACTAGACGTAATCCGTTGAAGACGACTAGTAAGCTTGCTCCCATGTCGGCAAATACAGCCATCCATAGGGTGGCTTGGCCCGTGAGTGCAAGGACCAAGAAAATCGCCTTGATGCCGAGTGCTAGCGTGATATTTTGAATAAGCACCGTCCGCGTCTTACGGCTCAAGGTCAGGAAGTCGGCCAACTTGCCTAGGTCGTCGTCCATCAAGGCCACATCGGCCGTTTCGATGGCCGTGTCGGTACCGGCCGCGCCCATGGCAAAGCCGACAGTGGCCTTAGCCAGCGCAGGCGCGTCGTTGATGCCGTCTCCCACCATGCCGACAGAACCGTACTTTGCCTCCAACTCCGTGATCGCGGCCAGCTTATCGTCAGGCAGCATATTGCCGCGCGCGTCCGATATCCCGATTTTGGTTCCGATCGCCTTGGCGGAGTGCGGATTGTCGCCGGTGAGTATAACGACTTCGACGCCCATTGACTGCAGCTCACGGATCGCGGCAGTACTGCTCTCGCGAATGGTATCGGCTACCGCCAGTACCATCAGCGGCGTGGTAGCCGTACTGACGACGACAGCCGTCTTGCCTTCCTTCTCGAAAGCGTCCAGCTTGCCTTCCAGCTCGGCGCTGCAGGCGCCCAGCTCATGAATCAGCCGGTGATTACCTAAATAATATATTTCGCCATTGACGACGCCTTTGACGCCGCGTCCGGTGAGTGCTTCGAAGCTGGCGACCTCAAACAATGGATCTACTGCTTTTAGCCCGGCCCAGTGCGCGACTACCGCAGTGGAAACGGGATGATCGGATCGGCTCGACAGGCTCGCAGCCAGACGCACAGCGCTGCCGCCATGAGCGCGGCCCACCGGAAATGTATCGGTGACTACAGGCTTGCCAATGGTAATTGGTGCCAGTTTTATCCAGTGCCAGCGCGCGTAACTTGCGGCCTTCCTCCAGATAGATCCCCCCCTTGATCAAGATTCCATGTTTGGCCGCTGCGGCCAAACCACTGACGACGGTAACAGGCGTAGAGATTACCAGCGCGCAAGGACAGGCGATCACAAGCAACACCAGCGCCTTATAGAGCCAGGGCTGGAATGGCGCACCCATGAAGGCCGGTGCGACCAAAGCGACCGCGAGTGCCAACACGACGACGACGGGGATGTAATAGCGCGCAAATTGATCGACAAAGCGTTGAGTTGGTGCGCGTTCGCCTTGCGCCTGCTGGACGCTCTTGATGATGCGCGACAGGGTCGAATTGGCCTGAACTGCGGTGACTTTGTAATCGAATTCACCGCGTTCATTAATAGTGCCGGCAAAGACGGTATCGCCGGGTTGCTTTTCAATCGGCATGCTTTCGCCTGTAATTGGCGCCTGATTAATCGTAGTTTGGCCAGTGATGATTACACCGTCTAGAGGAATGCGCTCGCCAGGCTTGACCCGTACCACAGTCTCCACGGCGACACTGCGGGCGGGCAGTACTTCCCAACTGCCGCTAGGTGACTCAACAGCGGCCATATCTGGCGCCATCGTCATGAGCCCCTTAATCGCATTGCGCGCGCGGTCGAGCGACAGCGCTTCAATCATCTCGGCAGCAGCGAACAAAAAAATGACCATTGCCGCTTCCGGCCACTGTCCGATAGCCGCCGCACCGATGACGGCCAACGACATCAAGAAATTCATGTTGAGCGAAAAATGACGCAAGGCGATCCATCCCTTTTTGAGAGTGTCGAGCCCGCCAGTAACTATCGCCAGCAGCGCCAGACCGACAACTAGCCAGGAGCTGTCCGTACCCATGGTCCACGCGGCGACTTCGGCGCCGCCGGCCGTCATGCCAGACACAGCCATCAATGTCCATTTCAAGGGGGATATTTGATAATCGCTAGCGGCTGCCGCAGCGACGTCCGATAGGCCTGCGGCCTGATCGAGGGAGTCGGATTTCACAACAGGATCCAGATCGAGCTGTTTTAACGCGAGGGTGACAGGCGCGATGGAATTCAAGGTGTGTTGAACCGTCAGCTCGCGCTGCATGAGGTTAAATTGCATGCTCTTGATGCCGTCCATTCCCGTCAGGCGGTCGCGAATGAGCTTTTCTTCGGTCGGACAATCCATTTTCTGGATAAGAAAAACCACCTGCGCGTTGTCCCCAGCTAGGGTACTAAGTACAGGTGCCATGTCCAAGTCATTCTTTTTCGGCGGGTGATTGTGATCGCAGCAATCCATCGGGGCTCCATTTCACTGTCGGCATTGACAGAACAAGTGCTATTAGAGACCCTATAGCAACTAGAGGGTCAAGGGTCTGTACGGGATACACGTTCAAGGAGGAAGCATGTTGGCTGGATTCAAAATCGGCGAGTTGGCCGCGCAAACCGGGGCGTCGGTCGAAACAATACGGTATTACGAGCAGCAGAATTTGCTGCCTGCGCCAGCGCGTTCGGATGGGAACTACCGCATATACGGAGATTGCCACATCAAACGGCTGCAGTTCATCCGGCATTGTCGCTCGCTCGATATGACGCTAGACGAAATTCGCCGCTTACTGGACTATCGGGATACGCCGGATGGAAACTGTGCGGGCGTCAACGAGTTGCTGGACAAGCATATTGTTCATGTGGCCGGCCGGATCAAGGAGCTGAAGGGATTGCAAGCCCAGCTAAAGCAGCTGCGTGGCCAATGCGCCGTATCGCAGTCGAGCAAGGACTGCGGCATCTTGCAAGGTCTGGACGATGCCAACCACGCCGATCCAGTGATCTGATGCACGCCATCGTCCGATCTGGCGTCGCATTCACGCCCCGATTATGTAGAGCGGCGAGTTGTCGGACCTCCAAAAACACTTTACGGATCCTTGCAGCGGCAGCCGGTATCGCCGTAGATCAGATAACTGCTCAGCAGATCGCGATAGGATCTTAAAATGATCATGTCTTAACGAGGATTGATAATCATTTAGCGGAAAAATCGACAATTTCCGGAATGTGCGTGCCAACACAATATGGATGCTTCACCACGACCTTATCTCCCTTTGCCAATCGCGTCGTGGTGGGCACAAAAACATAGATGTACCGAACCAGCCGATACGAACGAAATTGAATCTCCACATAGCGACCTTCGGCGCGTCTCTCAGGTGTCATTTCTATGCGACAGTCAGTATTAATCGCTGGCTCCGTTTTAACGGAAAGCATTTCAGTGACAACGCCAATCTGCGTACCTAAATCATCGGGACGATTAAAACTGCAGCCAGTGGTCGCAATCAATACCAGCCCAACGTAAAGTAAATATGAATATTTCATTTGTTCGCTCCTGAAAACCTAACTCGTCATAGACTTGAATAGCGTTCCGATTTCCTTGTATTCGTCGAGTGCCTTTTGCAACAAGAATTCATGTCTGATCGCTTGTTCTGCAAAGGCAGAACGTTCCGTATCCATTTCGACTGTATTGCCATCAAGCGCACCTTGACTTGGTATCCGATAAAGCAGCGTCGCCACGAATGGTGGCTCCTTGTTACTTTTCTCAGACAATTTCACCTTACCCACTGTCCCAGCATTGACGGCAAGCGCCTGTTGTAGGGATTTACGGAAATCGATATCGCGCGCCCTGTAATTGGGCGTATCCGCATTTGCGATATTCGAAGCCAGCACGGTGAGTCGTTGCTCAGAAATTTTTAGCGCTTTTTCCCAGAAACCATCGTCGGTTGAGCCCACAGCGGCATTAATGCCGGCACCTTTCAAACTGTCCATCGTGTTCTCCTGCAAAGATATTTGTCAGTACCCCTCCCGCGACTTCGGCTATCAAGAACGTCGTGGTGACTATCAATACAATCCACAAAGGAGGTCGTTTTTCCCTGCGTTGTCGTCGTTCGCGTGATTGGGACTTATTTACTTTCTAGGTTTCTTGTGGCGCCGGTGGTCGTGGGGCTTCGGCGTGGTGCTGACCAGATTCAAGTGCGGCTTTCTGCTTTTCTTAAGCCGTCGCTTGTAACTGTAGTTAAGCCAGAACATGAAGCCCCCCAGAACCAGAAGCATCAAAATAGAGCCGTAGACCAAGTAGGTCTGAAGCTGATCGTGTACCGCCGATTCAGAAGTCATAATGGATATCCTCGTTTGGTGACGCGTTTTTTTAGGCGTAAGGAACCCCGCCGGCTCGCTATTTAGCGAGCCGGAGGTTCCGGCCGAAAGTTGTCGGCCGCTTTTAGTCGTGGATTAGATTGGGTTAGTGAGCGGTCTGTGCGTCATCGGTGACGGGCTCCTTCACTTCGTCGTTGCGGTGCATAAGGCGGTATAGGAGAGGAAGTACCAGCAAGGTCAACGCTGTCGACGACAAGATGCCGCCAATAACAACTGTTGCCAGCGGGCGCTGTACTTCGGCGCCGGTACCGGTGGCCAGCGCCATTGGTACGAAGCCTAGAGAGGCAACAAGAGCGGTCATCAGTACTGGGCGCAGACGAGTCAGCGCACCTACCATGACTGCTTTATCCAAGGCCATTCCTTCTTCACGCAGGGACCGGATATACGAGATCATCACCAAGCCATTCAGCACGGCTACACCGGACAGTGCAATGAAGCCCACTGCTGCAGAGATGGACATCGGGATGCCCCGCATCGACAAGGCGATGATGCCGCCGGTCAGCGCGAATGGAATGCCTGTGAACACCAACAAGCCATCTTTCACGTTGTTAAACATGACGAACAGCAGGGTAAACACGAGGAACAAGGCCAGTGGCACGACGATTTGCAGGCGCTTGGTGGCTGACTGAAGCTGTTCGAAGGTGCCGCCCCATGTGGTCCAGTAGCCCGAAGGGATCTTCACGCTCTTGGCAATGGCCTGCTCAGCCTCTGGCACAAAGCTACCGATGTCACGGCCAGATACGTTGGCACTGATGACGATACGGCGTTTGCCGTTCTCGCGACTAATCTGGTTTGGACCAGGTGCAAATTCCAGCGTTGCCACTTCGCCCAATGGAATGAACGAAGTTGCAGCACCAGCCGGCACAGGCAATGAAATTGGCAGGCGACGTAGGGCCTCCAGATCGCTACGTATGACTTCCGGCATACGTACGAGGATGTCGAAGCGGCGATCGCCTTCAAACATGATTCCTGCTTCGCGGCCACCCGTGGCAATCGCCAGTGCTTCCTGCACGTCGCCGATGTTCAGGCCGTACCGCGCGGTCTTTTCGCGATCGATCTTAACTGTGAGCATCGGGAGCCCGCCAGTCTGCTCAACCTTGACCTCAGTCGCACCTGATACGCGCTGCAGTACCTCAGCAATTTCCTGACCTGTTTTTGCCAGCACGTCCATGTCGTCGCCATAAACCTTCACAGCGACGTCACTACGTACGCCAGAAATGAGCTCGTTGAAACGCAACTGAATTGGCTGCGAAAACTCGTAGGCGTTACCTACGTAGCTCTCTGCTTCTTCTTTGATTTCTGAGACCAGCTCGTCACGAGTCTTCTTCGGTTTTGGCCATTCTGACTCAGGCTTGAACATGATGTAGCCATCCGAAATGTTCGGCGGCATCGGGTCCGAAGCGATCTCTGCGGTACCGGTACGAGCAAATATGCGGTCAATTTCAGGGAATTTCGCTTTCAATCCTGCTTCCAGCTTCTTTTGCATCTCCAGCGATTGAGTGAGGCTGGTGCCAGGGATCCGCAGCGCCTGTATGGCTACGTCCCCTTCGTTCAGGTTTGGAATAAACTCACTCCCCATGCGTGTGGCCAGCAAACCGCACAATACGATCAACACCGCCGAACCGGCCAGCACTGCAGTGCCGTTTCGCATGACTTTTTCCAACAGCGGCTCGTACGCATTCTTTGCCCACACCATCAGACGATTTTCTTTTTCCGCTACGCGCTTGCCAATAAACAGGGCAACAGCGGCAGGAATGAAAGTCATGGACAGAATCATGGCGCCCAGAAGCGCTGCGACAACAGCGAAAGCCATCGGGTGGAACATCTTGCCTTCTACGCCTGTCAGGGCGAAGATCGGCAAGTACACGACCATAATGATCAACTGACCAAACAGCAGTGGGCGACGTGCTTCTTTTGCCGCAGCAAACACTTCATCGAATCGCTCACGCAAGGTAAGCTGGCGTTTCAGGTGCTCCTGAGCATGTGCCAGCCGGCGAACGCAGTTTTCGACGATCACGACGGCGCCGTCAATGATGATGCCGAAGTCCAGCGCACCGAGACTCATGAGGTTCGCGCTGACCTTGTACTGCACCATACCAGTAAAGGTAAAGAGCATCGCCAATGGGATGACCATCGCGGTGATGAGTGCCGCGCGGATATTACCAAGGAAGAGGAAAAGGATAATGATCACCAGGATCGCACCTTCAAGAAGATTTTTCTTGACGGTGTTGATGGCTTTGTCGACCAAAACGGTACGGTCATAAACAGGAATGGCCTTAACGCCCGCCGGCAACGTGCGGTTAACCTCTACCATTTTCTTCGCGACAGCCTGCGATACCACACGGCTGTTCTCGCCGATCAGCATGAAGACCGTACCAAGTACGACTTCGCGGCCGTTCTCGGTTGCGGCACCGGTGCGTAGCTCCCGTCCGATAGCCACCTCCGCTACATCACGGATACGAATCGGCACACCCTGCACATTATTGAGGATAGTGTTGCTGATGTCTTCCTGTGTGCGAACCTGACCAGGCGCGCGGATCAGGAACTGCTCACCCTTGCGCTCAATGTAGCCGGCGCCGACGTTATTGTTGTTGCGGTCAATCGATGCAACGACGTCTTTCAGCGTCAGCCCGTAAGAGCTCAGCTTCACAGGATCAGGCGTGATGTGGTATTCCTTGGCAAAGCCGCCAATAGAGTTGATCTCGGTAACGCCAGGGACCTGACGTAATTGTGGCTTGACGATCCAGTCCTGAATCTCGCGCAGGTCAGTCGGCGTATAGGGGGAGCCGTCTGCCTTTTTTGCGTTGGGCTCGCTTTCCACTGTCCAAAGATAGATTTCCCCCAGTCCGGTCGAGATCGGGCCCATCATCGGAGCAACCCCTGCAGGTAGCTGGTCTCTGGCTTCTTGAATACGCTGGTTCACCAACTGCCGTGCGAAATAGATATCGGTACCATCCTTAAAAATCACCGTTACCTGCGACAGGCCGTAGCGCGACAATGACCGGGTCTGTTCAAGATTTGGCAGGCCCGCCATTACCGTTTCAATTGGGAAGGTTACTCGCTGTTCCACCTCTAACGGAGAATAGCCGCTGGCACTAGTATTAATCTGTACCTGGACGTTAGTGATGTCCGGCACGGCGTCGATCGGCAGCTTCTGATAGCTGTAGACACCAATGGCGGCCATGGCGATCACGGCCAGCATGATCAGCCATCTCTGGCCGATGGCGAATTGTATGATGCGTTCAAACATGTCTGGTTCCCCGATCAATGGTCATGGCCTGCAGTGCCTTTGCCCTGTTCGGCTTTCAAGACATAGCTGCTCGATGCGGCATACGAAGTACCGGCGGTCAGACCATCAACGATCTCCACCAGCTTGCCGTCGTTGTCACCGGTCTTCACTGGCTGCATCTTGAAGCCCTTGTCGACCTTGACGAACACCACCGTTTTTCCTTCGACGGTTTGCACCGCATCAGCCGCGACAGCCACGGGCACGCTCTTCTCGCCACGCAGCACCGCTGCGTTGACGAAGAGACCTGGGCGCCATGCCAGATTTGGATTGGTGATGACTACACGCGCCTTGGCAGTACGGGTTTGTTCACCGAGCAGGTTACCCACGTAGCTGACCTTGCCCGTTGCGCTAGTATCGTTCGCTGCGGTAGTAATCCGGACAGTTTCGCCAACGCGCACAGTTTCAAGATCCTTTGGCGTGACAACAATTTCAACCCAGACGCTCGACAAGTCCGACAGCAAAAACACATTGGCATCTTCTTTAACAGCTTCACCCTGTGCAATGTGCTTTTCCACCACAACGCCATTGAACGGCGCGCGCAGCACATAGCGGTTGAGGGTGCCATCTCCTTCACCCGCACCCAATGCGGAGAGTTTCGATTTTGCACTCTGCGCTTCGATCTCGGCCTCGCGCAATGCGGTCTGCGCTTGCAAATAGTCTTGCTCTGCCGAGATTTTGTCTTCCCACAGCTTCTTCTCCCGCTGATAAGTCAGTTGTGCCAGACCAAGGCGTTTTTGCGCCGCGAGCGAAGCACTGCGCAGGTCAGCCAGCGCCGGACTGGAAATAACAGCAAGCACCTGACCTTTTTTGACAGCCTGACCAAGATCGGCCGATACCGCCTCGGCTACACCTGGTGTGCGCGGCACGATATGCGCGGTCAGGTCTTCGTTAAAGCGCACTTCACCTGGCAACTGCATTACATTGCCCATAGTTGCTGGCGCGGCCTTCGCAATAGTAATGCCAGCGGTTTGGAGTTGCTGATCGTTGAGCTTGATAACGCCTTCTTCGTCAGCGTGATTTCCTTCCTTGCCGCTTTCTTTCTCGGAATGGCCACTTTCCTTGCCTTCTTCTGCGTGCGGCGCTTCGGTAGCGGCGCCATTACCTACGTCTTTTTTCCAGAACATGATGATTGCGGCCAAGACGATGCCGATCAGCACGATGACCAGCACAGGCTTTTTAGTTTGTTTGTCGATATTGAAATTCATTTTGCATTCCTGTAGGTCGGGATGGGGCCTGCGTTGTCATCCACAGCGGTGTAGCGCTGCAGGTCGGCGAGGGAGCGGTAGCGAGCCGATAGCGCACTCAAATATTGAGCGCGACTCTGAAACAACGTGCGCTGCGCATCGAGCACATCGATAAAGCCAAACTTGCCTAGCTCGAAGCCGGTTACCGCGGCGTCGAAGGCGCTTTGCGCAGCAGGGAGAATTTCCTTGCGCATGCTATCGATCTGCTCTTGCGCAACCGAGGCACGCTGATGCGCGTCAGCGATCGCCTGGCTCGCCCTCAAGTATTCGACCTCTGCGTCAGTTTTGGCCTTGTCAACGCTGCGCAGGGCTGACAATAAATTGCCCTGGTTACGGTTGAACAGCGGAAGGGGAATGGTTAGGCCAACCACCGTCTGCGAGACGTTGGTCATACGCTCCTTCTTTTGACCGAGCGTCACTGTCAAGTCGGGAATGCGATCAGCCTTGGCAAGATTAACCTGAGATTCTTGGCGTGCGATCTGCATTCTTGCCCGTTGCATCTGTGGCGACGCGTCCAGACGCGACTGTAGTTCCGCCAGAGGGGGGATCATAGCCAGATCAATGTCTGGCGTTTGCAAAGGCCGCTCATCAGGCTGAGTGCTTCCCCATAAAGCAGCTAAGCGCCGTTTGGACAGCGCCGCGTCAGCCAACGCTTGCGACAGCTCCAGCCGCGCACCTGCCTCGGCAACGCTGGAACGGGTTTTCTCCAGCGGGGATATCTTGCCAGCAGCTACACGACGGCTAGCGGCGTTTGTAGCGCTTCCGGCTAGACTCAGCGACTCTTTGGCCAGCGTCACGTGTTCCTGCGCCGTGATCGCTTCCAAATAGGCAGCGATAACATCAGCGCGCAGGTCGGCCTTGCCGACAGTGACGTCGCCCAGTGCGATGGCACGATCTTGGTCTGCCAGTTTGATGCGGGCGCCACGTTTTCCACCCAGTTCAATGGCTTGGCTCAATTGATAGGTATCGGTACGCCCGCTGGTCGAGGACATGCCTTCACGCAGCAGGGAAATCTCTGGATTAGGGAACAGGCCCGCCTGTACAAGTGCTCCTTCGGCGATCGCCACACTTTGGGCGGCCGATCGCAACTCAGGGCTTGTTGCCAGCGCCATGGAGATGGCTCGTTCCAACGTTAATGGTGCACTGCTTGTATCGCCTGCTTGCACTTTCTCGCCAACAGTAAACGCGGGAGACAGCTGCCCAGCTGCTTGGGCACTAAATGGGATGAGGTGCGCCAATAGTACAGCCGCACCCATAACTAAATGTTTGGATTGCATGGATAACTCCGAAATTATATAAACGAAGGAATCCGACGGCGTGCAGCAATCTGCCTAAAATGAGGCAAAGATCACATAACTATAAATAGAACTACACTAACCGCCGGAGTTAAGCGGCGACTACCCACTGAGGGCGCTCAGGAGGAGCAATGTAGTAAGAGGAAGGGATGATATTGGTAGAAACCGGAGCGACTTCAGCGACCTGCGGGTGGGAAATACCTTCAAAGCTGTCGATCGACAAAGTACCGTGGGCGCAAGAAGAACAATGGGAGTGCACCGACGACTTCTTCGCGTCCGATGGTTTTTCTTTCAGCAACGAGGCCACATCATCCGCGGAGTTGGCATCAGGGTGATGACCAAAGTGATTTGCTGCCCGGCCCGTCTCATGCGTGCAATAGACCGACACCACGCTCCAGCTAAACTGCAGCGCGAGTAAGGTAATTAGCATCAGGATAGTTCGACGGGTCATGGCCGGAGTATAACATGATGAATACATTTGAATTTGTTGCGCACATAAAATTTTTTACAGACCCAACAGTCTTCGATTGATAGTTAGCGGTTAATACAGCCTATATCTAAAGGCAATCTTGCCAAGTTGCGATGGACGAGATCTGTCGTACAGTCTTTCGATTTAGCATCATGCTACTATTGTTTCATGCGACGAATACTGATGATTTTCCTGTTACTTATCGTGCCGTTCCAGTTCTCCTGGGCCGCCGCCGGGAACTATTGTCAGCATGAGTCGGGAAGCGCAGCGATGCACTTCGGTCATCACGTCCATCAGCATCAGGATGGCGCCGAGAAGAGCCAATCCAACGTGAAATCGACCAAGGCCCACCCAGATTGTGGCGCTTGCCACGGTGCAGGCTCCGCATTATTGAATCAGCATGCCGGTGCTTGGGGATTTACTCCGGGTGAAGTCCTTGCCCCTACCGCAGCGGTACACTACACATCTCATATCCCTGAATGTCCCCTACGTCCTGATCGCTTCACTTTGATTTGAATTGCAATCACGCTGCCACGCTCGTCGTGCTGCGAACACACCAATTTGAATAGATGAAGGAGTGCAGATGAAACATGACGATAATGACGGTCACGACCATGGCCATGAGGGAAGTGAAGGCGCAGACAAGGGACACAATCACGGTGGATTTCTAGGCGAGAAGGCTGAATTGGTTTTCGTTGGACTGACCGGGGTACTTTTGCTCTCTGGCTGGCTAGTAGAGAAATATCAGTATGGACCGGGTTGGCTGGCCCTCTGCCTTTTCATTGGCGCATACTTCTTTGGTGGATTCTTCACCACCAAGGAGGCAATCCAGAACCTCATCGCGCGCCGCTTTGAGATTGATACCCTCATGCTGGTCGCTGCGGCCGGTGCCGCAGCACTAGGCGAATGGGCCGAAGGCGCGCTGCTGCTATTTCTGTTTAGCCTCGGCCACGCGCTTGAGCATTTTGCGATGGGACGCGCGCGCAGGGCCATCGAGGCGCTGGCTAAATTGGCCCCGGAAACTGCAACAGTTAGACGGGATGATCGCACTGAGGTAGTGGGTGTCGAAACACTTCAGCCGGGCGACATCATCTTGGTCAAGCCGAACGAAAGAATGCCTGCAGATGGCGTCGTGATAAAAGGCACGACCAGCGTTGACCAGGCACCGGTAACGGGAGAAAGCGTCCCCGTGGACAAGCAGCCCGTAGACGATGCTAAAGCTGCCATCGCCGCATTTGACAAGGTTGCTGCCAGCAACCGTGTGTTTGCCGGCACGATCAACGGTGCCGGGGCGATAGAGGTAATGGTCGCGCGCTTGACAAAACAATCTGTCATGGCCCGCGTGGTGCAGATGGTGGCGGAAGCTGAAGCTCAGCGCTCGCCCACCCAGCAATTCACCGATAAATTCGAACGCATATTCGTACCGTCGGTGCTCTGCTTCGTTGCACTACTGATGTTCGCCTTCGTGATCGTGGACGAACCTTTCAGCGAGAGCTTCTACCGTGCGATGGCGGTGCTCGTTGCAGCTAGCCCATGTGCCCTGGCTATCTCGGTACCTAGCGCCGTATTGTCCGGCGTAGCGCGCGCGGGGCGCAGCGGCGTTCTCGTAAAAGGTGGTGGTCCTCTTGAAAACCTCGGAACCCTGACCTCGATCGCATTCGATAAAACCGGTACGCTAACCGAGGGGAAACCCAAACTTACAGACGTCTTACCGGCTACCGGTGTGACCGAATCGGAACTGCTGGCATTGGTTTCGGCAGTAGAGTCCCATAGCGATCACCCGCTGGCATCTGCGCTGGTGGAAGGTGCGCAAGAGCGCTTGGGTTCGGTTGTATCTATCCCAACAGCCCAGGACGTCAAGAGCATTACGGGCCGGGGTATTCAAGCCACAGTCGATGGCGAGACCGTGTATGTCGCAAAACCGGTGTTCTTCTCCGAGTTCAATGGTGCCAAACTACCTGCCGAGCAAGAGCAGGCAAATAAGCAACTCATGGCCGACGGCCGTACAACCATGGTTGTGCTCAAAGGTGAGCGCTACATGGGCGTGATAGGCGTGATGGACACGCCGCGGAAGGTTGCGCCTAATGTAATTACGAGGTTGCGCTCTCTTGGAATCGAACGACTGATTATGATTTCGGGCGACAATCAGCAAGTCGCAGACGCCGTGGCCAAAGTGGTTGGCCTAACAGAGGCAAAAGGCGATTTGATGCCCGATCAGAAGGTCGACGCCATCAAGCAGCTTCGTAAGGATTATGGCAAAGTCGCCATGGTAGGCGACGGGGTCAACGATGCGCCAGCCATGGCCAATTCGACTGTCGGCATCGCAATGGGCGCCGCCGGCTCTGACGTCGCATTAGAGGCGGCCGATGTGGCATTGATGGGAGATGACCTCAGCCAGTTGCCATTTGTCGTCGGCCTGTCACGTCAAACCAGCCGCATCATCAAACAAAATTTGTGGGTCAGTCTGGGCGTTGTGGCCGTTCTCATTCCGGCGACGATCTTCGGTCTCAATATCGGTACAGCAGTGCTATTTCATGAAGGGTCGACCCTGATCGTGGTCGTGAACGCACTACGCTTGTTAGCTTATCGGGATAAGACCGGCGGCACATGAAAGCAAGCCTATTTTCGATATCTTTAGTGATATCTCAGGAAAAACTGCCATTAGATAAACATTGGAAAATCGCGGCGAGCCTTGTAGATATTGGCCTACTTTTGCACCCTGCCGAAATTGCCATGTTATACTAGTCCAATGGCCCGTAGATTTCTTTACTTGTTGATGACAGTGATCGCACTTCAGTTTAGCTGGAGTGTGATCACTGCCTATTGTCTGCATGAAGCGGGACAGGGGCCACAACATTTCGGTCACCATCAGCACACGGCCGCGTCCGACCATCACGAAGATGCATCGCAAGATAAGCCAAACCTGTCGAAAAAGACCGCTTCGCATACGCATTGCTCCGTCTGCGCCCATGGCGTTCACTCGCTCGACGGTGTTGCTGAAAGCGTTTTTCATCCTTTATTGGCGAGCATTGCTCCAATGGCGGATGTCGTTCATCCATCGTCCTCCTTTACGCCCCCTCCAGAACGCCCGCAATGGCAAACCGTCGCCTGATTCCGGCCGCAGTTCCATTCTTTTCTAGCCGTCATTGAATTCGTGCATTTGCCCCTTACGGGCAAGGATAGATTACGCCGCCGGTTTTCGCTTTTCAAGTTGATTTGAGGATGCACACGTTCTGACTTAAGGCATCGCTGCTGCGGGTCGGTTGCGCGTACGCGCGTACGCGCGCAAGTCACTCAAACGTCTCCGGGGCTCTACGCCCCGGCGCACTGGTTCGCCCCTTCTGCCTCGGCGGTAGCACGAACTAATCGGGCTTCCATGCTCAGGGATAGGTTTGCACTTTTATATGTTCAAGCGCTTTGTCGTCATGTTGATCATCGCGATCGCCGGCCAGTTGAGCTGGGCGACGGTGACCGCCTATTGCCTTCATGAGCAGGGACTAGGCGCTAAACATTTCGGCCATCATGAACATGAACACAAGAACGGCGATGCGAATTCAATTTCGGAAAAATCATCGTCAATAAAGAAGTCAGCACCGCACGCCGATTGTGCTACCTGTAGCCACCATGGATCGCTTGGTATGGGCGATGCGCAATGTCCCCCAGCACTCAATGAATCTCTTCTCTCGCATGTAGAGGCCGCAGAGCTTGCTCCTACCTCTCCATATCTCAGTGTGCCAGAGCGCCCCAAATGGACGCACGCCTCTTAAGTTCGGCGTCGATCATCACACGTTTATATCCAGCTCAGGAAGCTTTGCGTAGTTAATGCATCCCGCCGAATTCTTCCTTTAATCTAACGGAGAATTCCATGCGTCTGTTCCACACTCATACATTGATCGCCGCAGCCAGCATTGCGACATGACAAGTCGACGCGTCGATCACGAAATTCGCGATGGAGCGAAAGCTGGCTCGGCACAGCGATGCTCCATCATTTTTCACCAAGGCCATCTAAATGAGACGACCACTTGAGAGTCATTTTTATGCAACCCGTCAGTAAATTCAAAAGCAAATCTGGACTGAAGCGAATCTTTTCTGCTTTCTTCTACTCCCTTGATGGATTGAAGGCAGCATGGTCGCACGAGCACGCATTTCGGCAAGAGGTTACGCTGTTTATCTGCGGAACCATGGCGGCAATAGTCATGCCTGTTTTTCTAATTGAAAAGCTTATGCTAATCGGCGTATTGCTACTTGTGCTGATTGTTGAGCTCATGAACTCTGCGATCGAAGCAGTGGTCGATAGGGTTTCGCTGGAGTATCACCCGCTATCGAAAAATGCGAAAGACATCGGTAGTGCAGCGGTGCTGCTGACTTGTGTTCTTGCGGCAGCAACATGGGTAACGATACTTGCCGATCACTTCTATTTGTAATCTGTCGTCGGCGCGCGAATTTTTAGCAAGGAAGTTATATGAGGCTCTTGTGCTCGGGATAAAGTTGATCCGAGATCCGCTCGTACATGTCGTCCATCGCACCGTCGTTTGGGTCGCGACTCATCCGGATTTCCATTGTCATTTTTTACCACCGATATTAGTCTAATCCCGTGATTTGGGCTTGACAAAAAAACTGGCAAATGATGCCTACACGACTTTGAAACCTGTGCCTGATGCCGTCAGGACCGACCAGGCCAACGATGAGCGTTTGACGATGAATAAACCAGAGACGTGCATCGGATCGAATGTCGTGAAGATTTTCTGAGCTGGTCTGGGTCACGCGTGACCCAGACCAGCTCAGATTTGACCTGTATTGGGGTCAACTGTGCTGCCGTTCGCGTCGATTAGGGCGATAGGGCATAAATAATTGCTGCTCGTTGCTAGATTGGCGTGTTCTGCATATAGAATTATCGACGTTCTAAGTTCTGCATTGTGATGTTTGTATCGCCGCGAGACGGCTGTCGCCCGCATTTTGCTGGGTGTGCAGGAGGTACGTGGCTCAACCACATAGGAGCCTGTGCCTTGAGCAGCATTCATGAAACTGCGTATCCACGCTTTAAACCTGAACTGACGCAACGCGAACTGGAAGACGTTTATGCGCTCAGTGTCGAAGACAGAAAATTCATCCGTCGTAGCGCCAAAACCCCAGCAGCCAAACTTTACCTCGCGCTGCTGCTAAAAACAGTCCTGAGGCTGGGCTACTTCCCGATGCTGCATGAAATTCCAGCACCTATCGTCTCCTTCGTCGGCAAAAAGATCGAGGTGCGTGCAGTCACGGCGCGCGACCTTCTTGAAGAGGAGAAGCGGCATCATTCCCGCGTGCGGTGCATGGAGGCCATTCGGGCCTATGCCAAGATTAAACCAATTACCGATGAGACCCACGCAGCCATCTTGAGCGCTGCGACGGAGGCAGCGCAGACCAAACAGGAGCTGGCCGACATCATCAACGTCATCATCGAAGAATTGGTCCGCCAACGGTTCGAGCTGCCGGCATTCAGCACACTCAACCGAAAGGCTCTGGCGGTGCGCAGCGACGTGAACGACCGGTATTTCAAGACGCTCGCCGATCCTTTGCCGCCGGCCGTCATCAACCGGTTTGACGCCATGCTTGTGCCTGCGCCGCAGCAGGCGATGAGCGGATGGCAGCAACTCAAACAGGATCCTAAAAAGCCGACCAACACGGAAGTACGACAATATCTGGAGCATCTGCAATGGCTCAAGAGTTGGGCCACCGAATTGCCTGCGGTCGCGCATATCCCCGTGGTTAAGCGAAGCCAGTATGTGCATGAGGCCCGGGCCCTCGACGTGGCGGACATGAAGGCGCTCAAACATGATAAACGCTACGCGCTGATGGTGTTGCTATTCCATGCGCAGCTGAGCAAATCGCTCGACGATGCGGTCGAGATGTTCATCCGCAAACTACGTAAAATTCACACCGGCGCCGAAGAACAGTTGCGCCAGTACTATTTGGAACACCAGAAGCGAGCGGAGAAACTGATCGTCCAGTTGCGCGACGTTCTAGAAGCCTTTGTGGAAGGCGAAACCGACGAGGATCGGGGCGTACGGATCGGCGCAGCCTTTCACGATGAGCCAGGCAACCTACTGCTCGAATGTGATGAGCACATCGCCTATGCCGGCAACAATTACCTGCCGTTCATGCTGGCGCCGTACCAGACGCAGCGCCCGTTGCTGCTTAACTGCCTGACTCTGCTCAATCTCGAATCGACGTCGGCTGACCGGTCCCTCATTGATGCGATTCAATTCGTGCTGGCCCACAGGCAAAGCCATCGCGATTGCCTGTCGATCGCGGGAACCAACGTCAGTCTGAAATGGATCCCAGAAAAATGGCGCAAACTGATCACTGGCCAGCGTTCCGGGGCGGTCACCGAAGTGAGCCGAAAATATTTTGAACTTTGCGTTCTCACCGAGACAATGCAAGAACTGCAATCCGGTGACCTGTTTGTCGCCAACAGCGACCATTTCAGCGACTACCGGACGCAGTTGGTTGATTGGGACCTATACAAAGCACAGGTGGAGGAGTATGGCGCCATGTTGGGCCTACAGACGGAGCCCAAGGCGTTCTCGGCGGCGCTCAAGAAGTCGCTTGCGGCGACCGCCGCCCGCGTCGACGCCGGCTTGCCGGAAAACGAACATGTCGACTTGGTTGGTACCGAACTGATCCTGCGCAAGCACTCGAAAGACGCAAAGCCGGAGGCGCTGGAGAAGATTGACAAAATTCTCACCACGCGGCTGCCCGAAAAGAACATCCTCGATATCCTGGTGGAGTCGGAGGGTTGGCTGGACCTGCACAAGCAGTTCGGTCCTTTGTCCGGGTTCGACTCCAAGGTCGACGACCCGCGCAAGCGGTTCATCACCACGCTGTTCTGCTATGGCTGCAACCTCGGCGCCACGCAAACCGCTCGCTCGGTCAAGGACCTGAGCCGTAAGCAGGTGGCCTGGCTCAATTTGCATCACATCACCGAGGAACGGCTTGAAAAAGCCATCGTCCAAGTCATCAACGCTTACAACAAGTTCTTGCTACCGAAATACTGGGGATCGGGGAAGAGTGCCTCGGCCGATGGGACCAAGTGGAATATGTACGAGCAAAATCTGCTGTCCGAATACCACATCCGCTACGGCGGGTATGGCGGCATCGGCTACTACCATGTGTCCGATATGTACATCGCGCTGTTCAGCCATTTCATTCCTTGCGGCGTGTACGAGGCGATCTACATCCTCGATGGCCTGATCAAGAATGAATCGGATATCCAGCCTGATACCCTGCACGGCGACACTCACGCGCAAAGCGCGCCGGTGTTCGGCCTGGCCTTCCTGTTGGGGATCAATCTAATGCCGCGCATCCGGAACCTGAAAAGCCTGATGTTTTATAAGCCGGAACGCGGCACACGCTACGAGAACATTAATGGCCTGTTCAGCGAATCGATCAACTGGGACCTCATAGAAACTCATCTTCCAGACATGCTGCGCATCGCTCTGTCCATCAAGGCAGGCAAGATTACGCCTTCGACGATCTTGCGCCGATTGGGCACGGCAAGCCGCAAGAACAAGCTGTATTTTGCATTCCGCGAGTTGGGGCGGGTAGTGCGGACCGAATTTCTTCTCAAATATATCGGGGACGTGGAGTTGCGTAAAACAATCCAGGCCGCGACCAACAAGAGCGAGGAGTTCAACCAGTTCATCAAGTGGCTGTTCTTCGGCAATCAGGGGATCATCGCGGAAAACGTGCGCCACGAGCAGCGCAAGGTTGTGAAATACAATCAGCTGGTAGCCAACTTGGCCATCCTACACAACGTCGAGGCGATGACTGGTGTGTTGAAGGAAATGCAGGGGGAGGGCCTGCCGATCAACGAAGAGATCTTGGCTGGCCTGGCGCCTTATCGAACCGAGCACATCAACCGGTACGGTGATTACACGCTCGATCTGGAACGGACGCTGCCGCCGATGAACTACAAAACGAGAATTCTTCAATAAATCAATCGCTTACGGTGGATTTTGGGTATTTTTACACGAATCCCGGCCGACCCTCTAATTGAATCCATCGTTTCAACCACTTGTGATACCACAGCGCCCCCTTTGCTTGCTATGTCTGATGCAGCAATTGCCAGGGTGTTAGCTTGACGCGCATTGTTAGTATTCTGTTGAACTGTTGAGGTTAATTCTTCCATAGACGAGGCAGTTTCTTCTAAATTGCTGGCCTGCTGCTCAGTTCTATTGGACAAGTCGCTATTTCCAGAGGATATTTCTGCCGCTGCGATTGAAACAGTATTTGCGTCTTGACGAATAGATTTCACAACACTGGACAGCGACAACTGCATACGCTGGAGAGCAGCCATAACACTGCTTGTATCGGTAGTCGCGACATGTAGCTCGCCAGTGAAGTCGCCATTGGCTACTCTGCTAACAGCTTCGCACAGGTCAACTGGTTCTGCACCAAGTGCTTTTACGAGACTTTTTGTGATCAGCGCGCCAGCAACCACAGCAACTGTTGCTGCGATGATACTAAATACAATAATCAGGAATTTTACTCTAGCGGAACTTTCCTCAGCTTCCTGAATCAAAGCGGCCGAGCGCAGAGAAGTTAGCTTTGCGTAATCATTCGCTGCCAATACCAATGAAGCTAACAAAGGACGACATTCGTTGTTCATTTTAACGATGGCCTCTTCTTTTTTGTCTTGAAGGGCAAGGTCTACGATGGATAGCGCAACTGGCGAATACTGCTTTTCGATATTTTCTATTTTCGAGATCATGCCTCGGACATCTTGCGGCACTGATTTGTCCTTCGAAAGCTCAATGAGTTGTTTCAAATTCAAAACGACATCTTGCTGAGCTTGCAATACAATTTTCTTCTCTGCTTCCCGGTCCGCCGATGTCGACACAAGAACGAGATTTCGCGCGGCTATTGCCCGTTCTGCCACTGCCTCTTTGACTAAATGAGCAGCCTCAGCGCGGGCTCGGACACCATTTACATAGTTTTCAAAGTTATCGGATTGGGCGGAAATGCTGATAACTGCAAGTATTGCAATCCCGACGATTAGGGCAACTATTCCGCCGAATGCGAGCGTTAATTGAGTCCGTAGCTTGAGCTTTTTCATGATGTACACCGTAGACAATAATTGAGGGCGCATATTGTGCAGAGCCCCAAATATCTAATCGATAAGTGACCCAGTGCACCCATTGGTCGGCAAGGAAAAACGTAGAAATGTGCTTGCCTATGGCTAAATTGCTGCGCGAGGAATGGGCGCAAGGTATGCCGAAATGATTTATTTGGCAATTTCGGTATATTTGATGGAGATAGTTTCTCACAGAATGTAACTAATTGCAAGTCGTGAGTCTTAGAATGGTTGTTTTTCGGCAACTCTTCTTGTGATGTCTTCAGATTACTTGACAAGTAATTCGACCTCCCAAGACCGATTTGGATCTAGTTCTAAGTAAAGAATTGACTTACGTTCACCCGCAAAACTTGCATGGTCCGAAGGGTTGCTTAACCCTAGTGCACTTGCCGCGACAGCAAATTAGTAAGAACTGAAAACGCCTGCATCTCGCAGGCGTTTTCAGTTGATTAAATGCTTAGGATTGGACCGCTCTCAGTTCGTTCCTTATAAATTTTTTCTGCGCTCCGCCATTGATTCCAACCCACGAAAAGCCCACTCAACGGGAACAGAACCAAGGCAATAGGAACGCTGACATAAGGATTGTACGAAGAAGATACGCACCACATACCCAACTGCGTGCAGAATGCCATGACGAGCCCATAGCCTAAAACACCGTTGAGAATAATGAAACGACGCATGCCCTTCTTACGCGTGTCGCCCCAGCGAATTAATTTCTCTTCCTTAGTAAGAAACAAGGTATCTCCAATCGTTTTGTTAAGCGACTGGGGCCGCCCGCGACCAAACTAGACAAAGATAGCATCTTGCTCACATAAAGAAATACGCAAAAAATCACGCTCATCATCGACAAAACTAGCGGATGGCTGTTGGTAAAGCCGGACGTCTTGATCTAGAGCTTTCTGCACTTCAGTAGAAAATTCTGCTTTTGAACGCGCTCTTTCTGTGCGGGGATTACCGAGCCACGCTCAGTCCCTTTCATGATCCTGTGGCTTGTGCTGCGGCGTCGTGACCGTGGCCTCGCTAGCCCGGACTTCTACATTCGTGGCTTGCCACCACCAGAACGCCAGTACCGCGACCAACAGCAACAATGCTGTGCCAGTACGCAGACTCTGGGATGGTGTCCCTGCTTCGGCCCGCTTCAAACCGGTCACCATCGCTTTGGCAAGATTCTCCCGGTGCATCCAGCTTGCGACCAGCACGCCCGCAATGTGCAGCAACACTACCGCCAGTAGCAGATTCCCGAACAATTCATGCACTTCTTCCATCCATTCGCCCGCCCGTTCCGTGTACAGCAGCCAGCCTGAAGCTGTTAGCGCCAGTGCCACAGTGAGCATCAGGACGATTGCGACGGCGCCGGCCGGATTGTGGCCCGTGAAGTGCTGGGGGCGTCCCGCGAACATCGAGCGCAGATAGCGCAGCGTCGCTTGTGGGCCGCGCACAAAACTGGCAAACCGCGCGTAATCGCTACCCACGCAGCCCCAGATGATACGGAAGCCCACCAGACCGGCTACCGTGTAGCCCAATGTCACGTGTAGCAGGCGCCAGTCATCCATCTCGGCTGTGAGGTAAGCGCCCGTAAAACTCAGTGCCATGAGCCAGTGAAACAAGCGAAGCGGCAGGTCCCAGACCCGCACCGACGACGTGAGGGCGCGTGTGTCGCTGCCCTTCCCGCCTTGTGTAGAATTATTTTCCATTTGAAGCGCCTTAAAATTTTTAGCACGATCGGTATTGTGCAAGCCGATCAAGGTCAACCAAGTGTTGATGCAATCAGATCGTCGCCTCAGGATATTAAGGAAATCTGAACAGTCTACGGAATTCGGGCTAGCGCAGATCCTGCCTCTGCGAAATCGTGCGATGTGCGCTTCTTAGGCTAGTATGAGGAACTCCGGCGAACGCTGCACTGGCGCCGCCCCCAACAATGGAACCGGAAACAGATGATGGCTACAGATACGCCCAAGGATGGTCTGACGGAAGCCGAAGCGCAGCAGCGCTTGCGCACCGCCGGCCCGAATGAACTGCCCTCTTCTCGCCCTCAGAGCGGCTGGCGACTGCTAGTCGATGTGGTCACCGAACCGATGTTCCTGCTGCTGGCCGCCTGTGGTGCCGTGTATCTGATGCTGGGGGACCGCAATGAAGCCTTGATGTTGTTGGGTTTTGTCGTGATCGTCATTGGCATCACGTTTTTCCAGCAGCGCCGCACCGAACGTTCGTTGAACGCTTTGCGTGACCTGTCCAGTCCGCGTGCGCTGGTGGTGCGGAGTGGCAAACAGCAGCGCGTTGCTGGCAGGGAGTTAGTGGTCGGCGATCTGGTGTTGCTCGCGGAGGGTGACCGGGTGCCGGCGGATATTGATCTGACTCAATCCTCCTGTCTCAGCGTCGATGAGTCCATGCTTACCGGAGAATCGCTGGCCGTCATGAAGCATGCGGCTGACGCTGCCGGTAGCATCGCGGAATACCGCGTCTATTCAGGCACGCTGGTTACGCAAGGCTCGGCCAGCGGCGTGGTGGTGGCGACCGGCGCCGACAGTGCACTGGGGCGCATCGGTGCATCGCTGGCAGCGCTGGGCGGCGAGTTGACGCCGATCCAGCTTGAAACCCGGCGCGTTGTGAAGGCGGTTGCCATCGGCGGCATTGGGCTAGCCGGCGCGCTGGCACTGGCCTACTGGGCGTTACGGGGCGACTGGCTGCAAGGCCTGCTGGCCGGCTTGACGCTAGCGATGGCAATTCTGCCAGAAGAGCTTCCGGTCATCCTGACGCTATTTCTCGGACTCGGTGCCTGGCGGCTCGGTCGCGAACACGTTCTGGCGCGCAGCATCCCGGCCATCGAATTGCTGGGAGCGACCACGGTGTTGTGCGTCGATAAAACCGGCACACTGACCTGTAATCGCATGGCAGTCGCCCAGCTCTGGTCGGAACAGTGCGGCTACGATTGCCGGGCATCTGCCTCGGCAACGCTACCTGAAGCACTGCACGGCTTGCTGGAATATGCGGTACTGGCTAGCCACCGCCAGGCCTTCGATCCGATGGAGACCGCGATTACGCAGGCGGGCAAGGACTTGCTGGCGAATACCGAGCATCTGCATGGCGACTGGACGCTGATTGACGACTATCCGCTGTCGCGTGCACTGCTGGCCATGTCGCGCGTGTGGCAGTCGCCGGATCGTTCGGAATATCTGGTGGCGGCCAAGGGTGCACCGGAAGCGATTATCGATCTGTGCCATCTGCCCGCGTCACGCAGCGCTGCGATTACGGCGCAGGTGGCGCTGCTGGCGGGGCAAGGATTGCGGGTGATTGGGGTGGCCAGTGCAACCTTCCCCGCAGTCGACCTGCCGGATAACCAGCATGTGTTCGAATTCGGCTTTCTCGGACTGGTGGCGCTGCACGATCCCTTGCGCCCCGAGGTGCCCGACGCCGTTGCGCAATGTCGCGCAGCCGGCATCCAGGTGGTGATGATTACTGGCGACCATCCTGCGACCGCCAATGCCATCGCGCTAGAGGCAGGCATCGGTGGCGCGGCGCCCAAGTTGCTCTCCGGGAGTGACCTGGGCGGGATGGATGATGCCGCGTTGCAGGCACGTCTCGCGGATACGCAGGTGTTCTGCCGGATTGCGCCAGAGCAGAAATTGCGGCTGGTACAGGCCTTCCGTGCGCGCGGCGAGATCGTGGCGATGACGGGCGATGGGGTGAATGATGCGCCCGCGCTCAAAGCTGCCAATATCGGCGTGGCGATGGGCGCGCGTGGCAGCGACGTTGCGCGCGAAGCGGCTGCACTGGTGCTGCTGCAGGACGATTTTTCCTCGCTGCTGCTGGCGGTACGCCACGGCCGCCGTCTGTTTGCCAATCTGCGCAAGGCGATTGTTTTCATTGTTGCGGTGCACGTCCCCATCGTTGGCCTGTCGATCGTGCCGGTATTGCTCGGTTGGCCGATGCTGCTCATGCCGGTGCACATATTATTTCTGCAGCTGGTGATTGATCCGGCCTGTTCCATCGTTTTCGAGGCTGAACCGATCGAATCAGATGCCATGACCAGTCAGCCGCGACGCCCCGATATGCCGCTTTTTGATGGGGAAATACTGTTGCGCGGTCTGTTACAAGGCAGCGGATTGCTGTTGATGCTGATCGGCTGGTACTTACAGATACGCTGGTTCAGCGGGTCGGATGAACAGGCCCGCACCGCCAGTTTTGTCGCGCTGGTGCTGGCCAATCTGGGTTTGATTTACAGTAATCGCAGTTGGTCACGCCCCTCATGGCTGCGGCATGAATCGCCCAACCGGGCATTCGGTTGGATGTGTCTGGTGGCAATTTTGCTATTGTTGCTAGTGCTTAGCTGGGGCAGTTTGCGCGGGTTATTTTCTTTCGCGGCGCTAGGACCTGCGCAACTGGCCGGCTGTGCCGGTGTGGCGCTGCTCGGCGTCGCGTGGTTCGAGGCGGTTAAATGGGCGCAGCTACGTTTCGGGTTCGGCCTGGCAAAACCGGCCACCCGGCGCTAGCGCTCCGGGGCGGCCTGAGGGGTGACTCGCCCTGTGAGGGGGCAGGAATCACGGCTTTGCGCGCGATAGTCTGTCGCTGCGCTGACGGAAGTCCTTGATTTCGTTATAATTCCGCCCTTACTCAAGAAGGAAACCGCCATGTCTCTGTTGGCTCATCAGCTCGAACTCCTGTCCCCTGCCAAAACGGCGGAAATCGGCCGCGAGGCGATTTTGCACGGCGCAGACGCCGTGTATATCGGTGGCCCGGCATTTGGCGCCCGCCATAATGCCAGCAATACCATCGAGGAAATCTCGGGGCTGGTGGAATTCGCGCATCGCTACCGTTCGCGCATTTTTGTCACACTCAACACGATTCTGCATGATGCCGAGCTGGAAGCGGCGCGCAAGCAGATCTGGCAGTTGTACGAGGCTGGTGTGGACGCGCTGATCGTGCAGGATATGGGCTTGCTGGAAATGGACCTGCCGCCGATCCAGTTGCACGCGAGTACCCAGTGCGACATTCGCACCATGGAGAAAGCCAAATTCCTTGGTGACGTGGGCTTTTCGCAGCTGGTGCTGGCGCGCGAACTGACGCTGGAACAGATTAAGAAGATTCACGCCGAAGTCGATACGCCGCTTGAGTATTTCGTGCACGGTGCGCTGTGCGTGGCCTTCTCCGGCCAGTGCTATATTTCCCACGCCGATACGGGCCGCAGCGCCAATCGCGGCGATTGCTCGCAAGCTTGCCGTCTGCCTTACACCCTGAGCGACAATCAGGGCCGCGTGGTGGCCTACGAAAAGCACCTGCTGTCGATGAAGGACAACGATCAGAGCCGCAATCTGGAAGCGCTGGTTGATGCCGGTATCCGTTCCTTCAAGATTGAAGGTCGCTACAAGGATATGGGCTATGTGAAGAACATCACGGCCAACTACCGTTTGCTGCTGGACGAGCTGCTCGAGCGCCGTCCCGAGTTCGCCCGTGCTGGCAGCGGCCGTACCGATATCCTGTTCACGCCCGATATCGACAAGAACTTCCACCGTGGTCACACGGACTATTTCGCAAATGGCCGTCAGGACGACATCGGCGCCTTCGATTCGCCGAAATATGTCGGCGTCGAACTCGGTACCGTGACCAAGCTCGGCACCGATCACTTCGACATGCTGACCAATGCTGCGATGGCCAATGGTGACGGTCTGAACTATATGTACAAGCGTGAAACCTACGGGATTCAGGCTAACACCGCGAACAAACTGGGCGAAAGCGACGATGGGCAGTTGTGGCGCGTCTACACCAATGAGGCCATCAGCGCCCTGCCCGGCCTGCGCATGGGGCTGTCGATTAGCCGCAACCGTGATCACCAGTGGGAATCGACGCTGAGCAAGAAGTCGTCCGACCGCAAAGTGGGTCTGCACCTGAGTCTGCGTGAACAGTCGGGCGGTCTGTGCCTGTCGCTGCGCGATGAAGACGGCCTGTACAGCGAGACGGAGGCCCTGATCACCCTGCAAGCAGCGCAGAATGCCGAGCAAGCCGAGGCTTCCCTGCGTGCCAGTCTGGGCAAACTGGGTAACACCATGTTTGTGGCCGACAGTGTGGAATTGTCCCTGTCCCAGCCATGGTTTGTACCCGCTGCCGCGATTAATGCGCTGCGTCGCGACGCGATTGCTGCGCACGAGGCACTGCGTCTGGCAGCGTGGCAGCGTCCCGAGCGCAAAGCAGCGGCCCAGCCGCCTGCGATCTACCCGGACACCCAGCTCAGCTATCTGGCCAATGTCTACAACGAAAAAGCCCGTGCCTTCTATCACAAGCACGGTGTGCAGCTCATCGCTGCAGCGTACGAGTCGCATGAAGAAGCCGGTGAAGTGCCGCTGATGATTACCAAGCACTGCCTGCGTTTCTCCTTCAATCTGTGTCCGAAGCAGGCCAAGGGCGTGCAAGGGGTGCAGGGACAGGTGCGCGCCGAGCCGATGACGCTGGTAAGTGGTGACGAAACCTACACGCTGCGCTTCGATTGCAAACCGTGCGAAATGCATGTGGTGGGCGCGATGAAGCCGGGCGTACTGAAGTCGGCGCCGCCGTCGAATATTCCATATAGCCCGATTACCTTCCACCGGCAGCGTCCACGCAGCTGATAAAAAACCGGCTCGCTGCGCTCGCAGATCGGGCCGGTTCTGTTTTTGCCTGCCGCTGTTGCCGTCCTGATCCTGCTACCTTTTGGATCAGGCCGCTGCGGCGGTCTGGCAATTAACGCATGATGTCGACTTTGACGAAGTATTTGCGGGCATATTTCAGCAGTTGGCCATCACTTGGGTGATCGGCGCTTTCCACACTGGTCACGCAATCCGCTACCGCTGGATGATGACGGATCAGGTGCTTCATCAGTTCCAGTTTTTCCTGGCCCGGACCGACGATCAGAATCTCGCTGCTACCGCTGAGTGCCTTGGAAACATCGTCAAAATACTGCTTGCTCTCTGGCGTACGGCCAGCACCGGTCGAACCGGATTTGCCATGCAGGTGCGAGTGTTTCGAGTGGGTCTTGATGACCTCGCTGTCGGCGGCTTCAGCGTTGAAATGAATGACATGCGCTTCGGAATGATCGATCCACGCGACAACATGATTGAAAGACATAAAAGACTCCATAGATAGCAAACGCGGTGCCTGGATGTCGCCGCAAAGCACCCGCGTTTAGTTATGTTTCTTGTGGCAACGAGTAAAGTCTAGAGAAGTTAACTCGCATAATCTTTGATGTATATCAAGCCTGAACGTGACAGTTCAGATTGCCCGAAATAGTCTGATGGGACCTGGTCAGACCTGCATATCGGCACCGTCATGTCGCCCATTCCATTCGCCCTTGATGCGCAGAAGTTCCGGCAGCGATGCCTCGAAGGCGGCGACCATTGCCGGATCAAAGTGCTGACCTGCGCCGGAGAGAATATGTGCGCAGGTATCGGGCAGACTCCACGCGGCTTTATAGGGGCGCTGCATGGTCAGCGCATCAAACACGTCCGCTACCGCCACCAGACGTGCGGCTTCCGGGATGGCAGCGCCACGCAGACCGTGCGGGTAACCGGCGCCGTCCCAGCGTTCGTGGTGTGACAGTGCGACGTCACGTGCCATCACGAAGATCTCGCCATTCGCGTTCTGCAGGATCTGCGCGCCGATCTCGGTGTGGCGGCGCATCAGCACCCATTCTTCGGTTGTCAGGGCGCGTGGTGCCTTCAGGATCTCGCTGGGCACGCCGATCTTGCCGGTGTCGTGTAGTGGCGCGGCAAGCTCGAGCTGTTCGATGCGTTCGGCCGGCCAGCCGAGCGTGCGCGCCAGCGTGCAGGCATAGGCGGCCATACGCCAGATGTGCGCGCCGGTATCGTTATCATTGTAGTGCCCTGCTTCGCCCAGCATGTAGACCGCTTCGCGGCGCGCCCGCGCGACGTCGTTCAGATGGACTAGCGACAGATGGGTGGCTACCCGGCGCAGCAGAATTGGCACCGAGATCGGCTTCTGGACGTAATCGACAGCGCCGGCATCGAAGCCGCGCGCTTCGTCTTCGGTACTGTTCATGGCGGTCAGGAAGATCACCGGAATGTGGCTGAGGCGGGGATCGGCTTTCAGGCGCTGGCACACGGCGTAACCATCGAGTCCGGGCATCATGATGTCGAGCAGAATCAGGTCGGGACGGATGCGCTCGGCCAGTTCCAGCCCTTTGGCGCCGCTATTGGCAAACACCAGGCGATACTTGTCGCGCATCACCTGCAGCAGCAGGTTGAGGTTATTCGGCTCGTCGTCGATGGCAAGTATGATTTTTTGCATCAGTGCGCGCCTCCGGTCTGGAGGATCAGCTGGTCGGTCAGGCTGGCGGCCAGCTCGAAGTCGAAATGCTGGACTGCCAGCACCACGGGGTGGATCTGTTGGGCCGGCATCACATGAGTCAGTTGCGTCAGTATGGGGTGGACGCTATCCGGGTTGAACAGATCCAGTCCGCTGCGTAAGTCCTGTAGCAACTGGATGAGCTCCGTGTCGCTGACGGATCCGGGCACGGGGCTGGCGGCCAGCGGCGCAGGCGCCACGCTATCCACCAGCCCCAGCAAGCGCTCCAGCGCCAACTGTAGCTGATCCGTTTGCGCAGCCGCCTCGCCGCGATCGCCAGCTTTGAGCGCCGTGTCGACATAGGCCGCCAGACTGGCGACCTCGGCCAGATGCAGGTTGCCGGCCACGCCTTTCAGCGCATGGGCGGTGCGGCGGGCCAGTTCGGGGGCGACCACCAGATGCTCGGCAATCCGTGCCGCGTCGCTACGATGGCTGCGGCAGAATTCCTGCAGGGCAGCCTGATAGACGCTGGCGTCGCCCCACAGGCGTAGCGCGCGTGGCAGGTCGACCAGCGGTGCCAGCGCCTGCAGCGCGGGTGGAATACGTAATTCCGGCGCCGGCGCGATGCTGCTGTTGAAGCGCCCGCGCCCCTGTGGCACCAGCTGTTCCATGTGATCGCAGATCTCCCCCAGATCGATGGGTTTGCCAAGCACACTATCCATGCCTGCATCCAGACAGCGCCGGTGGTCTTCCGGTAACACGCTGGCGGTCAGTGCGATGATGGGCAGATGGGCTGCAGTGGCGGGACGCATTTGGCGGATGGCACGGGTGGCCTGCAGGCCATCCATGTCGGGCATCATCACATCCATCAGGATGACATCGAAGTCTTCCTTCAGGCTGGCATCGACGGCTAGCCGCCCATTTTCCTTCCACACCACTTCATGGCCGAGCTGGGTTAGCCGCAGCGAGAGCAGTCTGGCGTTGGTCGCCACATCTTCTGCCAGCAGAATCCGGAATGCGCGCGGAGTACGGTTGCTGAGTTCATCCTGATGGGCCTCCAGCAGCACGGCACTGGCCGGATTACTGATGGCCGGGAGGGGCAAGGTAAAGTGGAAAGTCGAACCCTGTCCGTAGCGGCTCTCGGCCCAGATTTTCCCGTGCATCAGTTCGACCAGATTCCGGCAGATCGTGGTGCCTAGCCCGGTGCCACCAAAGCGTCGGGTGGTGCTGACATCGGCCTGGGTAAAGGAGTCGAATACTTTGTCGAGCTGGGCCTGGGTCATGCCGATGCCGGTGTCGCGCACGGCAAAGTGCAGGACGCCGCTGGCCTGTGGGGCGATCAGGATGGTAACCTCGCCCTGATGGGTAAATTTGATGGCGTTGCCCACCAGATTCAGCAGGATCTGGCGGATACGGGTCGGGTCGCCCAGACAGACCGGGGCTAAGTCCGGTGCCAGTTCCACCTGGAGTGCAAGCTGTTTGTGGCGTGCATCGGGATCGAGTAGCTTGAGTACGTCGCGTAACAGATGGGCAACGCTGAACGGCACTTGTTCGATTTCCGTCTTGCCGCCCTCGATCTTCGAATAGTCGAGAATATCGTTAATGATGCTGAGCAGATCCCGTGCTGACTGATGCACGGTCTGGACATGCTCGCGGGCCGTGGCTGACAGGCTGGCATCGTGGAGTACCAGTTCGGAAAAGCCGATGATGGCATTCATCGGCGTGCGGATCTCGTGGCTCATATTCGCCAGAAAACTGGCTTTGGCGCGCACCGCAGCTTCCGCCTGATCTTTGGCGCGGCGCAAATCCTCTTCGATACTGCGCTGGGCGCTGATATCGGTAATGAAGGCGACGAAATATGCGTGTCCGGGCGTCAGTTCGGTGTGACCAAGCGCGATCGAGACGGGGAAAGTATCGCCATTGCGGCGCCGCGCGCGCACCAGGCCATCGAGCCCGATCGACTGGTGACGGTTGCTTTTGTCGGCGCGCTGGAAATAGCGCTGATGGGTATGGGCGTGCAATTCGGGCATCAGACATGCCACGCTTTTACCGCGCATTTCGGTATGGCTCCAGCCGAACATTTCCTCGGCGGCGGGATTGAAGACATCGATCAAACCCGCTGCATCGGTGGTAATGATCGCGTTGGCAGCCGTTTGTACAATCGCCGACAGCTCGCCGGTGGTTTCGCTGATCTTGCGCTGTAACTGCAGACGGTAGGCCTGCAACTCGTCTTCTGCGCGGCGTTTCTCGGTGATGTCACGGGCGATTTTCGAGGCGCCGATCACCGTCCCGCTGGCGTCCACAATGGGCGACACGGTCACGGAAACGGCGATTTGCCGGCCGTTCCTGCACAGGCGCAGGGTTTCAAAATGCTCGACCCGGCTGCCCCGGGCAATTTTCTCGAGGATATTCTGCTCTTCAGCGTGCCGTTCAGGCGGGATCACACGAAGAATCGACTGTCCCAGCATCTGGCTGGCAGTATAGCCAAACACCTGTTCGGCAGCGGGATTCCAGCTGGTGACGATGCCGTCCAGCGTCTTGGTGATGATGGCGTCGCTCGATGATGCCACCAGAGATGCCAGAAGCGCGGGGCTGTACATCGCCAGCCCATCGAGTCGGGCGCTGGCGGAACGGCTAATGTCGTCTGAAGCAGACATAAAGTAGATGAAAAACTGTAGCTTAGATACTAACTCTACGCTTTTTATCTGGGGGAAATATCACCAAATGTCACAAATGCTATTGTGAGCAAGGAATATCCGTGCTTCAGCTAAATTTAAACCGTCGTTGAAAGCCTAGCGGGCTTGTGGCGGCGTCTGCAGTGCGGAGATTTCCTCCGCGCTAAAGCCAGCCCGTAGTCGCGCCTCGACATTGAACGGGCCGCGCGGCGTCGGTGCTTTATAGCGTACGGCCAGCTCGGCATAGGTAGGCCGTACGGCTAGGCCACGTTCCAGACACAGATGGGAGAACCAGCGATTGCCGATTTCGACATGCCCGACTTCGTCGCGCAGGATGATGTCCAGAATCGCCGCCGCGGCATGATCGCCAGCCTGCGCCAGCTTGGCGCGCAGCGGTGGAATGGCATCGAGCCCTCGCGCTTCCAGTGTACGCGGTACCAGAGCCATGCGTGCCAGCACATCGTCGCGGGTCTTATCGACCATTTCCCACAGACTGTCATGGGCCGGAAAATCGCCATAGGCGTAACCCAGTTGCTGCAAGTGCGCCGATAGCAAGCCGAAGTGTGTGGCTTCCTCGGCAGCTACGCGCAGCCAGTCGACGTAGTATTCGGCTGGCATGGCGGCAAAGCGCCACAGCGCATCGAGTGCCAGATTGATGGCATTAAATTCGATATGGCTGAGGGCGTGAATCAGCATGGCGCGGCCCTCCCCTGTGGCCATCGAGCGTCGTCCCACCGCCAGCGGTGGCACCAGCTCCGGACGCTGCGGGCGGCCCGGTATCGGCGCGTCAGTATGTAAGGGCGCGGTTTGCTCCAGTTGCAACTGACCAGCATGCCATGCGTCGGCCATGGCCGCGACGGCGGCCATTTTTTCGGCCGGGTCAGCCATCAGCAGGCAGTCCAGCGCAACACGGCGCAATTCGGACGCAGGGGAAAAACAGGCGGAGCTAGCGGGCATGAGACCGGGTCGTTTCGATGGAAAGGACGGCAGTGTAGCATCTGTGCGCGCGATTCTTGGCAGCGGACTGACTGCACAGTATGCTAGATGCCTTTCTCTTGATGCGGAGTCTCCATGTCACGCGCTGTCACCGCCCTGCTCGGCCTGTTCTGGATGTCGCTCGCGCACAGTCAGACGGCAACGCTCGAACGCGAGCTCAATGCCGTGTTTGCCGATCCGGCGCTGCCGCTGGCCAGTCTTGCTGTGCTGACTGTACGGGCCGGCCAGGTGCAGTACAGTTTTCAGGCCGGTCAGCGCCAGATGGGCGTCGCTGCTGTCCCTGTCACGCAACAGACGCTGTTCCGGATTGCCTCGATTTCCAAAATGGTCACCAGCATGGGGCTGATGAAGCTGGTCGAACAGCAGCAGCTTGATCTGGATGCCGATATCGGCCGCTACCTCGGTTACACCGTACGTAATCCGCACTTCCCCGAACGGGCGATTACCCTGCGGATGCTGCTCAGCCATACCTCGTCGCTGCGGGACGGGGCTGGCTACTACTGGCCGGGTGAGACGGCCATCCGTAGCGAACTCACGCGTGGCACGGCGGCGATGTGGAGTGCTACGCAGGCGCCCGGCAGCTATTTCAGCTATGCCAATCTGAACTGGGGGGTGATTGGCACGATCATGGAACAGGTCAGTGGCGAACGCTTTGACCGATTGATGCAGCGCCTGATCTTGCAACCTATGGGGCTGGCGGGGGGCTATTCCCCGGCCAGTTTCAGCGACGCAGAGCTGTCCCAGCTGGCCACCCTGTACCGCAAGCGCACTACCGATACGGAAGTGTGGGACCCGCAAGGGCCGTGGATTGCGCAGGTCGATGCCTTGCAGGGGCAGCGTCCGGTCGCAGCCACGATTCCGGCCAGCTATGTACCGGGAACCAATGGCACGCTGTTCAGCCCCACGGGTGGTTTGCGCATCTCGGCGCACGGGCTGGGGCAACTGATGCTGATGCTGATTCAGCAGGGGCAGTATCAGGGACGCAGCATCCTGCCAGCGGCCAGCATCAGTCTGATGTTCGGCCAGCAGTGGCGCTACGACGGCAGTAATGGCGACACGGAAAACGGCCAGTATGGCAGCTGGGGGCTGGGAGCTCAGCGCTTCGGGATGCTGGCGGACGGCCGTGACCGTCTGGTGGAGGATGCTGACTTCCATGGGGTCGGTCACCTGGGCGAAGCGTATGGTCTGCTGTCGACCTTTGCCGTCGATCTGCAGCGGGGCGATGGCATGATCGTGCTGATCGGCGGGCTGGGACGGGACCCGGCGCTGCATCCGGGCCAGTATTCGGCGCTGACGCGCAGCGAAGAACGGCTGCTGACGGCACTTTATCGGCAGATCCGCAGGCCCGCGGATGAGGAAGTGGCAACGACAGCGGCAGCGAAAATCCAATAGGTTCGCGGGGAACTCATCCCAATCCTACAAATACGTGGGCAATGCACTGATACCTGTCAGAGCCGCAGTGTTTCATGATGAGCCATATTCCGGTGCGATTCCGCCCGGAATGTTCCAACCATCGGAGACTATCATGAGTTATCTAGACCGCGACACCTACGGCATCTACAACGAGAATGCAGACGATAGCGGCCCCGGTCCGCGCCTGATGGGCGCTGAGACGCTGATCGGCGAAGACGTCTACAACCATCAGGACGAAGACCTCGGCGATATCAAGGAAATCATGCTAGACATGCGTCAAGGGCAAGTGGCGTACGCCGTCCTGTCCTTTGGCGGCTGGCTGGGCATGGGTGACAAGCTGTTTGCCGTGCCTTGGCAGGCGCTGCAACTGGATACCGCCAACCAGCGCTTCCTGCTGGACGTGTCCAAAGAGCACTTGAAAACCGCGCCCGGCTTCGACAAGGATCACTGGCCCGACATGGCTAGTGCGGAATTCAGCACCGAGATCCACAATTTCTATCAAACCCAGCAGAACGTCGGCGGTAGCCGCACTGCCAGCGGCAGCGTGATGGGCAGTGGTAGTAGCAGCCTGCAGAGCGACCCCGGCTATACCGGCAAGGTCGAACCGGGCGTCGGGCGCGGCGGCATGCCATAAGGTCTGCGGCACTGTCCAGCCATCCCGCTGCACCAAGATGAGGCGGCATAACGCATCGGTCTGTGCGCTAGGCCTGCGGATGCGCTTCCTTGTGCGTTAGGCTCGGCCGGCGTTGCGGGTTTCCCCCGCGTCGCCGGCCGTTTTGCATGGTGGCCTGTTGCGCGGCGCGGCGGGTGCCGCGGCGCGGTACGGATTGGTGCGCGCTAGCGCCCTGCCGGCGAATTTGCGATGCACCAAAATCGGGCATTCCTATTGGCACGCTTCTTGATATGAAGATAGCGTACTCATCTGGGATCGTTCGATATGGCAAAATTCTTCAATGAAATGACCGCCGATGGTCTGGCGCATCACGCAAGCGCTGAGGTTCGGGAGCATTATCGCGAGTTCTGTGGCTGGCTACAGCGCCAGTCCCATGAAACCATAGAACGGAAACGGGCCGAAGCCGACCTGACCTTCCGCCGCGTCGGTATCACTTTTGCAGTGTATGGCGACGATGCCGGCACCGAGCGTTTGATTCCGTTCGATACCATTCCCCGCATTATTCCTGCGCACGAATGGAAGCAGCTGCAGGCGGGGCTGGTGCAGCGGGTCAAAGCGCTGAATATGTTCATCCATGATATCTATCACGATCAGAACATCATTCGTGCCGGTCTGATTCCGGCCGAACAGATCTACAAGAACGCCCAGTACCGCCCGGAAATGCAGGGCGTCGATGTAGTCTCCAATATTTACGCCCATATTGCCGGGGTCGATATCGTGCGCGCCGGTGAAGGCGAGTTCTACGTACTCGAAGATAATTTGCGGGTGCCCTCCGGCGTGTCCTACATGCTGGAAGACCGCAAGATGATGATGCGGCTGTTCCCGGAACTGTTTGCCCGCAACCGGATTGCGCCCGTCGACCACTATCCCGATTTGCTGCTGGACAACCTGCGTTCGGTCGCGCCGATGGGCATTAACGATCCGACCGTGGTGGTGATGACGCCCGGTATGTACAACTCGGCCTACTTCGAACATGCTTTCCTGGCCCAGCAGATGGGCGTGGAACTGGTGGAAGGCAAAGACCTGTTCGTCAGCGATAACACGGTGTATATGCGTACCACGCGCGGCCGTAAGCGGGTCGACGTGATTTATCGTCGCCTCGATGACGATTTCCTCGATCCGCTGGCGTTCCGCGCCGACTCGTCGCTCGGTGTGCCGGGGCTGCTGTCGGTGTATCGCGCTGGCCGTGTGACGCTGGCAAATGCCATTGGCACCGGTGTCGCCGACGATAAATCCATCTATCCGTATGTGCCGGACATGATCAAGTTCTATCTGACCGAAGAACCAATCCTGAATAACGTCCCGACCTACCAGTGCCGCAAGCCGGAAGATCTGGCCTACACCCTCGCCCACCTGCCAGAACTGGTGGTCAAGGAGGTGCATGGTGCCGGCGGCTACGGCATGCTGGTGGGCCCCGCTTCGACCAAAGCACAGATCGAGGACTTCCGTCAGCGTCTGCTGGCCCGTCCCGATGGCTATATCGCCCAGCCGACGCTGGCGCTGTCGGCCTGTCCCACCTATGTCGAGAGTGGCATCGCACCGCGCCATATCGATTTACGTCCCTTCGTGTTGTCTGGCAAAACGATTTCCATGGTGCCGGGCGGTTTGACCCGCGTGGCACTGCAGGAAGGCTCGCTGGTCGTGAATTCGTCGCAAGGCGGCGGCACCAAAGACACCTGGGTACTGGAACGCTAAGGAGAAATCATGTTAAGTCGTACCGCCGATCATTTGTTCTGGATGGCCCGCTACACCGAGCGTGCCGAAAACACTGCGCGCATGCTGGATGTGAATGTACAAACCTCCATGCTGCCCCAGTCCGATGCCGAAAACGCGCAAGGCTGGCGTGCCATGCTGGGTATTTCCGAATTGCAGCAGCGTTTTGACGAAAAATACCGCACGCTGGAGGGGCGCGCCGTGATTGATTTCATGGTGCGCGATCCCGCCAATCCCTCCTCGATTGCGGCCTGCCTGACGGAAGCACGGGAAAATGCCCGCGCCGTGCGCGGCACGCTGACCACGGAAGTGTGGGAAATCCAGAATCAGACCTGGCTGGACATGCAGCAACATCTGAAGAGCGACCTGCTCGATACCGATCCCAGCAAGTTCTTTGAATGGGTCAAATATCGCTCGCACCTGTCGCGTGGCGTCACCGTGGGTACCATGTTGCGGGATGAAGCCGTGCACTTCATCCGGCTGGGAACTTTTCTTGAACGGGCCGACAATACTGCCCGCATTCTCGATGTGAAATTCCACGGTGGTGCGAGCGAGCCCGCTGAAGAAACCATGACCCAGCGCGATTTCTACTACTGGGGTGCCTTGCTGCGCTCGGTGTCCGGCTTCGAGATCTACCGCAAGGTGTATCGCGATGTGATCACACCGGCGCGGATTGCCGAGTTGCTGATGCTGCGCGGAGATATGCCACGCTCGCTGCTGGCCTGCATGGATGAGGTGTTGCAGAATCTGCGCGCGGTGCATAATGAGGTTTCGGCCGACACGGAGCGCTACGCAGGCAAACTGCATGCGCAGCTGCAGTTCGGCAAAATCGAGGATCTGCTGGCCGAAGGCCTGCACGACACTCTGACCACCTTCCTGGCTGACATCAATCAGCTGGGTAACCGCATCAGTCGCGACTTCCTCGTGCCACTGGCTGCCTGACCGGGAATACGCATGCATCTGACCATACGGCACGAAACGGTCTATTCGTATAGTGCGCCGCTGGCGCACACCATCCAGCAACTGCATCTGACGCCGCGTAGTGATCCGCAGCAAAGGGTGCTGTCCTGGGATCTGACGGCGCCCGGCGAAATGCATGCGTACACGGATGCGTTTGGCAATCTGTCGCACATGATGACGCTTGATACACCCCACTCGCAACTGACCATCGTGGCCGGTGGCGTGGTCGAAACCCGCTTACCCGAGCGCGGGCGGATCAGCACCTCCGAGAGTCTATCGCCGCTGGTGTTCACCGTGCCGACCCGCTTCACCGAAGCCGGACCGGAGATTCTGGCACTGGCTGGTGCTTGCCTCGGCAGCGGCAGCGCCACCAGCACCAAACTGCTGCAGTTATGCGAGCGGATTTTGCATGGGGTGCGTTACCAGACCGGCGCAACGGGGGTGGAGAGCACCGCCACCGAAGCGGTGCGGCTGGGGCAAGGCGTGTGTCAGGATCACGCGCACATCTTTATCGCCTGCTGTCTGGCCGCCGGCATCCCGGCCCGCTATGTATCCGGGTATATTGATCCGGAAAACACCGGCCACGCCGCCAGTCACGCCTGGGTAGATGGCTGGGTGGAGGATGGCGATTATTCCGGCTGGGTAAGCTTCGATGTCACCCACGCCCGCCTGATGACGGACGCCTATTGTCGTCTGGCGATCGGGCGCGACTACGATGGTGCGGCACCGATCCGGGGCGTGCGGCGCGGCGGCGGCACGGAATCGATGCTGGTGCAGGTGCAGATTGTGCCGCAGTAGGCAGTGTAAAATGGAGGCTCTTTTGACGAATGGTTGCCGAGTATGACTTATTGTGTGGGCATGCGCCTGAACGCCGGGCTGGTTTTTCTCTCTGATTCACGCACCAATGCGGGTGTTGATCAGGTAGGCACCTTCCGCAAGATGAGTGTGTTCGAAGTCCCCGGTGAACGGATGATGGTGATGATGACGGCCGGGAATCTGTCGATTTCCCAGTCGATCCGGCAACTGGTTGCGGAAAGCCATGATGAGGAAGGCCGCAGTCTGTGGAATGTCGGCAATATGTACGACGCGGCGCGTATCGTGGGCGAAGCAGTGCGTCAGGTGCACGCCCGTGACGCCAAGGCGCTGGCTGATTTCGGCATCGATTTTAATGTCAGTATTATTTTCGGGGGCCAGATCGGCACGGAGCGCTGCCGCCTGTTCCAGATCTATTCCGCTGGTAACTTCATCGAAGCCCATGATGAAAATACCTATTTCCAGATTGGTGAAGCCAAATACGGCAAGCCGATTATTGACCGGGTGGTCGCGCCGACCACTAGTCTGGATGATGCTGCCAAGTGCGCGCTGATTTCCATGGATTCCACGCTGCGCTCGAATGTTTCGGTCGGCTTACCGCTCGATTTGCTGGTCTACGAGAGCGGCGCGCTGGCAGTCACCCATTTTGTCACCATCGACGAACGCAACCAGTATTTCCAGATGATCCGTAATACCTGGGGCCACCAGCTCAAGCGGGTTTTCGAAGGACTGGAAAATCCCGTCTGGGATGCGGCGCCCGAGAGTACTGCGCATGTGCTGCATGCCGCGGGGACGGGCGGCCAGCCGGTGCGCGTTGCGCCGCCTAGCAGTCTGGCACTGCCAGTGGGGAATCATCAGCCCTTGCAAACGCTCACCCAGCAGTTCCACGACGGACAGCAATAGTCCAAGCATCCGGATGGTTGAACGGCTATGATGAGCGTTCAGAGAAAACTGTTCTGGAGCATTGCATGTCGGAAGTGAGCATTTTTGCAGTCGATACCCTGCTTAAATACATGGGTAATGATGATAAAGCACGTGCCATGGTCGGCCAGATTGTGCGCGATGCCTGCGTGCCGGGCATGGAGCCGCTGCTGGCTGCAGGCTGTGCGATCCGCGAAGGTCGTCTGGTCGATGCGGCCAAGCTGCTGCACACCTTGCGCGGAGCGATCGGCACGCTCGGCGCCCAACGCTTGGTGGCTGCCTGTATGCCCCTCGAGCAAGCCTTATTAGCTCCTCATCCGGAGTTAATTCCCGCGCTGTTTGCAAATGTCGAATCCGAATACCGCCTGGTACTGCACGCGGCCCAGCAATGGTTGCGGCAGCATTGCCCCGGTCTGGCACTCTGATTATTGCTGGTTTGACGAAATCTCCCGCTGTTCCTTGCTTGTTGCACCGCAAAGAAACCCGCCTCTGCCCGATCGGTTTCGTGTATTAACGAATCGTTACAATTGTTACCCTAGTTAAGGCTGTATCAACAGGACGTGCAAATTGTTCGTGCTAACATGCTTCCTGACTGAGACAGGAATCCCCGCTATCACAGGGAAAACGCATTCCGCTGCAGGGCTTACGCCGGGGGCTTACGCCGCGCGCTTGCGCTAGGCTAGCCCTTGCGTTATTTGCAATTTGCCTCAGTGCAAGTATAATGGTGCAGTGCGTCGTGGGAACTCGCGACAACTCGCGTACCGGCGTTAATCACAGGTTGGAGCTTTATGGAATTATTCAATAAGTCGGGTGTGCTGATTTCTTCCCTGCTAGTACTGGTGGGGGCGTTGATCGCTTGCCAGGCACGCGAAGATGCGATTCCGCCCTCGACGGTGATTGAAGCAGCCGCACAGCAACTGGGTACACAAGGGCATCGTGTGGCAGAGCGGCGTCTGCAGGAATGGGCCGAACTCGGTTCGCCGGTGGCGCAGCGTGAGCTGGCCCTGCGTTACCTCAGCAATCCTGCCAAGCGCAATGAAGCGCGGCAGTTATTCGAGCGTGCCGCCGGTGCTGGCGATGCGCAGGCAGTGGTAAAGCTTGCCGGGTTGTATCAGGGCAGCAATCTGCTGGGTAGTGGTACGGGCGGCGTCGCTGGACGTGCACTGAAAGATGTTAGCAACGCCAACTATATCCCCCATTAATTTCTCAGTTCCTCTTTTCAGTTCTGCTCTTCACTCCCGTTTCCACGTCCTCTCATCACTTCGCCTGTTCTGCCAGCGCTTGCTGGCCGTACCAGTGTACCGTCTGCTGTAGTCCTCGCTGCAGGTCATGTGTCGGGCGATTGTGCAGCAATTGACTGGCTTTGGAGATGTCGGCATGCGAATGGCGCACATCCCCCGCACGGAACTCCTGGTACACCGCTACTAATTCTGCCACCTGCGGATGGTCGGCCAGTAGCATATGCTGGAGCATGGCATACAGCTGATTGAGCGAGGTTCGCCCCGCCACCGCAATGTTGTAGACCTGGTTCAGGGCTAGCGCTTGCTCGGTACGGGCCGCCAGTAAATTGCAGATCGCGTCATCGACCGATGCGCCATAGCGATAGCGCACCTGTGCCAGTCCCGTTATACCGGGCTTGATGCTATGCCGCACGTTGTAATAAGCACTCTGAGCGCACAACTGTTCGACAAAATAAGCGCGCTCCGGACGTGGGCCGACGAAACTCATCTCCCCGCGCAGCACATTGAGCATCTGCGGCAGCTCATCGATGCGCAAGCGGCGTATCCAGTGCCCCACCCGCGTGATGCGCGGATCGTCTAGAACTGCCCAGCGCGGCTGGCCATCGCGTTCTGCATCGCTGCGCATGCTGCGAAATTTCAGCACGCGAAAGCTGCGGTTGGCGCGCCCCACCCGCTCTTGCTGGTAGAACACGGGGCCACCATCTTCGAGCCGGATCGCGAGCGCGGTGAGCAGCATGATCGGAGCAGTCACCAGACCGATGATGGCGCTGGCTAGCAGATCGACGCTACGCTTGATCATGGCGCGCAGCGGACTCTGTTTGAAGCCGCCGCCAAAAATCAGATAGCTGGGCTGTAGCGCATCGAGGCGGATCTGGCAGGCTTCCCGTTCGAAGAAACGGGCCGCATCAATCACCGGCACCCCGCCAAGCGCGCAGTCGAGTAGCTGGTGAACGGGAAAGCTGCCGCCGCGCCTATCGTTGACCGACACCACGATCTCGTCTGCGTGGTAGCGACGTGCCAGCGTCAGCAGGGGCAAATCGGCCGGTAGCAGCATGCCGCCCGGAACACAGCAGGTTTCCCCCGCTACGGGGACAAAGCCCACCACCTTGAACGGGTGAAATCCGACGCTGGCCTTGGCCAGCGCCATGCATTCGCGCGCCGTACTCCCGTCGCCGATCACGATCAGGCGCTGCTCCATCAGACGTGACTGAGCGGACGTGAACACCAGTAGCCGTGCCATCAGTACCGTCGCCCCTCCTAGCAGGAAAATGCTGGCGCCGAGCTGGCTGAACGGGCCAGCCGGCGCCGCATTGGCGAATAGATTGCTGATCCCGAAGGCCAGTGCCAGTGCTGGCAGAATCCGCAGCAAGGTGCTTTTCATGTCCTCGCGTGACTGGCTGTGCTGATACATTCCGAGGGTTCCCATGCTCAGTACCATCACCAGCGCGAACCCTAGGGCATGGCTGTACAGTTGCTGTGACTGCAGCAAGCGCGGGGCCAGCCGCATGGGTGCGCTGAGCACGGCCGTCAGCAAGAGCAGCATCAGCTCCAGTAGGAATAGCAAAAATGCAATTCTCGAGACGTAATGGTGGAAAATGCGGATCACGATGCCCCCTGCGACTGGCCACACGGTGTGACCGATCATGGGCCGATGCCGCTGGGCGGCATTGAGGCGTCACAATCCGCTCTGCAGTTTGCGCGGGATGGAGCGGAAATTGGCGCGAAAATGACAGGCATGTGTCAAATGGTCTATAGTCATGGGTCTTTAGTGTAATCAAGCGGAATCATGAAATTTGATGTTGCAATTGTCGGCAGTGGATTGGCCGGCCTGTCGGTCGCCTTGCATTTGGCCGAAACGCGCACAGTCGCGATCATTTCCAAGCGCGCTCTCAAGGATGGCGCCAGCAACTGGGCGCAGGGCGGGATTGCTGCGGTACTCGATTCCGGCGATAGCCACTCCCAGCATATCGATGACACCCTGGTCGCCGGCGGCGGTCTGTGCGACGAAGCGGCCACCCGCTACATCGTCGAACACGGCCGCGAAGCAATCGAATGGTTGATCGAACAAGGCGTACCGTTCACCCGTGACGATTCCGCCGAGCTAGGCTTCCACCTGACCCGCGAAGGCGGCCACAGCCAGCGCCGCATCATCCACGCTGCCGATGCCACCGGTCATGCTGTGCAGGTGACGCTGGAAGAGAAAGTTCGCGCTCACCCGAATATCACGCTGTTCGAGCACCACTGCGCCATCGATCTGATTACTTCGGATAAATTGCACGGTTCAAAGAACGGCCAGCCCAAGTGCTACGGCCTGTATGTTCAGGACGAACAGAGTGGTCAGGTACTGACCTTTGCTGCCGAACACACGGTGATGGCAACTGGCGGCGCCGGTAAAGTCTATCTGTACACCACCAATCCCGATACGGCCAGTGGCGACGGTATCGCCATGGCCTGGCGCGCCGGTTGCCGGGTGTCGAATATGGAATTCATCCAGTTCCACCCCACCTGCCTGTACCACCCGTATGCCAAGTCTTTCCTGATCACGGAAGCGATCCGCGGCGAAGGTGGCTTGCTGAAGCTGCCGCCAGAAGCTGGTGCAGCGGCAGGCAAGCGCTTCATGCTGGCCCACGACGAGCGTGCCGAACTGGCGCCGCGTGATGTGGTGGCGCGCGCCATCGACTTCGAAATCAAGAAACGCGGGCTCGACTATGTGCATCTCGACATCAGCCATAAACCGGCCGAATTCCTGATCGAACACTTCCCGACCATCTATGCACGCTGCCTGGAACTGGGCATCGACATTACCAAACAGCCGATCCCGATCGTGCCAGCCGCGCACTACACCTGTGGCGGCGTGGTGACCGATCTGCACGGTCGTACCGACCTGCCCGGCCTGTATGCCGTGGGTGAAACTGCCTGCACCGGTTTGCACGGCGCCAACCGACTGGCCAGCAATTCGCTGCTCGAATGCGTGGTGATTGGTCGCGCCTGCGCTACCGACATCGCCGCCAAGGAAAAAGGCGAAGTGCCGTATCTGCCCGACTGGGATGAGAGCCGCGTCACGGATGCCGACGAGGAAGTGGTGATCGCCCACAACTGGGACGAGTTGCGCCGCTTCATGTGGAATTATGTGGGCATCGTCCGCACCACCAAGCGACTCGAACGGGCCCAGCACCGGATTGCCCTGCTCAAGGAAGAGATCGACGAGTACTATCAGAACTTCCGCATCACCCACGATTTGCTGGAACTGCGCAATCTGGTCGATGTGGCTGGCCTGATCGTGAATAGCGCACTGCAGCGCCGTGAAAGCCGTGGCCTGCATTTCAGCCGTGACTATCCTGAAACCTTGCCGAAAGCTTTGCCGAGTATCCTGACACCCAACCGTCGTCGATAAGAGGTTGTTGCATGATCGAATTGCGTAGCGCCCGCGCGGATGATATTCCCGCTATGGAAACCCTGATTGCCCGTTCGGGCGTGGAGCTCAGCGCAGGCTTTTATAGCGCTGAACAGGCCCAGGCCATCACCCGCCACGTGTTCGGGGTGGATACGCAACTGGTGGCCGATCAGACCTACTTTCTGATCGAAGACCAGGGTAAGCTGGTCGCCTGTGGCGGCTGGAGCAAGCGCGCCACGCTGTTCGGTGCCGATCGCACCAAACAGGGTGCCGATCCCTTGCTGGATCCGGCCACTCAGCCAGCGCGCATCCGTGCCTTCTTCGTGCATCCGGATGCGGCGCGGCGTGGACTGGGACGGATGCTACTCAATCACTGCAGTGAGGCGGCAGCAGCCGGTGGTTTCGGGCGTCTGGAACTGGCGGCCACCCTGCCCGGAGTGCCGCTGTACCGTGCTTGCGGCTTCAGCGATATAGAAGCGTTTGAAATCGAGCTGCCCGGCCCCGTCAAAGTCGGGCTGGTGCGGATGGGCAAACAAATCAATACCCCGCAGCGCAGCCCGGGGCACACTGCAGCTTAGCCGACGATGCGCAGCGAGTAATCCGTTGCGCGCACATCCTTGGTCAGACTGCCGATCGAAATCCGGTCCACGCCCGTTTCGGCAATCGCCCGCACGGTATCGAAGTTGATGCCGCCCGATGCTTCCAGCAATGCCCGACCCGCGTTCAACTGCACCGCGGCGCGCATCATGTCCAGACTGAAGTTATCCAGCAGGATGGATACGGCACCAGCGCTCAGCGCTTCTTCCAGTTCGGCGATCGACTCCACTTCCACCTGTATCGAAACACCTTTGTCGAGTTGGCGCGCAGCGTGCACGGCCGGCGTAATGCCACCGGCTGCGGCGATGTGGTTTTCCTTGATCAGGATGCCGTCATACAGCGCCAGACGCTGGTTCTGCCCGCCGCCGACCCGCACTGCATACTTTTGCGCCAGTCGCATGCCGGGCATGGTCTTGCGGGTATCGAGAATGGCGGCACGGGTGCCGGCGATCACATCAACATACTTGCGGGTCACCGTCGCAACGCCGGACAGTAGTTGCAGGAAATTCAGGGCGGCCCGTTCTGCCGTCAGCAAGGCCCGTGCCGGTCCCTGAATGGTGCAGACCAGACTGTCAGCCTTCATCAGATCGCCTTCAGCATATTGCCAGTCGATCTCGATGCCGGCCTGCATGCAGTTCATCACGCCTTCAAACCACGGCGCGCCACACAGCACGGCGTCTTCGCGCACGATCACGCGCGCCGTCGCACGGCCGCCTTCCGGTACTAGCAAGCCGGTCAGGTCGCCGCTACCGACGTCTTCCAGCAAGGCCGCCAGCAGATTGGCTTCAAACGCCGCGTTGAGCGCAGCGTCAAATGGTGCGAAGGAATTTTTCAGAGTACTCATGCCGGACCGATTCCCGAAAACAGTTTGCCTTCCTGCGCCAGATCGGCGCTCGCCTGTACGCGTGCCTTTTTCGCCGCGGCGAAATCGAGCATGCGGCTGATCGACCTCACGGCCTGCTGGCCGATCACGGGATCGACATGGATCTCGTGATCACTGGACTGATCCATGTTTTCCAGCAGATCCACCAGATTCTGCAGACCATTCATCGCCATCCATGGGCAATGCGCGCAGCTCTTGCAGGTGGCGCTATTGCCAGCCGTTGGCGCCTCGATAAAGCGTTTGCCCGGGGCCAAAGCGCGCATCTTGTGCAGAATCCCGTTATCGGTGGCGACGATGAAGGTATCGGCGTCCGAGTTCACGGCCGCGTCGATGATCTGGGTGGTCGAACCCACCACATCGGCCAGCGCCACCACGTGGGCCGGCGACTCCGGGTGGACCAGAATTTTCGCTTGCGGATATTCAGCCTTCAGCAGTTCCAGTTCCACGCCCTTGAACTCATCGTGCACCAGGCAGGACCCCTGCCACAGCAGCATATCGGCACCGGTCTGCTTCTGGATGTAGGAGCCCAGATGCTTGTCCGGTGCCCACAGAATTTTCTTACCCTGGGCATGCAGGTGCGCGACGATGTCGAGACCGATCGAGGACGTCACCATCCAGTCGGCACGCGCTTTCACGGCGGCGCTGGTATTGGCATACACCACCACCGTGCGATCCGGATGGGCATCGCAGAAGGCAGTGAACTGGTCCGCCGGACAACCGAGATCGAGCGAACAGGTCGCGTCCAGATCCGGCATCAGGATACGTTTTTCCGGGCTCAGAATCTTCGCCGTTTCGCCCATGAAGCGCACACCGGCAACGATCAGCGTGCTGGCCGGATGATCGCGACCGAAACGCGCCATCTCCAGCGAATCGGACACGCAACCGCCCGTCTCCTCCGCCAGATCCTGCAGATCGGCATCAACGTAATAGTGGGAAACCAGCACAGCCTGCTTTTCTTTCAGCAGCTGCTTGATGCGGGCTTTGAGGGTGCTGCGCTGTTCAGACGACAAGGGCGCCGGAGTGCGTGCCCAGGCATGGGCGGTACAACTGGCGCCGTCTTGCGGATGCTCGTATTCGACGGGCTTAATCTCGATGGTTTGCATGGTATTCAGTAACGGATACAGGTGACAAAGACTGGCAATAGGGACAGATGACAGCGCGCCAGTGAGCATACTATCGCACACTGGAAAAAACCCTGCCGGCGACAGGCGTCGGCAGGGTCAGTGTGGCGTTAGTTCAGCAGGTGTAAGGGCTTAGTTAATGCCCTGGCTGCTCAAGTATTCTTCGTAGTTGCCGCGGAAATCGATGATCTCGTTATCCTTGATCTCCAGGATACGGTTGGCCAGCGAGGACACGAATTCACGGTCGTGCGAGACGAAGATCAGGGTGCCGGCGTATTTTTCCAGCGCGATATTCAGCGACTCGATCGATTCCATGTCCATGTGATTGGTTGGTTCATCGAGCAGCAGCACATTGTGACGGCCCAGCATCAGCTTGCCGTACATCATGCGACCCTTCTCACCACCGGACAGCACTTTCACGGATTTCTTGACTTCGTCGCCGCCAAACAGCAGACGGCCGAGGATGGAGCGCACAGCCTGATCGTCGTCGCCTTCCTTGGTCCACTTGCCCATCCAGTCGGTCAGACTGATTTCGGTGGCGAAATCCTCGGTCGGATCTTGCGGCATGTAGCCAACATTGGCGTTCTCTGCCCACTTCACCATACCATGGTCAGCGTGCAGGCCAGCAACCTCGTCACCACCGATGCAACGCAGCATGGTGGTCTTACCGGCACCGTTGGCACCAATAATGGCGATGCGTTCGCCCGCTTCAACCATGATGCTGAAGTTATTGAACAGCTGACGGTCGTATTTCTTGGCGATGCTGTCCACCTCGACGGCCAGACGGTGCAACTTCTTCTCGCCTTCGAAACGCACGAAGGGATAGGCGCGCGACGACGGCTTGATGTCTTCCACCTTGATCTTGTCGATCATCTTGGCGCGTGAAGTGGCCTGACGGGCCTTCGATTTGTTGGCCGAGAAACGGCGTACGAAGTCCTGCAGTTCGGCTACTTTCTCTTTTGCCTTGGCATTGTTCGCCAGTTGCTGGTTACGCGCCTGGGTCGATGCGAACATGTAGTCATCGTAGTTGCCTGGATAGATCTTCAGGGTGCCGTAATCCATGTCGGCGACGTGGGTGCAGACCTGATTCAGGAAGTGACGATCGTGGGAAATGATGATCATGGTGGAGTTGCGCTCGTTGAGCACGTCTTCCAGCCAGCGAATCGTGTTGATGTCCAAGTTATTGGTCGGTTCGTCGAGCAGCAGAATATCGGGATTCGAGAACAGTGCCTGCGCCAGCAGTACGCGCAGTTTCCAGCCCGGCGACACATTGCTCATCAGGCCCTGATGCAAATCGATAGCGATGCCCACGCCCAGCAGCAGCTCACCGGCACGCGCTTCAGCCGTGTAGCCGTCATATTCGGAAACTTTGCCTTCCAGCTCGGCGGCCTTCATGTAATCGTCGTCGGTCGCTTCCGGATCGGCGTAGATGGCGTCGCGTTCGGCCATCGCTGCCCACATTTCCGTATGGCCCATCATCACCACGTCCAGCACGCGCATTTCTTCGAATGCAAACTGATCCTGACGCAGCTTACCGAGGCGCTCGTTGGTGTCCAGCATGACGTTACCGCCCGATGGTTCCAGATCGCCACCGAGGATTTTCATGAAGGTGGACTTACCGCAGCCATTGGCGCCGATCAGGCCATAGCGGTTGCCATCGCCGAATTTAACGGAAATATTTTCGAACAGCGGCTTGGCGCCGAATTGCATGGTGATATTGGCTGTGGAGAGCACTTGAGACCTTTAAAGCGGTGAATTGAATTAACCGAGCATTTTACCATTAGCGACGCAAGGTCGGGTACTCACTGAAAGTCACAGTCAGATCGCGCGGGCTCGAGCGCAGATGCGCCAGCGCGCCGTAGGGCAAGGTGGCACGCCGTTCGATGTGACCGAACGGCAGTCCGGTCAGCACCGGTAGCGGTAAAACTGCGCGCAAATAGGCCAGCATGGCCTCGAAATCGTAGCCATTATCATAAGGACTGAGTTTGTAGCCGGAAAAGTCCCCCAGCACCACCGCCTGCTGTCCCTCCAATGCACCGGCATAGAACAATTGCAACAGCATGCGTTCGATCCGGTAAGGATGTTCGCTAATGTCTTCGAGGAACAGGATGCCCTTAGGCTGGGCTGCGAAGTACGCTGTACCTAGCAAGCTGACCAGCATTGCCAGATTTCCGCCCCACCACTGGCCACGCAGATCGACGACGGGATTGTCGCTGCCGCCCTCGGCCACTTGCCCCGTGACATGGTGCTGCGGACCATGCAAACAGTCGTGGAATTGCTGGATCGTGTAGTCGACCAGCGTTTCGCGGGCGAAATCGCCGCACACCATGGGGCCGGCAAAGCTGATGTGGCCAGTCTGCTTCATCAGCGCCATCTGGAAGGCCGTGAAATCGCTGTAGCCGACAAACAGCTTGCCGCTGGCCGCGAGTCGCTCGAAATCGATGTGCGGTAATAGCCGGCTGATGCCGTAGGCGCCGCGCAGCGCGAGAACCACCTGCACCTCGGGATCATCGGCTGCCGCATACAGCTGGGCCAGGCGGCCGGCATCGGTGCCAGCGAAACGCTGGTGGCGCTGTTCATGCTGATAGTAATTGTTGATCAGGTAGCCCTGCGCGCGCAGCCGCGCGATACCGGCCTCGACTGCAGGATAGTCCGGTGCGTAGCCACCGGTGGCGGCAATCGCCATGCCGAAAGGAGTGGTAGTCAATGTGGTGTGCCGCGATGCGGTCTTGAACGTGGAGAAAGTCGCTCCATCTTACCGCGCGGCCCTGTGGCGGGCAAGGCGGCGCTTACCCCGCTGTGCTCAATCGGCCGGGTCAGCGTCCGGCGCACGATCCGGTGTGTCACCGGCCGCGAGGGCCGCGCGTCGCGCAGCCGTAGCGGCAGCCCGTCGGGCGGCAAAGAAACTTTTTAGCAGTGCACTGCATTCTTCAGCCAGCACACCACGGGTAACGCTGGTGTGGTGATTCAATTGCTGATGTTCGAACAGGTCGAGTACCGAACCACACACACCGGTTTTTGGATCCGCCGCGCCGTACACCACGCGCGCCAGTCGCGCATGCATCATGGCACCGGAGCACATCAGGCAAGGCTCCAGCGTCACATACAGTTCACAGCCGGGCAGGCGGTAGTTGCCCAGTGCGGCTGCGGCGGCCCGCAAGGCGACAATTTCCGCGTGCGCACTGGGGTCATGCTGGCCGATCGGCTGGTTGTAGCCACGCGCGATCACCACGCCGTCCTTGACCACTACCGCGCCCACCGGCACTTCGCCGAGATCCCACGCGTGCTGCGCCTGTTCCAGCGCCTGCCGCATAAACTCCTGATCAGGCATCCGTAATCTCGGCCCAGCAGTTCGGGGTTTCGTGCAGTACCAGCTTGTGCAGATGCAGGCCGGTGCCGTAACGGTCTTTATAGGCCGCCTTGAGGATGGCAAAGGCAACATGCGCCAGATTCTCGACGGTCGGAATACGGTCGATGACGACGGTTTTATGGCCGGGCAGCGTGGCGAGGAATTCGCGCACCGCATTATCTTTCTCGTAGACGATGAAAGCGTGATCCCAGACATCGACCAGATGCTCTTTGGCGAGCGCCTTGATGTCGGAGAAATCCATAATCATGCCGTTATCGGAATTGCCTTCGGCCGTGATGATGTTGCCCGTCAGCGTGATTTCCAGCGTGTAACGGTGACCGTGCAGATTGCGGCACTGGCTCTTGTGGTCGGGAATGCGGTGGCCTGCATCGAATTCCAGTTTGCGGGTAATGGTCAGCATGATTAGGGTATCTGTAAAAGTTTATGGGTTTGCAAGCTCAGCTTCCACTGCGGGTTGCGCTTGCAGGTCTCGATGGCGAGACGGGTATTAAATTCGGCCAGCGGGCCATCCATTGCCTGCACGAAGAAATGTTCAAAAGCGAGCGCCTCGTAGACGCTCAGGTCTTGCCCCGTCTGCGGAATCACCACCTTGATTTCATTGCCCTTTTTCACGGCAAGCGTCGAGCCCATCTTGGGGCTGACGCAAATCCAGTCGACCCCTGGTGGCACTTCCAGCGTGCCATTGGTCTCGATGGCAATCGTAAAGCCTTGCGCATGCATCGCGGCAATCAGTGGTGGGTCGAGTTGCAGCAGCGGCTCGCCGCCCGTGAACACCACATACTTACTGGCCGGATAACTGGCCGGCCAGAGTGCATTAATCGTCGCGGCCAGTGCTTCGGGGGTGGTGAACTTGCCACCGCCCTCGCCGTCCGTGCCGACAAAATCCGTATCGCAAAACTGGCAAATGGCACTGCTGCGATCCTGCTCGCGGCCGGTCCACAGATTGCAGCCGGAAAAACGGCAGAACACGGCAGGACGCCCGGCGTGGGCGCCCTCGCCTTGCAGCGTGTAAAAAATCTCTTTGATGCTGTAGGTCACGACAGTTCCTGAAAGGACAACCCTCGATTATATCGCATACCAGCGCGGATGCCCAAGGCGGGAAAAAGTTGACCTTTCACAATGCTACCTCAGAGCAAGCACGCTAAGGTAAGTGCATGCACAAAAAAGGAGGTCCATCCCATGCCTACGCCCCCTAAAATCCAGCATGTCATGGAATATCCCGCTGCCGACGTCCAGCACAGTTTCGCCCTGAAACTGATGGAGTTGCTGGTCGTTCCCACCTTTGTCCTTGACCTGCAAGGGAAAGTGATCATCTGGAACCGTGCTTGCGAACGCCTGACTGGCGTCGAAGCCTGGGAAGTGCTGGGCACGCGCGATCACTGGAAAAGCTTTTACCATGAACAGCGCCCCACGCTGGCCGATCTGGTGGTGCAGCACCGCAATCCCGGCGCCGCTCGCGAAGCTGCTGGCGAGGCTAAGCATGCTGACCATGACAGCGGGCTGCGCGCCGAAAACTGGTGCGACATGCCCCGTCTCGGGCGGCGCCGCTATCTAGTGGCGGATGCCAGTCCGATTCTCGATCTGACGGGAAAACTGCTGGCGGTGGCCGAGACGCTGCGCGACGTCACCGACGAAAAGCGCGCCCAGGCGGCACTCGAACAACTCGCCACCCGCGATGGCCTGACGGGACTGGCCAACCGGCGCTGTTTTGACGACACCCTGAGCGCCGAATGGGCCCGTGCCTTGCGCCAGAACCAGCCACTCTCGCTGCTGATGGTAGATGTCGATAATTTCAAACAGTACAACGACGCCTACGGTCATCTGGGCGGGGATGAATGTCTGCAGCGCATCGCTGGTGCGGTGGCCAGTGAAATGCGCGCCAATGATCTGGTGGCGCGCTACGGCGGCGAAGAATTTGCTGTAATTCTGCCCAATCAGTCGCTGAAAGGGGCGGCCATTGTGGCAGAGCGCATCCGCTGCCGGGTAGAACAGTTGCACCTGCCCAACCTGGGCAGCCTGCAGCATGTGGTCACCGTCAGCATCGGCGCCGCGACCGCCTTTGCCGCACCGGACAGCGATCCCGGCCAGCTAGTCGCCACTGCCGACTCGGCACTGTACCGGGCAAAACACATGGGTCGCAACCGCATCAGCCTGCCCGAACCCGACCCGGCCTAGCCGGTGTAGATGGTGTAATCGAAACCGTTAACGATGCTACCGATGACACCGGCCTGGTTCTCGGCCGATTCGGAAATCGACGCCAGTACTTCGGCACGGCTGGCGGCGCTGCTATTCAGATTGTTTTCATAGAACTGTGCGCCACCGGCATCGGGCGTGCGGTGCAGTACGTTCTGGTAAATCTGATAGACGAAATCGTGGTTGCTGAGATTACTTCCATAGGCTTTGATAAATTCACTACTGCCCATCATGAATTCGGCCACCTGGGTCAGGGTATAGCTATTGTCCAGTGCACGGATCCAGAAACCCAGTCCGACCAGATCGGGCGCGCGGTTAAACGCTGCCTGGTAGATGCGATACGCTTCGCCGCCAATCTGGTGATCGCCAATATCGAGCGCCACCGCATTGCCGGTCGAGAAAAACAGACGTTCGACACCGCTGAGCACATCCTGACTCGCACCGCTGCTGTCGGCGACCAGAAACTCGTTGCCACTGACTAGCACCTTGTAGGCCGTGCGCGCGCTGCTGTAGGTGACGCTATCGAAACCCGCGCCGCCATTTAGCAGTTCGCTACCTACACCGCTCAGCAGTTTATCGCTGGCCGCCGAACCATTGACGATCAGCGCGATCTTGCTCAGATCGATGGTGCGGTCGGAGAACTGCAGGATTTCGATGCCGCTCAATTTGTCCGTACCATCACCGAGTACCTGCGCAGAGCTCGTGCTACCGGACAAGACGTACTTGTCGTAGGCACGCGCCAGTACCATGGTGTCGACCCCCGCGCCGCCACTAACCGTATCGCTGCCGGTGCCGCCATAAATCAGATCGACGCCGGCGCCGCCGGTAATGGTATTGCCGGCGCTATTGGCATACACGGTCGAGCCGCCCGAACCCGCAATGGCTTTCTCGATCGTGACATTGAAAGCAATCGAGATATTGTTATAACCGGGCGCCGTGGCGCTGAAACTGCCCGCATTCAGGTTGATGGTGACGCTACTGGTGCAGGACGAGAAGTCGAAGGTGTCGCTGCCGCCGGCATCCCAGATGCACTGGGGTGGCGCGTCCGCACTGAAGGTATAGCTATCGGCAGCGCTGTGGTAACTCATGTTCGCGCCATACAGGTACTGGATCGCCTGTATGTCGTAGAGCATCGGTGTAATGCCATAGTTGCCGCTCAGATTGAAGCCACTGCCATTGTTATACGACATCTGGGTATAGTCGAGATTATCGGTCGCCTCCGGCAGAAACGGGCCATCGATGGCACTGCCGGTGGAATCATAATCTCCCGGGTGCTTGAGACCCAGCGTATGGCCTAGTTCGTGCAACAGCACCGAGGTGCCGAATGATCCGGCGCCATAGCGGGTATTGCTGGAATCAGTATTATTCAAAAACAGATAGGTCGGATCGCTGCCATTCGGCAAATAGGCGTAACCACTACTCTGCTTGCCCTGATCATTGCTCCCCAGTTGTATGTCGCCGCCGCTGGCCACTTCTGCAAAGGTAATATTGGCAACCGTGGCCCACACGGCCAGCTCGGCACGTGCCGCAGTCTGCTGCTCGGTAGTCAGTGGCGCAAAGCCGCGCACATCCTCGACACTCCCATCGGTCGGTGCTGCAGTCATGAAACTATAGGTCAGCGAAACGGCCGTACTGGGGCGCCGTGCCCAGCTGCTATACACCAGCGCATCAATGGAATTATTACCGGTTACAAAAAAGGCCATGGTTCGTCGATCAGATTCAAGTAGAGATGCGCCATCCTAGCATTAGAACGGCAGAGCTTGCAGATCGGGCTCGACCCACTGACGCCGTGCTAGCGTTGAAAACAGGCAATCGGTGCTCCAGTACTTCAGCGGCCAGTGCTTATCACCAAACGGTGAAGCGAGCAAACCGGTGCACAGCGCGGCCAGTTCGGTGCCGGCCGGCTGCAGCGCGAGATAGGCCTTCACCGCGCGCAGCGAGCACTGGGTGATCGTCTCGTGGTAGCCACCGGTGTCGGTGTTGGCAACACCACAGGCCAGATTGTAGGCGCGGATCATCTCCGGCATGGCCAGCGGCGCATCAATATCGGGCCGTTCGGCGAGCAGCCAGAGCGCTGCGGCAAGGTGTGCCGCATGAGTCCACTGCTGCTTGGGCAGGGTGCATTCCAGCACGCCCAGGCCTATCGTGCGAATCTGCTCTGTGCTCATTAACGCACCCTGATAGCGCGACATGTTCAGGCTCCGAATGGATTGGCGACCGTACTAGCGGCCACCGGCGTCAGCTGAGGCGGCAAGCTCTGCGTCTCCAGACTGCCCACAATGGCATTCAGCAGTTGCTGCAGCTGACGGGCATACGCCAGCCCCTGCTGATCTGCTGTGAGATCAAGATCGCCAGCAATCGTGATGCGGTCCAGACGGTTTTCCAGCGTCAGCTGGCCGATGGTCAGGACATCGGCTTCATTCGCATAGGGGATGAACTGCTTCAATTGTCACCTCGTGATTTACGCATTTTTACTTTCGGCAGTCGTAACACTGTCTCTTTTTGCGCGGCATTCAGACTTGGCAGTAGATTGATGCCGATCCGCGCTTCCAGTTGCGCGATGCTGAGCATTTCATAGTCGGCCGTGGCACGGTTTTCGACAAAAAACGCCGCCCCGGCCTTCTGTCGGGGACTGTACACCAGTTTGTACAGATGGGTAGGAACCAGCACATTGCCGATTTTCTGCAGATTGGCGCCCAGGAATGCCGGCCCCGTCACCACATACAGGTCGCCCTCACGCACGGCCAGCTTGCGCACCACGCCTTCGATGCCGGCCCACAGATGGCGGTTATTTTCACCATCCTGCGGCACCATATTGGCCAGTGTAAAACTCTCACGCTGACTGCTGCGATCCGGCATATCGCCATTCGGCGCCATGTGCCCGCGGTCATAGCCGCTGCGCGCATAGTCGGATAGTTCGGCGCGGGCGCGCGCTGGCAGGCGTGGCTCGGCATGGAAGGAATTTTCCCGCGACAGCGTTTTCGCTGCGGCCAGATTGTCGGCTGTCAGATGTTCTGCCGACCACAGTGGCGTCCGGGTAATACCGGAATGCATCACGCCGAACACTCCGTAGCACAGCTCGGTGGTGGCTGCCTGCATGCTGGACTTCTGAATTTCCGGCAGGCGCCCATCGACGTAATGGGCCGGGCAATTGCTTGCCCCTGCCTCGCCCAGCAAACCTGCCACCAGTGTCGCAGCCAGCAGACTGCGTTGGATCAAACCCATCATCTCCTACCCTATCGAAGCTGGCATTCTAGCGGAGCGTTGACGGGGCGCACAGGGGTAAACCCGGGCAAACCGGCGCTACTGCCTCAGGCCGGGATGCCGCTGATCAGTGGATTCGGCGTCGGCTCCGCCAGCTTGTGCAGATGATTGCGATCTAGATGATGGAACGGCTCATCCTTGCCACGGATCAGCATCACGGTATCTTCTTCGTACGACCAGCTGCCGTCGTCATGGAAACTGACCTTGATGCGGTATTCCACGGTCTTAAAACCATGTTCAAGGAAAGGATTGGAGCGGATGCCGTAGGTTTCCGATTCGCGCAATGCGACCAGTTCGAACTGATCGGCTTCAGCTGCCACCAGCCCTGCGGCCATGGCGATCTGACCGCGCGGAATTGCCAGCGTCTGGATCACGGTGCCCGTGGCCGGCTCCCACAACCAGTAACCAACCTGCTCGTGATAGGTTTTGGCCTGATCCGGCTTATTCACAATGATCAAGTAACGCAGACCATAAAATAGTTGCGGACCGTTGGTGACCGGATCGATAGGCTGCAGTTCAATGCGCTCGACATAGGCCTGCTTGCGGGGGCCATCCGCCTTGGGCTTGATGTCCAGACCACGCTGCCCGGTCCAGACGCCGGCCATACGGGTCAGCGGGCCCAGATTGGCCAGCGTATTGCGATCGAAACCTTCCGGTTCGGTGTAGATGTCATTGGAAAATTCGCTCATACGGAATCCTGTTTGTGCACATAGGCACTATTGTATGGCGGAATTTGCAGGTAGGTGCAGCTAGGCCGTTCGATCGGCCGGGCGGACGGTGCGGGCAGCACCCTGACGGCCAGTACGCCGACCAGATTATTCAGGCGCATACGGCATAGCACGAGGGCCTCCTCCCGCGCCGCGGCAATACGAAGTTGCACTTCCTGGCCACCCGGCTGGGCATGGCTGCGCAAACTCAGCAGTTGCAAATCCAGTCTGCGCACAATCGCCAGAACGGCTTCCAGCGTGGCGATAGGCGCCTCATCTTCGAGGCAGAAACGGAGTGTGGTCTGGTGAGTTTTCATATAGCCAGAATATCCGTTGATGGGGGGAATAGGCTCCCATAATTCCGGCGGTTATGGCAGATTGGTAGAAGATTCTCCTGTCAATGATAAGATCATAGGAATATCTATCTAAACGGAGTAAGGCCATGGAAATTGACGAACTGGACCGTAAAATTCTGCGTGAATTGCGCCGTGACGGGCGCATGAGTAACACCCGGCTTGCGGAAAAAGTCGGCCTCTCGACGACGCCGTGCTGGAATCGGGTGCGGGCACTGGAGGAAGGTGGCCTGATCGAGGGATACACGGCCATGCTAAGCCAGAAAGCACTCGGCTATCCCGATACCGTCATCATCGAAGTCACCCTCGACCGCCACGACGACGACATCTTCGAAAAATTCGGTCAGGCTCTGGCTGACCTGCCCGAGGTCATGGAAGCCTATCTGCTGACCGGCGAATACGACTATCTGATCAAGGTGGCCGTGGCCGGCACGGCTGGCTATGAAGAGTTTCTGCGTCGCAAACTTTATAAACTACCGGGCTTGCGGCATAGCCGTTCCACCTTTGTATTGCGTTGTTTAAAACACAGTGTTTCTATAGAGCCCTAGCCGAGTGAAATTAATTAATATTAATAAGCGCTCAATACCTAAAAGAGACACTTTAATCATTGCGCTTGCCCCGCTATTTTTTCAATAGTAAATTAAAAAATAGAATATCTCACAAAAGGGGAAACACAATGCGCGTTATTAAAATTACGGCACTGGCAACATTATCTATTCTTTCATCATCAGCGTATTCGGTGGAGAGTTCATTTAGTGGCTTTGCCCAGTTCACCGTTGGACGGGTACTTAGTGGCGCCAGCGATGCCAGCGTGCCCTACCAGATTAACGCGCAACCGGGTTACAGCTACAAGTGCCCGTGCTTAACCGCCAATTACGAGTATGTTGGCCTCTACGAATATCACAAAACGCAAGTCCAGCCGGAATCACTGGCCGGCCTGCAGGGTAGTTTCAAATTCACGCCGGATCTGTCCGCCACGGTACAGGTCGTCGCGCGCGGCGCCGATAGTTCGGTGAACGCCGACTGGGCCTATGGCAGCTACCGCATCAACGAAAATCTCACGCTACAGGCGGGTCGCAAGCGTCTGCCGCTCTACTATTACTCCGACTATATGTATGTCGGCTATGCCTATCCGTGGTTGCGCCCTTCACAGGATCTGTATGCGTGGCAGATTTATTCGTATGACGGCGCCAATCTGCTCTACAGCAACAACATCGGCGACTGGACCTACACCGCCAACGTCTGGGCCGGGCGGCGCAAGAGCAAGGATAACCAGATGCTCGGCAACCTGTATTACACCAGTCGCATTGATGAATCGTGGAACAAAATGGTGGGCGGCTATCTTGACGCCAGTAATGACATTTTCAGCCTGCGTGGCGTGTATATGCACACCGTGGTGGAACGTTATTCCGTTATTAACGGCGTGCGCAGTCCGGCCATGTCAGGAGCGAATGGCCAGTTGATTAATGATGTCGGACAGGCATTCTATGGTTTGTCTTTGAATGTTGATTATAAAAACTGGTTATTACGCAGCGAAGTCAATTATATTGACCGACCATCGGTTAAAAATACTTTCATTGCCCAGTCTTACTCTGGCGGTTATAAATTCGACCAGCATTCGGTACTGCTGTCGTGGTCGCAATTCACCGAACACGCCGACTACTGGCCTAGCGGGGTGGAGAAACATAACACTACCTCACTCACCTATCGCTGGGATTTTGCCACTTCACAAGCGTTGAAAGTGCAATTCGACAAAATCAAAGATCAATCGAAATTCCAGTTCACCGGCGATGCCAATCTGCTGTCGGCATCGTGGCAGATGGTGTTCTGATTAAACACAACATTACACGACAAAACTAGACTCATACCCGGGAGTATTTATGCAGCAATCCTTCATCAAACTGGCCCTCGCCAGCACCCTGTTAGTGGCCGGTTTCGCCTCGGCAGCCGAAATTGTGGTTGTGGTCAATCCGAAAAACCCCGCTACACGGATGTTCTCCGAGCAAGCCTCACAGTTTTTCCTCGGCAAATCAACCATGTTCGTGCCCCTCGATCAATCCGAGAAATCACAGATCCGTACCGATTTCTACCAGCGTCTGGCGGGCAAGGATATATCGCAGGTGAAAGCAACCTGGGCCAAGATCATCTTTACCGGTAAGGGGGTGATGCCGGCTGAAATGCACTCGACCGCCGAAGTCAAAAAGGCCATTGCCAATGATATCAATGCCATCGGCTACATCGAAAAGAGTGCCGTTGACGATACGGTCAAGGTGATCCTGACTTTGCCATAAGAATTTCGGCAAACGCTGGCGGGTGCCCGCCAGCGCGCTGGTCTCGGTTACAATAGCAGCATGAATGCGAAAATTCTTTTCCCGCCCCTTTTGCTCCTGAGCACGTGGTGTTTTGCGGCTGACAATGTCCCTGAATTAGGCTGGAGCAACTCCGCCGAACTGGGCGCTATCTCCACCTCCGGTAACACTGTAGGTAACTCCGTAACGGGCAAGCTCGACGCCCATCAGGAACTACGCAACTGGAGCAATGAATATATTCTGGCCGGTTACTTCAAGGACGAAGAAATCAAGCAGGCCAGTGGTGCGCGGGTCCGCCAGCGCTCGGCGCAGCGCTACTCGCTGTCCGGTAAAGCCGCTTTCAAGCTACTCGAAGATCACAATCGCCTGTTTGCGCTGGCCACTCATGTCGATGACCGCTTTGGCGCCTATATGCGCTACTCGACGCTGGGCGTCGGTTACGGCACCCAGGCTTACGCCAGCACCGCCAGTAATATGGATGTCGAAATCGGTCCGGGCTATTTCCGCGGTTCGCGCTCGACCGGCGTCACCGAAACGGGAATGACCATTCGTGGTGCCGCCAATCTCAAGTGGAAAGTGAGCGAATCGGCGCAGATGTCCCAGAACGTGATTGTCGAACGGGGCACTTCCAATGTGCACTCGCAGGCCGAGACGGCGTTACGCGCCAAAATTAACGGCACCATGCAGATGAAGGCGGCCTACAGCATCCGCAACGATACCAGCGTGCCCGCAGACAAACGTAATACTGATACCCAGACTTCACTGACGCTGGTCTATTCGTTCTGATCAGCATTTAATTTTCTATCTCATGAATACTCCCCGCATTTTCGGTACTCCGCTAGCACCTAACGCCACCAAGGTGATGCTGCTTGGCTCCGGTGAACTAGGCAAAGAAGTCATCATTGCCCTGCAACGTCTGGGGGTCGAAGTGATCGCCGTTGACCGCTACCCGAACGCGCCCGGTCATCAGGTGGCGCACCGCGCGCACGTGATCAATATGGCCGATGGCGCTGCGCTGGCCGCGCTGATCGAACAGGAGCAGCCGGATCTGGTGGTGCCGGAAATCGAGGCAATTGCCACCGATATGCTGGCTGCACTGGAACAGGCCGGCAAGATCACCTGTATTCCTACCGCCCGTGCCGCCCAGCTGACCATGAACCGCGAAGGCATCCGTTCGCTGGCGGCCGAAACGCTCGGACTGCCAACCTCACCCTACCGTTACGCCAGCAGTCTGACCGAATTGCAGGCGGCCTGTGCGACCATCGGTTTCCCTTGCGTGATCAAACCGGTGATGTCCTCGTCCGGCAAAGGCCAGTCGAAAATTGATAGCGCGGCTGAAGTCGCGGCGGCCTGGGATTATGCGGCTGCCGGTAGCCGGGTGGATGCGGGCCGGGTCATTGTCGAAGGCTTTATTGATTTCGACTACGAGATCACGCTGCTGACGGTGCGTTCGCTGGGGAGCGACGGACAGGTGCTGACCGAATTCTGCGAACCGATCGGTCACATCCAGGTTCAGGGCGATTATGTGGAATCGTGGCAACCCTGCCGGATGCACCCGCTGGCCCTGCAGCGTGCGCGCGAGATTGCCGCCAGCGTGACGGGCAATCTCGGCGGTCTGGGTCTGTTCGGTGTTGAACTGTTCGTCAAAGACGACATGGTCTGGTTCTCGGAAGTCAGCCCGCGCCCCCATGATACCGGCATGGTCACCATGGCCACCCAGGTGCAGAGTGAATTCGAACTGCATGCGAAAGCCATCCTCGGCCTGCCCGTGAATGTCGCTTTGCGCAGTCCGGGCGCTTCCGCCGTGATCTACGGTCAGCATGAGGCTGCCGGCATAGGCTTTGCCGGGGTTGCCGAAGCACTGCAGGTGCCGGGTAGCGATATCCGTCTGTTCGGCAAACCGGAGTCCTTCGCGCGCCGGCGTATGGGCGTCGCACTGGCTAGCGCCGACGATGTCGAGACCGCTCGGAACCGCGCCAAGCAAGCCGCAGCCCGGGTGCAACCACTGCCGCCGCGCTAAGTACTCCCCTAGACCTCTCTGCCTCTGGCGGCATGCCCTGAACCGGCGGAGCCGCCGGCATAGGCAGTACGGTTCAGTCCGCTAACCCGCTAGGCGGGCGGATTTCGGGGTATAGTAGTTGCCAATCAGATAGCCCAGAGCAATTCATGCCCTTAGCACCGACCTCCACTGCGAACCCCAGATTGCCCTATCTGGCGCTGCTGATGGCGCTGACAGCGTGCTATTTCCTGTTCGCGCGCGCCAGTCTGGTACTGGCGTTTGGTCACAGCAATGCCACCCCCGTCTGGCCGCCTTCGGGGATTGCCCTGGCGGCGATGCTGGCTTATGGCTACCGGATCTGGCCGGCGATTCTGATCGGCGCCAGCTTTGCCAACCTCACCACCTTTATCGCCAACGGCCTGGGCCCGGATCAGTCCAGCATCGTGATCTCGGTGCTGATCGGTGCCGGCAACACGCTCGAGGCACTGGCCGGTGCCTGGCTAGCCCGCCGCTACGCCTGCGCCAGCCAGCCGTATGCGCAATTGCAGGATGTGTACAAGTTTGCCCTGATTGCCCTCGTGATGTGTGCCGTGGGCGCGCTACTCGGCAGCAGCATCCTGTATATAGACGGACTGGTCACTGCCCCGGCGCTGACCACGGTCTTGCTGACCTGGTGGGTGGGTGATGTTGCCGGCGTAATTCTAGTCACCCCTGCCTTGCTGGCGTGGTCACGTGCTCACACCCCTGCCGCGCAGCGCAATGCGCTGCGCGGCGTGCTGGCACTGCTGTTGCTGGCAGCAATGGTGGCGGCCATCTTTGCACGGCAGTACCGCTCGGACGACGGCCAGGGCTGGCTCCCCTATCTGCTGATTCTCGGGGTGGCGTGGGCTGCCCAGCAATATGGTCAGCGCGGCGCCAGTCTGTGCTGCTTGCTGATCGCTGCGGCGGCGGTGCTGTGCACCGTGCATGGACTGGGGCCATTCGCGGTCGGTACGCTCAACGATGCACTGATCGCACTGGCCAGCTACATCGTGCTATGTAGTCTGATCGGCATGGTGCTGAGTGCCGACGATTACGAACGCCAGCGGCTACACGGTACCGTACAGGGCCGTAATACGGCGCACTGGGCAACCCTGCTAGCGGGCATAGCGCTGACCGTGGTGGTCTGGCAGCTGGTTGCCCTGAGCACGGAACGCCGTGCGCGCGAGCAGTTCGATAACCGCACTGGCGAAATTGCCGAACGCATCAGCCGACGCATGGACTTGTATGCCGCAGGGCTGCGCGGCGCACGGGCGCTGTTCCAGGTCGAGGTCCAGCCAAGCCGTCAGAAATGGCGCGCCTATACCGAAGCGCTGGACATCTCGCACAGCCTGCCGGGTATGCTAGGCCTCGGTTATGCCGCATTGATGCCGGAGGCGCAGCGCGCCGAGCTTGTCGAGCAGATCCGCCAGCATGACCTGCCCGAGTTTCATGTCTGGACCCTGCCTGGTGACCGCTCCGGTGCGCTGGCGGCAGTGGTGCTGTATCTGGAGCCGGCTAGCGGCGCCAATCTGCGCGCCTTCGGCTACGATATGATGTCCGAACCGGCGCGCCGCCGCGCGATGCTGGAAGCGGCGCGGCTGGGCGAACCGGTACTCTCGTCGCGGGTGGTGCTGGTGCAGGAAGGACCGGGACAGGGCAAGCCCGGCTTCCTGATGTATTTCCCGATCTATCAGCAGCGCAGTAGTTTTACCCATGGCCGTGCCGGCGCCGTCCAGCGTATGGCAGCCTTGAACGGGTATTCCTACAGTCCGATTCGTGCTGAGGAAATGTTCGCCGGCCTGCTCGGGCCAGCCGATAGCGGCATCCAGCTGGAGGTGTTCGATGGCGAGAGCAGCCTCGCAAGCAGTCTGCTGTATGCCAGCGATCAGCGCCTTCCCGCCGATCTGGAACAGTATCCGACCCCCTACCAGCGCTCGCTGCCACTGGACTTGTTGCGGCATCGCTGGACGCTGCGCTTCACCTCTCTGCCGGCCTTCGAAAATTCCATCGACCGCCAGAAATCGCACATCGTATTGCTGGCCGGTGCCATCATCAGCCTGCTGTTTTTCGGCGTGGTGCGCGCGCTAAACGCCCGGCAAACCTATGCCAGTGCGCTGGCGGAAGAAAAAACTGCCGCCTTGCGCGAATCGGAAAGCTCGCTGATCGTGGCGCGCGATCTGGCCGAAGCAGCCAGCCGTGCCAAGTCCGAGTTTGTCGCCAACATGAGCCATGAAATCCGCACCCCGCTCAATGCCGTGCTTGGTATGGCGCAGTTACTCAACAACACCAGCCTGTCGTCCGAGCAGAAGAAATTCCTCGACATGATCAGTAGTTCCGGCACCGCGCTGCTGAATATACTCAACGACGTACTGGACCTGTCGAAAATCGAAGCGGGCCGGATGGAACTGGCGCCAGTTCAGTTCAGCCTGCAAAGCGTGCTGGACGCTGTCGCCACCATCATGACCGTCAATGCCAGCGAAAAAAATCTGGAGCTGGCCATCGGCATCGATCCCGGTGTACCGCAGGCGCTGTGTGGTGACAACCATCGCCTGCAGCAGATCCTGGTGAATCTGGTGGGCAACGCCATCAAATTTACCGAGTCCGGCCGGGTGGGCTTGCTGGTAGAACGGGCTGGCGCCACTAGCGAAGCGGTGACCCTGCGCTTCATTGTGAGCGACACCGGCATCGGCATCCCGGTCGAACAGCGCAGCCTGCTGTTTGCGCCCTTCTCGCAGGCCGACGCTTCCATGACACGCCGCTTTGGCGGCACCGGGCTAGGTCTGGCGATATCCCGCCGGATCGCCGCCCTGATGGGCGGCGAAATCGAGGTCGACAGCACACCCGGTCAGGGTAGCCGCTTTACCTTGCGGATCCCGCTACGGTATGGCATTCCGCCGCTCAGCGACGATGCCCCGCTGGCGCCCCAGCATCTGCTGCTAGTGGAAGCCGATCCGCTGGGTGCTGATTATCTTCAGCGCAATATCGCTAGTCTGAATTGGCATTGTACCCATGCGGTCAGTGGCGAACAGGCGCTCCAGCGACTCGGTGATGCCAGTCGCCAGTTCGACGCCATCCTGATAGCCTGGGACTTACCGGGCATGGATGGTCTGGCGACCATGCAGGCGATCCGCGCCGCCCTGCCGCTCGACGGTCCGGCCATCATCCTGATGACCAGTGCCTACGGCCAGGCCCGTATCCTGCAGCATCGCGAAGCCGAACTGGCCAGTGCCACCCTGCTGAAACCGGTTACCGCCGGCCGGCTCTACGCGGCACTGCGCCAGTGCCAGCGCCATACACCGACCACCGCCAGCAGCGCCGATCTGGGAGCGGTGGCGGCACTGCGCATCGACGGGGTGCGCCTGCTGCTGGTCGAAGATAATCCACTCAACCAGCTGGTGGCCCAGAGTATGCTCAACTACGCCGGCGCCAGCTTGCAAACCGTCGACAATGGCCGCGCCGCACTCGACCTGCTGCGTACCGACAGCCAGCGCTTCGATCTGGTACTGATGGATGTGCAGATGCCGGAGATGGACGGCTTCGAAGCCACCATGCGGATCCGCTCGGAACTCAAACTGGCGCTCCCCGTCGTGGCCATGACGGCCGGAGTCATGCAATCCGAACGCCAGCAATGCATCGCCTCCGGCATGAACGATTTCATTGCCAAACCGGTCGATATCGACCAGATGCTGCGCACCATACGCCGCAATCTGCCAGTGCGCCGGTCTGAATAGACCGCATCGTCCGGCGCGTCTTTGCCCCCGTTAAGATTGCATTTATTGTTACATTTCCTTCCGCGGAGGATTTTCCGCGCTAGATCAAATTTCCCCTCTAAATTGCTTAGTTTTGCGTAACACTAGCCCTACGCTATGCTTCTCCCCGCTATGCGACTATGCAGTGTGTTGCCTTATAACAACGAAAATGTGTCTTTTGATGGTCAAAGCTCACACAAACTCACCGTGCTAATCCAAACTATCGCTCTGAGCTAGCCCAGAAGTTAATTACAATAAACGGAGAATTTACAATGAAACAAGCCAAACTGGCCCCTATCGCCGTGGCGGTCTTCGCAGCACTGGCAGGCAATGCCGCCGCACAGGAAGGTTTGCCGATCACCGTGAGCGGTTTCGGCACCGGCGCTCTGACCATGACCGATACCAACGACGGTCTGTTCAATCGTGCCAATCAGGTCGGTGGCGCAGGCAAAAGTGCCCGCACCGGCGTCGATTCGAATCTGGGTTTGCAGGTCACTGCCAAACTCAGCGAAAGCCTGAGCTTGACCGCACAGGGACTGGTGCGTAAAAACGGTCCAAGCGACCAGTTTGCCGGGGAACTGGCCTGGGCGTTTGCCAAATTCAAAGCGACCGATGACATCTCCTTCCGCGTCGGCCGTATCGGCCTGCCGGTATATATGATCTCCGACGTACGCAATGTCGGTTACGCCAACATCATGCTGCGCGCTCCGAATGAAGTCTACCGTCAGGTCACCGCCGATAGTCTCGACGGTGCGGACGTGCTGTATCAGCACAGCTTCGGCGATAGCACGGTGACGGGCCAGTTTGGTATGGGACGTACCCGTTACCACGCTTCGGGCAACTACGACATCGAATTCAAACCCGCTATGTCGGCCCAGCTGGCGCTGGAAAACGGCCCGTTCACTTATCGTATCGGGCACTCCAAGGCAACCGTTAACCTGTACGACAATGCCAGCCTGAACACCCTGATCGGCACCCTGAACAAAGTCGGCCTGAGCGCCATCAGTGCGCAGATGCCCCTGCAAGACGTGAAGGGTACGTTCACCTCGGCCGGGATCGCTATGGATTACAACAATATCGTCCTGCAGGGCGAATATGCGAAGCGTAAAACGGAAACCCGCATTATCCAGGACACCAGCTCGTGGTATCTGATGGGCGGTTACCGTATCGGTAAATTCCTGCCTTTCGTGGTGCACGGCGACGTCAAGCAGGATAGCATCCGCAGCTTCGCCGGCCTGCCGAGCAGTGGCCCGCTGGCACCGCTGGCTGCTGCCGCGAATGGCGCAATCCAAGCTGGTCTGCAATCGACCAGCGCCATCGGCCTGCGCTGGGATTTCTACAAGTCGGCTGCCTTCAAGGTCCAGATCGATCACATCACGCCGCGCGATGGCACCGGCAACTTCGTCAATCCCAAGCCGGCACTGGCAGGTCATAGCGTAAATGTCTATGCCGCCAGCATCGATTTTGTCTTCTAAGGAGAGCCTGAATGAAAACGGCCATTGCTAAACTATTCCTCGCTGCAGGTCTCTGTGTCGCTGCTGCGCCACTGTTCGCTGCCGAAATCGTGGTGATTGTGAACCCTAAAAATCCCGCTACCCGCATGTTCAGTGAACAGGCTGGCCAGTTCTTCCTCGGTAAATCGAGTCTGTTCACGCCTGTCGAGCACAGTGAGGGAGCGCTGCGCAACGAGTTCTATAAAAAAGTACTGGATAAGGACAGCACCCAGGTCAAGGCAATCTGGTCCAAGCTGGTATTTACGGGTAAAGCTAGCGCACCTAAAGAGTACGCCAGTAGCGCCGAGGTCAAGAAAGCCGTTGCGGCCGACGTCAGCGCCATTGGCTATATCGAGAAATCGCAGGTCGACGATACGGTAAAAGTCATCCTGACGGTGCAGTAAGCTGGCATTTTCATCCGCCAGTCGCCAGTCGCCAGCCGCCCGCCTAGCCGGGTGGCTGTTTTTTTTGCGCCAACGTTTAGCCTTCCAGCACCACCAGCGGCGCTAGCTGCCGGCGCGCACGACGAGCGTGCGGCACCCAGGAGTGGGTTTGCCAGCGCCGCCACATGATCAGACCACGGATCCATTCATCGGCAGCATAAGCGAGCCAGACGCCGGGCAGCCCCCAGCCGAGCACCACACCCAGCAACCAGCTACCCCCGGCCAGCACCAGCAGCATCGACAGCGCTCCGGCCAGTACGGGAAAGCGTGCGTCACCGGCGGCGCGCAGGGCATTGATCACCACCAGATTAAAGGTGCGCCCAGGTTCGAGTATGACGGTAATCCACAGCAATACGGTTCCGGTCGCAATGATCGCGGGGTCGGCGCTAAAACAGCGCAGCAGCGGCCCGGCAGCCAGCGCCGCCAGTGCTGCAATCAGCAGAGCGACCAGTACTCCGCGCAGCAGCGCGCGTTTGACTAACTGATGGGCCGCGCGTAAGTGACCGGCACCGATCAGATAGCCCACCACGATCTCTACCGCCAAACCACTGGCGATGCTGTACATCATCACCCCGCCCATCAGTTGTAGTACATAGGCCTGGGTGGCCAGTGCGCCTGCCCCCAGTTCTGCTGCGGTCGCCACACTCACCATAAACGCCAGGCGCCACGCGATGTTTTCCGCGGCGCCGGGTAGGCCGATGCGCAGCACCGCCGCCAGTTCACGACGCGGCAACTGCCACCAGTCACGCGCCTGCACGCGAATGCCGAGCTGGCGGCGCCACAGTAGCAGGTGTAAGGCCAGACCCAGCATACGGCTGATTGTCAGGGCCAGCGCATAGCCGGGCAGCCCCAGCGACGGTAGTGGTCCCCAGCCCGCCATCAGCGGCAAGGCCAGCCCAATATGGCAGAGGTGCATCGCGACCAGCACCAGTAGCGTGTCACGGCTGCGCAGATGGGCCCGCATCACCCCTGCCATTGAGGCATTCCAGGCGTCGAACAGCATCGCCAGCGCCAGTGCGCGCAGCAGCGGACCGGCCAGGGGCATGACTTCGGCGGGCGTGTTCAGCACACCGAGTAAATAGTCCGCGCCCAGCCACGCAGCGAGCGCCGTAATGCCGCCTAGCCAGCTGCTGGCACCGAGCACCGCGCAGGCCACCCGGCGCGCCGCTTCATGCTGGCCTGCGCCCAGATTCTGGGTCACGACCACACTGACTCCGGCGCCGATGATACGGAACAGAATAAACAGCATGGCAGTGAGCTGACTGGCGATTGCGAATGCGGCCCCGGCAGCGTCCGAGCTGCGTGATGCGAGCGCCGTGCCAGCAACACTGATTGCCATGGCCAGTCCCAGTTCGACCAGTAAAGGCCAGGCAAGCGCGAACATCGGCGGCATGGTGGGGCGAGGACGCGATAGGGACATGCTGGCAACGATAAAAGTGTCGGAGAGCGTCAGTGTAGCCCAAGTGGAAGCGCTTGCATTACAATCATAGAAATTTTCTATTGAAGTATTGGCATTAACAAAGTGTACACTTCTGCGATTCCATTTTGCCATGTTGCGCCCTGCTGTGACTTCCGCTGTGCCTTTCCGTCGACTGCTGCTCCTGCTTCTGCTCCCGCTGCTGTGTGTCCACGGCCGCTACAGCTACGCCCAGCAGCTGACCGTGCTTCATCCGGAACTGGCTGGCCCGTATCGCAACGTTGTCACGGAGATACTGCAGGGCGTAGAAGAATACAGCCATACCCGCCCGCGTTCGGTGGTACTCGCTCCGATGCAGGAAACGCCTGACTTGCGTGCCCTGCTCAAAGCTGGCAAAGGCGTGATCGCGCTGGGCCGTCAGGGCTTGAAGCTGGCCAGCAGCACTGAACTGGCCAGTGGGCTGGTGATCGGCGGCGTCAATCCGGGCAGCGAGGGGGATCAGCTGGTCGGCATTAGCATGACGCCGGATCCGGCACAGCTGTTGGCCTTGCTGAAGAACCTGTTGCCCGGCGTACGGCGCGTAATGGTGGTGTACAACCCGCAGAACGGTGAAGCCCAGCTCAGACTGGCCCGCGAGGCGGCCAGGACGCTGGGGCTGGATCTGTCGGCACTGGAGGCGGGCGATCTGGTGAGCGCAGCGCGGGCCTATGAAGCCCTACTGAGCAGTTCCGATGGTCGCCGCGATGCACTCTGGCTGCCGCAGGATGCCACCACCATCGAAGAGACCACTTTACTGCCATTGATACTCAGGGAGTCATGGAGTCGCAACCTGCCGGTATTTTCCAGTAGTGTGTTGCATGTCAAGAAAGGTGTGCTGTTCGGCATGTATCCCGATAATTTACAACTCGGTCGCGATCTGGCGGCCCTTGCAGTTGCGCAGCAGAGCGGCGAGCCGCTAAGGCGCGGCATGCTGCCGCTGAGCGCCCTGCGCAGCGCCCTCAATTCACGTACCGCCAGCCACCTCGGCCTTAACCTGAGCACCAGTCAGCAAAAGCAATTCGATGCCATTTTCCCCGAACTCTAGTGGTCCCCGCCAGCACCCGACTGGCCCGCAGCCATGCTCCCTCCCCGCTCTGATGGGTTTGCCGGTGATCGCACCATGAGCAATTACATCCGTCAGTTTTTACGCAACAACGGCTTCCAGCGTCAGCTGATGCTGATCGCCGCCGTGTCGATACTGGCGCTAGCAATATTTTCGGCACTGATGAATGCGCGCGAGGCCAACGTCCGCATGCGCGATTACTTCACCGGCCAGGGACAGCGCATCGCCGAGAATCTGGCACGCCAGAGTACCCTCGCATTGTTGTTCCATTCCGCCGAAAATGCCCGCGAAGTGGTGGGGGCCACGCTAGCCTTCCCTGACGTGAGCGGGGTGCAGATCATGGATGCCCGGCAGCGCGTCTTGCTGATCCGCGAAAGCGCCGACCAGCACCCGGCGCTGAGCCAGCTGAACCTTGCATTGCCGGCCCAGGCCGGACTGCTGAGCGAAACCAGTAGCAGCTGGCTCTTTGCCGCGCCCGTGTATGGCGGTCAGCAGGAAACTAGCCCCCTCGACCCCCAGGAAACCCGTCAGCAGCTGCTCGGCTACGTACACGTCCAGATCAGCAAGCGTACCCTGAACAGTCTGACCGCATCGCTACTACTGGGCAATCTGGTGCTGACACTCTCGTTTGCCGTGCTGGTGCTGGGGGTCGGACGTGTCCTGACCCGTCACATGATCCGCCCGCTGAACGCCCTATCGGCACTGATGCGGCGCGCTGAAGCGGGCGAGTCCGGGATGCGCGCCCAGCCCAGTGGCCCCCGTGACCTGATCGACATGGCGCAGGCGTTTAACCAGATGATGGTGGTGCTGGAACAGCGCGAAGCGGAACTCAAGGAGTCACGCGACGCTGCCATCAATCTGGCCCAGTTAAAGGCCCAGTTTGCCGCGACCGTCAGCCATGAAGTGCGCACGCCCTTGAATGGTGTGGTCGGCATGCTGGACATGCTGCGCGAGACCCGCCTCACCACACGCCAGCAGGAGTTTGTCGATGTGGCCTGGAATTCTTCGCGTACGCTGATCGAGCTAATTAATAACATCCTCGATTTCTCCAAGCTGGAAGCGGGCAAGCTCACGCTGGAACCGAATACCTTCGCGCTGTCGGTGCTGATGGACGAGGTACTGGAATTACTGGCACCGCAGGCAGCCCAGAAAGGCCTGCTGCTGGGCTGGAGTGCCGAGTCGGAGCTGCCCGCTTACGTCAGTGGCGACTCGCTGCGGCTGCGCCAGATCCTGCTCAATCTGGTCGGTAACGCACTGAAATTTACCGAGCGCGGCGAAGTCGCCATCTCGCTGGCGATGCTCCCCGCGCAAGCACCGACCCGGCTCCATATCGCGGTACGCGACAGCGGCGTTGGCATGCCGCCCGAGGTCTGCCAGCGCCTGTTCCAGGCCTATGCGCAGCCGGATCCCGGTACCACGCGCCGCTATGGCGGCACGGGACTGGGACTGGCGATCTGCAAACAACTGGTGGAATTGCTGGGCGGTCAGATCAGCGTAGAGAGTAGCCCGGGCGTCGGCAGCTGCTTCCGCTGCGATATCGCCTGCCTGCCGGCAACCCCGGCCCAGCTGGCAACCCGCGTCCAGTCGCCCGCCAAGCGCCCGGTCAGCGTGCTGGCAGCGCCCCCGCACAACGACGAAGCACCGCCTCTGGCACCGCGCTTCCGGGTGCTGGTGGCCGAGGACAATCGCACCAACCAGATGGTGGCAGCCGGTATGCTGGCCTTGAATGACTGCGCCTGTGTGTTCGCCGCCGATGGCGCGCAAGCCGTGCGTGCTGCCCAGCGTGAACGCTTTGACCTGATCCTCATGGATTGCAGCATGCCGGAAATGGATGGCTACGAAGCGACTGCCCATATCCGCCTTGCCGAACTGGCCAGTGGGCGACGCACACCGCTGCTGGCGATGACGGCCAATACCCAGTCAGGCGATGCCGAAAAATGTCTGGCCGCCGGGATGGACGATTATCTGGCCAAGCCGATCACGCTGGTGGAGCTGCGCCAGAAACTGGAAAAATGGCTGCCGGCCGGCGATTCTGGCAGCGATAGTCCAGAAACGACAGCGACAGCGGCGGGTTCAGCCCCAGCAACAGCACTACCGTCAGTTGCCAGCATCAGCACCAGCGGCGCCTGTCCGGTGAATCGCGCGGTCTTCGACAAGGTGCGCGAGATTCTGGGTGATAGCCTGGTGCAAGCCATCCAGCCCTATCTGGAAGATGCGCCGCGCTGCATCGATACGCTGCAGCAGGCGCTGGGTCGCGGCGATCTGGCCAGCGCTGGCGAAGCGGCCCATACCCTGAAAGGTGCATCTGCCAATCTCGGTGCGGAAACCCTGGCGCAACTGGCGCAGCAGGTAGAAAGCTATGCCGCGCAGGGAGAGTCCGAACCGATTGCAGCGCTGCTGGCGCCCTTAAGCGCCCACTACGCGGTGCTGGCCAGCTTCCTGAAGGCACAGATCGTTGTCGCACCCTCCCCCGTCGAGAGTCACCGGGCGGGCATCCCGCAGGTGCTGATCGTCGATGATGACCGCAGTACCCGTAGCACCCTGCGTCACACCCTGCAGCGCGATGGTTTCCTGGTCGAAGAGGCCGCTGATGGTGCCCAGGCACTGGCCATGCTGGCAGTGTTCCAGCCCGATGTGATTCTGATGGACGCAATGATGCCGGTGATGGACGGCTTCACTGCCTGTGCGCGCATGCAGGAACTGCCGCACGGCGCCAGCATCCCGGTACTGATGATTACCGCCCTGCAGGACAACGCTTCGGTAGAACGCGCCTTCGCAGCCGGGGCCAGCGATTACATTCCCAAACCGATCCACTATGCCGTGCTGTCGCAGCGGGTGCGCCGCATCATCGAGGGAAATCGTGCCGAAAAACGTATTCGCCACCTGGCCTACAACGACGTTCTGACCAATCTGCCCAACCGCACACTGTTCTTCGAGTTACTGGCGCAGCGCATCAGCAGCGCCGCCAGTGCTGCGCACCAGTTGGGGGTGTTATTCATGGATCTGGACCGTTTCAAATACGTGAATGACCATCTGGGCCACCATATTGGCGACCGTTTGCTGCAGGCGGTGGCCCAGCGGGTGCGCCAAACCGTACGTGGCCACGACACCGTAGCGCGCCTCGGTGGCGACGAATTCACCGTGGTGCTTGACCATCTGGATAGCCCGGCCTCCGCCGCCACTGCGGCCCAGAACATCGTGCGCGCCCTGTCAGCGCCGTTTACCATCGATGGCAATGATATTTTCGTCACCGCCAGTGTTGGCATCGCCATGTATCCGCATGACGGTATCGACGTTGCGACACTGGTCAAACACGCCGACAGTGCCATGTATCGCGCCAAGCGCACCAATACCGGCTTCCAGTTCTACGAAGCGTCGATGGAACTCTCCATCTCGGAACACGTGCGCCTCGAAAGCGATTTGCGCAATGCCCTGCTGCAGGGCCACCAGCTGGACGTCTATTACCAGCCTCAGGCGCATATGGAGGATGGCCGTATCGTGGCCCTCGAAGCACTGGTGCGCTGGCATCACCCCTTGCGCGGGCTGATCGCACCCGACCAGTTCATTCCGCTGGCCGAAGAGACCGGCCTGATCATTCCGATTGGCGCGTGGGTATTGCACAGGGCATGTACCCAGTTGCAGCACTGGCGCGCGCAGGGCCTGCCCGATCTGCGGGTGGCAGTGAATCTGTCGGTACGCCAGCTGCTGCAGAAAGATTTCTGCAGCAGCGTGGCAACGGTGCTGGCCGAGACCGGACTGCCCGCAGCATTGCTGGAACTCGAGATTACCGAGAGCACCCTGATGGAGAACGCCGAAGATACGCTGGCGACTTTGCACGGTCTGCATGCACTCGGGGTACGCCTGTCGATCGATGATTTCGGTACCGGTTATTCCTCGCTGTCCTATCTGAAGCGCTTCCCGGTCGACATCCTCAAGATCGACCGCTCTTTCGTGCAGGATTTGCCGCAGGACAGCGATGATATGGCGATTGTCAGCGCCATCATCGCGCTGGCCCACAGCCTGCGCCTCGAGGTGGTGGCGGAAGGCGTCGAGACGGAAGCACAACGGGCCTTCCTGCGCAGTCGCGCCTGCGACCTGCTGCAAGGCTATTACCTGAGTGCGGCCCTGCCGGCCAGCGACTGTGAAGCGCTGCTCCGGACCCAGCTCGGCGTAGCGGAGACGAGCGCGCTGGGCGATCAAACTTAAATTTTAAAAAATAATGCCGTTAAGCATCTTTAAGCATCTGTACACAAACTCGTCGTGGCGATTGCATCTTGCGCGCAGCGGAACAGGAGAACAACGCGTGAAATTACCGAGCGCACGGCGCACGTCTGGGGCGGTGGCCCTTACCTTGCCGCTACTGACCACCAGCTTGCCTGCTCTGGCACAGCTCGCGTATGACGATGACGCGCTGGCTCTGGCAGACAGTGCCGTTGCGACCACCAGCATCGCCACCGGCGGTCTGCAGACGCTGCGCCGTGCCCCCGCGGTGGCCAGCGTGATCACCGCAGCCGAGATCCGGGCCATGGGCGCCACCGATCTTGACCAGATCCTCGAGACCTTGCCCGGGGTTCACGTCAACCGCATGCCTAACAGCAATTCACCACAGTACGTAATCCGCGGCATCGCCAGCGCCTACAATCCCCAGGTGCTGATGCTGCAGAATGGGGTACCGATTACGACTGCCTACATGGGCAACAAAGGTAATATCTGGGGCGGCTATCCGGTCGAGCATATCGCCCGCATCGAACTGCTGCGCGGCCCCGGGTCGGCCCTATACGGTTCGGATGCGTTTGCCGGAGTCATCAATATCATCACCAAGGGGCCGTCCGAGCTGGGCGGGACGGAAATCGGCGTGCGTGCGGCCTCCTTCGGCAGCGCAGATGTGTGGATACAGCATGGCGGAAAGGCCGGCCCGCTGGCTGTCGCGGCCTACCTACGCTACGGCCAGAGCGAGGGACACCGTGCCCTGATCGGTGCCGACGCGCAATCACGCAACGACCAGCTGTTCGGCAGCCATGCCAGTCTGGCACCGGGCTATACCAGCAACCAGTACAAGGCCGACGATGCCAATCTCGAGGCGCACACAGCTCACTGGCGGGCCCGCTTCGGCTACAAGAAGCGCTATGACATGGGCACCGGCGTGGGCATCGCCTCGGCGCTCGACCCGCAAGGTCGCCAGCAAAGTGAACGCATCACCAGCAGCCTGACGTGGACTGAAGCGCAACTAGGTGGCGACTGGGGCGCTAGTGCCACCCTCAGCAGCCAGCAATACTCGCAGGAAGTGCCCGGCTGGTACCGCCTGATGCCCGCCGGCCTGGTCTACCCGACCGGCAGCTTTCCAAACGGTATGATAGGCGCGCCGGAAACCTGGGAGCGTAGCTACCGCGCCAGCGCGTATGCCGACTACAGCGGCTGGGCGCAGCACCGCCTGCGCCTGGGGATTGGTCATGATGATATCGATCTGTACCGCACCCGCGAGTACCGCAACTTCAACTACGCCAGCAATGGCATGCCAATTCCCCTGCCGTCCGTGATTGAGACCACCGATAGCAGTCCTTTCCTGCGTCCGCAACGGCGCCGCATCCACTATGCCTATTTGCAGGACGAGTGGCAATTGGCCACCGACTGGAATCTGACCGCCGGCTTACGTCACGATCGCTATAGCGACTTCGGTAGCACCACCAATCCGCGTCTGGCGCTGGTCTGGGACGCATCCTATGACCTGACCGCTAAATTGCTGTATGGGCGCGCCTTCCGCGCCCCTGCCTTCGTCGAGAGTTACGGCATCAGCAACCCGGTGGCCTTAGGCAATCCCTTGCTGAAACCGGAGCGCAACGCCACGATCGAACTGGCCCTGAACTGGCAAGTACACAGCGATGCCAGTCTCAACCTGACTGCCTACAACTACCACATGCATGACATGATCCGGCTGGTCACCAATTCCATGGCGGGTACCGGTGCACGCTATGCCAATATGGGTGACCAGCACGGCCATGGCGTGGAACTGGAAGGACAATGGGCGCCGGCGCGCGGCCTGCAAGTGAAGCTCAGTTACGCATGGCAGCAATCGATCGACATGCGCAAGCAGACCGATGCCGGTAACGCACCGCGCCACCATCTGCTGACCCGCGCCGACTGGAACATCCTCGATGATATCCAGTTGGGTGCACAGATCAACCGGGTGGCCGGAAGGCGCCGTGCAGCCGGCGACGCGCGCCCGGCAATTGCCGATTACACCTCGGTCGACTGGACGCTGGCAACCCGCCACGGACGCCAGCAATGGAATTACACGCTGGCGCTGCGCAATGCTTTCAATGCCGCAGTGCGTGAACCGAGTCCGGCGCCGGGCCTGAGCTTGCCCGGCGACATACCCATGCCGGGACGCAGCATTTCGCTGCAGGCCAGCTACCAGATGTAGTGCCCGGCTCAGGCCGCGTGGGGAATCATGCGCAACGTTGATCGTGCAGCGCTGCGCACCGCAGTACGGCTACGCAAGCTGGCTCCGGTATCGGCTGTATCGAGCCGGAACTCGCCCACTAACTGGGCCAGTTCGCGGGCCTGTTGCTGCATGCCTTGCGCCGCTGCAGCAGCTTGCTGCACTAGCGCGGCATTCTGCTGGGTGACGCCGTCCATCTCGCTGATCGCCGCATTGACCTGCTCTATGCCCTGTTCCTGATGGGTACTGGCGGTGCTGATCGCACCGATAATCGCACTCACCTGACCGACCCGCTGGACAATTTCTGCCATGGTGTCGCCGGCATTGCTGGCCAGCGCGCTGCCGTCGGCGATGCGGGTCGCCGATTCATTGATCAGTTCCTTGATTTCCTTGGCCGCTGCTGCCGAGCGATGCGCCAGATTGCGTACTTCGGTGGCAACCACTGCAAAACCACGCCCTTGCTCGCCGGCGCGGGCTGCTTCCACCGCAGCATTCAAAGCTAGAATATTGGTCTGGAACGCGATGCCGTCAATCACGCTGGTAATGTCGACGATGCGCTGGGCATAGGCGTGAATGCTGTGCATGGTCTCAACCACCTGCGCTACCACCACACCACCCTGTCCGGCCACTTCCGAGGCAGACACCGCCAGCGCATTGGCGGAACGTGCATTGCCACTATTTTCGCGTACGGCGCGGGTCAGTTCAGCCATTGCGGCTGAAGTTTCTTCCAGCGCGCCGGCCTGATGTTCGGTACGTTGGGATAGATCGAGATTGCCATCGGCCAGTTCGCGCGAGCTAGCATCAATGGTGTCGGCGCCATCGCGGACACGGCGCACGGTGTGGGCCAGCCGGCCCGTCATATGGCTGAGTGCATCCAGCAGCTTGCCAATTTCATCGCTACGAGCGTGCTGGATCGCACCATGCAGCTCTCCGGATGCCACTTGCTGTGCCAGCGACACGGCCTGTTCGAGCGGGCGCACCACACTACGAGTGAGCAACACGGCCAGCGTGACGCCGGTGGCCAGTGCCAGTAGTCCCAGTGCCACCAGCAATACCCGGCTGCTGTCGAATTGTGCCGCCGACTCGCTGGCGAGTTCCTGTGCAGCCTGTTTCTGGTAGGTCAGCAATGCCTCCAGTGCGCCCGTGTAGGCGCCGAACACGCCCGTCATGCGCTGGTCGAGCAGATCGCTGACTTCCTGAATACGTCCACTGTCTTTGAATTTAAACAGCTCGCCACGCAAGGCCAGATAAGCCTGTTTGTGCTGGTTCACGCTGCGCAGCAATTGGGCTTCGCGCGGATTCGCAGGCATCTGCGCCAGCCGGATTTCCAGTGCCTGCATCTGTTTTTCGCCAGCCGTCAGCTGGGCATGGAACAGATCGGCTACTTCCAGACTGTCGGCACGGGCGATGGAAATGGTGCGCAGTCCGTTCAGTTCCACACTACCGAGCAGTTCGGAGCTGAGCTGCTGCTTGGCCAGCTTTTCCTGCACCAGATTCGCGGTGGTGTCGCGTGCCGCCTGCAGGCGCCAGAGGGCGACGGCAGACATGCAGGCCATCAGCAGCAGTAGCACAGCAAACGAGGCCATGACGCGCAGGCCAGTATTCAAGCGGGGAATTTTCATCGCGTTTTTTCGGAGATGTCGAAGGAGTGAGAAACAGTCCGCACTGTAACGGTGCAATGTGACAGCTTCATTACTTCGAGGAAACTTTCATCATGTAATGGGCTGGTAACAATTTCCCGATAGCATTACGGCCACTATCACCCATCAGGAAGCTACTCCGTGGAGTTCAACGCCTCTCGCCATCACCTGCCACGCTTTCGCCTGTCTACTGCCGCCGATCTATGTATCGAAACTGTCGCCGTGTCTTCCGAGACCAGCAATCTGGCGGTGCTCGAGTTGTTCACCGAGCGCCGCGAACTGATGAGCCTGCCAGTACTGGAACAGGACCGGCCGATCGGACTGATTAGCCGCAACATCTTCCTGTCGCAAATGTCCAAGCCCTACTACCACGAGCTGTATGGCAAAAAAAGCTGCATCGCTTTTATGGACAAGGCGCCGCTGATTGTCGATGCGTCCATGAGTATCGAGGAGCTGACCTTCCGTGCGGTCGAGTCGGGCGAGAAAGCCCTGGCTGACGGCTTTATTGTCAGCCGTAACGAGCGCCTCGCCGGGGTCGGCTTCGGTCTGCAACTGATGAACGTGGTTGCCAATATGCAGGCGGAGAAGAACCGCCAGATCATGCACAGCATTGCCTATGCCAGTGTGATTCAGCGTTCATTGCTGCGCCCGTCCGAGCAGACGCTGGCCGCCACCCTGCCAGACGCCCATCTGGAATGGCAGCCGCGCGATGTGGTCGGTGGCGACTTCTACCATTTCGCCCGCTATCCGGATGGCTGGTTCGGCGCGATTGCCGACTGCACCGGACACGGTGTGCCGGGTGCCTTTATGACCCTGATCACGTCCTCGATCCTGTCGCAAGCCCTGCAGCAATGCGGCCCGCGTGATCCGGCCAGCTTGCTGGCCGAGGTCAGTCGCGGCGTTAAAAATCTGCTGGGCCAGCAGGATGCCGCGCCCGCCGGAGCACTGTCCGCCGGCTCGAACGATGGCATGGATGCCGGCTTCCTGTGGTTCGATCAGGCCAGCAGCACCCTGCACTTTGCCGGGGCGCGCATGGCGCTGTATTTGCTGGAACCGGGCCAGCCTGCCGTGCAGGCGATCGATGGCGATCGCATGGGGGTCGGCTACACCGATACGCCTGGCGATTACTGCTGGCATAACCACAGCCTGAGCGTCCACGCCGGGAGCTTGCTGCTACTCACCACGGACGGGCTGATCGATCAGATCGGCGGCCCGCGTGACATCGCCTATGGCAAGCGGCGCATGCGCGACGTGCTACTGGCACAGCGTGACGCCAGTGCCAGCGGCGCCGCCTCGGCCTTGCTGGGCGATTTCCTCAGCTGGCAAGGCGCGCAGCCACGCCGTGATGACCTGACTTTTTTCTGTTTCCGTCCCTAGGAGCGCGTACCGTGCTGTATGAAGAGTTCAACGATTTCTGGGATGTGGCGCGCAAACGCCACATCATTTTCTTCTACGTGGGCTATTTTTCGCAGCACGTGGTCGCCGCCATTTCCGAAACCATCAAAGTGCGACTCGATACCGCCGGTGCGGCTGGCCCGACGCGGCGGCGGATCTTTTCCGCTTTCGTGGAAATGTCGCAAAACATCATGCACTACTCCTCCGATACGCTGACCCCGGACCAGCAGAGCAGTGGCCAGATGCGCCGCGGTTCCTTCTGTATCGGCATGAAGGATGACAGCTTCTTTTTGCTGTGTGCCAATCCCGTCGATAGCACCAGCGTCGAGCGCATCCGCCAGCGTCTCGAACCGCTGCACAGCATGACCCTGGATGAAATCAAGTGTGCCTATAAAAAGGCCTTGCGTGACGAGGTACCAGCCGATAGCAAAGGCGCCGGGCTGGGCTTCCTGACACTGGCCCGCGATGCCAGCGAACCACTGGAGTTCGAATTCGTTCAGGAAGCGCACGCGCCGGACACTACCGTGTTCTGCATTAAGGCGATTATCTAATTCAGTACTGGAACCGATATGCAATCACTCTATCTTAGCGCTTCGCCCACTTCGCCGGAAATCGATTTCCGCTTTGATCAACACAGCCTGTCGATCAAAGGCGAGTCGTATCCGGAAAACGCGGCAGCCTTTTACGGGCCGCTGATCGCGCAAGTTCAGTCCTATCTGGCAAGCGGTCCGCGGCCGCTCATCGTGGTGCACGTTTCGCTGGCCTACTTCAATAGCTCCAGCACCAAAATGCTGTTCGCCCTGTTCGACACCCTGAATCAGGCAGCGCTGCAAGGTCAGCCCATCCGTCTGAACTGGTATTACGACGCCGACGACGACACCATCCTCGAATTCGGTGAGGAACTGCGCGACGATTTCAGCGCGCTGGAATTCCACGCTCACAGTGTGAGTGGCGTCTGATGATGGCGCGCACCGAGACCGACCTGTTTGCGCAGGAGTGCGCTGCGCTGGCGCAGGCGCGCTCGGCCTACGACGAACCGGGTGCCGACACCCGCGCCGCGCTCGGCATCATGATCCAGCAATACGAACGGCTGATGCGCGAAACGCGCCGCTTGATCCGGCGCAGTGACCGCGCCGAGCTGGACATGAATCAGATCAACCGTCAGTTGCAGGAACTGGCGCAGCAGCTGGAATACCGGGCCACCCATGACACCCTGACGGGGGCGCTGAACCGCGCCGCCATCATCGAATGCGCCAGCCGCCAGCTCGAGCGCGGTGATCTGGCGCTGATCGTGCTCGATATCGATCATTTCAAATGGGTCAATGATGATTTCGGCCATCCGGCGGGCGACGCAGTCATCCAGACCGTGGTGGCCTGTCTGCAGCAGGTACTAGGGCCGCAGGTCGCAATAGGCCGGGTGGGTGGTGAAGAATTCTCTGTGGTATGGCCAACCAGCGTCCCGGAGGAAGCGGAAGCGGTGGCCTTGCAGATCTGTGAGGCAATCGCCGGCCAGCCTTTTGCGGCCCCGATCAACCGGCAGATTACGGCCAGCGTGGGAATCAGCTGGGCGCCGCAGGGCAGCAGCTTCGCGACCATCTACAGCCATGCCGACGAAGCGCTGTATGCGGCCAAACGCGCCGGACGCAATTGCGTGCGCCGTTATCTGGACGCCGGTACCCAGTCCCTGCTGGTGGCTGCCGCCTGAACCAGTCGGGCCTCGCCTGGCACCCTATTGGAAGGGTTATTTGACGCGCTGTTTTTCCAGCTTGCGGGCCAGGGTACGACGGTGCATGCCGAGCCGGCGCGCTGCTTCGGAGATATTGAAGTCGGTTTCGGCGAGCACCGTGTGGATATGCTCCCATTCCAGCGTCTTCACCGAAGTCGGCCGGTTGGTCAGTTCCAGCTCGGCGGCGCCGGCGACGTGCTCGAAAGCCGCCTCGATATCGTCGGTATTGCTGGGCTTGGCCAGATACTGGCAAGCCCCCAGCTTGATCGCTTCCACAGCCGTATTGATACTGGCGAATCCGGTCAGCACTACGATCAGCATGCTGGTGTCATGCTGGTGCAGCATCTGCACGCAGGCCAATCCCGACGAATTACCCTTGAGCTTCAGGTCCACCACGGCATAGCCGGGGCTGTGATCGACCAGGATGCCACTGGCTTCATCGACATTCTCCGCCAGCAGTACCCGGTAGCCGCGCCGTTCGAAGGAGCGGCTCAGGGTACGGGCGAACGCTGCATCATCCTCGACCAGCAGTAGTACACGTTCTTCACTCATCATCTTGTTGCTTATCCTGCATAGTCTGCTGATTCGATTCGATTTCAATGGCCGACACCGGCAGCGACAAGCGCACCAGCGCACCGCCTTGCGGCAGATTCTGCGCCGTCACCACACCGCCAAGCGTGCGCGCCACATTCACCACCAGAAACAGTCCGAGACCGCCGCCGGGGCGACCCTTACTGGAATTATAGGGCTTACCGAACTGCGCGAGTATCTGTGGCGGGAAGCCCGGGCCGGCATCGCTTACCTGCAGCACCAGCATGCCCTGTTCGCAGCTCGCTTCCAGGCGCAGCCAGTGCGGCGACGCTTCCAGTGCATTATCGAGCACATTGCAGATCATCTGCTTCAGGGTGGAGTCGGAGACCACCGGCATATCGTTGCGGATCTGCTTATCAAACACGAATTGCACCACTGGTCGGCCATAGCGCCATTCGGCCACGGTCTCGTCCAGGAAAGTATTCAGGGTGGTAGCGGCCGAGGACTCGCCGCGCGCTTCGCCGGCCGACAGCAGAATCCCGCTGACGATGCTCTTACAACGCTTAAGCTGGGTCTGCATCTCGGCGACATCGCCGAGCAGCTCGGGATTACTCTTGAATTCCGGCATGTGCTTCCAGTCGCCCAGAATCACGGCCAGCGTGGCCAACGGCGTGCCCAGTTCGTGTGCGGCACCGGAGGCCAGCAAGCCCATGCGGATGATGTGTTCTTCTTCGGCAGCGCGCTGGCGCAGATCGGCCAGTTTGGCGGTACTGACGCGCACATTATCCATAATGCGGGTAATGAAGATCACCAGCAGCGCCGCGTCGAGTACGAAGCACAGCAACATACCCTGCAGGTACAGGCTGGAAATACCGCGCGCATGATCGAATGGCAAGGCCAGCGGTGGCGAAAACAGTGCCAGCCCGGCAATGCAGGCGCCGGTGACGGCGACAATAATCCAGGTCGACCAGCGCTCGAGCAGCACGGCGCTGAGGATCACCTGGAGTAAGTAGAGGAAAACGAAGGGATTGGTGGCGCCGCCACTCAGATACAACTGGGCCGTCAGGCTGGCAACATCCACCAGCAAGGCCAGCAGCAGTTCGCCATTCGAGACCACCTGATTTTCCTGCCAGCGCAAGGTGCTGGCAATATTAAAGGCGATCAGGCAGGCCAGCACATTCAGCATCAGCGCCATCGGCAAGGCCACCTCGAACACCAGCGAGGCAATCGAGATGGTGGTGATCTGCCCCACTACAGCGATCCAGCGCAACTGGATCAGCTGCTGCATATTCTGATGTCCGGCCGCGTGACTGATATTGCTGGCTGCCTGAGCGCCCTGCTCTGCTGCCTGCGCTGCTACCTGCTCCGCCGTTTTACTCGCCATTGCCGCCTTCTCATGGGTTTGCTCTGTGCCAGCGCCGCGCATCGCGCGACATCCACCAGCTAATGCCAGCGACCATTAGTGCCAGCCCGTACCATGTTAAAGCATAAACCAAATGATTGTTGGGGAAGGAAATTACCGTCAGTCCCGCCACCGGATGCTCGATCGAACTGCCAGCGCCATTGCCTTGCGATGGCAGCAAGGCTTCGGCGTCGCCACCACTCTGGCGCAAGGCTGGCGGCTGGCCATCTGGCGCATCGGCGTCGACGAAGAACGGCGCCACCTGCAACAGCCCCAGCGCATTACTCAGGGCTGCCACATCCCGTGCATACCAGCGTCCGCTGGCAGCATCATTCTGACGCAGGAAGGCACGCCCCGTCTCGCTTAGGCGCAGCAGCCCGGTGAGCTGCACGGCAGGACCGGCTGCGGCGGCAGTCCGGCAGGCGTCCGCCGAGGCCCGCGCTGGTGCTGGCAGTTGCTTGCCGGCCTGGGCCGTCACGAAGCCGCGATTCACCAGAATCGCCGTGCCATCGGCCTGGCAGAGTGGCGTCATCAGCCAGAAGCCACTGCCCAGCCCCGTTACGGCCTGCACCTTGGTGCTCAGTTCATACAGCAATACGCCATTCAGCACGACATGGCGGTACTCGTCGCTGGCAGCGCTGATCTGCGGCCAGTGCGACGCGGGTGGTACAAAATCCGGCTCTGCATGCACGCGCTGCGTTACCCGTTCGATCAACGCCAGCTTCCACTGCAGGCGATAGACTTGCCAGGTTCCTAATGCGAAAAAGCCTGCACAAAGCAGGCTTGCAATCGCTAGCAGTACGACACGCAAAGCCCGGGTGCGCGCTGGCAGCGCCGGGCTTTGCGAGTTCATCATGGCATCTGGTGCATGGCGTCCTGCATCATGCCAGGCATCATGTTGTGGTTCAGGTGGAACATCACCCAGATCGAACCGCTCATCGCGATCACCACCATCATCACCGTGAAGATCAGAGCCAGCATATTCCAGCCGCCTTCCGACTTCGAGTTCATGTGCAGGAAGTAGACCATGTGCACTACGATCTGCACCGCACCGAGCGCCAGCAGCACGAAAGCTGCGGTGCTGGAACTGGAGAAGACCTTGCCCATCACCAGCCAGAACGGAATTACCGTCAGAATCACTGCCAGTACGAAGCCGGTAGCATAGCTGCGCAGGCTGCCGTGGTCGTGGTGTTCATCATGGCCGTGGCCGTGGTCATCGTGGCCGTGGCCATGATCGTGTTCGTGGTTGTGATCGCTCATGGCAGAACTCCCATCAGGTAGACAAAGGTAAATACGCCGATCCAGACCACGTCCAGGAAGTGCCAGAACATCGACAGGCACATCAGGCGACGCTTGTTTTCAGGCGTCAGACCGTGTTTTTTCAGCTGGAACATCAGCGTTACCAGCCAGACTATACCGAAGCTGACGTGCAGACCGTGGGTGCCGACCAGTGCGAAGAAGGCGGTCAGGAAACCACTACGCTGCGGACCAGCACCTTCGTGGATCAAGTGCAGGAACTCGTACATTTCCAGATAGATGAAGCCGCAACCGAGCAGGCCGGTAATGCCCAGCCAGATCATCACCAGACGCAGATTTTTCTTCTGCATTTCCAGCATGGCAAAGCCGTAGGTGATCGAAGAGATCAGCAGCAGCGAAGTATTCAGCGCGACCAGTGGCAGGTCGAACAGTTCGGCGCCCGAAGGACCACCAGCGTAGTTACGGCCCAGTACAGCATAGGTCGCGAACAGGCAGGCGAAAATCAGGCAATCGCTCATCAGGTACAACCAGAAGCCCAGCAGAGTGCCGTTCTCCGGATGGTGCTCGCGCACGAAGTAGCGCGAGCTCAGGTCGGTAGCAGTGGTATTAGACATGGCTTTCCAGCAAACGAGTGCGAGCTTCTTCCGTGCGGGTCACTTCGGCCGCAGGGATGTAGTAATCGCGTTTGTAATTAAAGGTGTGAACAATGATCGCAACCATCAGCACCACGAACATCACGACGGCAGGCAGCCACATTTGCCAGATCAGGCAGAAGCCGACCACGAAGCTCAGTGCCGAGATGATGAAGCCGGCGCCGGTATTCTTCGGCATGTGGATCGCTAGGAAGTCTTTCAATGGACGGGTGTAGCCGTTCTTCTTCATGTCGGCCCAGCTGTCGTTGTCATGCACGCGCGGGGTGAAGGCGAAGTTGTAGTCTGGCGGTGGCGACGAAGTCGACCATTCCAGGGTACGACCGTCCCATGGGTCACCCGTGAAGTCGCGCAGTTGTTCGCGACGCAGGAAGCTGACCACGAACTGGATCAGCATGGCAGCCACACCGACCGCGATCAGGGCAGCACCGGCAGCGGCGATGATGAACCATATGCGCAGCGACGGATCTTCAAAGTGGCTCATACGACGGGTCACACCCATCAGGCCCAGCACGTACAGCGGCATGAAGGCCAGATAGAAGCCCGGTACCCAGCACCAGAACGATACTTTGCCCCAGAACTCATCAAGCTTGTAGCCGAAGGCTTTCGGATACCAGAAGTTGATACCAGCGAACAGACCGAACAGCACGCCACCGATAATCACGTTGTGGAAGTGGGCAATCAGGAACAGCGAGTTGTGCAGCACGAAGTCTGCTGGTGGCACGGCCAGCAGCACGCCGGTCATACCGCCGATCACGAAGGTGACCATGAAAGCAACGGTCCACATCATCGGCAGTTCGTAACGGATACGGCCGTGGTACATGGTGAACAGCCAGTTGAAGATCTTGGCCCCGGTCGGGATCGAGATAATCATGGTGGTAATGCCGAAGAAGGAGTTAACGCTGGCCCCGGAACCCATGGTGAAGAAGTGGTGCAGCCATACCAGATACGACAGGATGGTAATCACGACCGTCGCATAGACCATCGAGGTGTAGCCGAACAGACGCTTGCTGCAGAAAGTGGATACCACTTCCGAGAAGATACCGAATACTGGCAGCACCAGAATGTAGACTTCGGGGTGACCCCAGATCCAGATCAGGTTCACATACATCATGGCGTTGCCGCCGAAGTCGTTGGTGAAGAAGTTGGTACCGAAGGTGCGGTCGATCGACAGCATGGCCAGCACCGCGGTCAGTACCGGGAAGGCAGCAACGATCAGCACGTTGGTGCACAGTGCGGTCCAGGTGAATACCGGCATTTTCATCATGGTCATGCCTGGCGCACGCATCTTGACGATGGTGACGATCAGGTTGACGCCGGACAGCAGTGTCCCGACCCCGGCAATCTGCAAGGACCATATGTAGTAATCGACACCGACGTCCGGACTCGCCAGAATACCCGACAGCGGCGGATAGGCCAGCCAGCCGGTACGGGCGAATTCACCCACGAACAGGGAAGCCATGGTCAGCATACCGCCGAACACCGACATCCAGAACGAGAAGTTATTCAGGAACGGGAAGGCCACGTCGCGCGCACCGATTTGCAGCGGCACTACATAGTTCATGAAGCCCGTTACCAGCGGCATCGCTACGAAGAAAATCATGATCACGCCGTGGGCAGTGAACACTTGATCGTAGTGGTGCGGCGGCAGGAAGCCGGCGTTGTCGCCGAACGACAGCACTTGCTGGGCACGCATCATGATGGCGTCGGCAAAGCCGCGCAGCAGCATGATCAGACCGAAGATCATGTACATGATACCGATCTTCTTGTGGTCGATGGAGGTAATCCAGTCGCGCCACAGCGGGCCCCACAGTTTGAATTTGGTGATCAGGCCGAGCACAACCAGCGTGCCCAGCGCCACCATTGCAAAGGTGCCGATCAGGATAGGCTCATGGAACGGAATTGCTTCCCAGCTTAGCCGGCCCAAGATCAGCTTGGTAAGAGTCATTTCTTCTTGCATGGTCAGTTCTTCTTGGTTGGGGTGATGCAAACTTCATCGATGCTGGCCTGGGCGATGCGGCGGGCGCTGCGTTCTGCGGCCAGCGAGACGCTGGTAGCAGCACGGGTAGCTCGGGCTTCATCTTCCGCCACCATTTCGCGGATGCAGGTAGCGTTGCGGTCAACACAGCGGTTCACAATAGCGTCGTACAGATCGGCATCGACTTTGCTGAAGCGGTGCACAGGCTCGCGCTCGCTTGGCTTGGCCAGTTCGGTGTAGACGGCGCGGTCCAGGGTGTCCGGCTCGGCACGGGTGTTGTCCACCCATTTGTCGAAGTCGGCTTGCGAAGTGCCGTAGAACTTGAAGCGCATGTGCGAGAAGCCGGCACCGCTGTAGTTGGCGGAGAAACCGTCATACACACCGGCCTTGTTGATCACGGCATTCAGCGTGGTTTCCATGCCCGGCATGGCGTAGATCTGGCCGGCCAGTGCCGGGATGTAGAAGGAATTCATCACGTCCGAGGCGGTGATCTTGAAGCGCACGGGGACATCCACCGGAGCGTACAGCTCGTTGATGGTGGCAACGCCCTGTTCCGGGTAGATGAACAGCCATTTCCAGTCCAGCGCGACCACTTGTACTTCCAGCGGCTTGACGCTGGCGGCCAGCGGACGCTCGGCGTCAATGCGCGACAGTGGACGATACGGGTCGAGCAAGTGGGTGCTAATCCAGGTCAGCAGGCCCAACGCGATGATAATCAGCAACGGAGCGCCCCAGATCACCAGTTCCAGACGGGTCGAGTGATCCCAATCCGGCTCGTATTTGGCGGCGGTGTTGTTTTTGCGGTAACGCCATGCGAACAATAAAGTCAGTACGATGACGGGTACGATAATCAGCAACATCAATGCAGTAGACACCAAGATCAGGTGGCTTTGTTGCTGGGCGATATCTCCGGACGGGTTCATGACGACTGTATTGCATCCAGCAAGCGCAATAAGTGCGGCAACGAACAGCCCGCGTTGGGCGAGTTTATGTATCATGCGATAAAAGTGCTGTACAGAGTGAGAGGATCGTGCCACTGTACATGCAACGCCCCTCCATGGGCATTGGACACTTTGTCCTACCCCAGTGCCTATGGCGTAGCGTTGATTAGTACAAAAATAGCACTTAGAAAATATACAACTAGTGAGACGAAGATTATGGCCAACGTGAATGCACATCATGGGGGCAGCATGGCTGCCGATTTTCCATCCCACCCCAATGCCGACGACGCTCGGCGCCTGAATACTGACGACCACGCCATCTCGCCCGGTGAAATCGCAGTCGGCGTCGTGATCGGTCGCGCTTCCGAGTATTTCGACTTCTTTGTCTACGCGATTGCCTCGGTACTGGTGTTCCCGTCCATGCTATTCCCTTTCGATGGGAGACTGGAAGGAACTTTATACGCATTCACTATATTTTCTTTTGCGTTCATTGCAAGGCCTATCGGCACCGTTATTTCGATGGCCATCCAGCGTCGGTACGGCCGCGAGGTGAAACTGACCATCGCCCTGCTTCTGCTGGGCTCCACCACGGCCGGTATTGCCTTCCTGCCAACTTATGCTGATTTCGGTTTCAATGCAGTGCTGATTCTGTCCGCCCTGCGGGTGGGCCAGGGACTGGCACTGGGCGGCTCGTGGGATGGTCTGCCATCGCTGCTGGCCCTGAATGCTCCCGAAGAAAAGCGCGGCTGGTATGCCATGCTGGGGCAACTGGGGGCGCCGGTCGGCTTCTTCCTGGCTGCGGGCCTGTTCTGGTATCTGCTGAGCAATCTGAACGATCTGGACTTCTCGACCTGGGGCTGGCGTTATCCCTTCTATGTAGCGTTCGCGATCAACGTGGTGGCACTGTTTGCCCGTCTGCGTCTGATTTCCACCAATGAATACACCCACCTGCTGGAAGAACGCGAACTGCAACCGACCAGCGTGGTTGAAATGGCAAGTTCGCAAGGTCGTAATCTGATCATCGGTGCGCTCGCTGCACTGGCCAGTTACGCCCTGTTCCATCTGGTGACGGTATTCCCGCTGTCGTGGATCACCATCTACTCGCCGCGCCCGATGACCGATTTCCTCGCCACCCAGATGGTGGGTGTGGTCCTGATGGCGATCGGCGTAGTCGCTTCCGGCCTGATCGCTGACCGGATCGGCCGGCGCCGCACGCTGGGTACGCTGGCGTCGCTGATTGCCGTATTCAGTGTGTTCGTACCGATGATGCTCGATGGTGGTGTTGCAGGTCAGAACACCTTCATCATGCTGGGCTTTGCGCTGCTGGGACTGTCGTACGGACAGGCAGCCGGTGCCGTGACGGCCAACTTCCCGTCGCAATACCGCTACACGGGCGCCGCCATGACCTCCGATCTGGCATGGCTGGTAGGTGCAGGTTTCGCGCCGCTGGTTGCACTCGGCGTCGCATCGCAGTTCGGACTAGCCTACGTCGGCCTGTACCTGCTGTCCGGCGCAGTCTGCTCCCTGGCCGCACTGAGCCTGAACCGCGCACTCGACATCCGTAACTGATTACCCGGGGTCAGATCCGACATCCGGACACGGACTCGGCTCTGACCCCGCCTAAACTGCCCTACTTCTGGCTGCGCAAACATGGCAAAATAGCCATCTTTTCAGATAGTCGGAGATTCCCATGAAAGTTGCAATCGTCGGCGCTGGCGCTATCGGTGGCTTTATCGGTACGCGCCTCGCTCTGGCAGGCCAGTGCCAGCTCAGTGCCTACGCACGGGGCGCCACGCTGGCGGCGCTGCAACAGCACGGCTGGCGCCTGCAGATGGGAGAACAGACCCTGCAAGCCCCTGCCTACGCTAGCGATCAGGCTAGCGAACTCGGTGTGCAGGATGTGCTGATCATCGCTGTAAAGGGCCAATCGCTGGCCACGGTTGCCACGCAAATCGCGCCCATGATCGGTCCTCAGACCGTCATTCTGCCGGCGATGAACGGCGTGCCGTGGTGGTTCGGTCAGGGCGTTGAGCGTCTGGGCAGCGCGCCACTCGAGAGTGTTGATCCCGGTGGCGCGATTGCGGCAGCCTTGCCCGCTGCGCAGGTGCTCGGCTGCGTGGTGCATGCCAGCACCTCGACCCCGGAAGCCGGTCTGGTCAGCCACAAGATGGGCAAGGGCCTGATTATCGGCGAGCCATGCGGTGGCGACTCGCAACGTGCACAGTCACTCGGCGCGCTGCTGCGCGGCGCCGGCTTCGATGTGCAGGTGTCGGCCAACATCCGTCAGGACATCTGGTACAAGCTGTGGGGCAATATGACGCTGAACCCCGTTTCCGCCCTGACCGGCGCCAGCGCCGACCGCATCCTTGATGACCAGCTAGTGGCGGAGTTCTGCCGTGCCGCTATGCGCGAGGCGGCCCAGATCGGTGCGCTGATTGGCTGCCCCATCGCAGAAACGCCCGAACAGCGCCATCTGGTGACCCGCAAGCTCGGTGCTTTCCGTAGCTCGATGTTGCAGGATGCCGACGCCGGGCGCACCCTGGAACTCGATGCGCTGGTCGCTGCCGTGCGCGAACTGGGACAGCGGGTCAGCATACCTACCCCGTTTATCGACGCCGTACTCGGTCTGACCCGTCTGTTTGGGCGTGTGCACGGCCTGTATCCGGAAGCGCCTGTGGTATCCGGCAACTGAATATCGGGGTCGGCGTTGCGGATTAGCCTCAATGTTGCAATCCCGACCACAGCAGTTTCTCCTGCGCTCACACAGGGGGTGACTCGATCAGTCATGTGTTTGGCTCGCCAAGCCAGTTGGTAGCAGCCGGAGTCGCCATAGTTTCGCTCTAAGATCGGTTCATTGCAGTATTGATACCGTTTCTGAGAGCCTTATGAAACCAGCATTGAATGTACGCGCCGCCCTGTCCGGCAAACGCGTCCTCCTGACGGGAAGTACCGGCTTTCTTGCCAAAGTGGTGCTGGAAAAGCTGATTCGCAGCGTGCCCGAGATAGGCGCGATTGTGCTGCTGATCCGCGCCAGCGAGCGCCATGCCGATGCGCGCCAGCGCTTCGAACGCGAAATTGCCAGCTCCTCCGTATTTGACCGCCTGCGTGCCGAGCAAGGCGATTATCTGCAAGCCTTCTTCGCCGAGCGCATCGAATGCGTCACCGGCGAGGTCACAGCGCCCTGCTTCGGCCTGCCTCTGGCCGAATTCAATGCGCTGGCGCAGCGCGTCGATCTGGTGATCAATGCCGCTGCCAGCGTCAACTTCCGCGAAGCGCTCGACGAAGCACTGGCCATTAACGCCCTGAGCGTCCAGCACATCGCCGAACTGGCGCGCCGCAACCATGCGCCACTGGTGCAAATCTCGACCTGCTACGTCAACGGCTACCAGCGTGGCGCCATGCATGAACAGAACGTCACCCCGGCGCGCGCCAGCATTCCGCGCCACGCCGAAGGCTACTACGATCTGCACAAGCTACTGCAGCAGCTGCAGCACCGTATCGCCACAGTGCGCGCCGAAACGCCGGACCCGCAACAGCGCGAGCGCCGCCTGACCGAACTTGGCATCGCCGAAGCGAATTACCACGGCTGGAACGACACCTATACCTTCACTAAATGGATGGGCGAGCAGCTCGCCATACAGGCCATGCGCGGCCGCGCACTGACCATCGTGCGCCCGTCGATTATCGAAAGCACCCTGCAAGAACCGGTACCGGGCTGGATCGAAGGCGTCAAAGTGGCTGATGCCATCATCCTCGCGTATGCGCGCGGCAAAACCAGCTTCTTCCCGGCGCGTGCGCAGGAAGTCGTCGACATCATCCCGGCCGACATGGTTGCCAACAGCGTGCTACTGGCGGCCGCCGAGGCCCTGCAGGATATGCCCGCGACACGCATCTATCAGGCTTGCACCGGGTCCTCGCGCCCGATCACGGTCGGCGCGGTGATCGAGCTGATACAGCACGAAGCGCAGCGCAACTGGCAGCAGTACGAACGGCTGTTTTACCAGCAGCCGAAACATGCATTCCGGGTGGTCAGCCGGCCGGTATTTCTGCTGATGCTGCGCGCCATGCGACTGGGCGCCGGAGGCTGGAGTGCGCTACGCACCCTGCTAGGCGCCGGCGAATCACCGCAACTCGAAGCGCTGCGTACCACCCAGTTGCTGGCACTGACTTTCTCGTTCTACACGGCGCCCCGCTACATTTTCCAGAACCGTGCGCTGATGGCACTGGCGCAGCGTTTCAGCAGCGAAGAGCGCCAGTGCTTCGAGGTCGACACCGGCCGCATCGACTGGCGCGCGTATCTGGGCAGGATACATATGGCAGGCCTGAACCGCTATGCGCTGCGTCCGCGCGCCCCGAAATCCGTCGAGGCCCGTGCCGCCTCCGCGAGCGCAAGCACCACCACGCCCCTTAACCAGAGCAGCGTTAGCGCAGTAGATAGTGCAGCACCGGCCTCGCCGTTATAACGACCAGCAGGCGCAGACATTGATCTGGCGCCGCAACAGGAGACAGCAGCATATGAACAATACCAGCCCGGCACCTGCGGCCATGACGCGGCGTGACTACGCGTGGCACCGCATGGATAGCGATCGCAATCTGATGGTCATCAACAGTATTCTGCTCTTCGAAGGCGCCGTCGATATCGAACGTCTGACCGCTACCATCGCCCTGCGTCTGCCCAACTATCCGCGCTTTACCCAGAAAGTGCAGCAACGGCGCGGCCGTCCGCACTGGGTTGAAGATACCGAATTCGACATCCGGCGCCATATCAAGCTGGAACAGATGGGACACGACGTCAATCGCGACGAGCTGCAGACTCACATGACCCGGCTAGCCCATCTGCCACTGGAACGTGACCGACCGATGTGGCATATGACAGTGCTCGACCGGGTTAATGGCGGCCATGCCATCGTGTTCCGGGTGCATCACTGCATCACCGACGGTCTGGGACTGGTGCACGTACTGAATCACCTCACCGACGACAACGGCATCCATGGCCGCAGCCCATCGCCCGTCGGCCACCCGCACCGCGCCACCGTGGCCCACAATGCCGTCTGCTCGGCGGTGGCGCGCGGCGTGTCGTGGCTGAAAATCGCGTTTCACGTGGCGCGCCTGTCGGTGCTGTGGCCGGATGCACACAGCCGCTTCAAGGCGCCGATGACGGGTGAAAAACAGCTGGTCTGGCTGCCACCGCTGGAGATGGAACGGGTGCGTAGCATGTCCAAGCGCATGGGCGTGACCTTGAATGATGTCTGGGTGGCCGCCGTCTCGGGCGCACTGCGTAACTATCTGGCCGAACATGGCCAGCGTCCCGATGGTCGTGCGCTACGCGCTGCCGTCACCTTCAATCTGCGCGAGAAGGCCAACGCCTTCCAGCTCGGTAACGAGTTCGGTCTGGTGGCGGTGGATCTGCCCACCAATGTGGACGACCCGCGCCTGCGACTGCGCCAGTCGAGCCAGCGGATGACGGCCATCAAACGCTCGCACCAGCCGCGCGCCACCATGGCTTTTCTGTCGATTGCCGGCTGCCTGCCGAGTGCCCTGCAGCGCTTTGCACTGAATCTGTTCACCTCCAAGGGCTCGGTGGTGCTGACCAATATCGAAGGGCCGAGCAGCCGCCGTTATCTGGCAGGTTCGCGCATGACGGATCTGATCTGCTGGGTGCCGCAGGCCGGCAAGCTGGGGGTGGGGCTGGCCTTCATTTCCTACGCCGGCCAAATTCAGCTGGCACTCTTCGTCGATACGGATCTGGTACCTGATCCGGATCGGCTGATGGCGCTGACCTACGCAGCGTTTGAAGAAATGCAGCAGGCCACGGCCGGCGAAGTCGTCAGCACACCCGCCCCCGAAGCGGGCGGCGCACTGACTCCGGCCGCGGCCCGCTAGGCCGGAATGATTAGCGGTACCACGGCAAAGTGATGTGCAGGGGCCGCACATCGAGACGCAGATTCAGCACCGTATAGGATTCGGAACTGGCCGAGGCATAACCGCTACTCTCCGGCACACGGCTGAATTTGAACTCGAAGCCCAGTTCCGGACGGGGTTCCCCCGGTGCAGCCGTGGCAATCCCGATCGCCTGCGTCTGGGCATTATCGATCAGCCGCTCCATCATCAGCAGCACGGCATTGTGACCCAGAATATCGGTGGAATACACGGCTTCGCGATTGGCCGGCTGCAGCGGATCGACCTTGCCTTCGCGCTTGTCGTCGGATGGCGTGTAGACCCCGCTCTGCAACTGGTAACGGTCACCACGATCCAGATAACTGATACGGACGTTGCTGACATTGAAGTCGGGGCTGGCGCGATCAACCGTCGCCTGGCGCAGATCGAGCAGCAGCGCGCCCTGATACCCGATCACTTCCACCTCGCGCCGGGGGCTGATCACCATCGCCGTATTCTCATCGATCCCCAGCCCCAGCTGATAGCCCTTCTTCAGCATGGCCGGCAGCATGCGGGCAAAGCGCCCGCGCGCCAGCAGATGCTGGTCAACGAACACGTCCTTACCGATAAAACCCAGCCCGGGCACCAGTTCCGCGCCATCGCGCACGCCGCTGCTCAGGGTGTCGATCACACTGCGCGTCTCGTTGTACATGGTGCTACTCATGATGGCGGCACCGGCGCTACTACCGGCGATCACGCCGCCGCGCTGATACACGTCCCAGATCGCCTGCAGCACAGCCGTGCGACTGCCGTCCGGACGCACCAGCGCACCGGTAATCAGGCTCTGGTCGCCGCCCGCGAAATACACTCCGCCAGCCGTGCGGATACTGTCGGCCAGCTGGGCGTCCTCCGCCACTTGCTGCAGTGTTCTCTGTTTGAATTTAGGCGACAGTGGCACCACAAACGCCGCTGCGCCATAGCGATTCAGGTAGGCCGCCAGATTTCTGCCGGAACGTTCCGGATTACCGGCTGCCGTGGGCATGACCGCGATGCGCGCACCGGCGCCACCGGCCAGTTGCACTACCCGCTGCCAGACCACCGCATTATCGGCCCGTAATGCGCCGCCGATAATTACCAGCGAACCTTGCGGCGCTGGCGCCGCTTGCGGACCTTTCATTTCTTGCGATTCCGCCGCACCCGCCTGCGTGCACCAGATCAAACTCGCCAACAGCCATCCCATCCACCGATTCATACGCCATCCTCTGAAAATTGCCGGCAATCGTGCAAGGCTGCCGAATTTGCCGTCATCCGGCAGGAATCTGCCGGAAAAACCGCCTCTGCCGTCCGAAAAACCATCAGCATACTGATATTTCAGGCAATCTGGCATAGCTATTTCAGTTCGTCCTAGCGTCTCCCGGCGCGCCCGCCCCGAACTGCGTGCCGTGTGCTTGCTGCCTTGCGTCGCTGCGCCCAGTCCCGCCCCTTAAATCCCCCTTGCTGCTGCGCCAATCTGCTATAGAATCGTGCTCTTTACTTAACAACCGAGGCAGCGATGGCAGAACAGCAGAATCAACTCCGGCGCGGGCTGAAAAGCCGTCACATCCAGCTGATTGCGCTTGGCGGGGCCATCGGCACCGGACTGTTCCTCGGCATCGCCCAGACCATACAGATGGCCGGTCCTTCCGTGCTGCTCGGCTATGCGATCGCCGGGGTCATCGCCTTTCTGATCATGCGCCAGCTGGGCGAAATGGTGGTCGATGAGCCGGTCGCCGGTTCCTTCAGCTACTTTGCCGATAAATACTGCGGCCACTGGGCCGGCTTCATGTCGGGCTGGAACTACTGGGTACTGTATGTGCTGGTCAGCATGGCGGAACTGTCGGCCGTCGGCATCTATGTCCAGTACTGGTGGCCGGAGGTGCCGACCTGGGCCTCGGCGCTGGGCTTTTTCATTGTGATCAATGCGATCAGCCTGTCCAACGTCAAAGCCTTTGGCGAAATGGAATTCTGGTTCGCCATCATCAAAGTGGTGGCGATTGTCGGCATGATTGTATTTGGTGCCTATCTACTAATTTCCGGGGATGCCGGCCCGCAAGCGAGCATCACCAATCTGTGGCAACTGGGCGGCTTCTTCCCGAACGGTGTAGGCGGCATGCTGATGGCCATGGCGGTGATCATGTTCTCCTTCGGCGGGCTGGAACTGATCGGCATCACCGCGGCCGAGGCGGACAATCCATCACACAGCATCCCGAAAGCGACCAATCAGGCCATTTACCGCATCCTGATCTTCTACATCGGCGCGCTGGCGATTCTGCTGTCGCTCTACCCCTGGCAGAAAGTTGCCAGCGGCGGTAGCCCGTTCGTGCTGATTTTCCATGCGCTCAACAGCAATCTGGTGGCGAATGTCCTGAATGCCGTCGTGCTGACGGCGGCACTGTCGGTCTACAACAGTGGGGTTTACTCGAATACCCGCATGCTGTACGGCCTGGCGAAGCAAGGCAACGCGCCGCAGCGCCTGCAGGCGGTGAACCAGCGTGGCGTGCCGGTCGCGGCGCTGGCAGTGTCGGCACTGGCGACCGGCATCTGCATCGTAATTAACTACCTGATGCCCGGTAAAGCCTTCGGTTTCCTGATGGGATTAGTGGTTTCCGCACTGATTATCAACTGGGGCATGATCAGCTGGATCCACCTGCGTTTCCGCGCCAGCAAACTGGCCAATGGCGAGAGCACAGCGTTCCGTAGTCCGGCCCATCCCTACACGAACTACCTGTGCCTGGCATTCCTGCTCGGAATACTGGTGGTGATGTTCATGACGCCCGACCTGCAACTGTCGGTCTATCTGATTCCCGTCTGGCTAGTGGTACTCGCCGCAGGCTATCGCTTGCGCCGCAAGGACAGCGTGGCAGGTGGCCAGTGAACGACTGTTCTACGCCACAGCGCAGCCTGTATTGCTATCCCTGGGATGTACTGGATAGCGCGCACCATGTCGGTGAGCTGAAGCGGCTCGGCATGCACGGCGCCACACTGGCCGTCAGCTATCATGCAGGCAAATTCCTGCGTCCCCATAGCGACGCCCGGCCGCGTGTGATCTTTCCAGAAGACGGTGTGGTGTATTTCGAACCTGATCTGGCGCGCTACGGCGCACTGCGCCCGCAGCCCCACTCCGATCCGGCGCTACGACGCGTCCTGCCGGAACTGGTGGCCGACGGCCGTCTGGCAGTGCACGCCTGGACCGTACTGCTGCACAATAGCCGGCTGGGTGCCCTGCACCCAGAGTACACAGCGCAGAATGCCTATGGTGATCGCTACGTCTACAGCCTGTGCCCGATGCAGCCAGCCGTGTTCGAGTATGCGGTGGCGCTGTGTGCGGATCTCGGAACCCGCGGCGTGGCCAGCGTGGTGCTAGAAACGCCGGGCTGGCTGCCCTACGCCCATGGCTACCACCACGAATTTGCTCAGGTGCGCAGCAATGTTTGGCTCGACACCATGCTGGGCCTGTGTTTCTGCGACGCCTGCATGGGTGCTGGCCGGCAAGCCAATCTAGCCATGAGCGCCTTGCGCGAACGGGTGGCCAGCGCCGTCGACCAGTATCTGCAAGCGCCAGGAGATGCTACACCGGTGCAGGCGCAGGCATGGCTGAGCGCTGACTTGCTGGCCGATGTGGATCTGGCGGCGCTGTTGCGTCTGCGCCAGCGCCGCGTGACCCAGCTCGTGAAAGCGATCCGGGCGGCGTTGCCCGCGACGGTCGAGCTGGCTGTGATTGCGACCGTGCAGCGACCCACTGCGCAAAACTGGCAGGAAGGCATGGATCTGGCGGCGCTGGCCGAGGTCGCCGACTGGATCGATGTGCCCTTTTACGAGCCGGACGCAGCAGCCGTGCTGAGCGATGCCTGGGACTGCCTGCGGCGCGTCGGCGACAGTGCAAACATCCGGGCGATTCTGCGCCCCGGCCCGCCGGATCTCGGCGATGGTGCCCAGCTCGCTGCTGCCGTCGCCGGACTGGCCCGAATGAAGATCCAGCATGTGGGCTTCTACAACTACGGCATGTTGCGCAGCGCCCAGCTTGAAGCACTCGGCGCCACGCTGGCTGCCCAGGGTCCCGGCTAGCGGGCAGGCGCTGGCGCGCATCGCAGAGTTGCGTGCTTGTCTTTCCAGGCATACTACATTAGCCTGCGTAGTATTACTTACCAGTATTATTTACCAGTATTATTTACCAGTATTACTTACCAGGATTACGCATCGGTATCACGCACCAGTATTACGCACCAGTGATTTGCGCCAAAACCACTTCGCCTCACGGAGACGCTTATGTTCGACCGTATCACTATCCGGGCCCGCCTGACCGGCACCATCACCCTGCTGGCATTACTGATTGTGTTTGTTGGCGTACGGGGTATTTTTGAGTTGCGAAATAGCAACGCCGTGTTGCGCGATGTATATGGTAATTCCATGACCTCCATGAAGGCTGTTTACGAGGCGCAGATCCAGATTGATAGAGCCCGATTATCGCTGGATCGGGTGGCACTCGCGATCGATGCGCCCGCTTCGCAAGAGCCCCTGAAGAAAGCCCAGGACTTCATCAACGGCAACGAAAAATACTGGCAAAGCTATCTGGCGCTGCCCTTCGGTGCTGGCGAAAAAGAACTGGCCGACAAAGTGGAAGCGTCCCGGCAGGCACTGATACGCGAGGGCTTGCAGCCAGCCATCAAGGCGCTGACGGAAAAGAATCAGGAAGAAATCCAGCGCCTGATGCTGGGAGAAATTACTCGCCTGTTCCGCCTATTTGTGGAGAGCACGGAAAAGCTCACCACCTACCAACTGAATAGCACCAAACAACATTACGAAGAGAGTCAGGCCGCCTATCAACGCGCCCTGACGCTGTCGGTGGCTGCGATTGTGCTGGGACTCGGCCTTGCCGGGGTTTCCGGCCTGATGTTGCTGCGCGCGGTAATGTCGCCAGTGGACGCAACCCGTCAGCATTTCGAAGCTATGGCGCAGGGGCATCTGGATAACCCCATCGAAACGGGCCGCGCTGACGAAATGGGCGCCATGATGACGGGCTTGCAGCAGATGCAGGAACGCCTCGCCGGCACGGTGCGCAGCGTGCGTGAAGGCAGTGATGCCATCGCGCTGGCCAGTAGCGAAATCGCGGCAGGCAATCTGGATCTATCGCGCCGTACCGAGCAACAGGCGGCCAGTCTCGAGGAAACCGCTTCATCGCTGGAAGAGCTCACCTCGACCGTGCGGCAGAATTCCGAAAGCGCCCGGCAAGCCAGTTCGCTGGCCAGTTCCGCCTCCGACATTGCGATTAAAGGCGGCGAATTAGTCAGCCGCGTGATCGACACCATGGGCTCGATCACCGCTTCCTCGGACAAGATTGCCGACATTATCGGTGTGATCGACGGAATCGCTTTCCAGACCAATATTCTGGCCCTGAATGCCGCTGTGGAAGCGGCCCGTGCTGGCGAACAGGGGCGCGGCTTCGCCGTGGTGGCGACCGAAGTGCGTAATCTGGCCCAGCGTTCCGCCGCAGCGGCCAAGGATATCAAGGCACTCATCACGGACTCGGTCGAGCAGGTCGGCAGTGGTAGTGCGCTGGTCAATCAGGCCGGCAGCACGATGGATGAAATCGTCAGCAGTGTGCGCCGAGTCAGCGACATCATCAGTGAAATCAGCGCCGCTGGCCATGAGCAGGAAACCGGCATCGAGCAGATCAATCAGGCCGTGGCAGAAATGGACAATGTCACGCAGCAGAACGCAGCGCTGGTGGAGCAAGCTGCTGCGGCCTCGCAAGCTATGCAGGAACAGGCTGCCAAGCTGGCGCAGATGGTGGCGGTATTCCGTATCGCCGGCGCTCAGCAACCATCCGGCATGGCGCGCAAGGCCTTGCCACGCCGTAGCGCCATCGCCGGCTAATTGTCCAGCGAGTGCGGCGGTGCCACACTGGAGGCGCCGCCAGCACGTGGCGGCAGATAGCGCAGTATCGTCGCAATCATCTGTTCGACATCGACCGGTTTGCCGATGAAATCGTCCATCCCGGCGGCAATACACTGCTCGCGTTCGGACGCCATCACCCCCGCTGTCATGGCCAGTACCGGTAATTGCAGCCGTAGTTCGGCACGGATCGCGCGGGTCGCGGTGTACCCATCCATCTTCGGCATCTGCACATCCATCAGCACCAGATCGAAGGGCTGGCCGGTGCGCAGCAAGGCCAGCGCCTGTTCGCCATGCTCGGCCAGCGTGACCTGCGCGCCAGCCTGCTCGAGGATGCCGCGCGCTACCGCCTGATTGATCAGATTATCTTCCGCCAGCAACAGGCGTGCGCCGGCCAGCAACTGCGGTTGCGCTTGCGCCAACACGGGCGCAAGCACCCCGTGCGCACTCGCCAGCGCGCTCTGCACCGTGTCATACAAAGTGGAGGCGGTGACCGGCTTGGTGAGGAAGGCCGGCGCGCTTTGATCCGCCAGCTCCTGCGTCAGTTTGCTGCGCCCGTAGGCGTTCACCATACAGATCAGCGGCAGGCCGAATTCCTGACGGATGGTCGCAATCAGTGCCGGCCCCGCCATATCCGGCAGCCGCCAGTCCACTAGCACCACGTCGAAAACCACGCCGACGCACAGCCGTGCCAGCGCATCGCTGGCGCAACTGGTCAGCTCACAGGTCCAGCCCCAGGCTTCGATCGTCATTGCCAGATAGGCGCGACTGGTGGGATTGTCGTCCACCACCAGTAAGTGGCGTGCCGCAGTGCTGCGCGCCGGACGCTGGTTCTGCCCTAGCTGGAATGGCAGCGTCACCACGAAGCTACTGCCCTGCCCCGCTTCGCTCTGCACAACGACGCTGCCCCCCAGTAGTTCGATCAACCCTTTGGAGATGGTCAGCCCCAGTCCGGTACCGCCAAAGCGCCGGGTCGTCGACAGATCGCCCTGCACGAATGGCGAGAACAGGCGCGCCAATTGTTCTTCGCTCATGCCGATGCCGCTATCCCGCACCGTAAAGCGCAGCATGACCGCGCTGTCGACTGTCTCTGCCCGCTCGACCAATACCGCCACCTCGCCCTGCTCGGTAAACTTGATGGCATTGCCGGTCAGATTGACCAGAATCTGCTGCAAACGCAGGGCGTCGCCGATCAGCGCACGTGGCACATCGGCGCCGACCCCCAGACATAATTCCAGATTCCGGTCACCCACGTTGATACTCATAATACTGGCCAGCGCATGCAGTACATCGTCCAGCACAAACGGCGCCGGATACATTTCGATTTTGCCCGCACTCATTTTGGAGAAGTCGAGGATGTCGTTCAGGATGCCCAGCAGCGACTGTCCCGAGGCGCGGATCATTTCCAGATAGCGCGCCTGCTCCGCCGATAAGCCGGTCAGCGAAAGCAAATGGGCCATGCCTAGCACCGCATTCATCGGTGTGCGCAATTCGTGGCTCATATTGGCTACAAACACATCTTTCGCCGCGCTAGCGAGCTGGGCCTGTTCCATGGCCTGGCGCAATTCCCGCTCTACCCGTTTGCGTTCCGTCACATCCCGCAAAATGCCGACAAACAGATGCTGCTCACCGACATACAGGGCGCGGATCGACAGTTCCAGCGCAAAGGTGCTGCCATTTTTACGTAGGCCCGGTACTTCGACATTGTTACGCCCGACCACGGTGGGCGCGAAGCCGGCCAGATAGCGCGCCACCCCGGCATGGTGTGCTGCCCGCATCGCCTGCGGCATCAGACAACTCATTTCCTGTCCCACCACCTCGTCGGCGCTGTAGCCGAAAATTCCGCTGGCGGCCCGGTTGAAGGAGGCAATTTTGCCGTCCGCCGTCATGGTGATGATGCCGTCGCCGACATTGTCCATCACAGTACGGGTACGGACCTCTTTGTCGATGGCGTCGCGCCGGGCTGCCTGCAACTCCCGGGTACGCGCCTCGATCGCACTTTCCAGTTGATCCCGATACTGTTGCAATTCGGTTTCCACTTCCTGTAGCGTCTGCATGGCCTGGGCGACCTCGCGAAATTGCGGCGTGATCGCCAATTGCTGCAACTGGCCACGTTTGCCCAGCGTACTGGTGGCCAGCGACAGGGCCCGCACCGACGCTTCAATGCGCCGCGCGAAGTACCATGCGCCCAGAATGCCGAGTGCCAGCAGACTAAATACCCCAAGACTGATCCAGCGTATCGAGGCCAGCATTTCGGCCAGCACCGTGCTGCGCGGCACACCAATGACCACCGCCCAGCCGGAAGTCTGGGCATGGCTGTACATGGAATACACGGGCGTGCCTTCCAGTGTGGTGGTGCGGATTGCCGCCTCGCCGCTGCTGGCCATGCCGGCCAGTAGCGAAGGCGAACCATACTTGCCGACAAACTTTTCGGCCTGATGGGAGCGCGCCACAATCACGCCTTGGCGGTCAAAGATTCCGGCCACCCGTCCTTCAGGTAAATGCTGTTCAGTGAGAACTTTGCCGAGCCGCTCAGGCAGAAAGGCGACCGACAGCACATATTTCACCTTGCCTTCACGCAGTACCGGAACGTGGATGGCGACCAACGGACGCTGCAACGCGCCGCCGATAAAAATATCGGAGATGACCGTTTTGCCAGTCTGGAAGACCTGATTGATGCGCTCGTAGCTGCCGGGGTCGGGCAATCGGGCGCCATAAGGTCGCACCGTATTCAGTAATTGCACCGAATCCCGATCGCTGAGGACAAAATTAGAGCCGGGGAATTCCGGACGCAGCGCCGCACGGGCCAGCGCATAGAAAGCGGCCAGATCCCCTTGATCCAGACTGGGCGCATGGGATAAGGCCAGCGCCATGCTGATCCCGGTGTTAATGTCGCGGTCCACCGCCTGGGCCAGTGCGCGTGCCGTGATCAGCGATTCCAGCTGGATCTGATCGCGCTCCCGTTCGTAGAAATTATTCGCCAGCAATACCAGACCGAGCAGTGCCGGCACGACACAGGCCCACACCAGCGCGTAAATCTGCGCGCGGATCGTGGGCAAGGGGTGGGCAAGGGGTAGCTCGTTCATGATAGACATATTTTCATTTTAACAACTCTAGCACACTGCTAGCCCGTGCGCAGCAGCTGCGGCGCCGCTATACCACACTACAACGCCGCGCCCATCTTCAGCACAGCGGCGACGTTGCGCGCGGCCAGGCGTAGATTGACCGCCGCCTCATCGAGCGCCTGCGCAACCGTACAGGGGCGTTGCACTGCGCCGAAGGTGGCGGCAATGCCGTGCTCGAACACCGCTTCGACCTGCGCTCCCAGACAGCCGCCGATCGCAATCACCGGCTTGCCATGGCCTTGTGCGATCCGGGCTACGCCGATCGGGGTTTTGCCATGCACCGTCTGGGCGTCGATGCGCCCTTCACCGGTCAGCACCAGATCGGCACTGGCGATGGCCGCTTCCAGCCCCACGGCCTCGGCCACAATCTCGACGCCGGGACGCAAGCGCCCGCGCAGGAACACCAGCATTGCGGCAGCGATTCCCCCGCCCGCGCCGGCACCGGGCACAGCGGCAATCTGCTGGCCTAGCTGGTGTTCGATCACGCTGGCGTAGTGGCTCAGACAGGCGTCCAGCTGTTGCACCTGCTGGGGCGTGGCGCCCTTCTGCGGGCCGAAGATAGCCGAAGCGCCGTGCGGCCCCAGCAGAGGATTATCGACATCGCAGGCAATCTCGAACTGGCACTCGGCCAGCCGCGGGTCCAGCCCGGTTAGATCGAAACGCTGCAGTGCTGCCAGCCCCGCCCCGCCGGGTGCCAGCGGCTGTCCGGCGCCATCCAGCAAGCGGACGCCGAGCGCCTGCAGCATGCCGGCGCCGCCATCGTTGGTGGCGCTCCCGCCCACCCCGAGAATGAAGCGGCGCGCACCGCCATCGAGTGCTGCGCGGATCAGTTGCCCAGTGCCATAGGTGCTGGCACGCAGCACATCGCGCTCGCCGGGCGGCACCAGTTCCAGCCCGCTGGCAGCGGCCATTTCGATCACCGCGCACTGGCCATCCCCCATCAAGCCGTAGAACGCCTGCACCGGCTTACCCAGCGGGCCTGCCACTGTCAGCGCAATCCGCCGCCCTGCGCTGGCATCAATCAGCGCCTGCACAGTACCTTCGCCACCATCGGCCATCGGCAACAGGCAATATTCCGCATCCGGAAAGATGGCGCGAAAACCGGCGGCAATTTCTGCAGCCACGGCGAGCGCACTGAGACTTTCTTTGAACGAATCGGGTGCAATCACAATTTTCATAGAGGCTGACCGTTGCACGTGAGAGACAGTTAGGGTGCTTATCCTACCAAAAGGTAGCCGACTGTGGCGTAGTTACGACGCTTGGCAACACCACTGGTCGATATATCATGGTTGTTAAGACTGCCATGTTGCGGCAGGCCTGCCATTCTGCTGTATGATCTGCCGTTGCCCAAAGGCCCACAAGGCTGCCGCGGGGACAAAGAACCACCACAATAAAACTGGAGTCACATGAGCCTATTTCGCACCAAGAATCTCGACGATATGATCGCCCACAGCCGCAAACCTAGCGGCCTGGCGAAAGTACTCGGTCCATTTGACCTGATCCTGATGGGGATAGGCGCCATTGTCGGCACCGGTATCTTCGTACTCACCGGCACCGGCGCCGTCACGGCAGGTCCCGCGCTGACGCTGTCGTTCGTGGTCGCCGCGATCGCTTGCGGCTTCGCTGCCCTATGCTACGCCGAATTCGCGTCCACCGTACCGGTGGCGGGCTCGATCTACACCTATACTTACGCCACACTGGGCGAACTGGCAGCGTGGATGATAGGCTGGGACTTACTGCTGGAATACGGACTGGCCACCTCGGCCGTGTCGGTGGGCTGGTCGGGCTACTTCCAGTCGCTGATCTCCGGTTTCGGTCTGCACCTGCCGGTGGTTCTAACGGCGGCGCCGGGCGCCCTGCCCGGCGTAACCACCTACATCAATCTGCCCGCCCTGATCATCATGTTGCTGCTGACGGCCATGCTGGGCTGGGGCGTACGTGAATCGGCCCGTCTGAACAACATCATGGTCGCCATCAAGGTTGGCGTGGTGCTGCTGTTCATCGTGGTCGGTGCGCGCCACGTTGAACCTGCTAACTGGCAGCCGTTCATGCCTTACGGCTACCACGGCATGCTGACCGCATCGGCGCTGGTATTCTTCGCTTTCATCGGCTTCGACGCAGTGACCTCGGCCGCAGAAGAAGTGAAAAATCCTGAGCGCGATCTGCCTATCGGCATCATCGGTTCGCTGGCCGCCTGTACTGTGCTGTACGTGATCGTATCGGCCATCATGACCGGCATCGTGCCTTACAAACAGTTCCTCGGTGTTGACCATCCGGTCTCGCTGGCACTGAAATTTGCTGGTGAAAACTGGTTTGCCGGTTTCGTCGATCTGGGTGCAATTCTGGGCATGACCACCGTGATTCTGGTGATGGCTTACGGCCAGACCCGCATTATTTTCGCCATGTCGCGTGACGGCCTGCTGCCCAAGCGTCTGTCGACCGTGCATCCGCGCCTGAAAACCCCGTTCTTCGCCACCTGGCTGGTCGGTATCGTGTTTGGTCTGATCGCTGCCGTGGTGCCGCTGAATATTCTGACCGAACTGATCAACATTGGCACGCTGGCGGCCTTTAGTCTGGTGTCGATTGCCGTGATCATCATGCGCAAAAAACGCCCCGACCTGAAACGCGCCTTCCGCTGCCCGGGTGTGCCATTCGTGCCAGCGCTGGCCGTGGTGTTCTGCGTCATGTTGATGGCTTACCTGAGCGCCTTCACCTGGGTGGCTTTCGGTATCTGGCTGCTGCTCGGTCTGGCGATCTACTTCGGCTATGCCCGCAAGCACTCGCTGCTGAACAAGTAAGTTCTCCCTGCAATCGAACCGGCCGCCGCCGGTTCGATCTAGCGCAAGCGCCAGCGCGGCCAGATATGCGATTGTCTGGCCACGATGGCCAACTCCCCCTATTTCTTCCGTAATCTGACGTCACAGCGTGGCGATGCCGGGTTGCGTGCCTACTGGCAGACCCTAGTAGATAGCAGTAGCAGCGCCGAGGCCATCTATCAAAGCCCGGCTTTCTTCGACTTCCTCAGCGACACCGCGCAGCCTGCGCAAACGCCCCATCTGTACGGCGCCTATCAGAGCGATCCGGAGCGTCTGCTGGGTCTGATCGTCTTACTGCACCAGTGCCCGCAACCGGGGCAGCCGCGCTGGCTCACGCCAGAGCAACTTGTGGTGCTAGGCAGTGCCGCACTGCTGCCGCAGGCCGGCCGGCCAGACGCAGCGAAAACGCCGGTCACGGTGCCGCAAACCTCCTTGCTGCACGCGCTACACGCTTATCTACTGCAACAATTTGCCTGTGTCGAGGCCATCGTGTACCGCGCCCTGCCCGCCGAGCATCCCGTCTGGCAGGCGCTGCTGCAGGATCCGGGTCAATTACTAGCCCTGCATCTGCACGGCTGGCGCAACTGCCACTATATGCATCTGCCGTCCGCGTACGCCAGCTACCTGGCACGACTGGGCGCGAAGCGGCGCTACAACCTGAAACGCCAGCAACGTCTACTCAGCGAACAGGCCGGTGCCGCACTGCGCTTGCAAGCGATCGAAGCGGTCCCGCAATTGCCAGCCTTGCAGCAGGCCCTGACTGGCTGCTGCACCCCGGCGCAACGGTCACGACTCTGGAACGGTTCCGAGTTGCACGCGCTGGCGCAGCATGGGCTACTGCTGTGTTACCGCATCGATGCCGGCAGCCAGCCCTGCGGCGTGGTACTGGGGCTGCAACGGAACGGGATCTACCACCTGTTCAATATTCTTCCGGCGCCACGCTGGCAAGCGCTCTCGGCCGGCACCACGCTGCTGCAACTGGTGCTCGGCGATCTGTGCGATCAACGTCATTGCCAGCGGCTCGAATTCGGCTACGGTAGCCCGGCCCAGGCGCACCAGTCGAGTAATCAGCTGAGCCGGCGCAGCCATTTGCTATTACTCAGGCGCAACTGGCGCAACCATCTGCGCTGCCTGGCGCTGAACTGCCGGACCCACTTGCGCGGGATGGCCAGTCACTTAAATTTTAATAAATCTTTCTTTTGATTTATTGTGGGACTGGCAAAATAAACCACGCTGAGGCGCGGTTTGACCCTCTAATTTTCCCGATGCATGCCGTTAAACAATACAGAGGCGGTACGAACCGTCACTTAGCCAGACCTTATAGAAAGAGCATGCGATGAATCTCACACCTATTACTAGCCCGAACGGTCAATCCAGGACGAGCGATGTCAAGGCTGCCGAGCCATCTGCTGCCAGTGGCAAAGTTGCGCCCGCTGCCTCGGAACCCGCCGCGATTGCCGCTGCCGCCCAGGTCGACCCGGTAAAAGTCGACAAGACTCAGTTGAAAAACTCGGTGGATGCCATCAATCGCTACCTGAAAGATAACAGCGAGGTGCAGTTCAGCATCGACGATAGCAGCGGCGCGTCCGTGATCAAGGTGGTTGATACGGAAACCAAAAAGATCCTGCGCCAGTTTCCGTCCCAGCAGGCACTCGACATCAGCAAGGACTTGCAGGGTAAAACCGGCCTGCTGCTGAAAGGGCAGGCCTGATCCGCCCGGTGCGCTAGGACGGCACTGATCGATTCGTGTCGGCGCTCTAGCGCTAGAATGACATCAGTCCTTCCCTAGCCGTACGGGGTATACGTAAAGCCCTGGCCGATGGTGACGGCTAGCGCCGCCACGTTCTCGGGGCTTTCACCGAAATACGCCAGTACACTGGCCTGACTGCCACCGAGTTTATCCATGTAATTGTTCCAGAATTCCACGCCGCCGGCATCACCGGCGCGGTGCAATACGTTCTGGTAGAGCTTATCGATGAACGCGGCATTACTCAGATTCCTGCCATACAAATCGATAAACTCCTGGCTGCTGACAAAATACGATGCCACTGTTTCGAGCGGCATGCCTGTATCCATATGGTGGATCCAGAAGCCCAGCCCGCCGCTATCGGGTACCCGGTTAAAGGCGGCCTGATACAGGCGATAACTCTGCCCGCCGTTGCCGGCAATATCGAGCGCTAGCGTAGCATCGGCAAATGCGATGCGTTCGACATTGAGCAGACTATCCATGCCCTCCGCCCCGCTCTGGTCGCTCAAGGTATAGCCGGTAGCAGATGTCGCGAGAAAAAAATTGGCCCGCTTGCCCTGCACCACCACCGTGTCGACGCCGCCGGCGCCGTCTAGCTGGTCATTGCCAGCACTGCCCGACAGCTTGTCGTTGCTGGCACTGCCCGCATAGAGACCGCCCACCCGTGGCGTCGCTGCGCTACTCACCCGCTCGTTACTGCCCGTGCCGTCGGTATAAGCGAGTTGCACCGCTATGGCACTGCCGGCCTGTGCCGCGCCTAGTGTCAGGCTACTCGCCGTCGCCCCCTGAATCGCCACCCCGTTCGCGAGCCACTGGTAGCTGAACTGTCCCAGACCATCGGCATCGGCCAGCGTATTCTGGAGCGTCAGGATCTGGCCGGTGAGTGCGCTCCCGGCAATGCTGACGCTGCCCGTCGGTGCATGGTTGACGGCGATGGTCGTAAAACTCGCGCTGCCCCCGGCATAGGGATTGCCAGCGCTATCGCGCAGCGCATTGCTGGCAAACACAATCTGGTAACTGCTGTCGAGCGCCAGATTGGCCGCCGGATGGATAGTCAGGCTGCTACCACTGATGCTTAGTCCCGAACTGCCCGCGCCAAACGTTTCGAGCACCTGTCCGCTAGCCGTCTGCAAACTGATGCTGGCAGTGCCAAGCTGGATAGTTTCACTGAAATTGAAGACCAGATTTGCATTCAGACTGACATTGCTGGCGCCATGAGCCGGGCTACTGCTGAGCAAGGTCGGCGCGATGCTGTCACCGAAATAGGTGGCCAGATCGACACTGGTCTTACCGCTATTGAATAACAGCTTCTCCACATTGAGCAGCTTGACACGCAACGTAGCGCTGGCGCCGGACACAGTGTCGACGGTAATCCAGCCATCGCTGAGCTTGCCCAGCACATAATCGCTCAATTTGGATGTTCCCATGCTCAGGGTATCGACGCCGCCTGCGCCATCGATCGTATAGGTCCCCGCCTGCACAATCGTCCAGGAATCATTGCCTGCGCTGCCCGTTGTTGTCGCCATTACACCCTCTCCTCACTTCAGCGCCCACGGCGCGAATGAATCCTGTATGCTTGCTATTAAGCAAGCTATATGCCCGCAAGCGCAGCGCTTTCAGCGCTGCATCCGACACTGTCTAGGAAGACCATGCATCACCTGCCGACCTTGCTGTTCCAGCGCCTCCGACCCGCACTCTGCGCACTGACACTTGCTATGCCACTGGCGCAGGCAGCTACGCTGGAAATCGGCAGTAATGCACCACCATTCAGCCTGGCCGGCACTGCTGGCAGGGTCGAGCTGGCCGAGTACCGCGGCAAAACGGTCTACCTCGATTTCTGGGCGTCGTGGTGCGGCCCCTGCAAACAGTCGTTCCCGTGGATGAATGCCATGCAGGAGCGCTATGCGGCGCAGGGGCTGCAAGTCATCGCCATCAATCTCGACGCCAAGGCCGAAGATGCCAGCAGCTTCCTCGCCAGCGTTCCGGCACACTTCACCATCGCGTATGACCCTGCCGGCATTTCCGCACAACAATACCATATCAAAGGTATGCCCAGCAGCATACTGATCGGCCAGGATGGCAAAGTCCTCGGCGTGCATGCCGGCTTTAATGCTGCCGCCCGTGCCGAACTGGAACGTCAAATCACTACCGCCCTCGGAGCCCGCCCCTGATGAAACGCCTCTGCAAGCTGGCCTGCGCCCTCGGCGCCGCGCTGCTACTTAACGCCTGTGCCAGCATCACGCCAGTCCAGCCCTGGCAGAAAGGCCTGCTAGCCAAGCCGGAAATGAGTTTTGCCGGCGATGCCATCGGCAATGGCTTCAACGAACACATCTATTCGAGTCGCGAAGCGGCTTCCGGTGGCAGCGGCGCCAATGGCGGCGGCTGCGGCTGCTATTGAACGGAGCGCCACCCGCTATGCACACCACCCTGCAACGCAATACCCTGCTGGCCGCAGCGCTCAGCCTTCCCCTGCTGTCCGCCCAGGCCGAAGCCCAGCCGGAAAACGGCACGCTCAGTCTCAAGTATCTCGATTATCAGGATAGCCAGCCCGGCGCCAAGCGGGTGCGCGTGACGGCACCGGAACTGAGCCTGATGACGCCAGTCGGCAGCGCCTGGTCGCTGTCCGCCAGCCACATCGTTGACAGTATCACGGGCGCTTCGCCGGCCTATCACACGGAGGCACTGGTGCCACTGCATGACCAGCGCCGCGCCACCGATCTCAGCGTGACCCATTACAGTGAGCTGACTACCGCGACCATCGGTGCCAGCTATTCGGCCGAGTCGGACTATGTGTCGCGCGGCCTGAATCTGGCAGCGACCCTGTCGACGGAGGATAGAAACACCAGCTGGAATCTGGGCTTCAATTTGCTGCATGACAGCATTAACCCGGGTAACCAGATCGTTACGGACGAGCACAAGAATGTCGTCGATCTGTCACTCGGGCTGACGCAGGTGCTGAGCAGCCGCGATCTGGCGCAGGTGCTGCTCGGCTACTCGCACGGCAAGGGCTATTTTAGCGACCCGTACAAAATCTTCGACCAGCGTCCGCGCATCCGTAACCATAGCACCCTGCTGTTGCGCTGGAACCACCACATCGAGGCCAGTGGCGGCACCAGCCGGCTGGCCTACCGCTATTATCAGGACAGTTTTGCAATCCGCGCCCACACGCTAACGGCCGAGTATGTGCAGCCGCTGCCACAGGGCTGGAGCCTCAGCCCCCAGTTACGCCTGTACAGCCAGAGTGCCGCCAGTTTCTATGTCGAGCACGACCTGAACAGCGACCCTTTCCCCACCAATCCGCCCGATGGCGCCAGTTTTTACACGGAAGAACAGCGCTTGGCAGCATACGGCGCGCGCACCGTGGGCGTGACGCTGAGCAAGCGCTGGGGCGCGTGGAGCGCCGATCTGCGGGCCCAGCACTATGAACAGCGCAATCAATGGCGCTGGGGTGGCAGTGGCAGCCGCAATCTGGCCCCCTTCAGGGCGCGTATCGTGCAACTGGCGCTGACACGCCAGTTCTAGGCGCATGGAAGTCTTCCGCCTACCTTTTTCCGCCATGGCCAGCCAGTGCGAGGTGGTGCTGGCGGCGCCGGATCTGGCCAGCGCCACAGCACTGGCCGGGGCAGCCAGTGCCGAGGTACTGCGTATCGAGCACAAATACTCGCGCTATCGTGCCGACAGCATCGTTTCGCGCATCAATGCGGCTGCAGGCGTTGCGGCCGTTGTGTGCGACGAAGAAACCTTGGCGCTTCTACAATATGCCGACGAACTGTATCGCAGCAGCGACGGTCTGTTCGACCTCAGCTCCGGTGTGTTGCGCCGGGTCTGGGATTTCCGGCTCGGCCGCCTGCCCGATCCGGCTGCACTGGCCGACTGCCTGGCGTCGATAGGCTGGTCGCGCGTGCAGCGCGAGGCGGACCGCATCGCACTGCCGCAGGCAGGCATGCAACTCGATTTTGGCGGCTTCGGTAAGGAATATGCGGCCGATCGCGCGGCCGATATTCTGCGCCAGCAAGGCGTGCAGTACGGCTATGTCAATCTGGCCGGGGATATCCGTGTGCTGGGCCCGCATCCGGCCGGGCGCCCCTGGCAAATCGGTATACAGGATCCCCGTCAGCGAGACCGGCTGGTGGCCAGCATTCCCGTCACGCAGGGCGCGCTCACCACCAGTGGCGACTACGAACGCTATTTCGAGCTCGATGGTCAACGCTACTGTCACATCCTGGATCCCCGCGACGGCCAGCCGGTACGCTACTGGCGCTCGGTCACGGTGCTGGCACCGCTGGCCATCGTGGCGGGCGGCGTCAGCACCATCGCCATGCTCAGACAGCAGGCCGGGCTGGACTATCTGGAAGCCTGCGGCTACAGCTATCTGGCGATCGATCAGCAAGGTCAGATACAGCACAAAATCTGCCATGCATAGATCAAAGAGCTGCCAGCGGCCAGCCTGTGCCCGGACCCCGGGCGCACACCGGCCAGTACCGCATGGCCAACGACTTGTTCAGCCTAGCAACACTCGCCGCCCGCCGCGATGAATCTTTCCTGCAGCCATTGCTAATTTAGTTGCCACCATCTATATTCGGGGTACATCACTGCGCACAGTCTGCCCTATCACTTCGTTTGGATCTATGAAGCTTTCCGTTGTCATTGTCGATGATTCGGAGATTAACCTCTCCCTGTTCAAGAACTTCGTTGCACGCATCAACGGACTCGATCCGCTGTGCTTCAGCGTCTCGAACGAAGCGCTGGCGTGGTGCGAACAGCATGGCGCAGACATCGTCATCGTCGACTACATGATGCCGGCACCGGATGGTCTGGAAGTGCTAAAGCGTATCGCACGTATGCCGCACATGCGCGATGTCCCGGTGATCATGATTACCGCCAACGACCAGAAACAGGTGCGGGTAGCGGCCCTCGAATCGGGCGCTACCGATTTCCTCAACAAACCGGTCGACAAAAGCGAATTCATTGCGCGCATCCGCAATATGGCGACCATGCGGCGCGGCCAGCGCTTGCTGGCCGACCGTGCCGCACTGCTGTCCGAGGAAGTTGCGCAAGCCACCCGCGCCATCGTCGAGCGTGAACGGGACACCATTGTGCGCCTCAGTCGCGCCGCCGAATACCGCGATCCCGAGACGGGCAATCACATCCTGCGTATGGCCCAGATCGCCAAGCTGGTAGGTGGCCGCATGGGCCTCAGCACTGCGCAGCAGACCATGCTACTGGAAGCGGCGCCCATGCATGACATCGGCAAGGTCGGTATCCCCGATCACATTCTCTTAAAACCGGGCAAGCTCGATCACGACGAATTTTTCATCATGAAGCAGCACGCTGAAATCGGCTATGCCATTCTCAGCAACAGCCCTTCGCCAATTCTTGACGCTGCGGCGGAGATCGCCCTGTGCCACCACGAAAAATTCGATGGCAGCGGCTACCCACGCGGCCTGCGCGGTGAACAGATCCCGCTCTACAGCCGCATCGTCGCCGTCTCGGATGTGTTCGATGCGCTGACCTCGGCACGTCCCTATAAACGCGCCTGGGAAGTGGAACGGGCACGCAATTATTTGCAGGAAAATAGCGGTGCCCATTTTGATCCGGCCTGCGTCGCCGCCTTCCTCGAAGTCTGGGACGAGGTGCTGAAAGTGCGCGAGCAGATCGGCATCGATCACAGCGACGACCTGCCCCACTAGCCCTAGCACGATTTATAGCCCGAGCCCTAGCCCGAACCCTAGCTACAGCCCTTTTACCGAGAAACCACATGCAAATCCAGCAAACCAGTTTCCAGCTCGGCGAAAACGCCGCTAGCGCCCTCGCTCCCCTCGCAGCACTGGCGCCGCAACTGGTGCTGGTATTTGCCGCGCCACAGTTTTTCAGCGCTGAGACAGGAACTGCCAGCCTGGCCGGCAGCCTCGCTGCGCTATTCCCTGACGCTGCCGTGATTGGTTGTTCGACCGCGGGAGAAATTGTCGGCGCCCGCGTACAGGAACACAGTGCCGTCGTCACGGCTGTGCATTTCGAACATGCCCGCATACTGTCCGCCGCGACCGAACTGGCCAGCATGGAACACTCCTACGCGGCCGGTCAGCAGGTCGGCAAGGCACTGGCGGCACCCGATCTGCGTGGCGCGCTGGTGTTCGCGCCCGGCGTCAGTATCAACGGTAGTGCGCTGGTGGCCGGGATGACGGCGGCACTCGGCTCCAGCCTGCCGATCACCGGCGGTCTGGCCGGCGACAACGGCGCCTTCCAGCAAACCTGGACCATCGGCAAGAACGGCGTGTCGGAGCGTGCGGTGGTGGCGGTCGGACTGGCCGGCGACTCGTTGCAAATCGGTCACGGCTTCTTCGGCGGCTGGCGCGCCTTTGGTCCGGCCCGCTGCGTGACACGCTGCGAAGGCAATCTGCTCTACGAACTCGATGGCGAGCCGGCGCTGGACGTCTACAAGCGCTACCTTGGCGACTATGCACGCGACCTGCCTGCCTCGGGCCTGCTGTTCCCGTTCGAGATGCTGGGTGACGATCTGAGCGAAGTAGGCCTGATCCGTACCATCCTCGGCATCGACGAAGCGCAAGGCTCGCTGCTGCTGGCAGGTGCCATTCATCAGGGCGGCTTCCTGCGCCTGATGCAGGCCTCCACCGATGCCCTGATCGACGGCGCAGAAGTCGCGGCAGAGAAAACCATCGCCATGCAGCAGCCGGATACCCCCCATCTGGCCCTACTGGTATCGTGCGTGGTCCGCAAACTGGTGATGGGCGACCGGGTCGAGGAAGAAATCGAGGCGGTTGCCGCGATTCTCGGCAAACAGGCTTGCTCGACCGGCTTCTACTCGTATGGTGAAATTACCCCGTTTGCCCCGGGCGTGGCCTGTGAAGTGCACAACCAGACCATGACGATCACCACTATCACCGAAACCGTCTAAAGCGCTATGCGCGCCTGCGCGCACCGGCAACTCAAGGAGCAATCGATTGCAGCACAAAACCTTCCTGCGCCAGTTACGGCGCACTACCGGTATCGAGGACGAACAGCAGTTGCTGGCGTTTCTCGATGCCGCCCGTGCGCTGGGCAGCAATCCGGAGTTACCGGACAGCGTGCGCAAGGGCCTGGAAGGCATGAGCGAGTTATTCGAACGGGTGGTACGTACCTACGAACAGTACGACCGTGATCTGGATTTGCGAACCCGCAGTCTGGAGCTGAGTTCACGCGAATTGACGGAAGCCAATACCCGTCAGCGTCAGGAACTGGCGCGCCGCGAAAGTGCGATCGCGCTGTTGCGTGAGACTGCGCAGGCCCTGCAAGACGACCCGGCCGGTGCCGATGGCCGCAATGGCGACCTGTATGACGTGGTGGAACTGATCAACGAACTGGTCCAGCAACGGCGCGCCGGCGAACTGGCTTTGCGCCAGACCCAGCGCGCGCTGGAAAACCAGAAATTCGCGATGGACCAGCACGCCATCATCAGCATTACCGATCCCGATGGTCTGATCACCTATGCCAACGAACGCTTCTGCAGTGTCTCCGGTTACGCCCGCGAAGAGCTGATCGGCACCAGTCACCGCCTGATCAATTCGGGCCATCACCCGCGCGAATTCTTTACCAATCTGTGGGACACCATACGGGCCGGCAAGGTCTGGGACAATCAGGTCTGCAACCGTGCCAAGGATGGCAGTCTGTACTGGGTCCATGCAACCGTCGTACCCTTCCTCGACGAGCATGGCAAGCCCTATCAGTATGTGGCGATCCGTACCGATATCACTGCCCACCATGCACTGATGGAGCGCCTGAAGGAACAGCTACACTTCGTCGAAGAGCTGTTCGAAGCCATCCCCCTGCCGGTGTATGTGAAAGACCAGCAGCGCCGCTACCAGCAGGTGAATCCCGCCTTCGAACAGTACTTTAACATCAAGCGCGAAGACATTCTCGGCAAAACCGTTTACGACCTGCTGACGGCGGACGGTGCGGCCATGCATGATGCCTACGATAGCAGCCTGTTTGCCGGTGATGAACTGCAGAGTTTCGAGGCGCTGATCCCGACCGCCGACGGACGCCAGCGCGAGGGGATCTACCGGAAAGCGCTGCTGACCCGACCCGATGGCGAGGTCGCCGGGCTGGTGGGCACCATTGCCGACATTACCGAGCGCAAGATGCTGGAGCGCGACGCCTTGCTGGCCAAAGAAGCAGCCGAAGCAGCTACACGCGCCAAGAGCGACTTCCTGGCCAATATGAGCCACGAAATCCGTACCCCAATGAACAGCATTCTGGGGATGACGGATCTGGCGCTGGACACCAATCTGACAGCCGAGCAGCGCGAGTACCTGACCATCAGCAAATCGTCCACCGAAGCGCTGCTCACCATCATCAACGACATTCTCGACTTTTCCAAAATCGAAGCCGGCAAACTGCAGATCGACGCCACCCAGTTCGACCTGCAGGATGTGGTGGGCAGTACCATCAAGGTGCTGGCCGAGCAGGAAAACAGCAAGCGCCTCGAGTTTGCCTGCTACGTCGCGCCACAAGTGCCGGCTTATGTGGTGGGCGATGCGGGCCGTTTGCGCCAGATCCTGATGAATCTGGTTGGCAACGCCATCAAATTCACCCGTCAGGGCGAGGTGCTGGTACGCGTCGCACTGCAGGAACTGCATGACGACGTCGCCACCCTGCACTTCTCGGTTCAGGACAGCGGCATCGGCATACCGGCCGCCAAGCAGCAAGCCATTTTCGAGGCCTTCGAACAGGCCGACACGTCGACCACACGGCACTACGGTGGCACCGGCCTGGGACTCACCATTTCCAGCTATCTGGTGTCGCTGATGGGTGGCCGGATCTGGGTCGACAGCGTTGAAGGCGTCGGCAGTACCTTCCACTTCACCTGCCAGTTCCATCGCGGTGCCAGCGATAGCCCGCCGCGCCTGTCGAGCCGTCTGGGCGCACTGGCGCAGCGCCACGTGCTGCTGGTGGTGGCGAACCAGAGCTGCCGCCAGATACTGGCCGACACCCTGGCCCAGTGGCAGATCCAGGTTACGTCTGTCGGCAGCGGCGCCGAGGCCCTGCAGCATCTGCAGGCCGGCGATCAGGCCTATGCCTGCGTGCTACTGGACGCCCTACTCAATGACCAGCACAGCGCCGAGACGGCAGCGGCCATCAACCAGTTACCGGCGGCGCAGCGGGTACCGCTGGTGGTGATGGCGCCGACCGCGAGTCTGGGCAGCGAACGCTGGAATCAAGTCAGCGTCGGCACCATCATTACCAAGCCGGTACTGCCGGGCGATATGGCGAATGCCCTGTTGCTGGCCGTCGGTGCAGCGCCCCTGCAGCCCAGCGCAGCACAGGCAGCGACGCACAAGCTGCAAACGCCGCAACGCATCCTCGCGCCGCTCGATATCCTGCTGGTGGAAGACCATCCGGCCAATCAGCGCCTCGCGATTACCCTGCTGGAACGCTGGGGACACCGGATCACGCTGGCGCAGGATGGCCGCGAGGCACTCAACCGGCTGGCCAGCGCACGCTTCGATATGGTGCTGATGGATATGCAGATGCCGGTGATCGACGGACTGGAAGCGACGCGGATTTTCCGCGCCACGGAACAGGGGCCGCGCACCGCCATCATTGCGATGACCGCCAACGCCATGCAGGGCGACAAAGAACGCTGTCTGGCCGCCGGCATGGATGGCTATCTCACCAAACCGTTCAAAAAAGAGCAGTTACGCGCAGTGCTGGAACTGTATCATCCGCGGCCCCATGATGCGGGCAGCTTCGATTACGCCGCCGCCCTGCTCGGGACCGAAGCCGATGTACTGGAAATTATCGGCGAACAGGCGCTGCACATCTTCCCGCAGGATTTCGCCGCCTTGCGCAGCGCGGTCGCGGCAGGCGAGACGGCAACCATTACCCGCATGGCCCACTCGATCAAGGGTAACGCGGCAATTTTCTACGCCCAGCCACTGGCCGATCTGGCCAACCAGATCGAGCAGGGACAGGCCGGCGCCGCTATTGACAGCATGATCACCGCCATGGAAAAGGAATTCATGCTGCTGGCGCAAGCGCTGCGCAGCGCGCTGGGTCTGCACTAGACCCGCGCCGCTGGGCCAGAGTTAATGCTGCGGTTCGTCGATAGACCAGATCTGGTGTGCATCAAGGCGCACCCGCGCTTCGGCCTGCAAGGCATCGAGCTGGGCCCCCTGCGCTGCCAGCAACGCATCCAGCGCCAGTCGACGGCTGGTTAGTGCGTCGGCCAGGCTGATTTCACCGGCACGGTAGGCGCGCAACATCAGGCTGGCCTGTTCCTGCGCCTGCTGCGCCAGTGCTTGCTGGGTCTGCCACAGCGCCACACTGCGTACCGCCTCGGTGGCGGCGCGCAGTGCATCGCCCTGCACTTTGCGTTCCACCAGCGCCTGCTGTTCACGCGCCATGCTGGCGCGCGCCACCGCCGCATCGCGCTCCGCAGAACGGGCAGCACCCGGCAGCGGAATCGATAGAGTGATACCGATCAGACGCTCCTGACCGGCGCGCTCGCGCAAGGCCCGCACCGCCAGCGTCGGATCCGGCATACGCTCACTGGCCTGACGCTGGGCACGCAAGTGTGCCAGTGTCGCGCCGGCTTGCGCCAGTTCCAGTTCGTGATTATCAGCCAGTATCTGCTGCTGCAGGCTGTCCACCGACACCGCGCCGTACTGCGGCAAAGGCAATTCCGTCACGGCAGGCACCGGCAAGCCCCGATAGGCCTGTTGCAACTGCCCCAGCGCCTGTTCGAGGCGTAATTCGGCTTGTTGCAACTGAGCCTGTACCCGGCCCCGCTCGCCCTGCGCCTGCAGCAGATCCAGTCGCGCCGCATCGCCCGCTTTGACACGCTGCGCTACACTGCGCAGCAATTCATCGGCCAGCGTCAGCTGCTCGCGCCAGCGCGCTACCGCGACCTGTTCACGCAGGCCGGTAAACCAGTCAGCCAGCAGCACTCGGCCTGCTTCGTGCCAGCTATCGGCGCGCCGGGTAGTCGCCAGCGCCACGCTTTGTGCGCCAATAGATTCGTCCTGGCCGGCCTTGCCAAACCAGCGCAGCGTGCGCTCCAGGCCCACTTCCTGTTCCTGGAAACGCTCACCGCCCACAATATTGCGCTGACCATGGCCGGCGCGCAGCGTCCATTCATACTGACCGGCAGCGAGGCGTTTCTGATCGGCGCGCGCCAGATCGCCATCCAGTACGCTGGCGCGCAACTGTGGCAGATCGGCCAGCGCCTGGCGCACCTGCAGTTCTGGTGGCAGCAGACTCAGTGCCGAGCCGCCAGCGGCTGCTTGCGCAGTGCCGCCCATGCCGCCGACGCTGCCCAGGACGGTCAACAACAGTCCTGCCATCCAGTGCGGCCGCGCCTTCATGCCAGCCTCCCGAAATCAGTGACGGGCACAATCCAGTAACTCACTTCCGGGCTGGGGATGTGCGCTGCCAGCAGTGCCAGTAACTGCTGCAGCTGGGCTTGCGGTCCGGCGATCTGCACCTGCTTGCTGCGGCGTCGCCCCTGTACCTGTTCCATACTGCTGCTGAGCCGCATACCGCGCCCCATGCCTTGTGCATCGGTGACGGTATAGCCACCGGCCAGCTCGGGATGGTCGAGCAGAAAATCCAGCACATCCTCTTCCAGCACGCTCGGCATGGTGAGCGTGAGCAGTGCGTTATAGCTAGTTTCAGACTTCATTAGTTCACTCCGGATTGCGCAGATACCGGTGCGATGCCGAAGCGCCGGTACAGGATAGGTAACAGGATCAGGGTCAGCAGGGTGGCGCTCAGCAAGCCGCCGATGACAACAATCGCCAGCGGCTTCTGGATTTCCGAACCCGGCCCCGTCGCCAGCAGCAAGGGCACCAGCCCCAGTGCCGTGATACAGGCGGTCATCAACACCGGACGCAGGCGCCGCTGGGCGCCCTGCACTACCACCTCGCCGATGGCCATGCCGCGTGCCGCCAGCTGGTTAAAGCAGGTAATCATCACCAGCCCGTTCAGCACCGCGATCCCCATCAGCGCGATAAAGCCCACCGACGCTGGCACCGACAGGAATTCGCCGCAGGCCGCCAGCGCCACCACGCCGCCGATCAGGGCAAACGGAATATTGACGAACACCAGCGCGGCCTGACGCACGCTGTGCAAGGTACTAAACAGCAGCAGGAAGATCAGCGCCAGTGCCACCGGCACCACCACTGCCAGTCGGGCTGCCGCGCGCTGCTGGTTTTCGAACTGGCCACCCCAGGCGATCCGGTAACCGGGCGGCAGCTTGACGCTGGTGGCGATGCGCTGGCGCGCTTCGTCGACGAAGCCAACCAGATCACGGCCGTGGACATTGGCACGCACCACCACCATCCGGCTACCATTCTCGCGCTCGACCTTGACCGGTCCATCGACCTGCTTCAGGGTCGCTAACTGCGAGAGGGGAATTGCACTGCCATCAGCCAGCGGGAAACGTAGCTGGGCGAAGCGCTCCGGCGACAGGCGCAGCCCTTCTTCGCCACGCAGCAACAGCGGCACCCGCCGGCCATCCTGCACCACCACGCCGGTGCTGCGGCCTTCGATCAGGGTGCGCAGGTCTGACTGGATCTGCTCGACATTCAGACCAAGACGTCCAGCGGCCAGTCGGTCAACTTCCACCTGCAGGTATTGCACGCCCTCGTTTTTCACCGTCAGCACGTCTTCGCTGCCGGAGATCGCCTGCACCTGCTTAACGATCTGTGCGCCGAGCGCGTCCAGCTGATGGGTATCCGGCCCGTAGACCTTGATCGCCACATCACCGCGCACGCCGGACAGCATTTCCGAGGTCCGCATTTCGATCGGCTGGGTAAAACTCAGATTAATCCCGGGGAAACCCGCCGTTGCACGGCGCAGTGATTCCATCAGCTCATCCTTGTTACGACTGCGCCACTGCTCGCGCGGTTTGAGTACCATAAAGGTATCTGTTTCGTTCAAACCCATCGGATCGAGTCCCAGCTCATCGGAACCGGCACGCGCCACAATCCGCAGCACATCCGGCACCTCGGCCAGAATCGCGCGCTGAATCTCGCCGTCGATGCGCGCCGATTCGGCCAGACTCACTGACGGCAGCTTCTCGATCTGCATGATGATATCGCCCTCGTCGAGGGTTGGCATGAAGGACTTACCCACCACCGTGAACAAGCCGAGTGCCAGCACCAGCAACAGCCCGGCCGCTACCAGCACCTGCTTCTGCGCCTGTAAGGCACGCAGCAGCCAGCGGGTGTACAAGCCCTCCAGATACAGCACCAGCCTTGGCGTGCTGTGCTGATGACTGCCCATCAGCAGCGAGGCTAGCACCGGAATCACCGTCAGCGAGCACACCAGCGATGCCGCCAGTGCGAAGATAATCGTCAACGCCACCGGTGCAAACAGTTTGCCTTCCAGTCCCTGTAAGGACAGCAGCGGCAGAAACACGATCATAATCACCAGCATGCCAGCTGTTACCGGCAGCGCGACTTCGCGCACCGCGCGATAGATCACATGCAGGCGTGCCATGCCACGCGCCTTCGCTTCACCTTGTGCTTCGATATTCTCGACCACCACCACCGCTGCATCGACCAGCATGCCGATAGCGATCGCCAGCCCGCCCAGTGACATCAGATTGGCACTCAGGCCGAACACCTGCATCAGCACGAAGGTCCCCAGTGCAGCCAAAGGCAGGATACAGGCCACCACCAGCGCCGAACGCAGGTTGCCGAGGAAGACGTAGAGCAGCACCAGAACCAGCAGCGTGGCCTCGGCGAGCGCCTTGACGACCGTATTTACGGCACGTGCCACCAGATTGCCGCGATCATAGAACGGGCTGATGGTGGTGCCTGCCGGCAGCGTGGGCGCCAGTTCGGCCAGACGGCTGCGTACCTGTTCCAGCACTTGCTGGGCATTCGCGCCACGCATCGCCAGTACCAGGCCTTGTACCGCCTCACCCGCGCCGTTCTGGGTCACCACACCATAGCGGGTCAACTGGCCTTCGCGCACGCTGGCCACCTGACCCAATGTCACGACCTGCCCATCAACACTATGGATCACGATCGCGCGTACATCGTCGTAACTGCGTACGCTGGAGTCGCTGCGGATCAGCAGTGCCTCCTCGCCATCGGTCAGACGGCCCGCGCCATCGCTGCGGTTATTCATTTCCAGCGCTTGCTGCAATTGTGCCAGCGAGATCCGCCGCGCCGCCATAGCGGCCAGATCCGGCACGACTTCGAAACTGCGCGCCAGTCCACCGAGTGCATTGACATCGGCCACGCCGGGAATGCTGCGCAACTGCGGACGAATTACCCAGTCCAGCAAGGTGCGCTTTTCCATCTGGCTAAGCGGACCCTCGATGGTGAACATGAAGATCTCGCCCAGCGGCGTGGTGATCGGCGCCAGGCCGCCCGTGACGGCAGGCGGCAAGTCCTTGAGCACCCCGGACAGGCGCTCGCTGACTTGCTGGCGGGCCCAGAAGACGTCCGTACCTTCCTCGAAGTCGAGGGTAATATCGGCGATGGCATATTTCGACTGGGAGCGCAGCATTACCTGCTTCGGGATGCCCAGCAATTCCTGCTCGATCGGCGCCACGATGCGCGCTTCGACTTCACCCGGGGTCATGCCGGGTGCTTTCATGATCAGTTTCACCTGCGTACTCGAGACGTCCGGGAAGGCGTCAATCGGCAAGCCGTTGAAAGCGCGCACCCCGGCTGCCACCAGCATCAGTGTCAGTACCAGCACCAGCAGTCGCTGCGCCAGCGATAAGGCGATCAGACGTGCCAGCATTATTTCGCTCCTGCCGGTGCGCTTGCCGGCGCTGCTGCTGCAGCCTCCGCACCCAGTCCGGCCCAGCTACCTTTCAGTACCACCAGCCCTTTACTGGCGACCGCATCGCCGACTGCCACTTTGCCCTCTACCCGCACCAGATCAGCACCGGCCTGCGTGGCCTGCACCGGGGTAGCCATAAAGCCTGCCGGATTCTGGACAAACACAAACGTCTGCGCGCCACGCCGCACCAGCGCACTGGCGGGCAGTAGCACGCTGTGCGGCGCTGCCTTGGTGCTGACCTGCGATGGCGCCATGCGTGCTTCAACATAGGCGTTCAAGCGCAGACAATCCGAGCTGCCCTGCTGCTCGGCGCGCACCGGCACGCTCTGGTTGGCGCTACTCACCGCCGTGCCGATCGCCAGCACTTTCGCCGAACCACAACCCGGAATTTGCAGCAGCGCGCCAACCTTCAGGCGTTCGACCTGCGCACGACTGGCCTGTAACTCGATCCACAGCGGGCCTTTGCGGCTGATGCTGGCCAGCGGCATGCCGGCTTCGACCCGCTGCCCGGGATTGCCGTTCACTTCCAGCAGCGTGCCGGCACGCGGCGCCCGTAACACCAGTTCCGGCGTCAGCGCGCGGCTACGCTGCAAGGCGCTAATCGCGGCACTGTCCCAGCCACCCGCGCGCAAGGCCTGCGCCCGTTCATCGGCCGTCAGACGGGCCAGCATGGCGGCACTGCGACTTTCTTCCAGTCGTGAAGTAGCGATAATCCCATCGGCATGCAGCGCCGTATCGCGCTGCAGACGCGCCTCGGCCAGGCCGGCCTGCGCGGCAGCCTGCAGATAGTCACGCTGAACCTCCAGCCATGCCTGACTGTGTAGTGTCAGCAAGGGCGCGCCCTGACGCACCACTTGCGCACTGGCAACATGCACCTGTTGGACCACGCCGCCATACGCAGCGCTGGCAATTGCCAGCAGCGCCGGCGGCGCCACCACCGTGCCGGCCAGCGCCAGATCATTGCTGCCCGCCTGCCCGATACCTGCCGCCGTATCGGCGATGGCCAGCGTGGTCACGATGCCGCTACGGCTACGCTCGGCGGCACTGATGCGGATCTGCTCTGCAAGGTCGCTCCGTTGCGCTTCCGCCGCCTGCAGCGGCGCGTGGACACAAATCAGGGTCGCGAGCAAGGTGGTTTGCAAAATCCCAGCTAAGATGGCGTTACGCAGCGGTGCCGGAGTATTCGAGGTAAGGGACATGGGAGCAGAGAATAGTGGACGAATGCCTGCAGTGTGAAAAGCAGTTGTTAAGAACTTCTTAACAAGCGCTGCCTACCATCGGCAATACCTAAAAATAACAGGAGTAAGGTGTGAGGATTTTGCTGGCAGAAGACGACCCGCAACTAGGGCGCGCGACCCAGATTGGCCTGGAACAGGCCGGCTATGCAGTGGACTGGGTGCAATCGGGCGAGGATGCCGTGATGGCGGCGCGGCTGCACCAGTACGGCTGCGTACTGCTCGATCTGGGTCTGCCGGACCGGGATGGCATGAGCGTACTGGCCGCCTTGCGGCACAGCGGCTACGAAGGTGCACTGCTGATCGTCACTGCGCGCGATCAGGTGCCGGACCGGATCGCCGGTCTGGATGGCGGTGCCGACGATTTCATCATCAAACCCTTCGATCTCGATGAATTGACTGCGCGCATCCGCAGCGCCGGACGGCGCGCCGCCGGGCGTAGCCGCGCCACTTATGCGCATGGCGACATCGTCATCGACGTGGCCGACCGCCACGTACGCAAAGCCGGGGTGGAAGTGCCGCTCACCATCCGCGAATACAGCATCCTGCTGACCCTGATCGAAAATCGCGGCCGCATCCTGAGCCGTTTGCAGCTGGAAGAGAATCTCTACGGCTGGGGCGAAGAGGTCGAAAGTAATGCGATTCAGGTGCATATCCATCACCTGCGCAAAAAACTTGGCCGTGACCTGATCCGCACCATCCACGCCATCGGCTATTGCATCGACAAGCCGAGCAGCGAACCGGTGCTGAGCGCATGAACGCTACACCGGTCTGGTCGCTGCGCAACGCGCTGTTCCGCTGGTTAATCGGCCTGACGCTGGCCCTGTGGGCCCTCAGCGCCGTGATCGTCTACATCGAAGCGGACAACGAAAGTCAGGAACTGTTCGATCAGTCGCTGGAAGAAACCGCCCATTTGCTGCTCTCGCTCGCCGAGTACGAGGTGCGCGAGCATGGCACGGCGTCGCCCATCATCGTTGCCATGCCGGCCGAGCGCAATCACCACCAGTATTTGCTGTATCAGGTATGGGACAAACAGGGCCGCCTGTTGTACAAAAATGCCGGTGCACCGGATCAGCCGATCGGGCCGCGGGCCGACAGCGGCATCAGCTGGGTGCAGGCGCCGACTGGCAAGCAGCGGGTGTATGCCAGCTGGAGCAATGACCATCAGCTGCAGATTCAGGTGGCCGAACCCGCCACCCACCGCAAAGACATTTCGCACCGTTTCGCCTACAAACTCAGTGGCTTTGCCGTGGCGCTGGCCGCACTGGCCGCGCTGGCGATCTGGTGGAGCGTGCGCCGGCTATTCCGTGGGCTGCAGCAAAGCACCCAGGAAGTGGCTAGCCGCACTCCGAACGATCTGGCCAGCGTCAGCCTGGACGGCGCGCCGCGTGAAGTGGCGCCGCTACTGGAGGCGATTAACCGTCTATTCGAACGGGTGCGCCGAACCATGGAGCGCGAACAGCGTTTCACGGCCGATGCGGCCCACGAACTGCGGACGCCGCTGGCCGCCATCAAAACCAGCCTGCAGGTGATCGAACGGGCCCGCAATGACGCCGAACGTGAGGAGTTTGTGACCGCGCTGGGCGTCAGTGTGGATCGCGCCAGCCGCCTGGTAGACCAGTTGCTTACGCTGTCGCGCCTAGATCCGCTCTACCAGCGGAATACCGGGCTGGTGCCGCTCGATCTGGCGCAACTGATGCAGGAGCAACTGGCTGGCTGGACCACGCAGGCAGCCCGCCAGCAACTGCAACTGCACGCCGAGCTACAAGCCGCGCCATGCCTGCTAAATCGCGACGCGATCCTGATACTGTTACGCAATCTGGTGGAAAACGCGGTGCGCTATACCCCGCCGGGCGGGCAGATTACCGTGCGCTGCGGCCTGCATAACGGGCACGTCGAGCTGGAAGTGCTGGATACTGGCCCCGGCATTCCGGCGCCACTGCGCGAGCGGGTGTTCGAGCGTTTTGTGCGGCTCGCGGATGCGCGTCAACCGGGCAGCGGACTGGGACTCTCGATTGTGCGCCAGATCTGCGAAATGCATAGCGCCAGCATCGAACTGGCCGATGGTCCCGAGGGTGCCGGTCTGAGCGTACGGATCCGCTTGCCTGCCTAGCGCAAGCCCTGAAAACAGACTTTCAGCATGTTGGCGACGATCTCATCCGTCGACATCTTGCTGAATTTCTGCAGGTATTCCACGGCCGGATCACAGGTCCGTGCGTAGTAGCTGAACAGAATTACATCGGTCGGCAAGGCGGCATTCAGCAAGCCCTGCTCCTGCCCCTGCTTGACGCAGGCTTCCAGCTGCCGGTTCAGCTTGAGCACCTTCATCATGTACTTAATGTTGCGCATCAGCATATCGCGCACGTGGCTACTGGTCGACGGCAGGAATGGCAGCCCACCCTCCAGCCGCACCCGCAAGGCCCATTCCAGCAACGCTTCGAGCTTCTGCACAGGATTCAGTGAAGAATCGAGCCCGGCAATGAATTCCAGCGCCCCGTCGAGCAGCCGGATCAGCGCTTCCCCCACCAGTTCTTCCTTCGACTTGAAGTGTTTATATAGGCTGGGTTTGGAGATGCCTACCGCCCCGGCGACATCATCCATGGTCATCAGGTCATAGCCTTTACTCGACAGCACCGTCGTGGTGGCATCGAGTATCGCGTGCTCGCGCAGCTTAAACGCCTGATTTTTAAAGCTTAATTTATTGAAGATACTCATTGGTAAAATTTAGCTACTAATCAGTAGCATTTTGGTTGGGCTAGTAGTAATATTAGCACGCCGGTAGATTAACGGCCTACACCATCTCGACAGACTATGACTTCGACACCACAACGTATTGCCGTGATCGGCGCCGGTATTAGCGGCCTCGCCAGTGCCTACTTCCTGAATCGCCAGCACCAGGTGGTGCTGTACGAAGCCGGCAACTACCTCGGCGGACATAGTAATACCGTCGACGTCACCCTCGATGGCGTGACCCACGGTGTCGACACCGGCTTTCTGGTGTATAACGAGCTGACCTACCCGAATCTGATCGCGCTATTCGAAGAACTCGAGGTCGCCAGCACGGCCACCGATATGTCCTTCGGCGTCTCGATGGGCCCGGGCGGCCTCGAATGGGCCGGCACCAATCTGGATACCGTGTTTGCCCAGCGCGCCAATCTGTTCAAGCCCTCGTTCCTGCGCATGGTGCGCGACATCCTGCACTTCAATAGCAACGCGCAGCGTTTTCTGGCGCAGGCCGAGCAGCAGCCGATGACGCTGGGGCAGTTGTTGCAGCAGCAGGCGTATGGCAGCACTTTCCGCGATGCCTATCTGTTGCCGATGGCGGCAGCGATCTGGTCCAGTTCGCCGAGCGACATACTGCAGTTTCCGGCCACCACCTTCCTGCGCTTCTGCCTGAATCACGCCCTGCTGCAGGTGAATAACCGGCCACAGTGGCGCACCGTGAAAGGCGGGTCGCGCAATTACGTGCGTAAGATCGCCGCAACCCTGCCCGATTGCCGCATCAATACCCCAGTGCTGCATGTCGGCCGTAGCGGTGCCGGGCTGAGCGTAACGACCGCCGCCGGCAGCGAACAGTTTGACGCCGTGGTATTTGCCACCCACGCGCCCACCACGCTGGCGCTGCTCGATCATAGTATTCCCGCGCCAGCCCTGCTGACCGGTGTGCGCTACCAGCCGAATGTGGCGTATCTGCACACGGATCTGGCGCTCATGCCGCAGCATCGCAAAGTCTGGTCGGCATGGAATTACCTGTCAGCACCCGCGCAACATGGCGAACGTCCCGTATGTGTGAGCTACTGGTTGAATCAGTTGCAGGAATTGCCTTTCAAGACCCCGGTGATGGTGACCCTGAACCCCCCAACGCCGCCGGATGCTGCCAGTACGCTGGCGCGCTTCGAGTACGAACATCCGATCATGGATCAGGCGGCGATCGATGCGCAAAGCCAGCTTCACGAGGTGCAGGGACAGGATGGCATCTGGTACGCTGGTGCCTGGACTGGCTATGGCTTCCACGAAGACGGCTTGAAGTCGGCGCTGCGCGTGGTGCGTGATTTCGGTGTAGCACCGGCGTGGACCACGCTGCCATGAACACCAGCATCGAACTGCTGCAAGGTCAGGTCATGCATGCCCGGCTGCGCCCGGCGCTGAACCGCTTTGTGTATCCGGTGTTTTACGTGCGGCTCAATCTGGGCCAACTGGAAAGCTGCCGGCGCGCCAGCCGCTGGTTCGGGATTGACCGCTGGCGCCCACTGTCGCTGAGACAGCGCGACTATGGGCCGCGTGATGGTTCCAGTCTGCTCGACTGGATGCGCGCCCTGCTGGCCAGCCACAACATCGCTGCCGATGGCGACATCTGGCTGCAAACCTTTCCGCGCGTGTTCGGTTACATGTTTAATCCCGTCAGTTTCTGGCATTGTCATGATGCGCAGGGACGGCTGTGCGCCGTGCTGGCCGAAGTCAATAACACTTTCGGCGAAACCCACCGCTATCTGCTCACGCTGGGTGGTGCCGATGGCCAGCATCGCAGCGTGATCGCCGCCAAACAGATGCATGTCTCGCCATTTTGTGCCGTCGAAGGCCATTACCGCTTCCGTTTCCGGCTGGGCGCCAGCGCCCACAGCACCAGCATCGATCATTACGACCATCAGGGGCTGCTGCTACGCACCGCCGTCAGCGGCCGGGTTGAGCCCCTCACGGACCGCAGCGTACTCGCCGCCCTCCTGCGTTTCCCCTTACTGGGTGTGGGCATCGTCGCCCGTATCCATTGGCAAGCCTTGCGCCTCTGGTGCAAACGCGTGCCGTTTTTCCGCCAGCCTCAGGCGCCGCTTCAATCGACTACCGTGCATCAGGAGATCACGCAATGACCCAGATTCTGACCAACCCGGCCACCGGCATTCCTACCGCCGCACGGCTATTTCTTGGCCTGCTGGGCAAATTACGCCATGGCCATCTGGAGCTGATCACCCCCGAAGGCACCAGCATGCTGTACGGCGACGTGCATCGCGGCATCGGCGCGGTGCTGGAAATCCACGACTGGCGCGCCTGCCAGCGCATGTTGCAGGCCGGTGATATCGGTTTTGCTGAAGCGTATGCGGCGGGCTGGATCAGCACCCCGGAACTCACGCCGCTGCTGCGTCTGGCGCTGCGCAATGAAGATGCGCTCGACAAGGTCCTGTTCGGCGGCGTTCTGGCACGCTGCTGGTATCGCTTGCGCCACTGGTTGCGGCCCAACACCCGTAAGGGCAGTCAGCGGAATATCCACGCCCACTACGACATCGGCAACGAGTTCTACCGCCTCTGGCTGGATCCGAGCTGGACCTATTCCAGCGCCCTGTTTGATGGCAATTTCGATCAGACCCTGCAGGCGGCACAGCGCCGCAAATATCAGCGCATCATCGACACGCTGCAACTGCGTCCGGGCGATAGTGTGCTGGAAGTAGGCTGCGGCTGGGGCGGTTTTGCCGAACAGGCAGCGCTGCAAGGCATCCACGTGCATGGCGTGACCATTTCGCCATCACAACTGGCGATAGCCCAGCAGCGTCTGCAGGCGCTGGGCCTGCAGGATCGCGCCCGGGTCGAACTATGCGATTACCGTGACCTGCGCGGCAGCTACGATGCCGTGGTCTCCATCGAAATGTTCGAAGCTGTCGGCGAGCAATTCTGGCCCGAGTACTTCCGCACGCTGGAGGCACGCTTGCGCCCCGGCGGTCAGGCACTGGTGCAGTCGATCACCATCGCCGAACAGCACTTTGATCGCTACCGCAGCAGCACTGATTTCATCCAGCAGTACATCTTCCCCGGCGGGATGCTGCCGAGCGTTGAACGTTTCGAGCAGGAAGCCGAGCGCGCCGGACTGGAAAATATCGGCCGGCTCGCGTTCGGGCGCGACTACGCGGAAACGCTGCGCCGCTGGGACGCGCAGTGCCGTGCCACCCGCCCGCAGATTGTCGAGCAGGGATTTGATGACGCCTTCCTGCGCATCTGGCACCTCTACTTCGCCTATTGCGAAGCCGCCTTCGATGAAGGCCGTACCGATGTGGTGCAATTCCACATGCGTAAGTCCTGAGCGCGGCGCCCATCATGGCCTCCCTCAACACCCGCATCCACGACTGGTCGCGCCAGCGCGTCTGGCTGATTGGCGCCTCCAGCGGCATCGGCGCAGCACTGGCACAGGATCTACTCAGTGCCGGTGCGCAGGTCGCAATATCGGCACGCCGCGCGGATCGTCTGGAAGCGGTCGCAGGCGACTCAGCGCAAGCGCTGGTGGCACCGTTCGATATCCTGAACAAGGATGGCTGGCGCGATCGCTACGCGGATATTTGCGCACGCTTCGGCGGCGTCGATCTGATTATATTCTGCGCTGCCGATTACCATCCGGAACGCAGCTGGGAAGTCACATCGGAAGGTGCGGCGCACACGCTGGCCGTCAATCTGGGCAGCGTCTACACGGGTCTGGCCACGGTTTTGCCCGACATGCTGGCGCGCGGTAGTGGTGGTATCGCCATCGTAGCCAGTGTGGCGGGTTACATCGGTCTGCCCAACGCCAGCGTGTATGGCCCGAGCAAAGCGGCACTGATCAATCTGGCTGAATTGCTGTACGCCGACCTGCACCCGCGCGGGCTGGGTGTATACCTGATTAATCCCGGCTTTGTGCAAACTGAGCTGACTGCCAAGAACACCTTTGCCATGCCGGCACTGCAAACCCCGCAAGCGGCGGCCAGCGCCATCCGCGGTGGTCTGAGCGACGGCGCTTTCGAAATCCACTTCCCGCGCCGGTTTACCCTGATAATCAAACTATTGCGCTGGCTGCCGTACCGGCTGCGCTTCGCCCTGATGACCCACCTGGTGGTACCGACATGACGCTTGCCGCTCCCCTACTCGACTGGTACACCACCCTAACACCGGACACACTGGGCCAGACGGGCGCCTACTATGCCAGCGATGCGACCTTTCGCGATCCGTTTAACGACGTCACCGGTGTGCCGGCAATTACCGGCATCTTCGCGCACATGTTCGCCACCACCGAACAACCGCGCTTCGTGATCGTCGATTGCCTCGAACAGGAGCGGCAGGCCTTTGTGACATGGGTATTCCATTTCCGGCTGCGCGGGCAGGACTACCAGATCGAAGGCGGCAGCCATTTGCGTTTCAATGCGCAGGGGCTGGTGCAGATGCACCGCGACTACTGGGATGCAGCGGAAGAACTATTCCAGAAGCTGCCACTGGTGGGCGCTCCGGTACGCTGGTTACGCCGGCGCTTCCGGGTGCCAGCGCCCAGCTAGACCATTCTGATTCACTCTGACCTTAGCCGCCCTTATGTTTAACAGTAGCGACCGCAGCTCCCGTTTATTCCAGTTCATCTGGTTTCCCCTAACCTTTGCCTGTGCGGCACTTGGCGCCCGTGCCTCCGTCACCGCAGCCAGCTTCTACGCGGCGCTTGTGCGTCCCGAATGGGCGCCGCCGGGCTGGTTGTTCGGCCCGGTCTGGAGCGTGTTGTATCTGTTGATGGCGATCGCCGCATGGCGCATTAGTGGCCGCAATACCCCGTCAGCCCGCATCGCGCTGTGGCTGTACACCGCACAACTCACCCTGAATGCTTTGTGGAGCTGGCTATTCTTTGCCTGGCATCAGGGTGCGCTAGCCTTTATCTGCCTGCTGGCGTTGTGGGCGCTGATTCTGGCCACGCTACTAGCCTTTGGCCGACAGGAGCGTCTGGCTGCCCTCCTGCTAGTGCCGTATCTGGCCTGGGTCAGCTTTGCCGGTGCTTTGTGCTTCACCGTCTGGCAGTTGAACCCTGCACAACTGGGTTGAGCATGGCCAGCACCCTGAAACTGATACTCGGCGATCAGCTCAATTGCCAGCATAGCTGGTATGCAGAGCGCTGCGACGACGTCGTGTTCGTACTGATGGAAATGCGTCAGGAAACCGACTACGTTTTGCATCACGCGCAGAAGATCATCGCCATCTTTGCCGGCATGCGCGCGCTGGCGCAGCAATTGCAGGCGGTCGGCCATCGCGTGCATTACCTGCGCATCGATGATCCGGACAACCGTCAGTCGCTGCCAGCCAATCTGGACTTCCTGCTGGCCCACTATCAGGCCGCCGCCTTCCACTGGCAGGCGCCCGACGAGTGGCGGCTGGACCAGCAGTTGCACAGCTACGCAGCGACACTGGCAATCCCCAGTCAGATGGATGACACCGAACATTTCTACACCGGTCGCGACGAAGCGGCCCGCCATTTCGAGGGCAAGACCCGCTGGCTGATGGAATCGTTCTACCGCCAGATGCGCACCCGCCATGGCGTGCTGATGACCGCTAGCGGCAAACCGCTGGGCGAACAGTGGAACTTCGATCAGGACAACCGGGAAAGCTGGCCCGGCCTGCCATGGGAGCCGTCCGACCAGCGTCCCTGCCATGATCACAGCGCGCTTTGGCAAACCATTCAGACGGCAGGTATCGCCAGCTTCGGTGCGCCGAGCGCAGAAGAATTCCGCTGGCCTTTGAACCGCAACGAAGCACTGGAACAACTGGAACACTTCATCGAGTTAGCCCTGCCCCACTTCGGCCAGTTTCAGGATGCTATGAGCAGCAAGGCGTGGCGCCTGTTCCACTCGCTGCTGTCATTCGCCATGAACTGCAAGATGCTCGATCCCCGGACGGTGGTCAGCCGCGTCGAGGCAGCCTATCATGCCGGTAGCGTGCCACTCGCCTCGGCAGAAGGCTTTATCCGTCAGATTCTGGGCTGGCGCGAATATGTGCGCGGGGTCTACTGGCATCGCATGCCCGGCTACGAACAGCTGAATACCTTCGGCCACAGCGCCCCGTTGCCACACTGGTTCTGGAGTGGCGAAACGCGCATGCGCTGTGTCGCGGCGGCGATCGGCCAGTCGCTGGAACATGCGCACAGCCACCATATCAACCGACTGATGGTGATTGGCAACTTCAGCCTGCTGGCGGGGCTAGCACCTTCGGCGCTACACCACTGGTATCTGGGCGTATATATCGATGCTTTCGAGTGGGTGGAATTGCCCAACACGCTAGGCATGAGCCAGTTCGCCGACGGTGGCTTGCTGGCTACCAAGCCCTATGTATCGAGCGCCGCCTATATCGACCGGATGAGCGACTACTGCAAAGGCTGCCATTATCAGAAAAAGCTCAAGGTTGGCGAGCGCGCCTGTCCGTTTAATGCACTCTACTGGGACTTTTTTGCCCGTAACCGCGCGACGCTGGGCAACAATCACCGACTCGGCATGGTCTACCAGCAATTGAAAAAGATGGATGGCGTAGCACTCGCCGCACTCCAGGATCAAGCCGCACTCACCCGCGCCGGACTGGAGACCCTTTAACAGCGCTCAGTGGGAAAAGTTGTCCATGGCAGTACTGACTTAAAGTGCTTCAATGCAGGCCAGATGCGGACAGATGACAGACCTTAGTGATAAGATGCGGGCTCGCTGAATTTGCCCGTTCCGGGTCACTCGTTTTAAGGCTGTGCATGCTTGCGGATTTACATTTTCTGGTAGTTGACGATTTTTCCGGTATGCGCGCTGTCATCGGTAACTTGCTCAAAGATTTGGGTTACGGCAAAGTCACCGAAGCCGGTGACGGGCGCGACGCGCTTACTCGTTTGCATAACAATGACGCGGTTCCGCCAATCAACTTCATCATTACCGACCTGAACATGCCCGAAATGGATGGTCTGGAATTGCTGAAGACTATCCGTGCTTCCCGCGACATGTGCAATATGCCCGTGCTGATTGTCACCGCCGAAGGCAAGCGGGAAAATATTCTCTCCGTTGCACAGGCCGGCGCCGATGGTTATATCGTCAAGCCTTTCACCAGCGCTACCCTCAAAGACAAGATCGAAAAGATTCTGCACAAGCGCAGCCTGCCCGCCTGAGCACGCCGTTTAGCTACGCTAGCCCGCCATTGGCGCGCAACACCTGCCCGTTCACCCACCCGCCATCCGGACCGGCAAGAAACGCCACCACGCCCGCAATGTCTTCCGGCTGCCCGAGTCGTTCCAGCGGCGCCATACGGGCAAACGCCTGCACCTCCTCGGCGCTCTTCCCTTTCAGAAATAGCTGACTGGCCACCGGCCCCGGCGCGACCGCATTGACGGTGATGCCACGGCCACGCAATTCCTTGGCGAACACTTCAGTTAGCGCTTCCACCGCAGCCTTGCTGGCACTATAGATACCGTAGCCGGGCAAGCGCAGTGCCAGCACACTACTCGACAGGTTGATGATGCGCCCGCCGTCATTGAGACGCGTCGCCGCGAGGCGCAGTGTATTGAACACACCTTGTGTATTGATGGCGAAGCTGCGTGCAAACAATTCGTCACTGGCCTGCGCCAGTGGCGCCAGTTGCAATACACCGGCGTTATTGACCAGAATATCAATCCGGCCTAGCGTCTGCTCGATACTGGCAAACATCGCGCTGACCTGCGCAGCCTGCGACACATCGGCACATACCGCCATGGCCTTCGCGCCCAATGCCTTCAGTTCCGCGACCAGCGCTTCGGCGGCCAGCGCATCACTCGCATAGTTAAGCGCTACCGCACAGCCTTCGCTGGCAAGACGGCGGGCGATCGCCGCGCCTATCCCGCGCGAGCCACCCGTTACCAGTGCAACTTTTGTGTTGTTCGTCATGTTTGAACTCCCGTGAATGAATCAGTGCATCCATTCTGACTTATCAACGGGAAAAGATAATCCACCTATAATTACCATCTCAATTCGATTCACTTAAACAATCAGGCGAATATGGACCGTTTTCAGGAAATGCAGGTATTCATCCGGATTGCCGAGCGACGCAGCTTCTCGGCAGCGGCGGAAGATCTGGCGATTCCACGCGCTACCGTGAGCAATCTGGTCCAGCGTCTCGAACAGCGCCTGGGCACCCGTCTGCTGGAACGCACGACCCGGCAAGTGCGCCTGACGCTGGACGGCGAAGCCTACGTTCAACGCTGCATCCGCTTACTGGCCGATCTGGAAGAAGCCGACAGCGCCTTTCGTGACGCCCGTCCGCAAGGTTTGCTGCGCGTGAATTTGCAAGGCACGCTGGCGCGTCACTTCGTACTGCCCGAGCTGGGCAGCTTTCTGGCCATGTATCCCGACTTGCGCCTGCAGATCGGTGACGACGACCGCTTGGTTGATCTGGTCAAGGAAGGCGTAGACTGCGTACTGCGCGCCGGTACCCCGCAGGATTCATCGCTGATCGCGCGCCCCATCGCCCGTCTGGAACAGCTTACTGTCGCCAGTCGCGCCTACCTCGCCACGCACGGCGCTCCGCACACGCTGGCCGAACTGGCGCAGCACTTTGCGGTCGATTACATAGCCCGCCCTACCGGCCGCGCCCTCAGTCTGGAATTCAGCCGGGGCAAAGAAGTGCTGGAAATCGCCTTACAAACCCGCGTTGCAGTGACCGGCGCCGACCTGTACGCCAGTGCCGCGCTGGCTGGCCTGGGGATGGTGCAAGTGCCGCGCTACCGCATCGAAGCAGAGATTGCCAGCGGGGAGCTGCAGATTCTGCTGCCGGATCACCCGCCGCCGCCGCTGCAGATCTCCGTGCTGTACCCGCACAGCCGGCAGCTTTCACCACGTGTGCGGGTGTTTACGCAGTGGCTCGCTGAACGATTTGCAGGAGCGCGTTAAGATAGCAGCAATCTTCGCTAATTTGCTCGCCGACGCCACCCTCCCACTGCTCGAAGCGCCCCATGCATACTGTAATTTTCTGGTTCCGCAATGATTTACGTCTGCACGATCAGGCAGCACTGCTGGCCGCCTGTGCCAGCCGGCCTGACCGGCTGCTGGCGGTCTACTGTCTGCCAGACGACGCAACGACGCAGTGGGGCTTTCCTCGCATTGTTGCGCCGCGCCGCGCGTGGCTACAAGCGAGTCTGCGCGACCTGCAGCAACAGCTTGCAGCGCTTGGCTGTCCGCTACTGGTCTGCACTGACGCGGCAACGCTAGCCCTGCCCCGACTCGCGCAACAATACGCTGCCAGACAGGTATTTTGTGAAGACATCGCCGCCCCCGAAGAACAGCAGCAAGTGAACACGCTTCGACGGGCTGGGCTTGAGGTCAGCACGCTATGGCAAAGTAGCCTGCTCGATCCGGCGACGCTGCCATGGCCTGCCAGCGGCTTACCGGCCAGCTTCACCACCTTCCGTCAGGCCGTCGAGCAACGCGCCATACTGCCGCCGGCTCCCTTATCTGCACCGGTCAGCCTGCCAGCAGCAGCGCAGGACATGACGCGTTCTACTCAGGCCACTGCTCAACCCGGCGGATCGCCGCAAGCCGACTGGTGCAACGACACCAGCACCGCCAGCGATCCCCGTTCGTCCATTGCGATGCTAGACGCGGGCGAAACTGCCGCACTCGCGCAACTGGAACGCTATCTCGCCAGCGATCTACCTGCCTCCTACAAGCGCACCCGCAACCAGTTATCCGGAGCGGATTTTTCCAGCAAATGGTCGATCTGGCTGGCCAATGGCGCGTTGTCAGCACGCACCATCTACGCCCGACTGAAGGCGCACGAAGCGCGCGCCGGTGTCAGCGACGGCAGCTACTGGCTGTGGTTTGAGCTGCTATGGCGCGACTACTTCCGTCTGCTGCATTTGCAGTATGGCCAGCAGCTGTATCGCGCGGGAGGACTAAGCGGCAAAGCGCCGCCACCACATGACCCGGCCAGCTTCCAGCGCTGGTGTCTCGGCCAGACTGGCGTGCCGCTAGTCGACGCGGCCATGCACGAATTGCGCCACAGCGGTTACCTGAGTAACCGCCTGCGTCAGGTAGTCGCCAGCTATCTACTGAATGAGCTACAGGGTGATTGGCGCGCGGGTGCGGCATGGTTTGAAGCCTGTCTGCTTGACTACGATGTCTACAGCAATCACGGCAACTGGCTCTACATCGCCGGACGCGGCACCGATCCGCGCGGCGGTCGTCATTTCAATATCGAAAAGCAGACCGCCGACCATGATGGCGATGGCAGCTACCGTCGCCTGTGGGGCAATTAATCAACAGATGAAGGCAGCAGTTGTGCCAGCGCCGTCTTCAGCTCACCGTAGCGGAACACGAAACCGGAGGCTAGCGCGCGTTGCGGCATCAGCTTTTGCCCGCCCAGCAACAGCACCGACATCTCGCCGAGCAACAGCCGTAACACCGGGGCAGGCGCCGGCAAACATGCCGGCCGGTGTAATTGCGCTGCCAGCAATCGGGTGAACGCGCTATTGCGCACCAGACCCGGCGCACAGGCATTGTAGACGCCGTCGCTATCGGAGGCCTGCAGCAGATGGTCAAACAGCGCGAGCAGGTCATCACGGTGTATCCACGGCATCCATTGCTGGCCGCCGCCTAGCCGCCCGCCCAGTCCCAGTCTGAACACGGGCAACAAGCGTGCGAGCATCCCGCCACGACTGGTCAGCACCGGCGCAATGCGCAGCAACACCACCCGGCTACCATGCTGGCGCGCCTTCAGCGCCGCCTGTTCCCACGCGGCGCACAACTCACTGCCGAAATCCTGCCCGGGTGTCGTCGCCGATTCATCCAGTGCCTGCTCGCCACAATCGCCATACCAGCCGACCGCCGAAGCGGATAGCAGCAATGGCGCCGGTGCCGGCAATTGCCCAAGCCAGGAAACCAGCGCTTGCGTGGTGCCGATGCGGCTGTCCCACAGTAGTCGCCGGCGCGCAGCACTCCACGGCCGATCCGCAATCGGCGCTCCCGCCAGATTCACCACCGCATCCGGAACATACGCTGCTTCCAGCTCCGACAGCTGGGCGACACCGCGTGCACCGCTGCACAGACTAGCAACTTGCTGCGGCTGGCGGCTCAGCACCACCAGTTCATGCCCGGCAGCAGCCCAACGCTGGCACAGCGCGCGGCCGATAAGACCGGTGGCGCCGGTGAGCAGAATACGCATACAGAGACTCCTTGCTATACCGTGCCGCTGGCAGGTCGGTGGCTACGGCGGCAACGTTCGGAACAGTACAGCACCTGTTCCCAGTCGCGCGCCCACTTCTTGCGCCAGTTGAACGGCAGACCGCAATGGCGGCACTGTTTTTGGGGCAAACTTGCCTTGCTGTGTGCCACAAGGCTTAGGCACGGCCCTGCAGCGATGCCGAAGCGACCAGTTCATCGACCAGTGCCATGGAACTGCTACCGGGCAGCAGGAAAGGATCGAACACGGGCAGCGCCGAATAGCGCAGCAGCATGCCGGGATTGAGCTTTTCCAGATTGGTCTGGGCCATGGTCCACGATGGGAAGCGGCGCTGAGTCACCTCGCCGTAATGCAGCAGTGTCACATCGGTATGCCGCGTATCGCGCTGAATACGCGCAAACAGCGCATTCACCTGTTCACGCCCACCTTCTAGCAACTGTAAAAACAGCTGATCGCCATGGCACAGCACACCCGTGATGCCACTATCGGGGTTGCGCAGCCGCGCCTGCTGCAAAATCACGCTTGCCGTTGCGGCACTAGTTCCCTCGCTAAAACGGCTGGCGTATAACAATTGCACGAGCATGGTGATTCTCCGGAAAAGGATTAACGCTTGATCAGCGAAAGGAATTCGCGCCGTAGCGCCGGGTCTTTCAGGAAGGAGCCGTGCATCACACTATTCACCATCAGCGCCTCGGTATCCTTGACGCCGCGCCAGTGCATGCAGAAGTGTTCGGCTTCCATAATCACGGCCAGACCATCCGGCTGCATTTTTTCCTGCAGCAGTTCGGCCAGTTGCACCACCGCTTCTTCCTGGATCTGCGGGCGGTTCATCACCCAAGCTGCCAGACGTGCGTACTTCGACAGACCAATCAGGTTGGAATGCTGATTGGGCATCACGCCGATCCAGACCTTGCCCATGATAGGACAGAGGTGGTGCGAACAGGCGCTACGCACCGTGATCGGGCCGATGATCATCAGCTCGTTCAGGTGTGCCGCATTGGGGAATTCGGTCACCGGTGGCGCCGACGTGTAGCGTCCGCCGAAGATTTCCTGCAGATACATTTTTGCGACGCGCCGGGCCGTGCCCTGGGTATTGTGATCACTGACGGTATCGATCACCAGACTTTCCAGCACACCCTGCATGCGGGCGCTGACCTCATCAAGCAAGGCATCCATTTCGCCCGGCTCGATGTAGGCGGCAATATTGTCATTGGCGTGGAAGCGGGTGCCGCTGGCCACGAGGCGGGCGCGAATGCGCTCGGACACCGGAGTGGCCGTGCCGTTGTCGGTAAGTGGTGTGTAGTTCATGTCACTGCTTTCGCAAAAATCACCTTGTGGCCTTAAACCACGGGCAGGAATCGGGATAATACTACCAATCGGTAATATTCGCTACTAATCAGTAACTTTCATTTTCCCGCTGCTGGGCAAGGGAGGAAACTGGCTCACGCTGAGGGCGAGTCCGGTGTAAGCACTTTCTGCCAATAGCCAACATCGAGCCACTGACCATACTTATAGCCCACTTCACGGAACTGTGCGACTTTCTCGAAGCCCATTTTTTCGTGCAAGGCGATGCTGGCCGGATTCGGCAAAGCAATCCCGCCTATCACCAGATGCAAGCCGGACGCCGTCAGTCGCTCCAGCAGCGCCGCATACAAGACACTGCCATGACCTTTGCCGCCCGCTTCCGGCGCCAGATATACCGAGCTTTCCACGGCATAGCGGTAAGCATGACGCACCCGCCACTTGCTCGCATAGGCATAACCGAGCACGACACCTGCATCCTCGAGCACCAGCCAGGGCAGTCCAGCGGACAGAATATCGGCGATACGCTGGGCCATCTCTGGCGCACCGACGGCCTGCTCTTCGAACGAGATGCAGGTATTCAGGACGTAATGGTTATAGATGGCGACGATGGCGGCGGCATCGTCCGGCGTGGCTACACGTAGCTGCATGCTGAGGGACAGTTAGGAACATTGAATCACCGGCGCCACAGAGTGAAGCTGCGGCGCCGATCCGGATTGCCGTTTATGGCAAGCCACGACAATAGCGCAAGATGCTATCTGGACTCAAGGACTGGATCACTCGCCGCACGCGCTTTCAATGCCACCATTCAGTCCCGTACCGGGCAGCATGACGAAGCTGCCCACCCTAGTCAAGTGCGCGGAAGCGGATCGCACAACCGCCGCCCGCTGCCATCGCCAGTGTCAGTTTGTCCCCGGCAGCTACTTGCTGGCGCACGATTTCATAGGCCTGCGGCTTGCTACGGTAGTCGGCATCGCTGGCATCACGGTAGATGGTCGCTTCGTAGCGTTTGCCTGCCTCGAGGAAGTCCAGTGCCACCGTCACGGAGCGGGCATTTTCATCATTGACGGCACCCAGATACCAGTCGGGCGCACCGCGCTGCTGGCGTGCCACGATGGCGTAGTCGCCGATCACACTGTCGAGCGTACGGCTACGCTCCCAATCCACCGGAACGTCGCGGATAAACTGGAACGCATCCGGGTACTTGGCGTAGTTTTCCGGTAGGTCGGGCACCATCTGCACCGGGCTATACAGCACCACATACAGCGCCAGCTGATTGGCCAGCGTCGACTGCACCCGCTGATCGACGACGGTTTTGCCGAATTCCAGATCAAATATGCCCGGTGTGAAGTCCATCGGACCTGCCAGCATGCGGGTGAACGACAGTATCGTGACATGCTCGGGTGCATTGGTCGGCTTGCCCCAGGCGTTGTATTCCTGTCCGCGTGCGCCTTCGCGGCTCAGCATATTCGGCCAGGTACGGCGCAAACCGGTATCCATCACCGGCTCGTGCGCGACCACGGAAATGTGGCGCGCCGCCGCAGCGGCGTTGACCCGCGCATGGAAGTTCACCATATACTGACCGGCGTACCACTCGTAGACGGTGGTGCCATTCGCTGCAGTTCGGGGATAATGACCACCGTTCGCCACATAACCGGTTTTCACCGCAGCCACGCCGAAGTCGCGGTAGTAATCCATGCCGCGCTCGAGCTGGCTAGCGTAGTTCTCGGTCGCGCCGCCCGTCTCGTGGTGGCCGATCAGCTCGACCCCCAGCGATTTCCCGTAACGGGTGATCTCGCCAGTATCGAAATCTGGATAGGGACGGTCGAAGCGGAACTCGACGCCCTTGCCCCAGTCCCCATCCCAGCCTTCGTTCCAGCCCTCCACCAGCACGCCACCGAGACCGCTACGCTGCGCGAAGTCCATATAACGTTTGACGTTGGCAGTGTTGGCAGCGTGTTCAGGTCCACTCTTCCATGTGCCCTTGCCAAGATGGATTTCCCACCACACACCGGCATACTTCATCGGCTTGATCCAGCTGGTATCGGCGATCTTGCTCGGTTCATTCAGATTCAGGGTAATCCGGGAGTCGGCCAGCTGCGCCGGCGTGCTGCCGACCAGCACGGTACGCCAGGGGGTGGTGAACGGGCCGGTCTTGCGCACCGCGATCCCGTCCGCCCAGGGATACAGGGCAGCCTTGAAACGCCCTTTGCCACGCCCTTGCAGATACATCGAGGCGAAATCGACTAGCGCCGCCTGATGAATACTCATCAGGGTGCCCGGCCGTTCGATAGTGAATGGCAGTTCGGCGCTACGCACCGCCTCCAGATCGGCATGCTGATACACCGCTTCCAGATTGGCCGGGTGATGCGCTTCGAACCACCATGCCTGATAGCGATCCGCGAAATTGAACTCGGTGCGTTCGTCGCTAATCGCCACGGCAGCACCGGCAGGGATCTGGCGATACTCGTAACGCCAGCCCAGACCGTCATCGAATAGACGGAACACGACATCGAAGCTACGTTCTTTGCGCGTGCTCGAGAAATTCACTCGCAGTTCATTGTGATGGTCGCGGATGACACGCTCTTCGCCCCACGGTTGCTGCCAATGTTCGTCATGACTACCGCGCTGGACGACCCGGCCGGCACGCACCGGAGTAGCCTGTTCCCCGGCAAACACCAAGCCCAGTTCCGATGGCGCCAGCAGCGCCACGCCATCCCGCTGCAAACGGTAGTAGGCATGGCCGCCTTGCGCATAGGTACACAGCTCCAGCGCACCGGACGGCGAACGCACACAGACAGGTGCCGGACTGGCCGCGCCTGCAAGTGGTGTCAACAAAGCGGCGCCAACGGCGGCCGCTAGCGTCAGCGCCAGTGGTGATCGAAGCGTAATTGGGCGATGCGGCATTCATGTCTCCTTGGTGGTTGGTTCGACGCCATCTTTGTGGCGTCGTGATGCGGATAGTCGGATACGCACTGACCTGCCAGACCTGCGCTACACGGTGAAGCGCGGCAGATCGACGGTCACGCACAGGCCTTTGCCGAGGGGGCCGGCATCGAGCGTAATCGAGGCGCCGTTACGGTTGGCAGCGGCCAGCGCAATCGCCAGCCCCAGACCGCTGCCAGCCTCCAGCTGACCGGGAAGCCGATAGAAGCGCTCGAACACCCGCTGGTACAGGTCCGCTGCGATACCGGGGCCCTGATCGGTGATGGTCAGGCGCTGATGGCCATTGTGCTGCGTGAGCGCGACGGCAATACAGGCGCTATCGGGCGAATATTTGATTGCATTGCTGAGCAGATTATCAAACAGCGCTGCCATACTCTCCAGATGCAGCAGACGCGCCGGCGCACTGCCCGCCACGAACTCGATCTCGATCTCGCGCGCCACGGCGAGCGGCGCCATGATCGCAATCCGGTCACGAATGAAGCTCTCGAGTTCCATCATCTGCAAAGGGATGGAGTTGGTTTCGGTACTGGCCCGTTCGAACGCCAGCAACTGGTGCACCATATGACTGGCCCGTTCGACGCCGAAACGCAAACCTTCTGCAGCGCTGGCCGTGCGTTCGCGGGTACTGGCATCGCAGCGACTGAGAATCAGATCGGCATTCAGCTGGATCGCAGCGAGTGGGGTTTTCAACTCGTGCGCGGCATCCGTGATGAAGGCATGCTCGCGCGCGATGCGCTGCCCCAGCCTTCCCAGCAAGCGGTTAATCGCCGTGACCAGCGGCGACAGTTCGCGATACTGGGAGTCCGGTAGCGCGGTCAGGTCGAATTCGTCGCGCTGCTCGATGACATTGGCGATACGCCGCAAGGGCCGCAAACCGATGCCGACGATGAATAGCGCCGGCAACAGCAGCAGCGGCAGACTGAAGATCGTCGAAGACATCAGTACATCCAGCGCAGAGAGCGAAAACATCCATTCGTCATCGACTTCATGACTGCGCTCGATGGTCAGGCCAGTCACGCCGTCGCGCACCACCGTTGTGACCCAGGAACTGGCATGCTGCGCCGCGGCGCTGCCGTAAACCGGCAACTGTTCGGGCAGCGCAGGTGCCGAATTGTAGATCAGCGCACCCTGCGCCCACAGGCGCATCCGCACCCGCGATCGATAATCGAGTGCTTTGAACATGTTCGCCCGCACTGCTTCCAGCTGGGCGGCCGCACCGAGCAGCGCCGGCCGGTCCGCGGCCAGCAGTACCAGATGGGCCAGTGCTTCGCGCGCGTGCGCCGAATTCTCTTCCTGGGTGCGCCAGCGCTGGGTAGCCTTGGCCTCGGAGACCACGTAGGCAAACGACACCAGCGAAACCAGTGTCACCATGCTGGCGAAACCGATCATCAGGCGCCGGAAGATCGAGGGTTGTCTATAATTCATCGGGCACTATCAGGTAGCCTACACCACGGACCGTGCGGATAAAACCTTCGCCAATTTTCTTGCGCAGATTAAAGATATGCACGTCCAGAGTTTTGCCATCGCTATTTGGCAGCACCCGGCTTTCGATCTCGGAGCGGGTCAGCACGCGGCCAGCCTGCTTCAGCAAGGTCGCCAGCAAGGCAAATTCGGTTTTCGACAGAGATAAGGGTGCACCGGCCAGCGTCACCGCCATGCTGCGCTCGCGTAGTGACAAATCACCAACTCGCCATTCGGCATCTGCGCCGTCCTGCGCCAGCCCGGCGCGGCGCAATACCGCGTTCAGGCGCGCCAGCAGTTCGGGGATGGCAAACGGCTTGATCAGGTAGTCATCGGCTCCGATTGCGAACGCGCCCAGTCTATCCTCGAGACTCTCGCGCGCGGTAATCACCAGTACCGGCAGGGTCAGCCCCGCCTCACGCAAAGCCGTCAGAATTTCGACCCCGTCACCATCCGGCAGGCCTAGGTCCAGCAGTAATACGTCGAAGTATTCCGCCTGCACGCGTGCCAGAACCTTGCTGGCAAGCCGGCACCAGAGCACCACATGCCCTTCGTCCTGCAGCGCCGAGAGCAGCGCACTGCCGATTGCAATATCGTCTTCGAGGAGAAAAATCTTCATGTCGTCAGTGTAGCAGCGCAAACTGCGCGGTCGTGGAAAGCGCCCGCGCACAGCCAGCCTATCCGACGTTTCTAAAGGATTTCTTTATATTTGGCTGGCTTTGCGCAGCTCATCCGGGCCAGCGCCCGAGCGGGCTAGCGGCGCAGCGTGCCCGCCAGCCTCAGGTCAGGCCGACAACGCAGTTGCGACCGTTGGACTTGGCCTGATACAGCGCCCTGTCGGCGCGCTGTACAAAACGGTCGAGATCAATTTCACCATCGGAACACAGGGCAGCCCCGATGGAAATCGTCACCGGATGATCCGCCAGCGGTCCGGCCCGCAGTGACGCAACCTGTGCCAGCAAGCGATCGGCAATATGACGCGCCGACACTGCGTCGGTATCCGGTAGCAGGATGCCGAATTCCTCGCCGCCGTAACGGGCAATGATATCGCTGCTTCGCAATGACTCGCTTAGACGCCGGCTCACCTGTTGCAGAATCCGGTCGCCCTCGGCATGACCGAAGCGGTCATTAATCGCCTTGAAATGATCGATATCGATCATCAACATCCATAATCGCTGCCGATTACCCAGACTACCGCGCAGCGCATCCTGGCCACCCTCATTAAAGTGGCGCCGGTTATGTAAGCCAGTCAGGGCATCGGTATTGGCGGCGCAGGCCAGACGCTCAAACTGGCGTTCGGTGTGTATCGCACACAGGCCGGACATGGTCGCCAGCATCGCCACTTCCATCACCAGATAGGTAAGCTTGTTCCAGACCCCGACCGGCGCCCCGGCAGCGTCGCTGCAACACAGCATCGTCGTCAGACTAAAGGCGGCATTGGCGCTCAGCAGCAAGGTCGCCGTGATCAATACCACCAGTACGAAGCGTGACATCCGCTCGCGGCAGCGCAGCACCTGCACAAACATGACACCCCACAGCAGTATCGCCAGCATCGCCTCAAGCCGGGCCAGTACCTGAGCGCTCATGCCCAACCCGCACGCGGCCAGTGGCACGCAAGGCAAGACAGTTGGCAATAGCCAGATGGCGCGCGCCAACCTGCCATACAGCACACGATGCAAGCCCAGATAGATCAGGCAGTAGCCTGCGCTGGACAAGGCGATGCTGCCAGCCAGCACCGGCGTGGAGGGCATGATCAGCCTCGACCCTGCGAGCGCCTGTGCCGATGCACACAGCAGAAAGCCCCATGCCCATTGCCGCAAACTCGGGTCGTCATTGTCGCGACAGCGAATCAGCAAGCCCAAGCCTATCGCCGCCTGCGTCAGCGCCGTCATCGCAGCGGCTGTCTGAGGATCGATGTTCACAGGCCACCCGGGATGATGCTGCCGTGGCAGCAGAGCTCAGCGCGCGGCAACAAGATAGTGCCGTTCATCGGCAGACAGTTCGCCGGAAAGTTCGCCACAGGGATCCCCTTCGCTACCGGAAACAAAGCTGGCGCTGGGACTAACACTGGCACTGGCACTGGCCTGCAGGCTGCGCCGCTGCTCTGCCAGCGGGCGTACCAGCGGCTCGCTGCGTAGTGCAGGCTCGGCACCGGCATGCCGGCGTGGCATGGCGCTGCATGGCTTCTCATTCATCAGATTTGCTCCGAGAAACCCCGTCCTTCAGGGCGGGGGGTGAAAGGAGCCGACTGCGTAGCAGGCGTTGCCCCTTGGTTGAGATAACTGTATATAATCACAGTATGATTTTGGTCTATCGTTACCGAGTAAAGTCGTTGATCGGCTTGCTGAACAAGCAAAGTCGGGCGTGTAATTTCGTCTGGAATTTTTGCAACGACAGGCAGAAGGACGCTCTGCGGTTTGGTCGTCGTTGGCACACAGGTTTCGACCTGAAC
>JAIXXN010000025.1 GCA_027490725.1 Oxalobacteraceae bacterium
TTCTATGGTGGTCGCCGTGGAAGTCCGGCGTTGAGGCACTATAGGTGCTTGCAAACCAGCTTGTCAACAGGTATTTAACTGGTATTATAAAATATTGAAGTGGACTGGCAATTGTTTTGCGCCTATGTGAACTAAGCTATTGTTTTTAAACATAAATTAAAAATTTATTGCAGTCCGGAAAAGTGTCGCATTTGCATGCCACTTTGGCTTAATGCGGGATCTCTGGGCTGTGTTGCGGAAAGGCGGAAGGGGGTGTTGCTGGGTGCCGATGCGGTGCAGCGGACGGTCTGGCGGGATGGGCAGAATTGGCGGGGCAGGCAGGCCTGCCCCGCGCGGGGAATTACTGGGTGCTGCGCTGGCCGCGGCGTTCGTAGGTGATCAGTTGAGGATGCTCGCCTTTGCCATTCAGGTTGACCACGGCATTGCCGGGGCCGCGCACGTTGACCTCGGCCTGCTGCGCCAGCAACTGGCGCGCATTCAGGCTGCCCGAACCATTCACTTGCGCAGTCAGTTGCTCGGTGCGCCCATCGAGCTTGATATCGCCGGGGCCCTGCATCGACAGTTTGACGTTTTTGCAGGCGGCGGTCGCGCTGAGATCACCGGAACCACTGAGTTCTGCGTCCAGCGTTTCACTGACCCGGCTTAGATAGATATTGCCGGGGCCACGGCTGCGGGCGATGGCACGCGTCACTTGCAGCGACTGTCCTTCTAGATCGCCGGAGCCGCTCAGTTCGGCATTTAGCTGGCCGACACTGCCGCTCAGTTCCATATTGCCGGGACCCGTCAGCAGTACCCGGGCGCTGGCGGCCTGCAGACCGCGTACCGTCAGGTCGCCCGAACCACGCACTTCCCCTTCGAATTTTTTGATGCTGCCGGCGATGCAGGCTTCACCGGGGCCGCGCAGGATGGCGCTGGCCGCTTCCGTGTTCAGGGTGCAGGCATCCAGATCGCCGGAACCAGACAGTTCGGCGCGCAAGTCGGCGCTACTACCGCGCAGTACCGCCGAGCCCGAACCATGCAGGACCGCGCTGATGCGGCTGGTGTGCAGATCGTCCAGTTGCAGGTCGCCCGAGCCATTCATGGTCAGATTGACCTCCTGCGTCATGCCGGCGGCGCTGACATCACCAGCGCCGTTCATCAGCAGATTCAGGCTGCCTGCTTTGAGGGCGCGCAGGCGCAGGTCGCCACTGCCGGAGGCGGTCACGGTCAGGTCGCGCACGTTGCCGCTGGCATAGATGTCGCCGGAGCCATCGGAGTTCACGGTCAGTTGCTGGGTCTGTACGTTCTGCAGTTCGACATCACCACTGCCGCTATTGCGCAGGCTTTTCAGGGTTGCCGCGCTGATCCGCACGGTGACCGGTGGCTTGCTCTCCTTATTCCAGCTGAAATTGAAACTCCAGCCCTTGCTCTTGTGGCGTTGCTGGCGCACCGTCAGGGTGTCGCCGCTGACCGAGGTTTCGATTTCCGCGAACTGGCGGCGCTGGCCGCTCAGCTCGATACCCGTGCTGCCCTGGCTGGTGATGATGACGTGCAGTGGGCCATCCACGGCAATGTTGCTGAAGGCCGCGACGTTGCGGGTTTCCGTGCCGATGGTCAGGTCGGCTTTGCTGTCGGTCTTGTTGTCGGCATAGGCCGGCAGGCTGGCCAGCAGCAGGCTGGCAGCAATTGCTGCGCTCAGTCGGGTGGTGCTCAGCTTGGTTTTCATGGTCATCCCTGGATTGGTAGTGGCGATGGTGCAACGATAAGCCATCCGGGCTGGCGCGGTAGGCGCTGAGTGACGAAGCTACCATTTGGTGGTATCAGCGGCAAAAAAGCGCCGCTGAACGGTGTTGGAGGCCGTGGTAATGCTGCGTCACAGGGCAGGTTGTGCTCGGTGGAAACAGTATGTATTTTGAATTCAAACTGTCATAATAGTCACTTGAATGTTCTGCCGGGAAACACCTGCGCACGAAATCGGAGAGCGCGTATGATCAGGTACATGGGGACAAAAAATATTGATGACGGCTCAGTGCTGTATATTTTTGTCGTTAATGGATTACACAAAGAAATTCGCGAGGCGGCATTGAAACAGCACCCCGGTTGTTATGAAGCCTTGCCGGCGTCGGCCAAGGCACGCATTAGCGCCAATCGCCACTGGCTGTCCAGGGCCTGATGGGCGTGCGCCTGCGATCATTGCTGGTGGCTGTGCTGCTGGCTGCGCAGGCTGGCCTGACGCACGCCGTGCCGACCACCTTCGGCACCATCGTCGGCAATGCGCTGCTGTGTCGCGACCACACGGATAATCTGTATTTCTACGACTATCTGACTAAATTTTTCCAGCCGGCCTACAAGCACGAGGGCGGAGCGTTCTGGTTCAAGACCGACGGTGCGACCCTGTGGGGAATACCGATCTCGGAAGTGATGGTGAGTGACGATACCAGTCCCTACATTTTCGTGGGGGCGGTGGCCGCTGCGCCGCCCGAAGAACTGGAAAAAGCCATCATCGCGCAAGTCGGCGTGCACTACACGAAAATCGATACCTCGGCTTTCCCTGTGCGCGAAGCCAAGCCGGCCAGCCGGATTGTGTATTTCGATACCCAGTCCAAAATCTACTGTGCCAAATTCAAACCGATGCCGCCGGTGCAGCCGCCCGCAGTCAAGCTACCGCCGGCTCGGCCGCGCAGCAAGTAGCGCCCAGCCCGGACTTCTATGTACACCCATTACTTCAATCTGAAGCAGTCGCCGTTTTCGATTGCCCCCGATCCCCGCTATCTGTTCATGAGCGAACGCCACCGCGAGGCGCTGGCCCACCTGCTGTATGGCGTGGGCAGTGGCGGCGGCTTCGTGCTGCTGACGGGGGAAATCGGTGCGGGCAAAACTACGGTGTGCCGCTGCTTCATGGAGCAGATTCCGGCCAACTGCAAGCTGGCCTACATTTTTAATCCCAAGCTGTCGGTGGAGGAACTGCTGCTGTCGATCTGCGACGAGTTCGGTATCGTCCTGCCGCCGCACGGTGCCGGTGCAGTCAGCGTCAAGACCTATGTGGACGCGATCAATGCCTATCTGCTGGCCAGTCACGGACAGGGGCGCAACAATGTCCTGATCATCGACGAGGCACAGAATCTGTCGGCCGAAGTACTGGAGCAGTTGCGCTTGCTGACCAATCTGGAAACCAGCGAACGCAAGCTGCTGCAGATTATTCTGATCGGTCAGCCGGAGTTGCGCAGCATGGTCGCGCAGCCACAGCTGGAACAACTGGCGCAACGGGTGATCGCGCGCTACCACCTCGGTTCCCTGACGCCGGCGGAGACCGGCGCATATGTCGAACACCGGCTGGCAGTGGCAGGCGCGGCGGCGACCGCGCCGTTCCCGCGCCGGCTGAACGGCCTGCTGCACAAGCTGAGTAAGGGCGTGCCGCGCCGTATCAATCTACTGTGTGACCGTGCGCTGCTGGGCGCCTATGTGGAGAACCAGCCGCAAGTGACGGCCAGCATTCTGCGCAAGGCTGCGGCCGAAGTGTTTGCCAGTAGTGACGTGGTGGCGCCGTCGCGCTGGCCTTTGCTGGCCGGTGGTGTGCTCGGCGGTGTGGCGCTCAGTGCTGCCGTGTGGCTGGTGGCCAGCCATTTACTGACGCCGCAGCCGCAGTCGCAGCCCGGGGCAGTGCAAGGGCAGCGTCCGGCAAGTGCGTCCGCTACTACGCTGGCTGGCAATACCGCTGCGCCTGCGTCCGCCACACCGGCGGTTGCATCAGCGCTCGTATCGGCCAGTGTCACTGCGCCGCCGGTTGCCGGGGCGCCGGCCGCCGGGGCGCCGGCCGCCGGAGCGCCGGCCGCCGGGGCGCCGGCCGCCGGGGCGCCGGAGCGCGTCTTCACGCAGGCCGACGCATTGCGGGTACTGGCGGCGCGCTGGGATCTGGCGCTACCGGACGGCGAGCCGTGCGCGCTGGCAGCACGCCTGAATCTGCGTTGTCTGCAGGCTAAAGGCGGGCTGGAAGAATTGCGCCAGCTTGATCGACCTGCGGTACTGACCCTGCGCGATGATCCGGTGAAGCCGAGCTATTACTTACTGACGGCGCTCGATGCCCGCAACGCGACACTGGTGGGCGGCGATGGTCAGCCGCAACGCATCGCGCTGACGGCGCTGGAACAGCGCTTTGCGGGCGAATTCACCACCTACTGGCGGGCCCCGCGCGGCTGGCGCGGCGAAGTGTCGGCGGGTGACAAAGGTCCGGATGTTGATTGGCTGGCGAAGCGGCTGGCGCAACTCTACGGTCTGAAAAAGCCTGCCGATGGTCAGCCGCTCAGTGCCGAGCTGCGCGCGCGCCTGACGGAATTCCAGAATCTGCAGCAGCTGAAAGCGGACGGCGTGGCTGGTCCTAAAACCTTTATCCGCCTGTATCAGCAGGGTGGGGTGCGCGAACCGCGCTTGCTGGCAGCGGAGGGTAAATAAATGTCATACATACTGGAAGCCTTGAAAAAGGCGCAGGCCGAACGTCAACTGGGTAGTGCGCCGACGCTGCATGCGCCCACGTTGCAGGCGCAGTCGCTCGCTGCTGCTGCGCCGTGGTGGCGCCGGCCGCTGGCACTGGTAGCGCTGGCCATGGCCGCCGTGATTGTGGTGTTGCTGGCACTGGTGTTGCGACCGACGCCGCCTGCCGGTGCGCCGCTCAGTGCCGTCGCACCGGCGGGCGTGTCGACGCCATCCGTCGCTAACTTAACAACCGCCACCCCGGCAGCAGCGCCAGCCTTGAAGGTGACGCTGGTGCCGACTCCGGCAGCGCTGCCCGCGCCCCTGCCGGCACCGGTAGCCACCACCACGGTGGCGCTGCCCGCGCCGGCCCGTGCGTCTGCAGCGTCACTGGCAGCAGCACCGGCAGCAGCGCCAGTACTGCCGCCGGCGGCAGCACCTGCATCAGCTCCTGCCAGTAGTGCTAGCGAGGAACCGGTGCTGAATCTGCGTGAACTGCCAGAGCCGATCCAGCGTTCGATTCCGCACGTGACAGTCGGCGGTTACATCTACTCGCGCAATCCGGCCGACCGCCTGCTGCTGATCGATAAGGTGCTGCGTCACGAAGGTGAAGAAGTGGCGCCTGGACTGCTGCTCGAGAAATTGCTGCCGCGCGAAGCCGTGTTCAGCTTCAAAGGCTATCGCTATCGCGTGCCTTACTAAACTTTCCGTATACATCGGGACGCAAGGCCTTTGCGACGCATGCGCCTTACGTCCCCCATTTTAAGTGCCTGTTTTAAAAGGCTGGTGCGCTCGCTGTCATGAAGGCGTCATGGGGAGGTGATATTTTTATATCATTGTTTTTCTCGCATGGATGCCTGATGAAATCGCTAAATTTTCTTCCTTTGCTGATTGCCGCGGCGTTTCTGATGCCGCGCGCCCACGCTGCTACCCAGCAAGCTCCTGCGCCGGCGCAACGTAGCCAGTCGGCGGCCTTGTGGATCGGCGTGAGTCTGCTGTTGCTGGGCGGTAGCCAGCGGCGCAGCGAACCGTTCAAGGTGCAGGAGGACTAAGGGCGGAGTGCTCCGCTCAGGCTGTGCGAGATCGTATAATGGCGCCAACCTGATTTCGCGGAGTACCTCGTATGCAGAAGCTCGTTGGCGGCCAGTTATCGCCAGTGCTGGTGGTGACCGGTACCTCCGGTAGTGGTAAGACGACCTTGCTGGAATGGCTGATAGGCCAACTGGCGGCGGACGGGCTGCGGCTTAATCTGATCAAGCACAGCCACCATGATCTGGAGCTGGAGCCGCCGCATAAGGATAGCGCCCGCCTGCGCCACGCCGGTGCGGCCGAGGTGATGGTGGCGTCGCCTTTTCGCATTGCTATCGTGCAAGAGTTGCGGGGCGCCCCGCTGCCGACGCTGGAGCAGCAACTGGCGCGTCTGTCGCCGGCCGACCTGACGCTGCTCGAGGGTTTCAAGTCGGACCCCATCCCCAAACTGGAAGTGTACCGCCCCGCCAACGATAAGCCGCCCCTGTATCCGCATGATCCGTATATCGTGGCGGTGGCTTCGGATCAGGCAGCGCCAGCCGGTTTGCCCGGGCAACTGGTGTGGCTGGATCTGCGCCAGCGCGCGAGTATTCTCGATTGGGTGCGCAGCTATCTGAAAAAAAACCGCGAAATCGCCTAAAGTTTATGCAGCGGTGTCCGTAATAAAAGAGATACGCCTTAAAGGAGGATCTCATGGACATTTCAGGAATTGCTCAGTCAGCCAGCACCATTGCTGACACCGGTACCAAACAGGCGGTCGGTATTGCAGTATTGAAGAAAGCCCAGGATATCCAGGCGTCCAGTGCGAGTGCGCTGATCGAAGCGATTCCGCCTGTGCCATCGGCACCGAATCTGCCTTCACACCTCGGCAACACCATCAACACTACGGCCTAACGCTGTTGCTGACGGCTTGCGAGCAGGGTGTCGCACAGCCGGCGACAGCGGCATGGCAGGCTAGCGTTGCTGCGGCCGATACACGGCTGTGCTAACTAGCGGCGCGGTTTTCCCTGCGCGGCGTTTGCCGTGTGGCGGCTCTGTAAAAAAATTCCTCAAAAAATTGCTAAAAAGTGTGTAAGGTCACGCGCATCCGCTGCGACTACGGTACAGTTGCACACGGTTGTGCAGCACTGAAACGCTTAGCCACTTACTGAGGAGATTTACCATGAACAAACGTCAAGCCCTGATCGCCGCCGCACTGGCCACCGTATGCGCCGCTTCCGCTAGCCAGGCCGTAGCCGCCGATGAGAAAGAAAAATGCTACGGTGTTGCCAAAGCTGGCGCCAACGATTGCGCCACCGGCGCCCATTCCTGCGCCGGTCAGGCCAAAGCCGATAACGCCCCGACGGAATGGAAATTTGTCGCCAAAGGTAGCTGCGAAAAAGCCGGTGGCAAGACCACCCCACCTGCCGCGATGGCCAAGTAAGGCTTTAGCGGGCGCAGCACGATGTCGGTAAAATTTGTTGCCGCGCCCGTCACCGGAGTGGGCGTCGGCTTACGCACACCTCACTACCGGCAATTTCTCGAACAGCGGCCCGCCGTGGCCTGGCTGGAAGTTCACACAGAAAATTATCTGCAGCAGGGTGGCTGGGACAGTCATGTGCTGGAACAGTTACGCCCCGACTATCCGATCAGCCTGCATGGTGTGGGGCTGGGGCTGGGGTCGGCACGAGGCTTTTCGCCGGCCCATCTGCAACGGGTGCGGGCGCTGGTCGAGCGTGTACAACCGTCACTGGTGTCCGAACATCTGTGCTGGAGTGCGGTAGGGGATCGCCAGCTCAATGATCTGTTGCCGATCACGCTGGATCAGGCTGCGCTCGATCTGCTCTGTGCGCGCGTGCATCAGGTGCAGGATGTGTTGCAGCGCCAGATTCTGCTGGAAAATGTTTCGACCTATCTGCGCTACCATCAGGACGCTATGAGCGAGGCCGAGTTTCTGGCGGCGCTGGTGGCCCGTACCGGCTGCGCGCTGCTGCTGGACGTGAATAATCTCTACGTTAATCAATGCAATCATGGCGAAGATGCGCGCGCAGCGCTGGCCGCGATTGCGCCCGGCACGGTCGGCGAGATTCATCTGGCCGGCCATCTGGTGACACCGCAAGCGGTGATCGACCACCATGGCGCCCCCGTCAGTGAGGCGGTCTGGGAGCTGTATCAGCTGGCCCTGCAGCGCTTTGGTGCGGTGCCCACGCTGATCGAATGGGATACCGATATTCCGCCGCTCGAAGTCTTGCTGGGCGATGCGCACAAGGCGGCCACATGGCAGCAGCGCCATGTGGCCAGTACCTTGCTGGCGCCGCCACGAACGGCGGCGCCGCTCGCGCAGGAACTGGCGCCACTCGCCAATAGCCAGCAAGTGTTTGCCACGGCCTTGTTCGACGTGGCGCACACGCCGCAGGCACTGGCGTTGTTCAAGGGCGAGCAGACCCAGCACCGGCTGGCCCTGTATCGCGGCAATCTCACCGTCAACTGGCACAAGACGCTGGCCTCGGCCTATCCCGTGATCCGTCAACTGGTGGGTGAAGAGTTCTTTGACGGGCTGGCACGCGCCTATGGCCAGGCCTGGCCGTCCAGTGATCCCGACCTGAACTGTTTCGGTGCGCACTATGCGCGCTTCCTGCGCAGTTTTCCGCACGTGGCCGATTTACCGTATCTTGCTGATATGGCCGAGCTCGAATGGGCCTTGCATCGCGCCCACTATGCCCCTGCGGCCGTAGCGCTGACGGCCAGCGATCTGGCGGCACTGGTGCCGGAACAGCTCGATCTGCTGGCGCTGCAACTGGCGCCCTGCTGCACCTTGCTGGCGCCCGCCTGGACAGTACTCGAGGCCTGGCGTGCGCATCAGCCTGATAGTGGCGTCGCCGCCCATGCACCGCTGGCAGGGCAGGAGTACGGGCTGGTGTGCCGTCCCCGCTGGCAGGCGCAACTGCTGTGTATCAGTCCGGCGCAGCACGCCGCGCTGTCGGTACTGCCAGGGGGCGCTACGCTGGGGGAGGCGCTCGATGCCGCGTTCGCCTGCGATGAAGCGTTTGATGTGACGTCAGCCTTGCAGCAATGGCTCACTTGCGGAATTTTTGTCAGGATTGAGCGCTAGTTCCGACCAAGCTTATTTCAGGCATATTGGGGAGTACTTCATGCATACCATCAAGGCGCTGTATCAGCGCAGTTTCGCTCTGGACACCGTACTCGCCACCTGGGGTGGTGCCGCGCTGGCGCTGTTCTTACGTGGCTATGTCGGCTGGCAGTTTTTCAAGGCCGGGCTGGTCAAGCTAGGTGACTGGAGCACGACGCTGGCGCTATTTCGCGACGAGTACCACGTGCCGCTGCTGGCGCCGGAACTGGCGGCTTATCTGGGGACGGCCGGTGAGCTGGTGTTGCCGGTGCTGCTGTTTGCTGGGCTGCTGAGCCGCCCGGCGGCGCTGGGCCTGTTGCTGGTGAACGCCATGGCCGTTGTGTCCTACCCGCAGCTATTCAGCTTTGACTGTCCTGCCGCCATTAATGACCATTTTTACTGGGGTCTGCTGTTGCTGGCGCTGCTGGTCTACGGTCCCGGCAAGCTGGCGCTGGATGCCCGGCTGGCAAAGCGCTGAGTGCGGGAGGGCGGGGGAAGGTGACAGCAGATCAGCGTAGACGAGCGTAGATGAGAGCGGACAAGGACGGGCGAGCGCGGCAGAAACTGGCCGTAAGCGTCTGAACAGCCGCTGAGAAGGGCTAACTGCGCTTGAAGGCGCGCAGCAGTTTCGCTTCACCGGTGAGATCCTGATGCAGCACGCTGGCAGCATTGGTCAGTTCGATCATCCGGTCGACCTGCAGGTTTTCGAAATGCCCCAGTTCCTCGGTCGCCTGCAGCAGCGCCTGCGCCAGCCGCGTACGCGCGCTCTGGTAGACGCTGCTGTGATAGCGATTGGTGTTTTTCAGCAAATCTTCCGCGTTCTCGATCACCTGCCGTAAATCATCCAGCAGGCGCTCCTGGGTATGCAGTTTTATTGCAGGATCGTCCATGACGTTCCCCTGATTAACAAAATGGTGGTCGAACTGTGCGGGCTACCGTTTCACTATAGTCCACAACATTGCCGGATGTTTGCGCGTCCGCAAAGACGCACACCGGCCACCCCCATAGTGTAGCAAATTATTACTACAGCACAATACTTGTTACACGCCTTGTACGTCGATGCGCACTTCGCCGATGCTCACTTGCTGACCGGCGCGGATTTTGGCGGTCTTGCGTAACTCTTTCTTGCCATCGACTTTGACGTCGCCACTGGCGACCAGCATTTTCCCGGCGCCACCGCTGTCACACAGACCAACCAGTTTCAATAACTGATTCAGTTCAACAAACTCGCCGCTCAATTCGAAACTTACTTTTTGCATGGTATCCCCGGTTGCTATGATGGGAGCGCAGGGCGCTCCGCGCGCCAGACTGGCGCAAAGGTGGCAGTTTACTCCATGTCGGACTGGCGCTTGAGCTTGCTGTCGATAAAAGAACAGACTATGCTGAAGTGAAGGGCACGCCAGCGCGCGTGCGCTGCTGGCAGCAAGGAGGGGCATCATGGAATATCTACTGGCCCGAATCACGCGTGCGGGGTGGCCACTGGCCGTGTCGTGTATGGCACTGGCAGGGCAGGCTGCAGCGCAGCAGCAGCAGCTGCCGCTACCTGTGCTGGCTGGTACTTCGGCCCAGCTGCAGCTGGGCGCACTGCCCGGCAGCCTGACGCCACTCGATCCCCTCGGTCCGACCCTGAATGCACCGCGCCAGCGTTTCCTCAGTAGCGCCCAGTTCGAACGGAAAATGGGTGCTGCGGTGGGCACCGTCAGCATCGGGGTGCTGCGCGAAGTGGCCAGTGCTGCCGGTGCGCAGCAGAGCCCGGCAATGGCCATGTACCACCGTCCCAGCACCAGTTTTACGGCCGCCACGCTGGGCTATGCGCTGACCTCGCGCAGTGCCGTCACGGCGATGGTGTCGCTTGCCCGTACTGAAGGGCTGGGTGCGCCTGACAGTCTGCTGGCGCAAGTATCGTCGGTGCGCACGCTGGCCTACAGTCTGGCCTGGTCACGCCGGCAAGTCTGGGCGCCGCATGACAGTGTGGCGCTGACCTTGTCCGTGCCGGCACGGGTGCGTAGTGGTACGTTGCCGTCGAGTGGCAATATCAGCCTGACCGCCGAACCGGGCGCACTGCCGTTTGGCACCGCGCTGCTGAATCTGCGCCCCACGGCGACGGAGCGCGATCTGGAATGGCGCTACACGGTGCAGGCCGGCGCGTCGGGGGAGCGTGGTAAATTCAGCGCGGCCCTGATGTGGCGGGTGCATCCCGGCCACGTCGCCGATGCGCGCCCCGATTATTTGCTGGGGCTGCGCTATACGCGGGGCTTCTGAGCCTTGCTAACCCCGCAAGCCGCTAGCCGCTTGCGCCGGGCTGGGTCATGGCGAGCGGATCGATCCACTGAGCAAACTGCTCGGCGCTGACATGGCCCAGCGCCACGGCCGCCTGGAGTAGCGTGCTGCCGTCGTGCTGGGCTTGCTTTGCTATGGCGGCCGCTTTGTCATAGCCGATGTGGGGTGTCAGCGCCGTCACCAGCATCAGCGACCGTTCCATCAGTTCGGCAATCCGTGCCTGCTGCGCAGTGATGCCGACCACACAATGCTGATCGAAGCTGCGCATACCATCGGCCAGCAGGCGCGCGCTTTGCAGGAAGTTGTGCGCGATCAGTGGCTTGTAGACATTCAGTTCGAAATTGCCCGATGCGCCGCCGACGGTGATCGCGACGTCATTGCCGAATACCTGACAGCACAGCATGGTAAGTGCTTCGCACTGGGTCGGGTTGACTTTACCCGGCATGATGGAACTGCCCGGTTCGTTTTCCGGAATGCTGATTTCACCGAGTCCGGAACGGGGCCCGGACGCCATCCAGCGCACATCGTTGGCAATCTTCATCAGCGCGGTGGCCAGCGTCTTCAGTGCGCCGTGCGCCTGCACCAGTGCATCGTGGCCGGCCAGCGCGGCAAACTTGTTAGCGGCGCTATGAAAGGGCAGGCCGAGTGCCTGAGCCAGTTGCGCGGCGATACGCGCCGCGAATTGTGGATGGGCATTCAGCCCTGTGCCGACGGCGGTGCCGCCGGCGGCCAGTTGCAGCACTCCGGGCAGGCTGTAGCGGAGTGCCTGTTCGGCGAAATCAAGCTGGGCCACATAGCCGGAAAATTCCTGTCCCAGCGTCAGCGGCGTGGCGTCCTGCAAGTGGGTGCGGCCGATTTTGACGATGTCGGCAAAGGCCTGCGCTTTGGCGTCCAGACTGGCACGCAATTGTGCCAGCGCCGGGAGCACGTTCGCGCTCAGTGCGATGGCGGCGGCCACGTGCATGGCGGTGGGAAAAATATCGTTGGACGACTGACCCAGATTGACGTCGTCATTCGGGTGCAGCAGGCGGCTGCCGCCCCGGCTGCCGCCCAGCAGTTCGGATGCGCGGTTGGCCAGCACTTCGTTCATATTCATATTGCTCTGGGTGCCGGAGCCGGTTTGCCAGACCACCAGCGGGAATTCGCTATCGTGCTGACCGTCCAGTACTTCGTCGGCCGCACGGATAATCGCATCGGCCCGGCTGGCGTCGAGCAGGCCGAGATCGCGGTTGACGACGGCGGCGGCACGTTTCACGCCCGCCAGCGCATGCAGCAATTCCGGCGCCATGCGCTCGCTGGAGATGTGGAAATGTTCGAGTGAGCGCTGGGTTTGCGCGCCCCATAATTGCCCGGCCGGGACCTCGATAGCCCCAAAACTGTCGTGTTCGCTTCGCGTCGTCATCGGCTATCCTTGGTTGAAATGAAAAACTTGCAGCTTAGAGCAGATATGACTAGTCTAGCCTAGACGGGAAAAATTTACCGAGGGCTACAAAACGGGGAAAAATTGCCGTTATAGCTGATACACTTTCAGCATTTGCGTCCAGACGCACCCGACATGCCGCGACCACCTTACTTCACCCCGAACACGATACTCGCCTGCGGCTGGCTGCTGGCGACTGCTGCGTCTGCGGCAGAACTGGGGGATATCGCGGTGCGCTCCTTTATTGGCCAGCCGCTGTCGGCCGATATCGAACTGGTGCAACTGGCACCCGACGAAATCGGCGCCCTGCAGGTCAGACTGGCGCAGGAGAATGTCTTCCGCGGTGCGAATATCAGCATGAATCCCGCACTGACCAGCCTGCATCTGGCGATCGTACGGCGCGAGCAGCGCCAGTTTTTGCGTCTGAGCACGACCAGACCGATCGAGGCGGAGTATGTGCACCTATTCCTCGAACTGGGGCTGGCGGGACGCCAGGAAGTACGCGCCGCCACCGTCTGGCTGCAGGCGGATCCGAATCCCGCCCAGCGCGCCGCGCCGATGGCGGTTTCCGCCACCGCACCCGCACCAGCGCCACTACCGGCCGCGCCCGCTGCCCTTGCCGAAGCGGCCGTGAACCGCGACGCCTTGCCGGTGGTGCGCCCGCGTGCTGCGCCCATGCCATCCCTGCACGAATCCGAAATCGGCACACCGGGTGGTCTGCGCGCCAGTGCTGCGCCACCCGTACGGCGTCCGGTCGCACCGGCCAAGGCGCTGCCGGCCAAAGTTGGCAACGAGCATGATGGTGGCCATGCCGAGGCTAGTTTGCCCTTGCCGGTTGCGCAAGCGCTGCTGCCGCTGCCCGGTCTGCCTTTGCCGAAAAGCGTAAAACAGGCGCCAGCGCCGGCCGCCTGCACACCTGCAGTGGCCGGTGGCGCTAAAGAATGTGCGGCGCTGGCAGCGCATAGTGTCGAATTGAAAAGCAAGCTGGTCGAACTGGAAGGCAAAGTCAAAGTGCTGCAGGGAGCACTGGGTGCCCCGCCGGCGGCAGCCAACGCCGCACCGGCCGCTGCAGCGGCGAGTGCGGCAGCGTCCGCGCACGGGGAAACGCCGGACGCCAGTCATAGTGCAGCGCCGCCGGGCGTAAAAGGCGAACTGGCCAAAGCCCGCGAGGCGGCCAATGCTGCGCACGGCGAGGCAGGATCAGCTTCAGCTTCAGCTTCAGCATCAGCCTCGGCCTCAGACTCAGCTTCGGCCGCGGCCGAAGCGGCCAGTGACAGTTCCGCCGCGGCCAGTGCAGCCGCTTCGGTGCCCGTCAAGAAGGTCAAAGTACTGCCGAAGCTGAAGTACAAGAAGGAAAAGCCTCCTGAGCCAGCGCCGAGCAGTAATTTGCCGCTGATCGCTGCCGGGGGCGCTGCCGCTGTGCTGCTGCTTGGTTTGGCGGGCTGGCTGTTCTGGCGCAAGAAGCGCGGTGCTGCGCCCTTGAAGATCTGGCAAGGTTTCCGCAAAAAGAAAGCGGCTGAGCCGGAAGTGAAGCATCAAGAAGCCCCGCCGCTGGAGGAAGTCACGCCGGAGTCAATGATGCAGTAAGGCCGCGTTGGCAGCACGGTTAGGCTCAGTCCGGGACCGCCAGGGACGAAAAAAAAGCGCCAGAGGCGCTTTTTTTTATGGGGGAGTTGAATCAGGCGGCCATGCCGGGCACGCTGTTCATCCACGGTTCGGTCACGTCGCGAATCGCGCGGTCGTTGGCCAGAATCTGTTTCAGCAGGTCGATTTTGCGCAGGCGCTGGGTGCCACTCAGGGCTGGTACGCCGGTACTGATGGCGCGGCTTTCGGCGGCGCAGCGATTTTCCAGCTTGCTCAGACCATCCCAGTCACCCATGCGGGCAGCATGTGCCATGTGATTGCTCATGCCGGCAATATTTTCGTACATCGAGAGGACTTCGCTGGAGGTCATATTCGCACCCTGACTGGTTGAGCGGATTACCGCATGTCCTGATTAACGTCGGGTTGAACGGGAACTTTAGGGTCTTTTTCAAATATTTTTAAAAAAAAGTGAAAAAAAACCGTCCGGGTTTGATTCGGACGGTTTTTTGTTATGACTTTGTTACGGATTAATGGTGATTAACTCACCAGTTCTTCCAGACCGGCTGCCAGTTCATCGGGAGTTGGCATTTCGTCAATCAGGGCATTGTCATCCAGCCCCAGCGCTTCGGCCAGATCGGTCGGGTAGCAGGCAGCAATTTCCTCGGCGCTCAACTGGGCCTGTTCGACGCGGGCGCGCCAGGCGGCCAGTGCGACCACGCCGGCAAGACGGTTCAGTTCGCCGTTATGGTGCGGTGCCGGGAAGGCGGTCAGGGTTTCCGCGAAAGCGTTCGGGAATTTCCAGCGGCGTGCCAGTTCGGCGCCCACTTCGGCAAAGGTGAAGCCAAACGATGCCTGTTCGGCGTCGAGTCGACGTGCATCGAGCGGGCCGGCTACTTTGTCCAGCGCCATCGCCTGTTCCGCCATGGCCGAGTGGATCACCAACTGACCGATGGCGTGCATCATGCCGATGGTGAAGGCGAGGTCGGTGTTTTCCTTGGTCTTTTTGGCGATCCATTTGGCCGAGACGGCCGCATGCAGGCTGTAGCGCCAGAATTGTTTCAGATCTAGGCCCGGTACGGTTTTGAAGCCGCTCACCAGCCCGGAGCTGATCACCAGCGTGCGTACGGTGACGAAGCCGAGCATCAGTACGGCATCTTCGACGGTGCCGATGCTGCGCGAGACATGGTAGTAGGCAGAGTTGGCCAGGCGCAGTAATTTTGCGCTCAGCACCGGATCGGTGGCCAGTTTCTTCGCAATTTCTTCGGTCGATACGCTGGCTTTGTCGAAGCTGCTGATTAATTCTTCAACCACCTTCGGAGCAGTGGGCAACGCAGTGGGATTCTGGAACAGTGCATCAAGCTTCATCGGGTTATCTCCTGTGGAAAGTGCGCGTTGCTATTTGCTAACTATATAGCTATTCCTTAGGCGATAGAAACAAATTTGTTACGTGAGCGTATCTTTTCTGTCGAGTCGCTTGCAAGCTGGCGGCGGCTGCTGCAATGCCGCATCGACGCCGTTGCTTGGCTGCGTGTGCTGGCGTACGGTGGGAAAGCCTGTGACTGCCTATATTGGTGCAGATGCACATCGCTCTCGGCGCTGTGTCCCGTAGCATCATTCTTGAAACAGGAGTTGACCATGAACAAAGATCAGGTGAAGGGTAAAGCCCGCGAAGTCGGCGGCAAAGTCCAGCAGGAAGTCGGTAAGCTGGTCGGCAGTACCGAGCAGCAGGCCAAAGGCTTGAATCAGCAGGCCGCCGGTAAATTGCAGAAGGGGCTGGGCGATGCCAAGGAAGCAGTGAAGGATGTCATCAAAGGCAACCGTAACTAGTGCCCTGAAAAAAAACAGCCGCCTGCATCGCTGCAGACGGCTGCCGTGCGCGCACCGGTGAGGTGCTTATTTGCTTGCAGGCATCAGGTTCTTCTTGAAGAAGGCCTCGATATTGCCGTACACGTGACGCTGCGGTGCGCGGCCGGAAATGCCGTGCTTGGCACCCGGGTAGGTCATCAGGTCGAAGTGCACATTGCGCTTGACTAGTGCATCGATCATGCGCGTGGTGTTGGTGAACAGCACGTTATCGTCAGCCATGCCGTGGATCAGCAGCAGCGGCGATTTCAAGCCATCCAGATGCGCATACACGCCTGCCGAGGTGTAGCCGGCAGCGTTTTCTTTCGGCGTACCCATGAACTGCTCGGTGTAGTGGGTGTCGTACAGCGCCCAGTCCGTCACCGGTGCCACCGAGACACCCATGGCGATTTTGTCCGACGCCTGTGCCAGCAGGCGCAAGGTCATGAAACCACCATAGCTCCAGCCGAATACGCCGATGCGTTTGGCATCGACGAAGCTTTGCTGGCCCAGCCATTCGATACCGGTCAGCTGATCTTCCACTTCGACTTTACCGAGATTATGGTAGTTGGCATCGGTGAAGGCGCGTTCGCGGCGCGAAGAGCCGCGGTTATCCAGACGCCAGACCACGAAGCCTTGCTGCGCCATGTACTGGTCGAACAGATTGCCCCAGCGACGTGCCACGTGCTGCGAGTGCGGGCCGCCGTAGGTGGACAGGAATACCGGATATTTCTTCACCGGGCTGAAGTCGCTCGGCTTGATGATCGAGTAGTACAGGGTCTGACCATCTTTGGCTTTTAGCGTGCCATATTCAGTGCGCAGGTGCGCGTCGAGATATTTGCCGTAAGGGTGGCTGGCGTTCAGCTCATTGCGCTCCAGCCAGCTGATCATGCTGCCGTCAGGGCGGCGGATGCTGACCTGTGGCGGTAGGTCCGGGCTGGAATAGGTGTCGACAAACACTTCGCCGTTGCGCGCGAAAGCAGCGTCGTGCCAGCCGTCGCCCTGGGTGATGCGGGCTGGTTTGCTGGCGCTGCTGCCATCGAGTTTCAGCGCATAGGTCTGGCTATCGACGACCGCATCGCGGTTCGATTGCACAAACACGCGGCCGGATTTTTCATCCACGGCCAGCACGCGGTCGATACCCCATTCGCCACTCGAGACCGGATGCAGCAGTTTGCCGTTCAGGTCGTACAGATACAGGTGCTTGCGGCCGCTGCGCTCGGACGACCACAGGAAACCACGCTCGCCGGACAGGAAACGCAGGTCGTCGAAGATGCTGACCCAGGTGGTCGAGGTCTCGGTGATCAGTACGCGCTGCGCCAGCGTGGCAGCATCGACGGCGACCAGTTCAAGTTTCTTCTGGTCGCGGCTCTGGCGCTGGAACAGCAGGGTTTTGGCGTTGCCGCTCCAGTCGGCGCGTACCAGATAGATATCGGGATTGCTGCCCAGATCGACGTTGCGGATCTCACCGCTGACGGGCGAAACAATGTGCAGGCTGACCAGTGCGTTTGGATCGCCGGCAGCCGGATAGCGCTGTTCGACGACGTCGGTGCGGTCGGCAAAGATTTCGAAGCGACGCGCTACCGGTACCGGCGCTTCGTCGTAGCGTTTGTAAGCGATCGCGCTATCGTCCGGGGCCCAGTAGTAGCCGCTGGTCTGGCCCATTTCTTCCTGTGCCACGAATTCGGCTTCGCCGTTATGGACCGTGTCTTTACCGTCGCTGGTCAGCTGCTTCTCTTTGCCGGTGCTTAGGTCGATCACGAACAGGTTCTGGTCGCGTACGAACGAAACGTAACGGCCTTTCGGCGAAATTTTCGGATCCAGCACATTGCCGGAAGCGACCATGCGCGCGGCGTCGGGTTTGCTGACCTCGATCAGGTAGAGATTGCCGGCGATGGGCACCAGCATCTGTTTGCCATCAGGCGACCAGCTGTAGCTGAGGATGCCTTTCAGGCTGGCCGTGCGTTCGCGCTCGCGACGGGCTTTTTCAGCGGCCGACAAATTTTCTTCCGGCACCAGAATCTGGGAGTCGACCAGACGGTGGGTGGTTTTGTCTTTGAGGTTGTATTCCCACAGGTCCAGCTGGAACTGGTTATCTTCGCGGCCGCGCAGGAACGTGACGCGGGCGCCATCGGGCGAAACCTTCAGGCTACGCACGCCGGGGCCGCCCAGCGATGGGTCGGAATGGAGCCGGTCGAGCGTGAGTTTTTCAGCAGAAGCCTGGGCACCGGTGAGCAGAGCCAGAAAACAGAGTATGAAGCGCATGGCGTGGGATAGTCTCGGGTTGGGGGAATCCGAGACGATACCAGAGCGCGCCGAGCATGGCGAGATGGCAATGTTCTGAATCCACTGGCGAAAACCGTTTTTCCTTCGGTACAGAGTGTGCCGATAGGGCGGATGCTGCCCTGGGCGGGCGCGCGGCGTCGCTGGCGGCGCCGCGGCACGCTGTCTGCTGGCTGCCTCAGCTGGCGCGGGCGCGCTGCAGCGACAAGCGCTGCAGCGCCCAGCTCAGGAGCAAGGCTGCCACCGTCAGGCCGATCACCAGCGCGATCCAGAACCCGCTGGCAGCCATCGGCTGTGCCGGTGCCCAGGGCAGCCAGTCCGGCGCCAGCCCCAGCCAGCAACCCAGCGGCAAGGCAAAGCCCCAGAACGCCAGTAGCTGGATCTGCATCGGCTGGCGCGTGACCTTGTAGCCGCGTATCGCGCAGGAAGTGGCCACCTGGGTGGCATCGGACAGCTGGAACAGGGCTGCCAGCAACAGCAGCTCCACACACAACGCCTGTACCGCCAGATCCGAGGTGTAGGCGGCGGCGATCTGCTGGCGCGCCAGCACGATGAAGCCGGCCGAGAGTGCGCCAAACGCCAGCGACATGGTCACGCCCACCCATGCCACGAAGCGGGCGCGCTGCGGATTGCCCTCACCGAGCGCATGGCCGACGCGGGTAATCAGGGCGATGCCGAAACTCAGCGGCACCATGAACACCAGCGACGTGAAATTCAGGGCAATCTGGTGCGCCGACAGCTGCACGGCGCCAAAGCGGGCGATCAGCAGGCTGATCGAACCGAAGGCGCTGACTTCGGCAAAGTAGGTGATGCCGATCGGCAGACCGAGTTTCAGCATGTTACGGATTTCCGGCCAGTGCGGTCCTTCCCAGTGGGTGAAGGGATAGCTGGCGCGGTAGGCTGGGGCGTAGCGCAGCCACGCCAGCAGGGCAAACAGCATCAGCCACATGCAGATGGCGGTGGAAAGTGCGCAGCCGAGGCCGCCCACGGCGGGCAGGCCCCAGTTGCCGAAAATGAGTAACCAGTTGCTGAACACATTGAAAGCCAGACCCAGTAGGGCAATGATCATCACCGGTTTGGTCTGGTTGATGCTGGTGCTGTAGCCATATAGCGCGCGATAGGCGGCAAACGGCGGCAGGCCCAGGCTGATGCAGTGGACGAATAGGGCGGCCTGCCGGTGTACCGGCGCGCTCAGTCCGAGGTGATCGAACAGCAGCGTGGCCAGATTGGCCAGCAGCATGGCGATGACACCGACGCCGAGTGCTTTCCAGAGCGACTGGCGGACCGCGTGGGGGATGCGGTCCAGTTCACCGGCGCCGACATCGTGCGCGACGATGCTGTTAATGGCCATCATGATGCCGCTGACGGTGACCAGAACAATCGACCAGATCGAGGTTCCCAGCGCCACAGCGGCCAGTTCGTCGGCACTGGTATGGCCAGTCATTGCCACATCGGCCACGCCCATCCCGACGGTGGCTAGCTGACCGATCAGCATGGGCCAGGAAAGTGCCCAGAGTGCAGCGACTTCGTGACGCAGATTGTGCAGCGTAAACTTGTAAGGCATGTGTGGCGGAGCAGCGCAAGGTCTGCTTCAGGTCATGGACGGGACGCTCATTCTAGCCTGTGGACGCGCGACTGTCGGATGCCTGGTCTTACAATTTCTTGCAATTGAGGCAGGCGCGCCGGTCAGCCGCCGGCTGGCCGCAAGCGTTGAATGCTTATGCTCACTGAGGGCCACTGATCGCCTCTTGCCAGTCTATTGCCACCTAGCTCATACTGCCACCATGAAAAAATTCCTGTTCCGTTTCCTAGTTGCCAGTGCTACTGCCAGTACTGTGCTGGCCGCCCAGGCCGGTGAGCTGACACTGTTCACCCATTCCAACTTCAATGGCCCGGCGCTCACCCTGCGCGGCGATGCGCCCGATCTGGTGCCGGCTAACTTCAATGACCGCGCGTCCAGCGTCGTGGTGCGTTCTGGGACCTGGCAATTGTGCGAGCATGCCGAGTTTCGCGGCCGCTGCATGGTGGTCGAGCGCGGCGAATATCCCGTGCTGGCCGGCTTCAATGACATGATTTCGTCAGTGCGCGAGATTAGTGGACGCGGCGAAGGCTATGGTCGCGATGAGCGCGACGGCCGTAATGATCGCTATGAGCGCCATGAACGTAATGAACGCGGTGAACGTCGCTGGGGCCGTGATGAAGAGCGTGGCCATGGTCATGGTCGCGAAGCCATCGAACTGTTTTCCCAGTCCGGCTTCAGTGGCGCCCGACTGGGACTGCACAACGAAGTGCGCACGCTGGTGGACTATGATTTTAACGATCAGGCAGGCTCTATCATCGTCAATGAAGGCCGCTGGGAGCTATGCGAGCATGCCGATTTTGGCGGGCGCTGCATCGTACTGGAAGCGGGGCGCTACGAGTTTCTCGATAATATGAATAACCGTATTTCGTCGCTGCGCCGGATCCGTTAAGCGGGACAGCAAGCGTGCAGCGGCGCTGGCCGCTGCACGCTGCTGCGGGTGCTCAGCCCTGCTGCTGACGCCGCCGCATATAGCCGAACAGGCCCAGTCCGGCCAGCAGCATGGCATAGGTTTCCGGCTCGGGCACGGCATTGACGTTGGTCCGGAACGCCAGATCGTACTCAGGGTCAAAATTCTGACCATTCAGGTACAGCTGCCCTGCAGCGTATTTGTTTTCGGTAGTAAAGCCCACACCGCAGCAATTACCGGTCGGTCCCAGCCCGCGGATGCCGATCACATAGGATTCACCAGCCACAAAGCTCAGGTTGGCGGCGCTCAGGTTGACCGAAATCATACTGTACGAGGCCGGGCTCAGGTTCACCGAGAAATCGTTGGCATCGGACTGCCAGCCGGTACCGCGGTTGATGAAGAATTCGAAGCTGCCGGGCAGGGAAGCGGTGTAGAGCTCGACGCTGCTGAGGATCCCCGTTTTACCCGTCACAACCGTTTGCTGCCAGATCAGACTGGGTTCCTGACTGTTCAACTGGCCGGTACTGTCCCACGGATTACTCTGATCGACTTCGGCGGCGGCACTGCCGGCCATCCCTGCGAATACGACGGCGGCCATCATGCGGCTGAATTTCTTAGTCATGTTTTCACCACTCCCCAAAAAAATAGTATTTTTGAATGTAATAATTACAATTTATTGTCACATAGGTGGGCATTCGATTCAACTACTCGTTATGCTGAATGCGCTGCCTGTGGTTTTTAGGTGTGGCGCGCCACTGCCGCGTTTGCGGGTAGACTAGGGGCGTCAGCAATATGCAACCAACGGAGTGCACTAAGTGGAATACAAGGATTACTACCAGACGCTGGGGGTGGCCAAAACGGCCAGCGAAGACGAGATTAAAAAAGCCTATCGCAAGCTGGTGCGGAAATTCCATCCGGACGTCAGCAAGGAAGCTAACGCCCAGGGCAAGACGCAGGAGCTGAACGAAGCCTATGGCGTGCTGGGCGATGCCGAAAAGCGCGCCGCCTACGACGAACTGGGGCGCGGCCAGCAGTTTCGCGCAGGCCAGCAATTCCGTCCGCCGCCGGACTGGGGCCGCAACCATGGCGCGGGCATGGGCGGTGCGGGTGGCAGCAGTGATTTCTTCGCCGATCTGTTTGCCAACCTCGGTGGCGGGCGGCGCCGTCAGGCACCGCCACAGCGCGGTGACGATAGCCATGCCAAGCTGGCGATTGATGTCATCGATAGCTATCAGGGCGCAAGTCGTACTATCAGCGTAACGGTGACGGAAGCGGATGGCTATCGCAGCGATCGCAACCTCAGTGTGAATATACCCAAGGGCATCAGCGCGGGGCAGCAATTGCGGCTGGCGGCGCAGGGGCAGGCGGGGGCCGGGGGCCCTGGCGACCTGTATCTCGAGATCGAATTCCGGCCGCATCCGCGTTACCGTGTGGAAGGGCGCGATGTATTCGTGACGGTGGCGGTCACCCCATGGGAGCTGGCGCTGGGAGGCGAAATCGACGTGGCGACGCCGTCCGGTAAGCTGACTGTGAACGTACCGGCCGGTTCGCAGACGGGGCGCAAGCTGCGCCTGCGCGGGCGCGGGCTGCCCGCCAAAGATGCCGGCGATATGTTTTTGCTGCTGGAAGTGGTGCTGCCACCGGCCACCAGTGCCAAGGGGCGCGAGCTGTATCAGACCATGGCGCGAGATCTGGCTTTCAACCCCCGCGCCGGCGACTAGTTGTAGCGCAGCACGTCAGGCCGCTACTGGCGGCGTTGGCGCTGCGCTGAATTACGCTGGGCTAGGGCTAGGGCTAGGGCTAGGGCTAGCGCCGGCGCAGTGCCAGCGGGGCGGGCGCGCGTTGCGCGGTGATTTCTGGCGCGCCAGTCGCTTGTTCTAGCGCCGCGGATGCAGGCGCTGCCGCAGAAGTGTGGAGCGCCACGGCCGGTTCCAGACCGAGGAACTGCTGCATCAGCCAGCGTGTTGCCGGGCCCGGTTCTTCATCGCCGCGCCGGATCACATATAGCGGGAAGCTGAAGGTACTGCCTTCGCTGATGTCGAGCTGCACCAGCCGGCCCGTATCGAGGTCAGCCTGAATCAGCTCGACCGGCATATTGCCCCAGCCGATGCCGCTGCGCAGCAGCGCGTGTTTGGAACTGAGGTCGCCCAGTCGCCAGTCGCGCAGCGCGAGCACGCCGAAATCCTGCCCTTTGGTGAGCGTGCTGCGATCCGTCAGTACCAGCTGTGTGTGCTCGCGCAACACCTCATTGGGAATCTTGCCGCGTATCTGGGCCAGCGGATGTTCGGGTGACACCACCGGCACCATGGTGACAAAGCCGCAGCTGTGCCGCTCGACATTGTCGGGTGCGCCCGGCATCCAGCCGCTGATGCCGATATGGCATTCGCGCTCCATCACCAGCTGGGTGACGGCGCCCAGCGCTTCGGTACGCAAGCGCATCGCCACGGTGGGAAATTCGTGCTGGAACGCGTGCAGAATAGGCACCAGCTTGCAGGTCGAAAACATCACATCCACCACCAGCGATACTTCCGCCTCCAGCCCTGCCGACAGGGCTTTGGCGCGCGCCCGCATCCCATCGACCTTGAGCGAGACGGCGCGCGCGTCGGCCAGTAGTGCTTTGCCGGCTTCCGTGAGCACCGGCTTACGCTTGCTGCGGTCGAGCAGAGCGATATTCAGCTGGTCTTCCAGATTGGCGATGGTGTAGCTGATCACTGACTGGGTGCGGTGCAGCGCGCGCGCGGCATGGGCAAAACCGCCATGGTCAATGACGGCGATGAAAACACGCAGCTGGTCGAGCGAGGGGAGGCCGGGTTCACGCATGGTGGCAACTTTCTGCTATCGAATATATCGATGAATATGATTTAAATTTACCCTATTTCGTCGATATTAAACCCGATCTATCATGGCAGCAATCCCTCTCCTTTGAAAAGGTCTTGAATATGGCTAACTTACTTCACATCGATAGCAGTGTCCGTCTGCAGGGTTCTTTGTCGCGCCAGCTGGGCGGCGAATTCCTCGCCCAGTGGCAGGCCGCCCATCCATCCGGCAGCGTCGTGACGCGCGATCTGGCCGCCCAGCCGGTGCCGCACCTGACCGAGCAGATGCTGGGTGCCTACTTTACCCCTGCCGAGCAGCGCAATGCCGAACAGGCCCACACCATCAAAACCTCCGATCTGCTGGTGGACGAACTGCTGGCTGCCGACACTATCGTGATCGGCGCGCCGATGTACAACTTCTCCGTGCCGTCCGGCCTGAAAGCGTGGATCGATCACGTGGCGCGTGCCGGTCGCACCTTTAAATACGGTCCGAACGGCCCTGAAGGGCTGGTTCACGGCAAGAAAGTCATCGTCTTCGTCGCCACCGGCGGGGTCTACAGCAACGGTCCTGCCGCCGCCTACGACCACGTCACCACCTATCTGCGCGCCGTGCTGGGCTTTATGGGCATGACGGATGTGCAATTTGTGGTGGCAGAAGGGGTTGCCATGGGCGAGGCCGCAGTGGCCAGCGCCCTCGAGCAGAGCCGCAGCCAGCTGCAAGCCATCGCGGTTTAAAGCTGAGGCTGAGTCTGCGCCTGCGCCTGCGCCCTCAGCGCCGGCCCGCCGAATACTCCCCGTCGCCTGTGGGCCGCGGGGAGTTTTTTTTATTGCCATGTGGATAGTTGCTCTGTGATTTAGCGAATCTTCGTCGATAATGCAGTACTGCGGGGAGAGCCTGCGTTGTCGAGTACGTTTCGGAGACACCATGTCCAGGAAGTTACATCTGCTGATCATCGATCCGCAAAATGATTTTTGCGATCTACCGGCCAGCTATTGCGCCATCAATCCCGTCAGCGGAAAGGCACACGCTCCGGCGCTGCCGGTTGCCGGGGCGCATCAGGACATGCTGCGGCTGGCCGCGCTGCTCAACTATGGCCGCGCCGGCCTGAGCGAGATCAGCCTCACGCTCGACAGCCACCACCGCTATGACATTGCCCACCCCACGTTCTGGCAGCGCGCCGATGGTGCGCCCGTCACGCCGTTCACGGAAATCAGTGCGGCGGCCGTGCGGCGCGGCGATTTTCTGCCGCGTCAGGCGGCAGCCCTGCCACGCGTGCTGGCCTATCTCGACCAGCTGGAAGCGAACGGCCGCTATCAGCTGATGGTCTGGCCGCTGCACTGCGAAATCGGCAGCTGGGGACATAATGTGCACGAGGACGTGCGTCAGGCTTATGCCCAGTGGGAAGATGCGCAGCAGCGTGTGGTGCATAAGCTCAACAAAGGCAGCAATCCGTGGACCGAGCATTATTCGGCCGTGATGGCCGAAGTGCCGGATGTCGACGATCCTGCAACGGCCCTGAATAGCGAGCTGATCGCCAGGCTGGCGCAGGCCGACCAGGTCTACGTGGCGGGCGAAGCGGGCAGCCATTGCGTGAAAGCCACGGTTGAACACATCGTCGCCCACATCGGCGCCGAACGGCTTGCCCGACTGGCCCTGATCACCGATTGCATCAGCCCGGTGAGCGGCTTCGAGGCGGCCTATCAGGACTTCCTGCACGCCATGCAGGCGCGCGGGGTGCGGCTGATGACGGCCGCCGAAGTTCAGGTGGAACTGGTGGCCAACGCATGACGGCGCCGGTAGTGCGCAGTCTGCTGGAAACAGATCTGTATAAATTCACCATGTGGCAGGCGCTGCTGCACGGCCATCCGAACTCCCATACCGAATACGAATTTGTCTGTCGCAATGCGCCGGCCTATCCGCTGAGCGAACTGGTAGCGGAAGTCGAACGCGAGCTCGACCACCTGTGCAGCATGAGCTTTAGCGACGACGAATTGCGCTACTTGCGCTCGCTGCGCTACATCAAGAGCGATTTTGTCGATTTTCTGACTGTCTTCCGATTCCAACGGCGCTTTATCCGCGTCGCGGCCGACGGCGCGACCCTGACGATACGCGCCAGCGGCCCGCAAGTGCACGTGATGGGCTTCGAAATCTACGTGCTGTACATCGTCAACGAACTGTATTTCCGGCGCTTTGACCAGCCTGCTGCACTGGCGACGGGCCGCGCGCGCCTGCAGACCAAGGTCGCGGCACTGCAAGCGTTCGGACAGGAAGCGGCGCGCCGCCATCCCTTCGAGTTTTCCGACTTCGGCACCCGGCGCCGTTATTCCGGTCAGTGGCATGACGAAGTGGTGCAATGTCTGGCCCAGCAAGTGCCCGAATACTTCAAAGGCACTTCCAACGTCTATCAGGCCATGCGCTTCGGGCTGGTGCCGATCGGCACCATGGCCCATGAATACATGCAATCGTTCCAGGCCTTCGGGGTGCGCCTGCGCGACTTCCAGAAGGCCTCGCTGGAAGCCTGGGTGCAGGAATACCGGGGCGATCTGGGCATCGCCCTGACCGACGTGGTGGGCATGGATGCTTTCCTGGCCGACTTTGATCTGTATTTCGCCAAGCTGTTCGACGGCCTGCGCCACGATTCCGGCGATCCCGTGGTGTGGGGTGAAAAAGCACTGGCCCACTATGCGCGTTTGCGCATCGACGCACATACCAAACGGCTGGTATTTTCGGATGGACTCGATCTCGACAAAGCCTTCGCCCTGTACCGCCATTTTGCCGATCGCATCATGACCGGCTTCGGCATCGGCACCCATCTGACCAATGATGTCGGCTTGACGCCGCTCAATATCGTCATGAAACTGGTCGCCTGTAATGGCCAGTCGGTGGCCAAACTGTCCGATGCGCCCGGCAAGACTCTGTGCAAGGACGAGACTTTCCTCGCCTATCTGCGGCAGGTTTTCCAGCATCACAGCAGTTGACATGACGCCTATTCACTACCTCTACCTGATCAACGCCGGCGTTTTCTGCATCGTCGGCGCAGGCTTGCTACTGGTCTGGCAGCGCCACCGCAGCCAGACCTTTGCGCGCGACATGGGGCTGGCAACCATCAGTTCGGCGTTGCTGCCGATCGGCTATCTGCTGCACCTGTCGCTCTCGCCACGCTGGGTACCGATCCCCACGCTGCTGGCGCTGCTGGGCGCCATTCCCAGCCTGCTATTTCTGAGTTCGGGCGTACTGCGGCTGGCCGGCCGGCGACTGTCGCCACTGGCCGCCGTGAGCATCGCCGTCAGCGCCAGCCTGGCACTGGCACTGCCCGCAGCGGGCAATAAACTGTTTTACTGGCCGATTCTGTACCTGCTGGTGTTGTGTTGCATGGGGACGCTGGCCTTGCGCTGGCTGTGGCCCAAAGGGGGCGTCGAGCGCTGGGTTGGTCCGCTGCTGATCCTGCTGGGCCTGAACCAGTTGTTCCTGATTGTGTATGCCGAGCAGGGACTGGCGGTGAACATCTTCTGGGCCACGCTGATTCGCTCCGCGATCGGCGCCGTGTTCGCGCTGGCGGCACTGGAAGGGGCGATCCGCGAATCGGCGCGGCTGGCGGTGCGTTTCCAGCAGATGACCGAGCATACCGTGCAGGGCGTGGTGGTGACGGACGGGGCACGGATACTGTATGCCAACCCGGCAGTGCGAAATCTGTACGGCGTACCGCTGGGGCAGGGCGCTTACGCCGCGTTCGGCGACATGCCGACCGGCAGTTTTTGCGACCAGACCATGCAGCGCCAGCACCGTTTGCTGCAGTCCGGCGTGAGCACCATCGCCAACTGGGAAAACCGCTGCGCAGTGGCTGGCGGCCGGCAACTGGAACTGCGCTTCGAAGCGTGGCGGGTGGACTGGGACGGTCTGCCGGCCACCCAGATCCTGATCACCGACGACACTGAACGCAACGCCAGCGCGCGTGCGCTACTGCATCAGGCCAGCCACGACGAACTGACCGGGCTGCCGAATCGTAGCGTGCTGATGCGGCAATTGCGCCAGTACTGCTATCTGGCCGATGGCTCGATGCATTGCACGCTGGTGGTACTGAATATTGACCGCTTCAAACTGTTCAACCAGAGTCAGGGCGATCTGGCCGGCGATCAGGTACTGCAAGCCTTTGTGGCCGCGTTGCAGCAGGCGCTCGGCGAACGTGGCGAGCTGATGCGGCTGGGTGGCGATGAATTTGCCATCATCGATCCGAGCGGTGGTGCGGTGCGCGAGATTGCCGACCGGCTGCGTAGCGTCTGTGTGCAGGCCCTGAAAGTGCCGGAAGGCGAATATTTTATCGACGCCTCGATGGGCGTGGCCGTCTTCCCTGATCACGCCGACAGTGCCGACGCCTTGCTGCGCGCCGCCAACGCCGCCATGTATCAGGCCAAACGCACCCCCGGCACCTCGCTGGCGATGGCCGAGCAGCGTTTTGTGCAGATGTCGCGCGACTCGCTGGCCACCGAACAGGCACTGCGCAAAGGCATCCGCAACCACGAAATCTACCTCGACTACCAGCCCAAAGTGGATGCTGTGACGGGCCAGTTGCGCGGCTTCGAAGCCCTGGCGCGCTGGCGCCGTCCCGAGGTCGGGCAAGTCAGTCCGGTGGAATTTATCGCGATTGCCGAACGTACCGGCCTGATTGTCGAGCTCGGTGCCGCCTTGCTGGAACAGGCTTGCCGCCAGATCGCCCAGTGGCGTGCCACGCTGGGCACTTGCGTCCCGGTCGCCGTGAACGTCTCGCCGGTGCAATTGCTTAATCCCGGTTTCCCGCAACTGGTGCAGCAGGTACTGGCCAGCACCGGCATACCGGCCGAGTGTCTGACGCTGGAAATCACCGAGAGCGCTGCGATTGATAATCTGGAAGACACCACCCGCCAGTTAGCCATGCTGGAGGAACTCGGCATCAAGGTTGCGATGGACGACTTCGGCACAGGTTTTTCATCCCTGAGCATGTTGCGCCAACTACCGCTGAGCATCGTCAAAATCGACCGTGGCCTGATCGAACCGCTACCGGCGCCCGATGCGGTGGCCGTCGTGCGCGCCATCTGCCAGCTGGCGGCGGCGCTGGATCTGGAAGTGGTGGCGGAAGGGATCGAAACCCTGGAGCAAGCGATTACCGCGCGTGACGCCGGTTGTCACGTATTCCAGGGCTACTTCTATGCCAAGCCACTGGGCGTGGCAGAGGCGGGGGTGTGGATGCAGCGACTGGTGGCCGAGACGGCTACCGAGGACACCGAATCGGCCGAGCTGAACTGATCAGGCAGCGCGGGCGCCGAAGCCCGCCATGATCGCTTCGGCCTTTTCCTGCTCATCTTCATCATAGAGATCGAGCGTCAGCATGGCACCGCTGCGCTGGCGCGCCTGTGCCGCGGCGGCCGCACCGCCCGGCGTGAGCGCATCGAGAATATTGCCGACGGTACTGGTCGGCACACTGGCTGGCAGAGGCGTGTGTTTGGTCAGCTTGATGCAGGACTGGGGGAAACCGCTGGCCAGCAGTGCCGAGCGGGCGCTTTCAGCGTCCGTCAGTTCGGGAAAATTACGGTGAATAGTACGGGACATGATAGAGCGCCTCCTTGGCGGACCGGCTAGATGGCTGAGAAGCCGTTGACCACAGTATTGAAATGTTCCACTTTGGGAGGCTGCGCGAAATAGCCGCCCACCAGACCGCGCCAGGTCACAAACCCTTGGCTGCCACGGAAATCGACCACATGGTTATCCAGAGTCGCCCAGCCGACCACCAGATGGTAGGTATCGGGCACTTCGATATCGCGGTCGAGGCGCATCGACAGGCAGCCCGTCGCGGCCTTAAACACAGGAATAGCTTCCGTCACAGCGGCCTGGAAAGCAGCGTGGGCATCGGGTTTGATATACAGCTCGGCAACTTCGTAGATCATGGAACATCCTTTCATGGTATCGCGCTATTGTGCCTCAAGCGTGACATGGAAGGTAGTTCGCCTGTTGTTTTGGCGGGCGCGACAGCGGAAGTCGCGCCCGGGGTGAAGAGTGTTGGTGCCGGTATATTTCCCGACCGCCGGCGCCGGTAGTAGACACCGACGAGCGGTGCTAATGGGTGGTTCTATGTGAGAACTGAGAGCATCATAGCGGGTGAATATGACGGGCGTTTGACGGCGTGCAGGGGGAAAGATGCAGGTGCTGGGAAAGTGGAGTAGAATGGAGCTTCTGTGGGGTCGACCTGGTTTCGACGTGGGTTGCAAAGCAGAACAGGGCATACCGAGGCCTGGCTACCTCGTAAATACAACCAGAAAACAATAACTGCAAACGATAACTCGTACGCACTGGCAGCCTAAGGGCTGTTAGCTCCTAAACGCTTCTTCCCTGGGGCGGACCGTTAAAAGTCATGGAGTCATTTACAGGGAATCGCGCTGTAACGGGTCACCTGAAGCGGCGCTAAATCTAAGGTGAATCGCCTGTCCATAACGTGCACATCCGTGCTGTACAGGTTAAATTAAATGATAGTGCTAAGTATGTAGAACTGTCTGTAGAGTGCTTGCGGACGCGGGTTCGATTCCCGCCGACTCCACCACTGAATAAAAA
>JAIXXN010000009.1 GCA_027490725.1 Oxalobacteraceae bacterium
AAGAAGCCGTACGTCGCTTCAAGAAAGGTGACGAACTGGAAGCCATCGTTCTGGCCATCGACGTTGAGCGTGAGCGCGTTTCCCTGGGCGTTAAGCAACTGGAAGGCGACCCATTCAACAACTTCGCAGCCATGAACGACAAAGGTTCGCTGGTTAACGGTACCGTTAAATCGGTTGAGCCAAAAGGCGCCGTGATCCAACTGTCCGAAGAAGTTGAAGGCTACCTGCGTGCTTCCGAAATCTCCCGCGACCGCGTGGAAGATGCTGGTACCCACCTGAAAGTTGGCGACGCTGTTGAAGCGCTGGTCATCAATATCGATCGCAAAGCTCGCAGCATCCAGCTGTCGATCAAAGCGAAAGATAGCGCTGAAACCGCTGAAGCAATGCAGAAAATGGCTGCGACCGACAACAATGCAGCTTCGGGCACTACCAGCCTGGGCGCACTGTTGAAAGCTAAGTTCGATAACAAGAACTAAGATCTAGTCGATGACCAAGTCCGAGTTGATCAACCGCCTGGCTGAGCGTTACTCTCAGCTGGTGGCGAAAGATGCGGAATATGCGGTCAAGACCATTCTTGATGCAATGACCAACGCCCTGGCGACTGGTCAGCGCATCGAGATCCGTGGTTTTGGCAGCTTTGCCCTCAACAGCCGGCCACCGCGTATCGGCCGCAACCCGAAGTCGGGTGACAAAGTGATGGTGCCTGAGAAACGGGTGCCGCACTTCAAACCTGGCAAACAGTTGCGCGAGCGGGTGGATGCAATGGTCGGGCAACCGATCATCGAGGACTGAGCGTCTGATGGCTTAGAATAGAAAAGCGGCGTCTGCGGATGCCGCTTTTTTTATGCCTGTGGCGGGCTCGCCATAGGGGATTTTTGTCGTAAATTTTTGCGGTATGCGGTTTCTAGTGCATACTTGCGCTCTTGGAATTGATGAACAGGAAGCAGGCTGATGAAATTTATATCCACCCTGATTGGATGCGTTCTTTTTGTCTTGTTCTTCGGCTTTGCCCTGAAGAATACGCAGGAGGTCGATCTGCACCTTTTCCTGCACTATGATCTGCACGGCCCGCTGGTGCTGATGCTGCTGGGTTTCTTCGTCGCTGGCGCCTTCCTTGGCGTACTGGCGCTCACGCCGACGGTGTTCCGTCACCGCCGTGAAACCAATAAACACAAAACCACCATCACGACGCTGCAAAGCTCGGCGCTGCAGGCTCAGGCCCAGCCGCAGCCGGATAGCGTCAAACCACAATAAATACTTCAAAAAAGCATGGAATTCGAACTCTGGTGGTTACTGGGCATCCCCGTCTTCTTCGGACTGGGCTGGGTTGCGGCACGCGTCGACATACGCCAACTGGTCTCGGAATCGCGCTCGCTGCCGCGTGGCTATTTCAAAGGCCTGAACTTCCTGCTCAACGAGCAGCCGGACAAGGCTATCGATGCGTTTATCGAGATCGTGCGCATGGATCCGGAATCGGCCGATATGCACTTCGCGCTGGGCAATCTGTTTCGTCGCCGTGGCGAGACCGAGCGCGCCATCCGCGTGCACCAGAACCTGTTGTCGCGTCCCGATCTGCCGCAGGAACAGAAGGAACATGCGCAGTACGAACTGGGCATGGATTATCTGAAGGCCGGTCTGCTCGATCGCGCCGAAGAAACCTTTAACGCCATGCTGCACGGCCAGTACGCCGTGCAGGCGCGTCGCGCGCTGCTGGAGATCTTCCAGCGCGAAAAAGAATGGCAGCGTGCCATCGAAGCGGCGCTGGCCCTGCAGGACGCGGGTGCCGGTTCGCGCCAGAAGGAAATCGCCCAGTTCTATTGCGAGCTGGCGCAGGATGCGCTGGTGCATCTGCACCCGCAGGACGCGCTGCAGCTGCTGGAACAATCGCTGCAGGCCGATCGCGGTAATGTGCGCGCCACCATGCTGATTGGTGATGCCCAACTGGCCCAGGGCGATGTCGAAGCTGCACTGCTGACCTGGCGCCGCGTCGAACAACTGAGCGTGCCGCACACGGCGCTGGTGGCGCAACGCATGATGGATGCCTACCGCAAGGTGGGACGCCAGCAGGAAGGTGTGAATCTGCTCAAATCGTATCTGGAACAGGCTTCTTCGATCGATCTGATCGAAGTGGTCTACAAGGCGGTGCTGGAACTGGATGGCGTGGATGCTGCCAAACAGCTGGTCAGCAATGAGCTGCGCCGCACCCCGACCCTGCTGGGCCTCGACAAATTGCTGGAAGCGCGTCTGATGGATGCGCCGGTAACATTGGTGGCCGAGCTGTCGATGGTCAAGAATCTGGTGCACGGTTATACCCAGAAGCTGGCACGCTATCAGTGCAGCCACTGCGGTTTTAAAGCCCGTCAGTTCTACTGGCAGTGCCCGGGATGCAGCCGCTGGGAGACTTACCCGCCGCGCCGCACCGAAGAACTCAATGTAATGAATTAAGAAGAGTACCCCATGAAAATTACCATTATCGGCACAGGCTACGTAGGTCTGGTGACTGGCGCCTGTCTGGCGGAACTGGGCAATGACGTGTTCTGCCTCGATGTCGATCAGAAGAAAATCGATCTGCTCAATAACGGCGGGATTCCGATCCACGAGCCGGGGCTGGAAGAAGTCGTGGCGCGCAACCGCGCTGCAGGCCGTCTGCAGTTCTCGACCGACGTTGCCGCTTCGGTGGCGCACGGCACGCTACAGTTCATCGCCGTCGGTACGCCGCCCGATGAAGATGGTTCGGCCGATCTGCAATACGTGCTGGCTGCGGCGCGCAATATCGGCGCGCACATGACGGAATTCAAAGTCATCGTCGACAAGTCCACTGTGCCGGTCGGTACTGCCGATCGCGTCAAGGCAGCGGTGCAGGCGGAACTCGATGCCCGTGGCGTCGATGCGAAATTCTCGGTGGCCTCGAATCCCGAGTTCCTCAAAGAGGGCGCGGCGGTGGAAGACTTCATGCGTCCTGACCGCATCGTGATCGGTTGCGACAGCACGCCGGAAGGCCAGAAAGCCCATGGCCTGATGAAGAAGCTGTACACGCCGTTCAACCGCAATCACGAACGCACCTTCTGGATGGATGTGCGCTCGGCCGAATTTACCAAGTACGCCGCCAACGCCATGCTGGCTACCCGGATCTCGTTCATGAACGAGCTGGCCAATCTGGCCGATCAGGTGGGGGTGGACATTGAAGCGGTGCGTCACGGGATTGGTTCCGATCCGCGTATTGGTCATAGCTTCCTGTACGCCGGTGCCGGTTACGGCGGTTCCTGCTTCCCGAAAGACGTACAGGCACTGGAGCGTACGGCCCGCCAGTACGATCAGGATCTGCTGATTCTGCGCGCGGTGGAAGCCGTCAACGACAAGCAGAAGCTGGTGCTGGGTCAGAAAGTGGTGAAGCGTTTCGGCGCCGATCTGCAAGGTAAGCACTTTGCTATCTGGGGTCTGGCCTTCAAACCGAACACCGACGATATGCGCGAAGCGCCGGCCCGTGTGCTGATCCGCCAGCTGATCGATGCCGGTGCGACGGTGGCGGTGTACGATCCGGTCGCGATGCCGGAAGCCAAGCGTGTGCTGCAGCTGGATCTGAGTGCCGACGAACTGGCGCGCGTGCGTTTCGCCAGCAGCCCGATGGATACGCTGAGCGACGCCGAAGCACTGGTCATCGTCACCGAGTGGAAGGCCTTCCGTAGCCCGGACTTCGACCGCATCAAGGCGGCGCTCAAGCAGGCGGTGATTTTCGATGGCCGCAATCTGTTCGAGCCGGAAGTGATGGCCGAAGCAGGCTTCGAATACCACGGCATTGGCCGTTCGATTCTGACCCGCGCTTAACGAGGTAGCTGTGACGACGAATCTAGCTTTGACGCAGACTGCAGGATCGACAGCGGCACCGGCGCTCGATCAGGTACGCATCCTGGTGGTGGGTGACGTGATGCTGGACCGTTACTGGTTCGGTGATGTCAGCCGTATTTCGCCGGAGGCACCGGTGCCAATCGTGCGCATCGAGAAGCGCGAAGCGCGTCTCGGCGGCGCGGCCAACGTGGCGCGCAATGCCGCCGCGCTGGGCGCCCATGCGGGCTTGCTGGGTGTGGTGGGGGCCGACGAAGCTGGCGAAGAAGTCGCGCAGTTGCTGGCAAGCGGCGGCATTCACAGCTATCTGAAACGCGACGACGCCATCTCCACCATCATCAAGCTGCGCGTGATCGGGCGACAGCAGCAGATGCTGCGCATCGACTTCGAAGAAGCGCCCACCGACACGGTGTTGCGCGATAAGCTGATGCAGTTCAAGGCGCTGCTGGCTGATTACGATGTGATCGTGCTGTCCGACTACGCCAAGGGCAGTCTGGTCAACGTGGCCGATATGGTCGCCTCGGCGCGTGCCGCTGGCAAAGTGGTGATGGTCGATCCGAAAGGCGATGACTTTACCCGCTACGCCGGTGCTACCGTGCTGACGCCGAACAAATCGGAAATGCGCCGCATCGTCGGCAACTGGCATAGCGAAGAAGAGCTGACGGCCAAGGCGCAGAAAATGCGCAGCGACCTGAAACTCGATGCGCTGCTGCTGACCCGTTCGGAAGAGGGCATGACGCTGTACACCGATGGTGCGCAGTTCCACATGCCGGCGCAGGCGCGCGAAGTCTTCGACGTGTCCGGCGCGGGCGATACCGTGATCGCCACCATGGCGGCCATGCTCGGTGCCGGCGCTAGCTGGCAGGACGCGGTGCAGACGGCCAACCGTGCCGGTGGCATTGTGGTGGGTAAACTCGGTACCGCGACCGTCACCCGCGAAGAACTGTTTTCAGCTTAGCTGCTCCTTAGCTGCAGCCTCACTGCAGCTTTACTGTAGCTTGTTCTCCATTTGATCTGCATCACAGGAAGGGCCGCCTGACCGTCAACCACGGCGGCGGCCTGCCGTTATGTGGATTCAAGGTGCGACCCTCGCCCTTGCTACCTAATGGAGACAGACATGATCCGGAAACTGATACTGGCAGTTGCTACGCTGATGGCAGGCATGAGCTTTGCGTTTGCGCAGGTGGACGTCAACAAGGCCGACGCGGCGGCGCTCGATGCGGTGAAGGGCATCGGCCCGGCGAAAACCAGGGCGATACTGGAAGAGCGCAAAAAAGGCGAGTTCAAGGACTGGGCCGATCTGGAGCAGCGCGTGAAAGGCATCGGTGGCAAGAATGCCGAGAAGCTGTCGGCTGCCGGGTTGGTGGTGAACGGCAAGGCGATGGAAGGTGCACCGGCTCACGCCGCGCCAGCCGGCAAAACCGCCAAGCCAGCCAAGATGGAGAAAACCAGCGCACCGGCTGCCAGCGGTAAATAAGCTGCAGTCGCCACTTGCCTGATGATTGCCCGCAGCGCAAAGCTGCGGGTTTTTGTTTGAGAATTGTTTCAGGGTGTTTTAGGGGACACGGGACGTGAGAAGATAGTGCGATCTTTCTTACGGAGAACGTCGATGCACCTGAAATCGCTCACCCTGCGCATGGCCGTACTGGCCGCAGTCAGTACTTTTGCCACGCAGAATGCCGTCGCTGCCAGCACCACCACCGCCGCGACCGCCACTGCCCGTAGTACGTCTGTCAGCGGCCCCGATACCACCCGTCATCAGGCCAGCATCGACCAGATCGTCAAACAGATTTCACCGGCCCGCATCGAGGCCACCATCCGCAAGCTAGTCGGCTTCCGCACCCGTCACACCATGTCCGACACCGTTTCCGAGACGGAAGGCATCGGCGCCGCGCGGCGCTGGATCAAGGCTGAACTGGAACGCTGCGGTGCGGCAGCAGGCGGGCGTTTGCAGGTGGCTTTCGATAGCCATATCGCACCGGTTTCGGCGCGCATCAGCCGCCCTACGGAAATCGTCAACGTGGTGGCCACGCTGCCCGGCACGCAGGATGCGTCGCGCGAGCGCATGTACGTGGTGAGTGGCCACTACGATTCCCGCAATACGGACATCATGGATGCCGAGGGCGATGCGCCCGGCGCTAACGACGACGCTTCCGGCACGGCGGCCGTGATGGAAATGGCCTGTGTGATGGCGAAGTACCAGTTCGACGCCACGCTGGTGTTCATGACGGTGGCGGCCGAGGAGCAGGGCTTGCTGGGCGCTGCGCACTGGGCGGAACAGGCCAGGCAGAATAAGCTCAACATCGCCGGCATGATCACCAACGATATTATCGGCAGCTCGCGCGATGAACACGGCAAGGTCGATAGGCAGCAGGTGCGCCTGTTTGCCGAAGGTTTGCCGGTACAGAAAGAAAACAGCGAGACGGTGCGCACCCTGATTCAGACCGGTGGCGAGAACGATTCGCTGTCGCGCCAGCTGGCGCGTGCCGTGAAGGAGTCGGGCGAGCGCTATGTGCGTGGCTTCAAGGTCAACGTGATCCAGCGGCGTGACCGCTATCTGCGCGGTGGCGATCACATGCCCTTCCTCGAGCGCGGCTATGCGGCGCTGCGCTTCACCGAACCGGCGGAAGACTTTAATCACCAGCACCAGAACATCCGCACCGAGAACGGCGTGCTGATTGGCGATCTGCCGCAGTACAACGATTATGCCTACATTGCGCAGGTGACGCGCGTGAATGCCGCAGCACTGGCCACGCTGTCGCTGGCTCCGGCATCGCCGGCACGTGTGCAGGTCCGCACCAGCAAGCTGCAGAACGATACGGAGCTGGTCTGGCAGGCCAACCTCGAGCCGGATCTGGCGGGCTACCGGGTGGTCTGGCGCGAGACGGGGGCGGCCGACTGGCAGGGCAGCCGTTTCGTCGGCAAGGCCACCGAAGCGACGCTGCCGCTGTCCAAGGACAATTACTACTTCGGCGTACAGGCGGTGGATAAGGACGGCAACCTCAGTCCGGCCACCTATCCGGTACCGCTGCGGTGATACCATAGCGGGATGACGCTCAAGATCTCCCGCATACTGCATGCCGGCTACGTGTTTGAATGCGCGGGCCGGCGCATCGTTTTCGATCCCATTTTCGAAAATCCTTTTAGCCGTAACTGCCACGCCTTTCCAGCGGTGCGCTTCGATCTGGAACAGATCCGCGCGCTGCCGGTGGATGCGGTGTTCATCTCGCACTTCCATGACGATCATTGCTCGTTCGAGAGTCTCGATCTGCTGGACCGTGCCACGCCGATCTATCTTTACTGCCATTTCGAAGAACTGTTTGCGCTGATCCGCGAACTCGGGTTCAGTGATGTGCGCTCGCTCAAAGTCGACCAGGCGGTGCAACTGGGCCCGTTCGAGATCATCCCGCGCCGCGCGCTCGATGCCGATGTCGACTCGATGTTCCAGCTGCGTGCTGCCGGCCTGAATGTGCTGAACGTGGTCGATGCGTGGATGGATCCGGAAACGCTGGAGCAGCTGAAAGCCTATGCGCCGTGGGATATGGTGCTATGGCCATTCCAGACTATGCGCGAGGTGGATGTGATTGCGCCGTCGCGCGCCAGTAGCGCGCCGGCACTATCGTCGCAACTGCCGCAACTGCCGCAACTGCCGCAACTGCCGGAAGAATGGCCGCAGCAGTTGCAGGCGCTGGCGCCGCGTTACGTGGTGCCGAGTTCCTGCCAGTTCGTGCAGGAGCCATGGTCGTGGTACAACCATGCGATGTTCCCGGTTACCTATCGCCAGTTTGCTGCGGCGCTGGGCGAGTGGCTGCCGCAGACGCAGGTGGTGCGCATGAACCCCTCGGTCAGTTTCACGTTCAGTGAGCAGGGACTGGTCGCTGCCGAACCCTTGTCGTGGGTGATACCGGTGGGCGAGCAGGACGTCGATTTCGATTACCGTCCCGGCCTGACGCCGCCGCCGACGGCGCAGATTGCCCAGCATTTCGCTGCGCTGACGCCTGAGCAGAGCGCGCTGGCACGAGAGTTCTGTCGTACAGGACTGCTGGAAAAATATCGCGAGATGGAGCTGCCGGAAGAGAGCTATTTCGCTGCGCCCTGCGGCTGGCAGCTGCGCGTATATGATCACACGGGCAGGGCAGAGCAGTTCCGCTACCGCATCCATGCCGACCAGATCGAGCGCGACGACAGCATCGCGACGCCGTTATGGCAGACCGAAATCCCGCTGGCCAAGCTGTACGCCGGACTGGCGCTGGGCGAGTCGCTGACCTCGATGTATGTGCGTATTAGCGGCGCACCGGCGGACGCCGACATCGTCGACGATCCGCTGATCCGCTGTCTGTTCAATGACGCGTTTGCAGCCTATCAGGCAGCGCAGCTGAAGCGCCTGCAGGCAGTCCGCTAGGCCGAGCTGACGGGCAGGCGGGCGAGGAAGCCGTGGATCTGCGACACCACGGCCGCACCCTCACCGACGCCTGCTGCGACCCGCTTGGTAGAGCCGGCGCGCACATCTCCAATCGCAAACACCCCCGGCACACTGGTTTCCAGTGCCGCCCGCGCTGGCAGGTCGGGCGGATACACACCGTTGCTGAAGTTGGCACGGCACTGGGCTTTGGTGACGTCGAAACCGGTGCGGATAAAACCGTGTTCGTCGACATCCACACCGCAATCACCGAGCCAGCCTGTATTCGGATCGGCACCGATGAACAGGAACACCCGGCAGACCGGATAGTCCGTTTCCTGTGCGCTCGGGGCGTGGCGCACCCGCACCTGACGCAGGCCGTCCTCATCGCCTTCCAGCGCGACGATTTCGCTGTGCGTATGCAGGGTGATATTGGGCGTGGCGGCGATGCGCTCGATTAGATAGCTGGACATGGTGGAACTCAGGCTGTCCTTGCGGATCAGCATGTGCACATGCTTGGCCTGTGTCGACAGGAATACGGCCGCCTGTCCGGCCGAATTGCCACCGCCCACCAGGATAATTTGCTCGTTCTTGCACAACTTGCCCTCGATCGGCGAGGCCCAGTAGTACACGCCTTTGCCCTCGAACTGGCGCAGATTGGCCAGTGAAGGGCGGCGGTAGCGCGCGCCGCAGGCCAGCACCACGCTACGTGCCTGCAGCTTTTGCAGGCTGCCGCACATTTCCACCTGCAGCGGATAGGTGTCGCACAGCAGCCGTCCGGCCGGTGCAGGGATGGCCACTTCGACGCCGAACTTCTGTGCCTGCACAAAGGCGCGTCCCGCCAGTGCCCGGCCGGTGATGCCGGTGGGGAAGCCGAGGAAGTTCTCGATGCGCGCGCTGGCCGCTGCCTGACCGCCCGAAGCGCGGGTTTCCAGCACCAGTACGGACAAGCCTTCCGAGGCTGCGTACACGGCTGCAGCCAGCCCGGCAGGGCCAGCGCCGACGATCAGCACATCCCATACCTTGTTGCTATCGAGTTCGGGCAGCATGCCCAGGCAGCGCCCCAGATCGACCACGCTAGGGTTGTGTTTCACCACGCCGTCGGGACACACCACCAGCGGCAAGTCGTGCGGCTGCGGCTGATAATGGGCCATCAGCGCGGCTGCCTGCTCGTGCTGTTCCGGGTCGAGCACCTCGTAGGGATGGCCGTTGGCCGACAGGAAGCTTTGCAGCGTGTGCAGGCGGCCGTGGCCGCGCGGCGCTACCAGCACCGGCCCGCCGGAATTATGTTCGAGCAGACCGACGCGGCGCAGGATCAGCGCTCGCACGATCCGTTCGCCCAGATCGGCGTGGGCGATCAGCAGCGCGCGCAGGTTTTCCGGCGCGATCACCAGCGCTTCGGTGGCACCCACTGCGCGACCGTTTGCTAGCGAAGGGCGGCCCGATAGCTGGGCCACTTCGCCACCGAACTGGCCCGGTAAATGGGTGGTGACGAAGGCGGTGTTACCGAGGCCGTCGTAGCGGCTGACTTCAATCGCGCCCTGTAGCACCAGGATCAGCCCGAAGCTGGTCTGGCCGGCCCGGAAGGCCCACTCGCCGTCGGCAAACTGGCGCACCTGCCCGAAGCGGTGCATATGGCGGATATCGGTGGCGCTGAGTACCGGGAAGATCTGGTGCCGGCGCTTTTCGAAGTCCAGCCCCGGGCTGGAGACAGCTTCGTCGGAGGTCAGTTCAGGCAGCATTTCCGGGCTATGGTTGGGCATATTCGTCCTGCGCAGAAAGTGGAGTAGGCGTGCTGCCAGTCTAGCGGAAGCTGGCGGGCAGGTGTAAAAACTTAGCGGTTACGCGATGCTGCGCCAGTGTTTCAAGCAGCGTGAGGGGTTATCGGATTAAAATGGGGTTTTAGCGCTAGCAAGAACGACACAACAAGATGGCTTATAAAACACTGCAAGATACGATAGGCAATACCCCGCTGGTGCAGCTGGTGAATTTGCCCGGCGCCGAGATCAAGGCGCGTAACAACATCATTCTGGGCAAACTGGAAGGCAATAATCCGGCCGGTTCCGTCAAGGATAGGGCTGCCATGTCCATGCTGAAACGGGCCGAGGAACGTGGCGATATCAAACCCGGCGATACCCTGATCGAAGCGACCAGCGGCAATACCGGGATTGCGCTGGCCATGGCGGCGGCGATACGTGGTTACAAGATGCTGCTGCTGATGCCGGAAAACCTCAGTGTCGAGCGGCGCCAGAGCATGGCCGCCTACGGTGCGCAGATCATGCTGACCCCGAAAACGGGCGGCATGGAATATGCCCGCGACATGGCCGAGCAGCTGCAGAAAGATGGCAAGGGCATTATTCTGGACCAGTTCGCCAATGGCGACAATGCCCGTGCCCACTACGAAAGCACCGGGCCGGAAATCTGGCGCGATACCGAGGGCCGCGTGACCCACTTCGTCAGCGCCATGGGGACCACCGGCACCATCATGGGCGTGTCGCGCTATCTGAAAGAACAGAATCCGGCTGTGCAGATTATCGGCGCCGAACCGGAAGAGGGTTCCTCGATTCCCGGTATCCGCAAATGGCCGGAAGCCTATCTGCCGAAAATTTATGATCGTAGCCGCGTCGATCAGGTGGAATCGGTGTCGCAGGCTGCTGCCGAGCGCATGGCGCGCCGCATGGCTGCCGAAGAAGGTATCTTCTGCGGCATCTCTGCCGCCGGTGCCTGCGAGATTGCTTTGCGGATTGCGATGACGGTGGAAAATGCCACCATCGTGTTCATCGTCTGCGATCGTGGTGACCGCTACCTCTCGACCGGCGTATTCCCCGCCTAAAAAAACAAAACCCTCATCGCCGTTGCCGGGGATGAGGGTTGCGTTGCAGGACGCGAGCTGATTAGCCCTGGCCGCCTGGTTCGCCTTCTTTCGGTTTGAACTGCTTGTCGCTGATACGGAACTTGTTACGACGGTCGCCCATCAGGTAACGCAGGTCGCGAATGCTCAGATCGCTCACTTCGTGCATACGGATCAGCAGCGAAGCGCCGACTGGCAGACGGTGGTGACGGATTTTGCTGATCACTGGTGGTGCAACTTCCAGGGCACGCGACAGTGCTGCATCGTTTTTCAGACGCAGGTTTTCAATCAGGGTATCCAGCAGGCGGTTGGGATTGTATTGCAACAGGTCATCGCCATCCGCATCGTTGTTCATGTCTATGCCGACTTGGTTTGTCATGATTTCGTTTTTTCCTTCTGTAAAGTTGTCCTGCAAAGTACAACACTCGGAGCTCGCTTAGCTGCGATCACGTTCTTCCTTACCAGGAACGAATTCACACACGGACGGATTCCGGGATAACAATTTTCATAATATATACACAATTGTACCTAACTCATACCCATAAGCAACAAGAATCATGCTGCTTTGGGGTACTGTTGTCGCTCTGCAACATTGTGTGAGAATTATACACCGACCGCCATGTTATGCTGGTTGCGCTCACAATTATTGAATCAATAAGCTTAATTATAAAACAATTAGCTTGTGTTCCGCGTGGGATATTCCTCAACTACCGCAAGTTTGTCTAAAAAATTTCCTCGTGTCAACTAAACAATACAGTTGGCAAGTGCATATTCCAAGATTGGTTACGCTTCTTTACATCTATTAGTGCTTCCCTAGCGTAATTGTTTGATGGCACGCCCCAGTTCCAGCACCGACATGGCATAGAAATAACTGCGGTTATATTGGGTAATCGCAAAGAAATTTCCGTTCGCCAACCAGTATTCGGTCGGTTCGGCACCGTTCTGAAGGTCGACCAGACCAAATTTCATGCTTTCCGGCAGTGGATAGTCGGTGCTGACTCCGCCAGCCTGCAAAGCCGGCGCCAGGTAGCTGGCGACCAGCCCCTGAGTGAGCATCGGTTCCCAGCTCATGCTGGGCGAGACGCTGGCCGGATACACCATGGCGCCGTTCAATTCGCGCTGCCAGCCGTGTGCGACCAGAAACGCCGCGATACTGCCGATGGCATCGGTCGGGGAGTTGAGCAGATCGATCTGTCCATCGGCGTCAAAGTCGACGGCAAATTTCATCACGCTGTTAGGCATGAACTGCGGTAAGCCGATGGCACCGGCGAAGGAACCGCGCAAGCTCAGCGGATCGACATTGTTCTTACGCGCGAATTGCAGTGCCGCTTCCAGTTCGCGCCGGAAGAAGGCCATCCGATCGGCACGCGCCGGTGCTTCCGGATAGGCAAACGCCAGTGTGGTCAGCGCATCGAGTACCCGGAAGCGCCCAGTGTTGCGACCATACACGGTTTCCACACCCAGGATGCCGACGATGACTTCGGCCGGCACGCCATACAGGCTTTCGGCGCGCTCCAGCGTGGCGCGGTGTTCGGCCCAGAACTTCAGGCCGGCGTTGATACGCACCGGTTCGACGAACAGCTGGCGATAGGCTTGCCAGTTTTTCGGCTTACCCGGCGGCGCAGGTTTAATCAGTTGTACTGCCGAATCGACGAAGCGTACCTGTGCCATCAGGGCGCCCAGTTCGGCGCGGTCCCAGTGATTACGCTGAGCGACATCGTCGAGAAAGCTGCTGACTTCTTTCCAGTCGCCGAAGTTGACGAATTCGCCCTCGTAATCGACGGCAGGGGCTTTCTTCTTGACGGGTTTCTTCTTCTGCGGACTGGCTTTGGCAGTTTTGTGATGGCCCGCGGCGTGGTGGGGGTGGCTAGCGGCGCTAGCGGTGCTCGCGGTGGGCAGCAGCGCCAGGGCGGAACAGCCCAGCAGCAGGGCGGTGATCAAAGGCTTCATCGACATAGCGGTAATAGTTTCCTCAGCGTCGCAAGCGACGTGGTGCGTGATTCGGTGCTGCCAGCGCCATACTGCAGGCGGCTGTAGAGCGTTAAAAATTCCTGCATGGCGTGCTGTTTGGCAGCGCTGGCGGGCATACTGATCAGGCGCGCGGCATAGGCTTGCGGGCCTTCGGCGGCGCCGCGTGGATAACCGTGGCGCGCCTGTTGCTGACAGAAGCGCCGGTATAACTGCTGCAGCGGATCGCCGCGCGTCTGCCTGCGCCACCAGACCAGCCCACACAGTAGCATCGCGCTGGCGAGTGCGCCAGTGCCGAGGCGCCAGGACAGTTGCGGAACCTGTGCCCCGCTGAGCAGTGCCTGTTGCCGATCCGGCGTGTAATCAAGCACCCACAGGTTCCACGCATTCTCGAGCGCCGCGACTTCAAAGCGCAGCGTATCGAACAGCGAGGCGGCCCGCGACTGCAAGGCGCCCAGGCTGCCCGCGTAAGGTGGCCGGCGCAGCGCCGGTGGATCAAGGCGCTGCGGCGCGACGGCGGCGGTAGGATCGACGCGCTGCCAGCCGCTGTCGGCCTGCCAGTATTCGGTCCACGCATGGGCGTCGGACTGGCGCACGCTCAGCACCCCGTCGACGGGATTGAATTCACCGCCCTGGTAGCCGGTGACGACCCGGGCCGGGATGCCCATCGCGCGTAGCGCGACCACCAGCGCGCCGGCGTAATGCTCGCAGAAGCCCGCTTTGCTATCGAACAGGAATTCATCAACGGCGTGGCGACCTAGCAGGGGCGGTTCGAGCGTATAGGTGTAAGCGCCGGCGCGCAGGAATTGCAGCAGCCTTTGCGCAAGCACCGGCGCGGCTGCGTGGTCGGCCGACAGACTGGCGGCCAGCGCCAGCGTGCGCGGGTTGTAGCCGGCCGGCAGTGCCAGCCAGCGTTGCAGCGCAGCGCGCGTGGCCTGCGGCTGCAGGCGGGACTGGAAGTCTGCGCTGGCGCTGTAGCGCAGCGTTTCGGTCGGCACGCTGGCTGTGAAAAACTCCAGTGCTTCCGTCTCGCGGGCGCGATAGCCGGCTAGTTGCAGGGGCGGCGCGCTCAGTTCCAGTGCCGGCAGCCAGCGCTGATGCTGCGGTTCCAGCGTGATCTCGTAGCGCAGCGGCGACATCTGCTGCTGCGCTTGCTCCTGCAGTGTGCCGGGCTCCACCTGTGCCGACCAGCCGGTTCTGGTAGCGCCGCGCGTCCAGGTGCGGCCGTCGTAGGCACCCAGCACGATGCTGCGCCAGTATAGCTGCGCTGCGGCGGGCCGGTTCGCGCCGAAACGGACCCGGAAGGCGATCGCATCGGATTGCGCCAGTGAGGCGATGCTGCCGGGGGCCATACTTTCGGACAAGCCGGTAGTGCCGGCGTGGGCATCGCCGGGCAAGCCCCAGAGCGGCCCCTGGATGCGCGGGAAGACAATGAATAGCAGCAGCGCCAGAGGTGCGCCGAGTAGCAGCATGCGCAGGATCAGCAGCAGACGCGCGCCGAGCGGTGCCTGCTGGTCGCTGTACTGGAACGACAGCTGGGCGGTCAGCACCAGCAGCAGCGCCAGGCCGGCATGCAGCGCCATCAGCATGCTCTGGGTGTAGAAGAAGTTACCGAGCAGGACGAAGTGGCAGAGCAAAATCACTACCAGCACATCGCGGCGGCTATGCATTTCCAGCAGTTTGAAGCCGAGCAGTAGTGTCAGCATGGCGATGCCCGCATCGCGTCCCAGCCACAGATGGAATTCGGCGCGTACCCCGGCCATCGCCGCCAGCGCCAGCGGCAGCAGCAGCCAGATCGGCGGCAGACGCCAGCCGTGCCACGTCAGCAGGGCGCGCCAGCCGAGCAGCAAAGCGATGCTGGCGCTGATCCACCACGGCAGGTGCAGCGTATGCGGCAGCAGCACCAGCAGGGCGGCCAGTAGTAGCAGCAGCTTGTCGCGCTGGGCGCGTTGCAGCTGCTGCAGGTGGAGCCGGATGGCGTTCACGCTTGTGGTCCCTGCAGCGGCTTCCGCATCTGCTCCTGCTCCTGCTCCTGCTCCTGCCCATACAGCGCCAGAGCGCGCAGACAGGCCGCTTGCTGGCTATGCGCCGTGCTGTGCTCTGCGCCGTGCTCAGTACGGTGGCCGGTTTCCGAATCAGGGCCGATCTCGAGAGCCCCCAGCCGCAAGCGGTAGGGCAGTGCCGCCGCTTCAGCCGCCAGTACCCAGGCACACAGACGCGCCAGTTGCTGCTCGAGCGAGAGTTCCGCTGGCAGGGTCGCCAGATCAAACACCAGCCGCCCCGGCGCACTACCCGTCAGATGCTTGCTCAGTAGCGGCGCCGTATCGCTGGCCGCATGGCGCGCAATCTGGCGCCATGCCAGCTGGCGCGGGGCATCACCGGGCTGATAATTGCGCACACCGGCGAAGTGCTCCTGTCCGCTGCTGTCGTGCTGCGACTGGCCGTGGCCATCGCTGGCCTGCTGCGGCAGCGGTGCAGCGGGTGATTCGGGCGCCGGATAGACCAGCACCTGCTGCGCCGGTTGCCAGTAGCTCCATGCCCGGAACAGGCCGAGAGGAAAGCGCGTCACCAGCCGGATCCGCGCGGCGGGCTGCCAGCCGCGCTGCGTGGTCGGCGCGCCTAACAGTACGCTGGTGCTGCCGGATGGTCCGGCATCGCAGTGCTGGCGTGGTGCGCCATCGCCCTGAAAGCCCAGCCAGATGGCGTAGTGCTGGCGCCGCGGCGCCGCCGTCAGCTGGATCGGAAAGAATGCCGTTGCGCCGGCAAACACCGGCGTAGCGGCCAGTGGCATCAGCTGCAGACCGGCCAGATTGCGCGCCGTGGCGACCATATCGGCAAGCACGCAGGAACCTAGCAGAAAGGTCAGGGCATAGCCGAGGCCCAGGTTGTAATTCAGTGCGCCGACCAGCATCACCAGCAACAGCAGCGCGCATTGCAGGCCGGCGTAGGTGGGCACGATGTAGATGCGCTGCATGCTCAGCGTCATGCTGCGTGCGGCAGCGCCGCCCAGATGGTAGAGCCAGCGCCGCTGCACTGCGCCCGTCAGCTGCTGCAGGAGCGGCGTCATGAGCCTAGACGGGCACCGACTGCTGCAATTGCCGCACCAGTTCCGTCCCGCTGCGCGGCTGGCCTGGTGCGCCCGCGAGTGGGCGCAGGCGGTGCCCGCACACGGCCACCAGCACCGCCTGCACATCTTCGGGCAGTACATGATCGCGCCCGGCCAGCGCGGCCCAGGCACGCGCCGCATGCAGCAGGGCGATGGCGGCGCGTGGACTCAGTCCCTCGCCGTACAGGTGGCTCTGGCGCGACGCAGCGGCCAGTGCCTGTACGTAGTCGATCAGTGCCGGTGCCGCGTGGATCTGGCGTACCGACTGCTGGGCGGCCAGCAGGTCGGCAGGCGACATCAGCGGCTGCAGGGTTTTCAGCAGCAGACGGCGGTCTTCGCCCATCAGCAGCGCGCGTTCGGCCGCCGCATCGGGATAGCCCAGCGAAAGGCACATCAGGAAGCGGTCCAGTTGCGATTCCGGCAGCGGGAAAGTACCGATCTGGTGGCCCGGATTCTGGGTGGCGATCACGCAGAAGGGCTGCGGCAATGGCCGCGTTACGCCGTCGCTGCTGACCTGCTGTTCGGCCATCGCCTCGAGTAAGCCGGACTGGGTTTTCGGGGTGGCGCGGTTGATTTCGTCGGCCAGCAGCAGGTGGGTGAAAATCGGCCCGGGATGAAACACGAAGGCATTCTGCTCGCGTTCGTAGATGGCGATGCCGTTCAGGTCCGCCGGCAGCAGGTCGCTGGTAAATTGCAGGCGGTTGAAACGCAGGCCCAGTGACAGGGCTAGTGCCTGCGCGAGGGTGGTCTTGCCCACCCCGGGCAGGTCTTCGATCAGCAGATGGCCGCCGGCCAGCATACAGGTGAGGGCCAGACGGATCTGCGGATCTTTGCCGACGATGACGGTGCCGACCTGCCGGGCCACTGCGTGCAGTTGGGGGATCATGGGTTCGATGGACGGTTGCTCTGCCCAGATTCTAAGCGAGAAACCGCGCTAGCGATACCGGATACCTTGCACGCCGTGGTGCCCGCCTCAGTGGGCCTGCTTCAGATGCTGGTCGAGGAAGCTCTCCACTTTGCTCCAGAAGTCGATATTGTTCTTGTCATGGCGCCAGCCGTGGCCTTCATCGTTGTACATGATGGAGGTCAGCTGCGGGTTGGCGACGCGGACCGCATCGGCGAATTTCTTCGCGTGCTCGGGTGGCACGCGGCGGTCGTTAGCCCCGTGCGCCATCAGCAAGGGTTGCTTCAGTTCGGCGGCCCGCAGCAGCGGGGAGGTCTGCGAGAATTGCTGCGCATCGCGCTCCGGGTCGCCGATCAGGGTGCGCATGCCATAACCGAGCGACTCCTCGGAGGCATCCGATTCGGTCGAACTGAACATCAGCTGGATGTCGGTGACGCCGGCCCACTCGACGCCAGCGCGGAACAGTGCCGGTTCCTTGATCAGTCCCATCAGGGTGGCATAGCCGCCATAGCTGGCCCCCATCAGGGCGACGCGCTGCGGATCGGCCCATTTCTGTGCGATGGCCCAGCGCGCCGCGTCGCTCAGGTCATCCTGCATGCTCAGGCCCCACTGGCGCCAGCCGGCGCTGAAGTGATCGGCGCCATAGCCGGTCGTGCCACGGAACTCGGGCTGGATCACCAGATAGCCGCGCGAGGACAGGAACGCCGCTTCGCGATCCCATTCCCAGCTGCTGCCGCGCACGTGCGGGCCGCCGTGGATCAGGACCACGGTCGCCTGTGGCCCCGCCGGTTTGCCGGCCGGATGGGTGACGTAGACGGGAATCATGCGGCCATCGCGCGCCTTGTAATGGTGGAAGCTGCGTTCACCCACCTGCGACGCTTTGATGTCGGGCAGGGTGCTTCCCAGCCCGATCATGGCGCCAGTGGCACGCGTGTACAGAATGTACTGGCGCGGCTGACGATCAGAGCTGGAGGTAATCAGCAGCACCGGACTGGCACTGCAATCCTGCGCGCAGCTGACGCTGTTGATGGTGCCGGGCAGCGCCGCGTCGATACGGGCCTGCTCGGCCTTCAGTTTCGGATCCATCCACACCGTGGTGCCGGCGTCGGTGAGCAGGTGGAAACCCAGTAGGCGGCCAGTGACATGGTCGATTTCGGCCGAGCCGCTGAAGTCGAAGCCCGGGGTTTCCACCAGCGGCTCGGCATCCATCTTGAGTGTTTTCAGGTTATACCGGAACAGCGCGCCGTAGCCTTTGTGGACGGCCCGTACGAACAGGGTGTCGGCGCCGTCGAAGAATAGCGGCGTGAAACGCTGGTCGCCGAAGCACACGCCGTTACTCAATTCCTTCCACTCGGTATCGTCGGCGTTGCGGTAGGAACTGATGCAGCGCCCCTTGAGCACCGACGAGGCCACCCGTGGCACGTCCTTGCTATCGGTGATCCAGCTTTTAACGCCTTCCGGTTGCGCGCCTTCGAAGGTATGGCGCAAGACCTGGGTGCGGGTGTTCAGACGGTATAGACGCGAGTGATCGGGGGCGCGGTCAGTGTGATTCCAGGTGTATTTTTCAACCAGAATGTCGTCCGAGCCATCATGGGTGGCATCGTAAAAACCGTATTCGGCGGTCAGGGTGCGATTCACGAAGCGTGAACCGATGCTTTCCTGATGGTGGCCCCAGTTACCGGCGATCAGGTGGGTGCGGCGTTCGCCATCGCGATCGACTGCGAATTCGTCCCAGTTGCCTTCGAATTCGATGCGCATATTCTTGACCGTGAAGCCGAGACGCTGCTCGTTAATCCAGTGCACGCTGACCACCCGCGCGTCGGCGATGGCGTTACGGGTGAGTACCTTCATTTTGGTGGGATCGGTGCTGTCGCGCACCACCAGCGCCTGCGTACCGTCTGGCAGCATCAGGGTACTGGCGACGTAGCCGCCCTTGGGCGACAGTTCAACGTTGCTGATTTCGGCGGCCTTGAAAAAACTGGCCACTTCCGGCAACGCGGGCGCGCCGTGGGCCACTGGTGCATAAGAACAGGACATCGCGGCGAGCATGGTCAGGCGCTGGAAAAATGGGGAGATGGGCATGGGAATGAATTTTTAATGTTTAATTATTTGATTATCATATTTGGCAATTGATTTATTGTCTATTGCGATATTATGACAACTGTTCGGGCGGGCGGCGAAAGTGTGGCTTTGGGGCTTCTATGGTAAATTGGGGCAAACCAGCAGACTCACGCGACATGACTACAGCCTTTTACAGCCATCCCGATTGCGCCCGCCATGATATGGGCGACTGGCACCCCGAATCACCGGCGCGCCTGCAAGCGATTGCCGATCAGCTGATTAGCTCCCACATCAACGATTTGCTGGAACACCGCCTCGCACCGCTGGTCGAACTCAGCGATCTGGAACGTAATCACAGCCGCAATGCCATCGCCATCGTGCGCGACAACGTGCCGGCCGAGCATGAAACTTATCCGATCGATGGCGATACCTCACTGAATCACTACAGCTGGCGCGCCGCACAGCGCGCCGCCGGAGCGGCGGTGGCCGCGACCGATGCGGTGATCGATGGCAGCATCGAGAATGCCTTCTGCGCCATCCGCCCGCCCGGTCATCATGCACGGCCGATCGAGCCGATGGGCTTCTGCCTGTTCAACAATGTCGCGGTGGCGGCCAAACATGCGCTCGATGTGCGCGGACTGGCGCGGGTGGCGATTGTCGATTTCGACGTGCACCACGGGAATGGCACGGAAGAAGCGCTGCGCAATGAACCGCGCGCCATGATGGTGAGTTTTTTCCAGCATCCGTTCTATCCCTACACGGAACCGGAGCCGATCAGTGCGCATCTGGTGAACGTGCCCTTGCCGGCACATTCGGGCGGCGAGGCAGTGCGCAAGGTGGTGCTGGAACACTGGTTGCCGGCACTGCATGCCTTCCAGCCGGAGATGATTTTCATTTCGGCGGGCTTCGACGCGCACCGCGAAGACGAAATCGGTGGCATGGGACTGGTAGAAGAGGATTATGCGTGGATCACGCAGCAGATTATGGCGGTAGCGCGCCAGCATGCCGGTGGTCGCATCGTTAGCTGCCTCGAAGGTGGTTACAATCTGTCGGCACTAGGCCGCAGCGTGGTGGCGCACCTCAAGGCGCTGGCGGAGATCTGAGGGCGGCGCAGGGTGCAGTAGCGCCCCCGGCGCGCTTGAAACTAGGGCGCCCGGTGGGGCGCCCTAGTGCGCTTAAGCGCCGATCTGCTGGCCCTGACGGGCCGACCAGCGATACAGACCCCAGACTGTGGCGGTACCGACCACCAGCGCGACCAGCATGGTGCTCGATTCACTGAGACTGTTGGCGATGGCGAGTGGTTCACCTTTGCCGGACAGGACGATCAGACCGGCCAGCGCCACATTGAACAGGCTCTCGCCGACGATGAAGCCGGACATGATCAGCACACCCAGACGTTTCGCCGTTTCGCCGCCGCTCTTGCGCGCCATGGCGCGCTCGAACAGATAGCCGGCGAGGGCACCGATCACCACCGGTGTGATCACCGCGCTAGGCAGATAGATCGCCAGACCCACACCCAGTGGTGGCAGGCTGTATTTGTCGTTGCTGGATTTTTTCAGCGCGTAGTTAATCAGTACCAGCAGCAGTCCCACCAGCGCGCCGTAACCGAGCAGATTCCATTGCAGATTGCCGCCGATCACGCCTTGCGCCAGCGTCGAAATCAGCAGCGCCTGCGGGGCGGCCAGCGGCTGGTTGGAAATGGCGTGGGTATTCGCCGCGCCGACAAAGCCATTGGCCTGATTCAGCAGCTCCAGCACCGGCGGCACCACGCAGGAACCGGCGACGACACCAATCAGCAGGCCAACCTGCTGCTTCCACGGCGTGGCATCGACCAGCTGGCCGGTTTTCAGATCCTGCAGATTGTCGTTACCGATCACGGCAACGGCCAGCACCACAGTGGTGACGAACAGCGCGAAGGCAATCAGCGCATGAGCCAGATCCGGGCCCATGACATTCCGACCGACCATGCCCACGCTCAGTGCTGCACCGAGAATGGTGAGGATGGCGATCCCGGAGACGGGCGAATTGGAGGAGCCGATCAGACCCGCCATATAACCGCAGACGGCTGCGGCGAACATACCGGCGATCAGAATGTAGGCGATACCGACGGCGATCAGCGGTACGGCCAGCGTCGCCAGCGCGGTACCTTCGATGAAGGAGGCCAACAGCCAGCCGGCCGGTACCATCGAGATCAGGGTAATCAGGCCGACGATGAAAATCGGCAGATCCTGCTCGGTGCGTTCGATCACGGCACCTTGCTGCTTGGCTTTGCGGGCCGCTTCCATGGCCGATTTCAGGCCGCTGTAAATCGGCTTGGCCAGACCGGCCAGCGTGACGATGGCGGCCAGACCGATCACACCGGCGCCCATCATGCGCACTTCTTTCGACCAGATACCCAGCGCGTGGGCTGCTGCATCCGCGCCGGCCGCAGCAGGCGTCAGGCTGGTCATCAGGGGCACCATAATGCCCCAGGCGATCACCAGACCGGCCAGCATGGCGATACCGACGGTAATCCCCATCAGGTGACCGGCACCGATCAGCGCCAGCGAGCTGGATGCGCCGATACCGGTGGCACCGCTACCGGTACGGAAGTAGATCGCCACTTCGGCGGCCATCAGCTTGACGGCGCCACCTGCGGCAAACAGGGCGGAGGCCAGACTGCCCCAGATCACTGCCCACAGACCGGCTTTACCTTCGGCGGCACCGGCGCGCGAAGCCATGCCGACTTTCAGCACTTCGGCGGCGGCCACCCCTTCCGGGTAAGGCAGATCCGACTGCGACACCAGTGCGCGGCGCAGTGGCATGGTGTACATCACACCGAGCACACCGCCCACGGCGCAGGCGCCGAACACGGGCCAGAACGGCACTTTCGACCACCAGCCGATCATGATCAGGCCGGGCAGCACGAAAATCACCGAAGCGAGCGTGCCGGCCGCCGAAGCGATGGTCTGGACGATGTTGTTTTCCTGGATAGTGGCGTCCTTGAAGGCGCTCAGCAGGGCCATGGAAATCACGGCTGCCGGGATCGAGGTGGCGAAGGTCAGGCCCACTTTCAGGCCGAGGTAGACCTGGGCAGCGGTGAAAATCAGGGTAATCAGGACCCCCAGAATGATGCCGCGGGCGGTGATTTCCTTCGGGTTGGACGGTGCAGCTATGCTCATCTTCAGCACTCCGGTCGAAAATAAATATTGTTTATATGGTTAGAAAAGGGCAAGGCGAGTCATCATATCCGAATCCTGCGCGGGCCAGCAGGTAAAATAGCGGATTGTCAGAACGAATTTGAAGGTCAGAGCATGTCGATACAATGGTACCCGGGGCATATGAACGCCGCCAAAAAGAAGGCGGCGGAGCAGATGGAGAACACCGATCTGGTGATCGAGGTGGTCGATGCCCGGCTGCCGGAAGCCAGTACCAACCCGATGGTGGAGGAGCTGCGCAAGTTCCGCCAGCGGCCCTGCCTGAAGATTCTGAACAAGGTCGACCTGGCCGATCCCGCTGCCACGGCAGCGTGGGTGGCGTATTACAACGCCCAGGAAGGCGTAAGCGCTTTCGCCATGACCACCAAAAAACCGGCCGACGTAGCGCGGGTACCGGAGCTGGCGCGCCAGCTGGCGCCGCACCGTGGCGTGCCGACCAAGCCGCTGCGCATCATGATCATGGGCATCCCGAACGTCGGCAAATCGACGCTGATGAATGCCTTGCTGAAGCGGCGCGTGGCGAAAGTCGGCGACGAACCGGCTGTCACCAAAACCCAACAGAAGCTGTATCTGGATAAGAACACCATTCTGGTCGACACGCCCGGCATGCTGTGGCCGAAGATCGCGCTGGCCAGTGACGGCCTGATGCTGGCGGCTAGTCACGCGGTTGGCACCAACGCTGTGATCGAAGAAGAGGTTGCGGTATTCCTGGCGGACGAACTGTTGAAGCACTACCCGCAGCTGCTGGTAGCGCGCTACGCCTTCAAAGAGCTCGACACGATGGACGGCATAGCCGTAGTCGAAGGCATCGCCGCACGGCGCGGCTTCCGCCAGAAGGGGGGCGACCTCGACTTCGAGAAAGCCTCGCACGTCTTGCTGGGCGACTACCGCAGCGGCACGCTGGGGCGCATCTCGCTGGAAACGCCAGCCAGCCGGCAGGAACGCATCGCCCTGCACGACGCCGAAATGGCCATCAAAGCCGCCGAAAAAGCCGCCATCGCCGAAGCCAAAGCCAAAGCCTACGCCAACGGCAAGCGCGGCAGCTAACCCAAAACCGGGGTCAGATCCGACATCCGGACACGAGTTCTGCAGTAACCCGGGGTCAGATCCGACATCTAGACACGAGCTCGGCAATAGCAGCTTGTTAGCGGTTCAGTCCGTGTCCGGATGTCGGATCTGACCCCGGGTGGTGGCGCACAGTTGCGTCATCGCAGAGTGTGGCGCATTGGCTCGGCATATCTTGGGCGCATGACCCGCCCTCTCAGACTCGAATATCCCGGCGCGCTCTACCATGTCACCGCTCGCGGTGACCGCCGTGGCGCCATTTACCTGGACGACAGCGATCGCCTGGGCTGGCTCGATATGCTGGGACTGGTTTGCGGGCGCTGCAATTTTACCGTCTACGCCTACTGCCAGATGAACAACCATTACCATCTGTTGCTGGAAACCGTGGAGGCCAATCTCTGCAGGGGGATGCAGCAGCTGAATGGCGCTTACAGTCAGTATTTCAACCGGCGCCACGGTTTGGTGGGGCATATCTTCCAAGGTCGATACCAGTCGATTCTGGTGCAGAAAGAAAGTTATCTGCTGGAGCTGGCGCGCTACATTGTGCTCAATCCCTTGCGGGCGGGCATGGTGTCGAGCGTGGATACCTGGCCATGGAGCAGTCATCCGCTGTTGCTCGGTGTGCAAACTGCACCGGACTGGTTCGACGCCGACTGGTTGTTGTGCCAGTTCGGGCCACAACGTAGCGCCGCGATCCAGTCTTATCAACAATTTCTGAGCGCTGGCATCGGTGCGGCAAGCCCCTTCCAGAATATGCGGCATCAGTTGTTGCTGGGTGATGCAGCGTTCGTCGACCGCCATCAATTGCTGGCACAGCCTGAATCGTTGCATGACGTAAGCAAAGCGCAGCGACGCGCTCTGGCGCTGCCACTCTCCACCTACCCAGCGCGCTACCCCGACCGCGTAGAAGCCATGGCTAGAGCCTATCTTTCAACCATGTTTTCCATGGCTGAAATCGGTCGAACGTTTGGCTTGTCGGAACGCAGCGTTGGACGCGCGATTCGGGAATTCGAGCGTCGCGCTGCGCCGGGGCAGCAGTGTCCAAAGTCGAGCTCGTGTCCGGATGTCGGATCTGACCCCGGATCTGCGGATCTGACTCCGGTTAGTCGAAGCGGAAGCTGCTGACGGCGAGCGCGCCCATGAAGGCGTCTTCGTGATACGGGACGCTGGCGATGCCGTGTTCGGCGGCACCGAGGACGACCATCAGCGGTAGCAGATGTTCTTCGCGCGGGTGTGCCTGGCGGGCGGCTGGCGCTTGCTCCCATGCCAGTAGCTGTGCGCTGCGTTCGCTGGCGGGCAGGGCCATGGTGGCGCGTAGCCACTCGTCGAAGGCGCGCGATGCGGCTGCGCCCTGGGCGTTGAAGGCGCGCAGGTTGTGGAAGCTCAGGCCGCTCCCGACGATCAGGATGCCCTGTTCGCGCAACGGCGCCAGCAGACGGCCAACTTCGAGGTGGGCCAGCGGGTCGAGGTCGTGGCGCAGCGAGAGCTGGACGATCGGCATGTCCGCCTGCGGATACACCGGGTACAGGGCGCTGAAGGTGCCGTGGTCGAAGCCGCGCTGCGCGTCCAGCAGGGTAGGGAAGCCGCCCGCCTCGAGCAGTTGTTGGACCTGCGCTGCCAGTGCCGGATCGCCCGGTGCCGGATACTGGATTTGGTAGGTGTGCGCCGGGAAGCCGCCGTAGTCGTAGATCATCGGCGGTTGTGGCGCGGACGAAAGCATGAACTGGCGGCCTTCCCAGTGGGCGGTAATCACCAGTATGGCTTTCGGTGTTTCGGGCAGTTGCCCCGGGATGGCACGCAGCGCAGCATCCAGCTGTGCATACAGGTGCCCCACCTGATCCATCATGAACGGCCAGGGGCCGCCGCCGTGGGACAGGAAGTAGGTAGGCAAGGTACTCATGGTCAGACTCCGCTAGAACGATCCCCTTACTATAAGCATGGCGGCGCGCCTGATCAATCCATGAAATGTCGATAGGTCCGATCTAGTTTGTCTATCAATGCTGGCGAAACGGCATGGCATGGCGCTGCGGCGTATAATGCGCGGGTTTTGGTGCTCGCCAGCGTGTTCACGCTGGCAGTTAAACGGGAAACACAGGGTCGTGCGCGCTTGTCAGCGCTGCGGCTAAGGTGTGCTGCCCCCGCAACGGTAACGTAGGGCCCTGGTCGCCCTGCTAGCCCGGATACCGGCCAGACAGGGGGAAGCGTGCGGACACTGTCTGCGCGACTTCCGTACACTTCCGGCTTGCGGGGACGCAGGCGGATGTCTCTTTTGAAAATGATCTGTCATGCCTTCCACCGTTTTCCCGCCACGCCGGCTCGCCGCTGCCGTCGCCCTCTGCTTTACTACCATTTCCCCAATCACCGCTCTGGCACAGGAGATCGCCGCCGCCCAGGTGGCGCAGGTGCTGGCACCTGTGGTGATTACCGGCGCGCGCTTTGATGCCGATCCGGCGCTGGCGCCAATCGCTGCGATCGTGATCCATGCCGAAGATATCCAGCGCGCTGGCGTAAATGATGTGAATGCGGCGATCCGCAAGATCGGCGGGGTCTACGGCCGTCAGAGTCTCGACGGTAGCCCGGATTTCGGCCTGGATCTGCGTGGCTTCGGCAGTAACAGTAGTCAGAATATGGTGATCGTGCTGGATGGTGTGCGCCTCTCCGAGAACGAGCTGAGTAACGCGATCCTGTCGACGATTCCCGTCGATAGCGTCGAGCGCATCGAAATTACCCGTGGCGGCGCCAGTGTGCTGTACGGTGATGGCGCTACCGGTGGCGTGATCAATATCGTGACCCGTCGCCCGAGCCAGTACAGCCGTCGTGGTTCGATGTTTGTCGAGGGCGGCCAGTTCGGTGCCGGTGAACTGCGGCTGTCCGGCGCCCATGCATGGCAGGGCTTTGCCGCCGACGCGACGCTCGATACCCAGCGTACCGATAACTACCGCGATAACAATGCGTTTAAACAGAGCCAGTTCGCCGGTGGTGCGCAGTGGTTCGATGAAGCTGGCCGTGCCGGTTTCCGTTACGAAGGCGCGCGCCAGACGATGCGTTTTGCTGGTTCCCTAAAGGCGGAGCAGTTCGCTGCCCGGCCGCAGCAGGCGACCACACCCTTCGACTCTGGCAAACTCGATAGCGACCGGCTGACCATGTTCGCCCAGCGTCGTCTGGGCGCTTATGAGCTGGCGGCTGATCTGTCGTATCGCAAGAAGGCGGTGCAGGGCAGCTACGACAATTACGGCACTCTTTCGGTGACGGATTACGACAGCAAGCAGACCCAGTTTTCGCCACGGCTACGTCATCTCGGCCAGCTTGGTGGTTTGCTCAACGAGACCGTGGCTGGTGTCGATCTGACTTACTGGAACCGCACGAGCGCCGGAGACTACACTGCAGCGGACGCCAGCCAGCATTCGAAAGCGTTCTATGTGCGCGACGAGCTGCGTTTCGATGCGGCGCATCAGGGGCGCGTATCGGCGGGTGTGCGGCGCGAGCTGTTCGCCAAGGATTTCAGCGATCCGAAAGGCTATGGCAGCACCGCGTATGACGTGACTCAGGCGGTCAATGCCTGGGAACTGCAAGCGAGTTACATGCCGGTGGCACACGTCACCGTGTACGGCAAGGCCGGTCAGAGCTACCGCCTCGCGACCTCCGATGAAAATGCTTACACCCCCAAGACCAATCTGGCGCTGGCTACCCAGCAGTCGCACGATCTGGAACTGGGCGTCAGCTACGCTAGTGCGCTGCGCAAGCTCACCGCACGCGTATTCCGTCATCAACTGAATAACGAGATCTTCTACAATCCTATCGTCTACGCCAACACCAATCTGGCGCCGACCCGTCGCGAAGGTTTCGAGCTCGATGCCGAGCAGCGCTTCAACGCCGACTGGAGCATCACGGGTCACTATCAGCACGTGGACGCGCGCTTCACCGAAGGCGCCAACCATGGCAAGCAGATGGTGCTGGTGCCGAAGAACACGCTCAGCGCACGGGTCAGCTGGACGCCGTCCAGCGGCCAGAGCGCCGATCTGGGTGCGCAATGGGTCGATAGCCAGCGTTTCGGTTCGGACTTCGATAATCAGTGCAAGGCACGGATTCCTTCCTATACCACCATCGATGGCCGCTATGCGCGCACCTACGGTCAGTGGGAAGTCGCTGTGCAGGGTCTGAACTTGACCGATAAGCGTTACTACTCGCAGGCTTTCGGTTGCGATAGCGGCATTTATCCGGCCGATGGTCGCCAGTTCAAGCTGTCGGCACGCTATACCTTCTGAGGCCGATGATGAACCCACTCCCTGCTTTGCAGATGCTGGCGCTGCTGTGCGCAACTGCCAGTGTCGCCGCCAGCGCCAACGCCGCCATTTCGGTGCGTGACGATGCCGGTAATACGGTGACGCTGGCCCGTCCGGCGCAGCGCGTGATTTCGATGGCGCCGCATATCACCGAGTTGCTGTTTGCCGCCGGCGCGGGCGAACGGGTGGTGGGGGCGATCAACTATAGCGATTATCCGGAAGCGGCGAAGCGTCTGCCGCTGATCGGTAGCGATAGCCAGATCGATATCGAGCGGGTGCTGGCACTGCGCCCGGACCTGCTGGTGGTCTGGCAGAGTGGCAACACGGCGCGTCAGCTGGAGCAGTTGAAGGCGCTGGGCGTGCCGGTGTTTTACAGCGAGCCGAAAAAGCTCGAACAGGTCGCCACCAGCCTGACCCGGCTCGGCCAGCTAATGGGGACCGAAGCGGCGGCGCAGGCCGCCGCGCAGCAGTATCAGCAGAAAATCGCCGCGCTGACGGCCCGCTATGCCGGCAAGCCGGTGGTGCGGGTGTTTTACCAGATATGGGAAAAACCGATATACACCCTGAACGGCGAGCATATCGTCAGCGACGCGCTGCGGGTATGCGGCGGGCAGAATGTATTCGCCAGCCAGAAGGTGGCGGCGCCCAGCGTCAGTAGCGAGGAAGTCCTGCGCGTCAATCCGGAGGCGATCGTCGGTGGCGAACGCCATGATGCCGAAGCCGGTATCCAGATCTGGCGTAAGTACACGGCGCTGGATGCCGTTAAGCGCGGCAACCTGTTCATGCTCGATAGCGAACTGCTGGTGCGGGCGACGCCGCGCATCGCGGACGGCATCGCAGTGCTGTGCGAACGGCTGGAAACGGCACGCCAGCGACGACCGGGCGCGACGCCTTAATCCCCGGTTAATTTGCGCGGCGCGAAAAAGATGGTAATCTGCGCGCGTCTGCCACCTATCTTGTACAAGGATTACTATGCGTTTCCTGAGCTTTCTGCGTCCCCTGATTGCCACTGCAGCCTTCATGGCGGCCGCTAGCGGCGCCTATGCTGCCGATTTCAAAGACGGTCTCGATTTCAATACGGTGAACGCCGCGGCGCGTCCGGATACCGGTAAAAAAGTCGAAGTGCTGGAAGTGTTCATGTACCACTGCCCGCATTGCAACGCGCTCGATCTGCCACTGGCAGACTGGGTCAAGAAGCAGGGTGACAAGATCGTGTTCCGCCGCATGCACCTGGGTGAGGATGCCCAGGCCAAAGCGTTCTACACGCTGGAAGCGATGAATGCGCTGAGCAGTGGCATCCACGAAAAACTGTTCCGCGCGATTCACGTCGAGCGTAACCGTCTCAACACGGATCAGCTGGTGCTGGATTTCGTGGTGAAAAACGGCATCGACAAAGCCAAGTATCTGGAAGCGTTCAACTCGTTCGGCGTGCAGACCCGCATGAAGCGCGGCGTGCAACTGGCCAACCAGTATAAACTCGATAGCGTTCCGGCACTGGTGATCGACGGCCATTACACCACGTCGCCTGCGGTGGCAGGTCACGGCCTGACGGCCACCAACGCGGCCCATGCTGCGATGTTTGCCGTGGCCGACAGTCTGGTCGCCAAATCGCTGCAAGAACGTGCCGCGAAAAAGTAAGTCATAGCAGAAGGGGTTAGCATGAACGACATCAGCGACGAGCGTAAAGCGGCCGAAGGGCAGGTGATGAAGATTTACAAGGAATCTTCGCCTGCCATCGAGAACCTGTTCGAATGGGCCTATATCAACCACCTCGCGTGGAGTATCGCCGTCGCTGCACTGGGCATGCTGTTCTGGCTGACGCTCGCGCTGAGCAATGCCGAAAACCAGCGCTACGCTTTGCTGACCAAGCAATGTGCCGATCCCGTCTTCAAAGGCGAGCTGGATAAAAAATGTCTGCGCAGTGTGCAGTCGCGCGAGCACTGGTGGCAGCATGTCGGGTATGCGCTGACGCATCTGAGTCCGGAAAAATAAGGCGGGCACCGAGCGCCATACCACGGCGCGACGATGCGCAGAATTCATCAGCGGGGTCAGGTCGCATGTCGGTCTGACCCCGTTGCTGTTTTCAGGATGCTGGAGGGAAGCGCAGCGCTAGGCAGGCGCCGCTGCTGTTGCAGTCCCGGTCCCGGTACCGGTACCGGGACCGCGACGTAAAGGATGCTGGCGGAGGCGGGTTGAGCCTGTGTGCGCTAGGTGAGCGCTTCCAGATTGTTGAGCTGCCGACGCAGTAAATCTTCCAGTAGTTTCAGTTCGACGGGGCTGTAGCCGTCGTAGGCGTGGGTGGTAGTGCCATACACCTCGGGCAGGACTTTTTCGACCAGTGCCCGACCGCTATCGGTGAGGGTGATCATCACGCAGCGCCGGTCGCCGGGACGGTTGCCACGCGTGATCAGTCCCTGTGCTTCCAGATCATTGCAGACGCGGGTCAGGTTGGCGGGTTTTTCCATGCAGGCCTCGCCCAGCGTGGAAGCGGTCGAGGTTTCGTCTTCCGAGCCATACAGCACGGCCAGCACCATATAGCTTGCGTCGACCAGATCGTATTTGCGCAGCGCAGCGTTGCTCAGATCCTTCATCCGTTTCTGGATATGGTAAGTCATGCGCAACACGCGCATCAGATCCTCAGGGAAGTCCGGCATTCGGGCATGGATGTTTTTCAAGCGCTTTGTGGTCGCTGCAAAACTGCTCATTGCCAACTCCTCTACTGTCTTATAGAAGAATTGATTGTACTATTTTAGTATCATTGCAACTTCAGTTTTATGCCGCCACCGAGCGCCGTCATCAACTATGTGTAGTTCTCTAGTTGTTTGCTAGCCACGACTGCCGGAACCGGGGTCAGATCCGACATCCGGACACGTGCCCAGCAGTGAACCGGGGTCAGATCCGGCATTCAGACACGGGCTGATCCTTAGTGTGACTTTACCGTGACATCGCCGCATCATGCAGAGCAAGATTGCGGGACATCAGCGTCTAGCGCCAGCCTAAGGGCAGAGCTCGTGTCCGGATGTCGGATCTGACCCCGGTTTTAGTAGCGTGATCAGGCGAAGTTGGCGGCTGCGAAGTCCCAGTTGGCCAGCTTGAAGAAGGTCTCTACATATTTAGGACGGACGTTGCGGAAGTCGATGTAGTAGGCGTGTTCCCACAGGTCGCAGGTCAGCAGTGCTTTGGCATCGGTGGTCAACGGGGTGGCGGCGTTCGAGGTGTTGACGATGTCCAGCGTGCCGTCAGCTTTTTTCACCAGCCAGGTCCAGCTCGAACCGAAGTTGCCGACGCACGATTTGGTGAATTCTTCTTTGAACTTGTCGAACGAACCCCATTTGGCGTTGATCGCTTCAGCCAGCGCGCCTTCTGGTGCGCCTTTGCCGTTCGGGGTCAGGCCGTTCCAGTAGAAGGTGTGGTTCCAGATCTGGGCGGCGTTGTTGAAGATGCCAGCCGACGATTTCTTGACGATTTCTTCCAGCGACAGGTTTTCGAACTCGGTACCTTTGATCAGGTTGTTCAGGTTGGTGACATACGTCTGGTGGTGCTTACCATAGTGGTATTCCAGCGTTTCTTGCGAGATGTGCGGCGCCAGAGCGTCGATGGCGTAAGGCAGAGCTGGCAGGGTATGTTCCATAGTGATTCCTTTAATGGTATGTGGGGTAGTGAAAACCGGGGTGATTTTTGCCGAAACGATCAGTATTGTAAAGCGCTTGGCCTTTCGTTGCAGGAAAGCCCGCAATTCCGTGTGGCTACTTGCTGACTAGCGTACCCGCCGGGTGGTTTCGCGCACCACCAGTTCCAGCGGCGGGACGCTGCCCTGTGCCGCTTCGCCGTTGATGATGCGTAGTAGCGCCTGGGTGGCGATGCGGCCGATGTCGTACAGCGGCTGGCGCACCGTGGTCAGCGGCGGGGTGGTGTAGGAGGAACCGGGCAGATCGTCGAAGCCGACCAGCGAGATGTCGTCCGGTACGCGTACGCCTTTGCGGTACAGGGCCAGACGGGCGCCATAGGCGCTCAGATCATTGGCGGCAAATACGGCGGTAAATTGCTGGTGGGTGTCGAATAGCTGGTTCATGGCCAGCATGCCGCTCGATTCGTGGTAATCGCCTTCGACGATCAGATTGGTGTCGAGGGCGATGCCGGCCGTTTGCAAGGCGCGGCTGTAGCCGGCCAGACGTTCGCTGGCGTCGATGTTGTTGGCCGGGCCGGAAATGAAGGCGATGCGGCGGTGTCCCAGTTCGATCAGGTGGTGCACTGCCATATAGGCGCCGGCTTCGTTGTCGAGTTTGAAGCCCAGCGCGCTGCGCGTGTGCAGGGCGCGGCCGGTGGAGACGATCGGCTTCTGGCTGGCAAAACTCAGCACGGTCTGGTCCGACATGCGTCCCGATAACAGGATGATACCGTCCACTTTGCGTGCCAGCAGCAGGCGGATGCGGTCGGCTTCTTCGTCGGCATCCCAGTGGCCGCTGACGATCACCGAGGCGTAGCCGGTATTTTTCAGGCCGTCGTCGACACCGCGCAGGGTTTCGTCGAAGAAGGGCGAGGAGATATCCTGCACCACAATGCCGATGGTCATCGAACGGCCTTTTTTCAGGCCTTGTGCCATCTGGTTGGGGGCAAATTTCACTTTGGCGATGGCGGCCAGTACGGCATCGCGCTTGTCATCCGAGACGCGCGCCGTGCCATTCAGTATGCGCGATACGGTGCTGGGCGAGACGCCTGCCAGACGGGCGACATCCATCAGGGTCGAAGGGCCGGAATGCATCGGGTTGTCTGCCAAGGGGAGTCCTGTTGTGCTGCGGGGTGGAGTATGAAAACCTTTTCGCCGCCAGATTACCATAAAACACGGGGCTACTTGGCACCTTGTCTATACCGCTGATTGACTTTGCCGGCATTCTGGTTTTGAATGCGGGGTGTTTTGAAAACGTTTTCAAGCGACTGCTGGCATATAATCAGAGGCAAGTCCTTGCACGCACTCATAGAAGAAATAGAACAGGAAATTTTATGGAGACTCTGGCTTATCAGCACAGCGTGAGTGGTCCGCGTCTGCTGGCCGACGTGGGCGGCGCGCGCGCCAGTTTTGCACTGGAGACGGCGCCGAATAGCATCGTCGCCGTGTGGGAGACCGATTGCTCGGTCTACCCGACGCTGGGGGCGGCACTGGTGGCCTATCTGGCCCAGCCGGCCACGGTAGCGGCAGGTGGTTATCAGGCGCGCTTCGCCGGAATAGCCATCGCCAATCCGATCGACGGTGACTGGGTCACCATGACCAATCATCACTGGTCGTTTTCGATCGAAGCGGTGTGTTCGCAATTCAGTCTGAAGTCGCTGGTGGTGGTGAATGATTTCAAGGCGCTGGCCAGTGCTTTGCCGTTTATCGATGCCGATCACGCGCACCAGATCGGCGGCGGGGTGGCACGGCGTGGCGCGATTATCGGTCTGGTGGGCGCGGATGCGGGGCTGGGCGTGTCCGGCCTGGTGCCTGCCGGCGAGCGCTGGATCGCCATCGATAGCGAGGGCGGACATAGCACCTTCGCGCCGATGAACCAGCGCGAGATCGAGATTCTGCGCTATGCGCGGCGCTACCACGAGCATGTGTCGAGCGAACGGCTGGTGTCCGGGCTTGGGCTGGCGCTGGTCTACCGCGCGCTGGCGGAACGGGCGCAGATCACTGCGCAGCCGCTCGACGCGGCGCAGATCATGGAGCGCGGTCTGGCCCGTGTCTGTCCCGTGTGCGAAGAGACCCTGCTGGCGTTTTGCGACATGCTCGGTACGGTGGCCGGCAATGTGGCGCTGACCCTTGGTGCCAAAGGCGGTATCTATATCGGCGGGCGGGTGGTGCCGCCGATGCTGGCGTTCTTCGAGCGCTCGGGTTTTCGCGCCCGCTTCGAGCAGAAGGGGCGCTTCTCCGAGTATCTGGCGCAGATTCCGACGCTGGTGATCACGGAAAAATATCCTACCCTGATCGGTATGTCGGCGATGCTGTCGGCCGGCTGAGCCGGTCTGCAGTGCTGCCCTGAGGTTTTCAGTGATCGAGCGGCTGTACCGACTCGACGCCCAGTTGCGCGCTGCCTTCGGCCAGCCGCAGCGTGACGCTGCTGTGCGCCTTCAGCTGCGCGGGGTGGCGCACGATGCCGCCCTGCTCATTGGTGACGATGGCATAGCCACGCTCCAGCGTGCGCTGCGGGTTGAGTAGCGCCAGTTGCGAGGACCATGCGGCCAGCGCTTCGCGGCGCTGGCTCAGTTGCGTGCCCAGTGCCAGCGTCGCGCGATGCTGCAGGTGGTTCAACTGGGCGCGGCCGGCCGAGACCTCGGGCTTGCGCGCAGCCAGCCGGTCGGCAAGCCGCTGCATCTGATAGCGCGCCTGTGCCAGCGGGGCGCGGTTGGCGTGGGTGAGGGTGCTGGCCAGCGACTGCAGTTTCAGGCGCTGCTGGCGGATCTGCGCGGCGGGGCTGAGCAGGCGATGGCTGTAGTTGTCCAGCGTCTGACTGGCTTCGCTGCCGAGGCGGCGCATGGCGCGGCGCAGATCGATGACTTGCGAGCGCAGTTCGGCCACCCAGTCGGCGCGCGGTGTCACAGCCAGTTCTGCTGCCGCTGTCGGTGTGGCGGCCCGCAGGTCGGCAGCAAAATCGCAGATGGTGAAGTCGGTTTCGTGACCGACGCCGGAAATCACCGGCATGCGGCAATTGGCCACGGCATATGCCACTTCTTCGTCATTGAACGCCCACAGGTCCTCGATGCTGCCGCCACCACGGCAGACGATTAGCACCTCGCAGTCATTGCGTAGCGACGCCGTATCGATGGCCGCGGCGATTTTCTCGCCAGCGCCCTGTCCCTGTACCGGAGTCGGATACAGCACCACCCTGACGTGCGGCGCGCGCCGCTGCAAGGCTGTCAGTACGTCGCGCAGCGCCGCTGCCTGCGGGCTGGTGACGATGCCGACGGTGCGCGGAAACAGCGGCAGCGGGCGTTTGCGTTCGGGATGGAATAAGCCGGCCGCTTCGAGCTTTTCCTTCAGTCGCAGGAACGCTTCGAACAGCGAACCAACACCGGCACGGCGGATCGCTTCGACGTTGATCTGGTAGTCGCCGCGTGCGCCGTACAGTGTCACGAGTGCGCGCACTTCCACTTTGTCGCCCTCGCGCGGAATGAAACTGGCGTATTGCGCGCGGCCGCGGAACATCACGGCGCGCACCTGCGCGCCATCATCTTTGAGCGTGAAATACCAGTGGCCCGAACTAGCGCGGGTGAAGTTGGAGACTTCGCCACTGATCCAGGTGAGCGGGAAAGAGCGTTCCAGCAGACGCGCGACGGCCTGATTCAGGGCGCTGACGCTGATCACGGGGGCGGCCGGGGGGCTGTTATCGTCGTCGAAACTCATAGGGGCAGACCAAAGTAAATGCCGGAACGGCAGACTAAAACTTGTACAGGCAGCGATTCTAACGCGCCAGTGCCCAGTTCCGCTGGAACAGTGCGCAATATCGAACGCCGCATATCCACAAGGGGCGGCGTTTGTCATGCTGCAGTCATCTGCGATATTCCACACTAGCTATGCGCGCTAGGGCGCTGATTTGAAACGAGAAAAGGGTCTGCCATTTTTACGTGCAGGGCTAAAAAATCCTTATAAATCAAGCGCTTTGCACTAGTCCCTAGGGGTTGCGCACAAAGTTATCCACAAAAATTGTGCAGAAATCCACCGCAGTTAGCTTTATTGTATGAAGTGGCGTAGCGGAGGGTGGAATAAAGCACGATCGTGCCAACTGCATGTTTTTTGCGCAGGAAAAATATCTCTATATAAAACAGTCACTTAAGGATTTGACGAGGCTGTTGCGCACAATCTTATCCACATAAAATGTGCAGAAGTGCACAGCGCGGCAGCGGGTTTTCCCCTTGTTCTGCCTGCCTGTTTTTTAGGCGTGAAAAAAATACCGTTATAAATCAAGGTACTTACAGAGCAGGTACACCGTTGCGCACAATCTTATCCACATAATTTGTGCAGAACTGCACGATATCCCCAAGTCGGGCTAAAAGATGGCTGATTGATAAGGGATTTCCCCCATGCATGGCCCGATGCCAGATTTTTGCGCAGGAGAACTATATTGATTGAAATCAACGAGTTAACCAGTCAGGCGCTGCTTTGCTCACAATCTTATCAACAGAATATGGGCACAACTTTTGCGTGGTCTGTGGATAGCCGCAACTGCTGCGCTGCGCTATTTTTGAGCTTGCTAATTTTATCCTTTTAAATCAATGGCTTGATATGGCTTGCAGGAGATTGCACACACAATTGTCCACAGAAAATGTGCAGAACTCCTCAGCTGAGGAAAATGCCGCAGCGGTGTTCGCCGGCTGCCACTTGCCGACTGCGTCCCAACAAGATACATTGCGCCTTCGGATGTTCATCTCTTCAGGAGTTCGTTTTGCTCGCCATCTTACAAGCGGCCGGTTGGCCTATCTGGTTATTGCTGACCGCTTCGATCGTTGCCACTGCGCTCATCATCGAGCGTCTGCTGTATCTACGCCGCGGCAAGATCGTGCCGAAAAAGTTGCTTGACGATGTGGTGCTGGTCTACCGCAACGGCAAAGTCACGGACGACATCATCGACAAGCTGGAACAGAATTCGCCGCTGGGCGTGGTGCTGGCCGCCGCGCTGCGCAATATCGACTCGCCGCGCGAAGTGATGCGCGCCTCCATCGAGGAAGCCGGCAGTGGCGTGGCGCATACGCTGGAGCGCTTCCTGACGACGCTGGGCACGATTGCCACGCTGGCACCGCTGATGGGTTTGTTCGGCACGGTGGTCGGCATGATCGAAATTTTCGGCGCGCAGAATGCCACCGGTGCCAATCCGGCCCAGCTGGCGCACGGTATTTCGGTGGCGCTGTACAACACCGGTTTCGGGCTGGCGATTGCCATGCCGGCGCTGGTGTTCTATCGCCACTTCCGCGCGCTGGTGGATAGTTTCGTCCATGAGATGGAACAGCAGGCCGTGAAGTTTGTCGATATCGTGCACAGCAAGCGCAAATAAGCCGCAACTAAGCCGCAACTAAGCCGCAACTAAGCCGCAACTAAGCCGCAACCAAGGACCACGCATGAATTTCCGCAAAGGCCAGCGTCGCGAAGATCCGGAGATCAATCTGATCCCGTTCATCGATGTGCTGCTGGTGATTCTGATCTTTCTGATGGTGTCCACCACCTACAGCAAGTTCACCGAACTGCAGATTACCCTGCCGACCGCTGACGCGCAGCAGGCCAGGGACAAGCCGTTCGAGCTGAATGTAACCGTCGACGCCAAAGGCAATTACACCATCAACCAGCAGGCCGTGTCGTTCCGCGACGTGGCCGGGCTGGCGCAATCGATGAAGGATGCGGCGGCGCAGGGCGGCACGGCCGGACAGTCACCGGTGGTGATCGTCAACGCCGACCAGTTCGCGATGCACCAGATGGTGATCAATGTCATGGAAGCGGCGCGCATTGCCGGCTACGAAAAACTGACCTTCGCGGCGCAAACGGGCGCGGCGAAATAAGTGCGCGCGTCCATGCCTGCGTCTGCGCCATCTTCTCCTCCTGCGCTGGAAGCGCGTCTGACGCGTGCCTGGCTATCGCGCGGGCCGCTGGCTTGCGCCCTGTGGCCGCTGTCACTACTGTTTCGCGCACTGAGTGGCGTGCGCGCCGCGCTGTATCGCGCCGGGGTGCTGAAAGCCGGGCGTTTGCCGGTGCCGGTGGTGGTGGTCGGGAATATTTTTATCGGTGGTACCGGCAAGACCCCGCTGACCATCTGGCTGGTGCAGGCTTTGCAGGCGGCCGGGATGCGTCCGGGCGTGATCTCGCGCGGCCATGGCAGCAAGGATAGCGCGCCGCGACTGGTCGATGCGGCGGCGACGCCGGCGCTGGTGGGCGACGAACCGCTGCTGATCTGGCAGCGTTGCGGCTGTCCCGTGATGGTGGGGCGCGAGCGGGCTGCCACCGGTCAGGCTTTGCTGGCGCTGCATCCGGAACTGGACATCATTCTGACGGACGACGGCCTGCAGCATTACGCCCTGCAGCGTGATGTGGAAATCATTCTGTTCGATGGGCGTGGCGCCGGGAATGGCTGGCTGCTGCCGGCCGGGCCGCTGCGTGAACCGGTCAGCCGGCGCCGCGATTTCACCGTGATCAATGCGCCGCAACTGACGCCGGCCTTGCTGGCGAGCGTTGCTGCGCCTGCCCCGGCCGCGCAGGCCGGCACCTTCCAGATGACGCTGACCGGCGACTATGCCGAACAGTTGTGCGACCGCCAGCAGCGCCGCAGCCTCGCAGCACTGGCCAGCGAGCAGGCGGGCCAGCCGGCCTTGCGGGTGGTGGCGGCCGCCGGGATCGGCAATCCGGCGCGCTTTTTTGCCATGCTGAAGGGCGCCGGATTGCGGGTGCAGGAACTGCCGCTGCCCGACCATCACGATTTTCTCGACCGGCCGTTTGCGGCACTGGACGCCGATCTGATCTTGATGACGGAGAAGGATGCAGTAAAATGTGCGCAAATTGAAGAACTCAGAGATGATCCGCGCTTGTGGGTTGTCCCGGTTACGGCGCGCATCGACGCTGCGCTGGCCGCTCACATCGTGGAGAAATGTCGTGGACGCACGTTTGCTTGATATCCTGGTTTGCCCTGTCTGCAAGGGCCCTTTGGAGTACGATAAAAAAGCGCAGGAGATGATCTGCAAGGGCGACCGTCTGGCCTTCCCGATCCGCGATGGGATTCCCATCATGTGGGCCGACGAGGCGCGCACCCTGCAGGATAAGGCGGATTAAGCGGTGACGGCGCCGTTTATCGTCATCATTCCGGCGCGGCTGGCTTCGACCCGGCTGCCGAATAAACCGCTGGCCGATCTGGGCGGCAAACCGATGGTGGTGCGGGTGGCCGAACGGGCCGCGCTGGCTGGTGCCAGCCGCATCATCGTCGCGACCGATCACGCCGACATCCGCGCCGCCTGCGCGCAGCATGGCATAGAAGTGTGCATGACGCGTGCCGATCATCCTTCCGGCACCGACCGCATCGCCGAAGTGGCGCGCGCACTGGCGCTGCCGGCCGACGCGGTAGTGGTCAATCTGCAGGGCGACGAGCCGCTGATCGATCCCACACTGCTGCAAGCGGCGGCGGCGCGCATCAACGCCGACGTGCCGATGTCGACCTGCGCCCATCCGCTGCATGACGCGGCCGATGCCTTCAATCCGAATGTGGTGAAAGTGGTGCTCGATAAAGCTGGCCGTGCACTGTACTTCTCGCGTGCCACGATACCGTGGCACCGCGATGGGTTTGCGCAGGAGCGCAGCGCGCTGCCGGCCGGCTATGTGCCGCTGCGCCATATCGGTCTGTATGCCTACCGTAACGATTTCCTGCAAGCCTATCCGACCCTCGAAGTTTCCCCACTGGAATCTATCGAAGCGCTGGAACAGTTGCGCGTGCTGTGGCACGGCTATCCGATTGCCGTCCACGTGACGGACTCGGCGCCCGCTGCCGGGGTCGATACGCCGGAAGATCTGGCGCGGGTGCGACAGTTCTATTAAAGCCGTCGCAACGCTTAGCTGATCTGCGTCAGTGAATTGTCAGTTGGAACTGATATAACGACGGACGGTGGTGCGATATTCATACGGAATATCTCTCTACCCCGTGGGATCGCCCCATAAGAGCGGTTTTAGCTGTCACAAATTGGCGTAGAGACGTGGTTTTGTGGTAAGTTGCGTATCAAGATAGTCAGACTTGCAGCAGATCTACTGTTTCCACTTTAGTTTCTACTTTACCCATCCCATATCTGTTTTAGGAATTTTTCATGCGTCTTATTCTTTTAGGAGCACCAGGTGCCGGCAAGGGCACTCAGGCTAATTTCATCAAAGAAAAATACAATATCCCACAAATTTCTACTGGCGATATGCTGCGTGCAGCCATCAAAGCTGGCACCGAAATGGGCATGGCGGCGAAGAAAGTAATGGACGCAGGCGGTCTGGTGTCGGATGACATCATCATCGGTCTGGTCAAAGATCGTCTGGCCGAGCCAGATTGCGCCAACGGTTACCTGTTCGACGGTTTCCCGCGCACCATCGCTCAGGCAGATGCCATGAAAGACAGCGGCGTGATCGTCGATTACGTACTGGAAATCGATGTGCCGGACGAGTCGATCGTCGAACGTATGTCGGGCCGTCGCAGCCATCCTGCCTCGGGTCGCGTGTACCACATCAAATTCAATCCGCCTAAAGTCGAAGGCAAGGACGATGTCACCGGTGAAGAACTGGTACAGCGTGACGACGACAAGGCCGAAACCGTCAAGAAGCGTCTGGACGTATATCACAACCAGACCGAAGTTCTGCTGAGCTACTACAACAACTGGGCCGGTTCGGGTCAGCCAGGTGCGCCGAAATATCGCCGCATCGCCGGTGTCGGTCCGGTAGAACAGATTCGTGACGCGGCATTTGCCGCGCTGTCGGAATAAGCGTTAAAGTAGAGCGGACCGAGTGTCCGCTTTTTTTACGCCCGCAGATTGCTCGGTGCTCTCCCGTTTTAAAGTTTTGCAGTTCGCAGGTTGGCAGGCTGCGTCGTTCTATCCGGACGACGTGAGTTTTCTAAGTGTGGTTTGTAGACTTAATCAAAAACAATAAGCAATAACAAAAAGGGGACACTATGACAGCAAGTCTATGGTTTGCAGTGGCGTGCGGCGTGATCGCCGTGGTGTACGGTTTATGGTCGCGTAGCTGGATTTTGCGACAGGACGCGGGCAATCCGCGCATGCAGGAAATTGCGCTCGCCATTCAGGAGGGCGCGGCCGCCTATCTGGCGCGCCAGTATCGCACCATCGCGATGGTCGGCGTGGTGCTGCTAGTTCTCATCGGCGTACTACTCGATATCCGTACCGCAATCGGCTTTCTGATCGGCGCCGTGCTGTCGGGTGCGTGCGGCTTCATCGGCATGAATGTCTCGGTGCGCGCCAATGTGCGCACTGCACAAGCGGCCACCAAGGGCATGAATGAAGCACTCGATGTCGCCTTCAAGGGTGGCGCCATCACCGGCATGCTGGTGGTGGGACTGGGGCTGCTCGGGGTGGTGCTGTTCTATATGTATCTGACGGCGGGCTCGCTGGCTGCTGGTGCTGGCGCTGCCGGCGCAATGCCACCTTCCCAGCATGAGCTGATCCAGCCGCTGATCGGGCTAGCCTTCGGCGCTTCGCTGATTTCCATTTTCGCCCGTCTCGGTGGCGGCATCTTTACCAAAGGCGCCGACGTGGGCGCTGACCTGGTGGGTAAAGTCGAAGCGGGTATTCCCGAGGATGATCCGCGTAATCCGGCGGTGATCGCCGATAACGTGGGCGACAACGTCGGCGATTGCGCCGGGATGGCGGCCGACCTGTTCGAGACCTATGTGGTGACGCTGATCGCCACCATGCTGCTCGGCGCGTTGCTGATGGTGAATGCCCCGACAACGGCGGTGGTGTATCCGCTGCTGCTGGGGGCGGTGTCGATTCTCGCCTCGATTATCGGCTGCTCGATGGTCAAGGCGCAGCCGGGCAAGAAGATCATGTCGGCCTTGTACACAGGGCTGTGGTGGGCGGCCGGGCTGTCGCTGATCGGCTTTGCCGTGGTGACCTGGCAGGTCTGGCCCGATGAAGCCATGCGCATGAAGATGATGGGCTGCACCGTGGTCGGTATCGTGCTGACCGGGCTGATGGTGTACATCACCGAGTACTACACGGGCACTGATTTCGCACCGGTCCAGCACATTGCGCAGGCCTCCACCACGGGGCATGGCACCAATATCATCGCTGGGCTGGGCGTGTCGATGAAGTCGACTGCCTATCCGGTGCTGGCGGTGTGCGCGGCGATTCTGGTGTCCTACCAGCTGGGCCAGTTGTATGGCGTGGCGATTGCTGCGACGGCTATGCTGTCGATGGCCGGCATCGTGGTGGCGCTGGATGCCTACGGACCGATTACCGATAACGCTGGCGGGATTGCGGAAATGGCCGGTATGCCGGAATCGGTGCGGGCGATTACCGATCCGCTCGATGCGGTGGGCAATACCACCAAGGCAGTCACCAAAGGCTATGCGATCGGTTCGGCCGGTCTGGCGGCCCTGGTGCTGTTTGCCGATTACACGCACGCGCTGGAATCGACCGGCAAGAGCATTACCTTTGACCTGTCGAATCCGATGGTGATTGTGGGGCTGATTATCGGCGGGCTGATTCCCTACCTGTTCGGGGCGATGGCGATGGAGGCGGTGGGCCGCGCGGCCGGTGCGGTGGTGGTGGAAGTACGGCGCCAGTTCCGCGACATCAAGGGCATCATGGAAGGCACGGCCAAGCCGGAATACGACAAGGCGGTGGATATGCTGACGGCGTCGGCGATCCGCGAAATGATTGTGCCGTCGCTGCTGCCGGTGGTGGTGCCGATTATCGTCGGGATGCTGCTCGGTGCTGCGGCGCTGGGCGGGATGCTGATGGGGACCATCGTCACCGGTCTGTTCGTGGCAATTTCCATGACCACTGGTGGTGGCGCCTGGGATAACGCCAAGAAGTACATCGAGGATGGCCATTTCGGCGGCAAAGGTTCGGAAGCGCACAAGGCGGCTGTCACCGGCGATACCGTGGGCGATCCGTACAAGGACACCGCCGGTCCGGCGGTGAACCCGCTGATCAAGATCATCAACATTGTGGCCTTGCTGCTCGTACCCTTGCTGCCAGCGTCGGGCTGGCTGGCGGTCAGCGTACCGGTAGCGCATGCAGTTACGGCGCCGGCAGGAGCAGCGCCTGCGGGCGGGGCGGCAATGATGCTTGAACGTGCCGATGCGCCGCCACCGCCACAGCTGGTGGCACCTGCCGAAGCAGCGGCGCCTGCCGACGCTGCGGCGGGCGTGGCAGCGCCGGCCGCTGGTGCCGCTGTGCCCGCGGGGAAATAAGCGCCGCCGGGAAATAAGCGTCAGAAAAAAAAGCGTCAGAAAATAAGCGTTAGAAAATAAGCGTCAGAAACGCTTAGCGGAACTTTCCTTCGCCGCTGTCCTGTCTAATACTGAGGATGGCGGCAACGGCGGAGGATAGTGATGCAGGATTCATGGAGCAGGGAAGTGCGAGGCAGGCCAGTAGCGCGATCGAGCGTGCCACATATTGCGCTTGCCGCGCTGTGGTACGCACTGCTTCTGCCAGCGTCAGCACCGGCAAACCCCGCAGCGGCCCTCACACCAGACGAGATTGCCGCCTATGCCCGCCTGCCGGTGTGTACCCTGAGCGCTGATGGGCTACGACTGGCGCAACAGCCATGCCGGACCGCTCCGGCCAGAGTGCCGATGGCGCGTCGTCGCGTGCCGCAGATCATGGATCCTCCCATCAGTACGCGAACGGCCGTACCCGCAGCTGCACCTGCTGCATTTGCGGTTCCGGCATCGGGCGCGTTGCCGCTGCCAGCGGCTCCCGTCTACCTGCCAGCCCCGCCTGCCAGTCCGCCACAAGCGCTTAGCAATTGCAGCGCCAGCGCCAGCGGCTGCTATGACGCGCAAGGCAGGCGGCTCGACAACGCTGCGCCCGGCGTTGTCATCACCCCGCAAGGCAAGGTCTGCAGCCGCAACGGCGTCTGGATACAGTGCTAGTGTGCTCTGAGAAACCTAGCCGGTATGGCGGTACCCGCCCACGCCCCGTGTTCTGGTTTCTTCTATTTTTTCTTCTATTTTCTTCTGGTTTGTTCTATTTGGAGCGGGCAGGCACTAGAAGTTACCGTCATAGCGGCAAAGCAGAAAAAATAGAAGGAAATAGAAGGAAATAGAAGGAAGCAGGAAAATAAATAGAACAAAGCAGAACACGGAGGTGGGGCGAGCACACCACCCCATGCCCGCCGCAGCGCAACTACCACGGCTTCCCATAGCTCGGCACAGGTTTCCGCCGACACGCCCGCAAAAATTCGCTACAATGCCAATATGACGTTAACGTAAACGTCAATTTAGAAGTCAATTTAAGCGTCAATGTAAACGTCAAACAAATAACGAGATAGGGACACACATGCAAATTCAGGACAATGTATTCATCGTCACCGGTGGCGCTTCGGGTCTGGGTGCTGCGACGGCGCGGATGCTGGTAGCGCAAGGTGGCAAAGTGGTGCTGGCTGACCTGCAGGTCGAAGCAGGCGAAGCGCTGGCAGCGGAACTGCAGGCGAGCTTCGTCAAATGTGACGTAACTTCCGAAGCCGACGGCATCGCCGTGGTGGCCGCCGCTACGGCACTGGGTAGCTTGCGTGGCCTGATCAACTGCGCCGGCGTGGCGCCAGCCTGCAAAACGGTCGGCAAAGACGGCCCGCACCCACTGGAACTGTTCCAGCGCACCGTCAACATCAATCTGGTTGGCACCTTCAACATGGCCCGTCTGGCGGCAGACGCGATGAGCAAAACCGCCGCGACCGACAGTGCAGAACGCGGCGTCATCATCAACACCGCCTCGGTGGCCGCCTTTGACGGCCAGATCGGTCAGGCTGCCTACGCTGCCTCGAAAGCTGCCGTCGCCGGACTGACCCTGCCGATGGCGCGTGACCTGTCGCGCAA
>JAIXXN010000008.1 GCA_027490725.1 Oxalobacteraceae bacterium
CCACAGTTCTACTTCCGTACGACTGACGTGACCGGTTCGATCGAACTGCCAGCGGACAAAGAAATGGTTATGCCAGGCGACAACGTGTCGATCACTGTTAAGCTGATCAACCCGATCGCAATGGAAGAAGGTCTGCGCTTCGCAATCCGCGAAGGTGGCCGTACCGTTGGTGCAGGTGTGGTAGCGAAGATCATCGCTTAAGGAATATCCGGCTTACCACCGGAGTGAATCCGGTGGTATAATCGATATCCTTTGTAGTTTTACGTAGGGACGTAGCTCAATTGGCAGAGCGTCGGTCTCCAAAACCGAAGGTTGGGGGTTCGATGCCCTCCGTCCCTGCCACCGAATTCTGGTGCAGGGCACCGAAAGTAAATTAAATGTCAAATCAATCCGTGCAGACTGTTAGCACGTCGAATGACAAGATCAAGGTTGCACTGGCGATCGTCGCTGCAATCGCAGGTGTAGTCGGGTTTTATTACCTGGCAGACAAACCAGCTCTGGCACGCGCAGGTGTGCTTGTAGCTGGTTTGGCTATTGCAGTTGTGATCTTGTGGACCTCGACGACTGGCCGTGAATTCCTGAATTTCGCTAAAGAAGCTGTTCGCGAAACGAAAAAAGTCGTGTGGCCGACCCGTCGCGAAGCGACCCAGATCACCGGTATCGTGTTCGCCTTCGTGCTGATCATGGCGTTGTTCCTGTGGGGCACGGATAAGACTCTCGAATTCCTGTTGTACGACGTCATTCTGGGTATACGAAAATAATGAGCGAAAATGTGCAAGATGAAGCGATGAGCGTCTCCGGTTCCGGCGACGCTTCGGCGCAAGAAGCTGGCGCAGCGCGAATCAGCACGCCAGTGAGCAACAAGCGCTGGTATGTTGTACATGCGTATTCCGGCATGGAAAAGAGCGTCCAGCGTGCGCTGGCCGAACGCGTAGAGCGCGCCGGCATGCAGGACCAGTTTGGCCAGATTCTGGTGCCGACCGAAGAAGTGGTCGAAGTCCGTAACGGTCAGAAATATGTTACCGAACGTCGTTTCTACCCTGGCTATGTGCTGGTAGAGATGGAAATGACGGACGAAACCTGGCACCTGGTGAAAAACACCAGCAAAGTGACCGGCTTCATCGGTGGTAAATCGAATAAGCCTACGCCGATTCCGGCACGCGAAATCGACAAAATCATGCAGCAAGTGCAAGAGGGTGTCGAGAAGCCGCGGCCGAAAGTGCTGTTCCAGGTGGGCGAAGATGTCCGCATCAAAGATGGTCCGTTCACTGACTTCAACGGCGCAGTCGAAGAAGTCAACTACGAGAAATCGAAAGTGCGCGTCTCGGTCACCATTTTCGGACGTGCCACTCCAGTCGAACTGGAATTCGGTCAGGTCGAAAAAGTATAAGCAACACCGTTCGCCAGAACGGGCGACGGTGTAAAAACCTGACACATCTGGCAAAAGAGGAGCCCCGCCCTGCAGATTGCGCATGGTGGGGCGCTACTACTCATTCCAAGCATAGGAGCCATCATGGCAAAGAAAATCATTGGTTTTATCAAGCTGCAAGTGCCAGCTGGTAAAGCAAACCCATCCCCACCGATTGGTCCAGCGCTGGGTCAGCGCGGTCTGAACATCATGGAATTCTGCAAAGCTTTCAATGCGCAGACCCAAGGTATGGAACCAGGCATGCCGATCCCTGTCGTGATCACCGCGTTTGCTGACAAGTCCTTCACCTTCGTGATGAAGACCCCACCAGCAACCTTCCTGATCAAGAAGCACTCGGGCATCACCAAAGGTTCGCCGAAGCCACATACCGACAAAGTCGGTTCGCTGACCCGCGCCCAAGCTGAAGAAATCGCTAAATTGAAATCCCCAGATCTGACCGCTGCTGACCTGGATGCTGCTGTACGCACCATCGCTGGCTCCGCACGTTCGATGGGCATCACGGTGGAAGGTCTGTAATCATGGCAAAACTGTCCAAACGCGCTAAAGCTATCAAAGCCAAAGTTGATAGCACCAAATCGTACTCGTTCGACAACGCTGTTGTGCTGATCAAAGAACTGGCTACCGCCAAGTTCAATGAATCGATCGACGTGTCGGTACAACTGGGTGTGGATCCTAAGAAATCCGACCAGGTGGTTCGTGGTTCCGTCGTGCTGCCAGCTGGCACCGGCAAAACCGTTCGCGTAGCAGTCTTCGCTTCGGGCGAAAAAGCTGAACAAGCTAAAGCTGCTGGTGCTGACGTGGTTGGTATGGAAGACCTGGCTGAGCGCGTCAAAGCCGGCGACATGCCTTTCGACATCGTCATCGCTTCGCCAGACACCATGCGTATCGTTGGTACCCTGGGTCAGATCCTGGGCCCACGTGGTCTGATGCCTAACCCGAAAGTTGGTACCGTCACCCCTGACGTCGCCACCGCTGTGAAAAACGCCAAAGCTGGTCAGGTTCAGTACCGTACCGACAAAGCCGGTATCATTCACGCGACCATCGGCCGCAAATCGTTCAGCGATGCAGACCTGAAGAGCAACCTGGTTGCCCTGGTCGATGCACTGAACAAAGCTAAGCCAGCGACCAGCAAGGGTGTTTACCTGCGCAAGGTTTCGCTGTCGTCGACCATGGGCGCTGGCGTCCGTGTTGATCAGGCTAGCCTGGCAGCTTAAGTTTCAAGTTTAAGTCCTCTTGTTGCCGTCGTGCAGCAGGGGGCAGTTCTTTGGGCTGGTGGTCGTGCAAACGGCCACCAGGCAATCAAAGACCGTTGGGCGGGATGCATCAGGCAGGCATCCGGTTAATTGAATTTTCACCCAACGCAGATGGTGTACCCGATCAAGTTTCGTAGTCCATTGGACTCCTAAACCTCGGACGCCGTTGTTCGAACCGATGGTAGGTTTTTCCCGCCATCATTTAAGGAGGTTGACCGTGGGTCTCAATCTGAATGACAAAAAGGCCGTCGTCGCCGAAGTTTCCGCAAAAGTAGCAACTGCGCAAACCATCGTCGTGGCCGAATATCGTGGCATCCAGGTTGCTCACTTGACGCAACTTCGTGCTAAAGCGCGCGCTCAAGGCGTGTACCTGCGAGTGTTGAAAAACACCCTCGCACGTCGCTCCGTTGAAGGCACGCAGTTCGCCGCTCTGGCAGACAGCATGACCGGTCCGTTGATCTACTCGATCTCGGACGATGCCGTTGCAGCAGCTAAAGTCATCGCTGACTTCGCTAAAACCAACGACAAACTGGTCATCACTGCCGGTAACTACGCAGGCAAGCAGCTGGATAAAGCAGCTGTTGCAGCGTTGGCGAGCATTCCTTCCCGTGAAGTTCTCATTTCGCAGCTGTTGGGCGTTATGCTGGCTCCGGTGTCGGGCTTTGCACGTGGTCTGGCTGCTCTGGCAGCGAAAAAATCCGAAGGTGCTCCTGTTGCCGAAGTCGCAGCAGAAGAAGCCCCAGCAGAAGCGTAATTTATTACGCGCTGGCGGCCTGACGGCCGTCGGGTTTTTTTCAAGTAGCTATCTGATGTATTAACGAATCAAAAAATTATTGGAGTTTCAAATGGCAATTAGCAAAGACGACATCCTGAACGCAGTAAGCGAAATGTCCGTAATGGACCTGAACGAACTGGTTAAAGCTTTCGAAGAAAAATTCGGCGTTTCGGCCGCAGCAATGGCAGCTCCAGCAGCTGGCGGCGCCGCTGCTGCAGCAGTTGAAGAACAAACCGAATTCAACGTTGTTCTGACCGAAGTTGGCGCAAACAAAGTTGGCGTAATTAAAGCTGTTCGCGAAATCACCGGTCTGGGCCTGAAAGAAGCCAAAGACGTAGTTGATGGCGCACCAAAAGTTGTTAAAGAAGCCCTGGCTAAAGCTGACGCTGAAGCCGCTAAGAAAAAGCTGGAAGAAGCTGGCGCCAAGGCCGAACTGAAGTAATCAAGTTGTACGGCGGTCGGCGGCATGGCAGGGAGCTTCTCCCCGCCAATCCGACCGGCCCCACCGAGCCAAAGTTGCGGATATCCTTCCGAAAGGGGGAATATCCGGCTTTGGCTCCTTTGTCGTCCTCGTCGTATTTGTAGCGTTTGTTTTGCGCTACAGTGGTACGCAGTTTATTGAAATCAGCTGGAAATGGTAGAAGTTTCAGGTTTCGTCTGTGTGACATGCAGCCGAACACCTTGTTGAACTGGGGCTATCGGCACTGGTGACACAGGCAAAACCTGAATTTTTTATCCTTTCTGTCACTCACGGAGTGTCCATGCACTACTCATTTACTGAGAAGAAACGCATTCGCAAATCATTCGCGAAGCGCGCCAACGTTCACCACGTTCCGTTCCTGCTGGCTACCCAGCTCGAGTCCTACCATAGTTTCTTGCAAGAAGACGTAGCACCGTCGACCCGCAAGAACGACGGCCTGCAGTCGGCCTTTACCTCGATTTTCCCTATCGTTTCGCACAATGGCTTTGCGCGTCTCGAATTCCTGTCGTACGTGCTGGGCGATCCTGCCTTTGACGTCAAGGAATGCCAACTGCGTGGCCTGACGTTCGCGTCGCCGCTGCGCGCCAAGGTACGTCTGGTGATCCTGGACAAGGAATCGCCGACCAAGCCGGTCGTCAAAGAGATGAAGGAACAGGAAGTCTACATGGGCGAACTGCCTCTGATGACCTCCACCGGTTCGTTCGTTATCAATGGTACTGAGCGTGTCATCGTTTCGCAGCTGCATCGCTCGCCTGGCGTGTTCTTCGAACACGACCGCGGCAAGACCCACTCCTCGGGTAAACTGCTGTTCTCGGCCCGTATTATTCCTTACCGTGGCTCGTGGCTGGACTTCGAGTTCGATCCGAAAGACATTCTGTTCTTCCGCGTCGACCGCCGCCGCAAGATGCCGGTAACGATTCTGCTGAAAGCGATCGGTATGTCGCACGAGCAGATTCTGGCCAACTTCTTCGTATTCGACAATTTCAACCTGCGTTCGGAAGGCGCGGAGATGGAATTCGTTGCCGAACGTCTGCGTGGCGAAGTCGCCCGTTTCGACATCGTCAACAAAGAAGGCAAGACCCTGGTTCTGAAAGACAAGCGTATCAATGCCAAGCATGTGCGCGACATCGAATCGAACGGCATCAAGCACATTTCGGTGCCAGAAGACTACCTGCTGGGCCGCGTTCTGGCGAAAAACATCGTCGATCCGGAAACCGGTGAAGTGGTGGCCTCCGCCAATGACGAACTGACCGAAGACGTGCTCGGCCGTCTGCGCGAAGCCAACATCAGCGAAATCCAGACTCTGTACACCAACGATCTGGATCAGGGCGCCTACATCTCGCAAACTCTGCGTATCGACGACACCGCCGACCAGATGGCTGCGCGTGTGGCGATCTACCGCATGATGCGTCCTGGCGAACCACCAACGGAAGACTCCGTGGAAGCCCTGTTCAACGGCCTGTTCTACAGCCCGGATCGTTACGATCTGTCGGCCGTGGGTCGTATGAAGTTCAACCGCCGCATCAGCCGCGATGAACTGACTGGCGCCATGACGCTGTCGAACGAAGACGTGCTGGCCGTGATCAAGATCCTCGTTGAGCTGCGCAATGGTCGCGGCGAAGTCGACGATATCGATCACCTGGGTAACCGTCGCGTACGTTGCGTGGGCGAACTGGCAGAGAACCAATTCCGTGCCGGTCTGGTACGGGTTGAACGCGCCGTGAAAGAGCGTCTGGGTCAGGCCGAAGCCGACAACCTGATGCCGCACGACCTGATCAACTCGAAGCCGATCTCGGCCGCGATTCGCGAGTTCTTCGGTTCCTCGCAGCTGTCGCAGTTTATGGACCAGACCAACCCGCTGTCGGAAATCACCCACAAGCGTCGTGTATCCGCTCTGGGCCCTGGTGGTCTGACCCGCGAACGTGCCGGCTTCGAAGTGCGCGACGTGCACCCGACCCACTACGGCCGTGTGTGCCCGATCGAAACGCCTGAAGGCCCGAACATCGGTCTGATCAACTCGCTGGCACTGTACGCCCGCCTGAACGAATACGGCTTCCTGGAAACCCCGTACCGCAAAGTGATCGACTCCAAGATTACCGACCAGATCGATTATCTGTCGGCCATCGAAGAAGGTCGTTACATCATCGCTCAGGCAAATGCCTCGATCGATGAGTCCGGTACCCTGTGCGATGAGCTGGTCTCCTCGCGTGAAGCCGGCGAAACCATTCTGGTGTCGCCAGAGCGTATCCAGTACATGGACGTGGCGCCAGGCCAGATCGTGTCCGTCGCAGCGTCGCTGATTCCATTCCTGGAACACGATGATGCGAACCGCGCTTTGATGGGTGCCAACATGCAACGTCAGGCTGTACCGTGCTTGCGTCCTGAGAAGGCGCTGGTGGGTACCGGTATCGAACGTACCGTGGCAGTCGACTCGGGTACCACCGTGCAGGCACTGCGTGGCGGTATCGTCGATTACATCGATGCAGGCCGTGTGGTGATTCGCGTCAACGACGACGAAGCGACCGCGGGCGAAGTCGGTGTGGATATCTACAACCTGATCAAGTACACCCGTTCTAACCAGAACACCAACATCAACCAGCGTCCTATCGTCAAGGTAGGCGACCGTGTGGCCAAGCGCGACGTCATCGCTGACGGCGCTTCCACCGATCTGGGCGAACTGGCGCTGGGGCAGAACATGACCGTGGCCTTCATGCCATGGAATGGTCTGAACTTCGAAGATTCGATCCTGATCTCGGAAAACGTTGTGAAAGACGACCGCTACACTTCGATTCACATCGAAGAGCTGTCCGTCGTGGCACGTGATACCAAGCTGGGCGCGGAAGAAATCACCCGCGATATCTCGAATCTGGCGGAAAACCAGCTGGCACGTCTGGACGAGTCGGGCATCGTCTACATCGGTGCTGAAGTACAGGCTGGCGATACCCTGGTTGGTAAAGTAACGCCTAAGGGCGAAACCCAGCTGACCCCGGAAGAGAAGCTGCTGCGCGCCATCTTCGGTGAAAAAGCTTCGGACGTGAAAGACACCTCGCTGCGCGTGCCTTCGGGCATGATCGGTACCGTGATCGACGTGCAAGTGTTCACCCGCGAAGGCATCGTGCGCGACAAACGCGCCCAGCAGATCATCGACGATGAACTGAAACGCTTCCGTCTGGATCTGAACGACCAGATGCGTATCGTGGAAGGCGATGCCTTCCAGCGTCTGGAAAAAATGCTGATCGGTCAGGTCGTCAACGGCGGTCCGAAGAAGCTGGCCAAAGGCGCCAAGATCACCAAGGAATATCTGGACGATCTGGACAAGTATCACTGGTTCGACATCCGTCCTGCCGATGATGCAGCGGCGACCGCGCTGGAAGCGATCAAGGAATCGATCAACGAGAAGCGCCACCAGTTCGATCTGGCCTTCGAAGAGAAGCGTAAGAAACTCACCCAGGGCGATGAACTGCAACCTGGCGTGCAGAAGATGGTCAAAGTGTATCTGGCCGTGAAACGTCGCCTGCAATCGGGCGACAAGATGGCAGGTCGTCACGGTAACAAGGGTGTGGTTTCCCGTATCGTGCCAGTGGAAGACATGCCATACATGGCTGACGGTACGCCGGCCGACGTGGTACTGAACCCGCTGGGTGTGCCTTCGCGTATGAACGTGGGTCAGATTCTCGAGACCCACCTGGGCTGGGCTGCTAAGGGTCTGGGTATCCGTATCGGCGAGATGCTGCAACAGCAGATCAAAGTCGAAGAGATGCGCAAATTCCTGACCACCGTCTACAACGAGAACGGCCGTCCGGAAGATCTGGATCAGTTCGACGACGAAGAAATCATGAAGCTGGCGAACAACCTGAAAAAAGGTGTACCGTTCGCGACCCCAGTGTTCGATGGTGCGCATGAGTCGGAAATCCGGCGCATGCTGGATCTGGCTTATCCGGATGACATCGCTGCCAAACTGGGCATGACCCCGTCGAAGAATCAGGTCACCATGTATGACGGTCGTACCGGTGAAGCGTTTGAGCGTAAAGTCACCGTCGGTGTGATGCACATGCTGAAACTGCACCACTTGGTTGACGACAAGATGCACGCCCGTTCCACCGGTCCTTACTCGCTGGTAACGCAGCAACCACTGGGCGGTAAAGCCCAGTTCGGTGGCCAGCGCTTCGGTGAGATGGAGGTGTGGGCACTGGAAGCGTACGGCGCATCGTACGTGCTGCAAGAAATGCTGACCGTGAAGTCGGATGACGTGAACGGCCGTACCAAAGTGTACGAAAACCTGGTCAAAGGTGACCACGTGATCGACGCTGGTATGCCGGAATCGTTCAACGTGCTGGTGAAAGAAATCCGTTCCCTGGGTATCGATATCGACCTGGAACGTAACTAAGGCGCAAGCTGCAGTTCACAAGCGCGTGTCCCGCCGGCCTGTCGCCGGCGGGACAGTTTAAAGAATTCATCACTACCTGGAGTGATACATGAAAGCACTGCTCGATCTATTCAAGCAAGTACAGACGAACGAGACCTTTGACGCGATCAAAATCGGTCTTGCTTCGCCTGAAAAAATCCGTTCGTGGTCCTACGGCGAAGTTAAAAAGCCGGAAACCATCAACTACCGTACCTTCAAGCCTGAGCGCGACGGCCTGTTCTGCGCCAAAATCTTTGGCCCGATCAAGGATTACGAGTGCCTGTGCGGTAAATACAAACGCCTGAAACACCGCGGCGTGATCTGCGAAAAATGCGGCGTCGAAGTCACGCTGGCCAAAGTGCGTCGCGAACGCATGGGCCACATCGAACTGGCTTCGCCAACTGCTCACATCTGGTTCCTGAAGTCGCTGCCATCGCGCCTCGGTATGGTGCTGGACATGACCCTGCGGGACATCGAACGCGTGCTGTACTTCGAAGCATACGTGGTGACCGATCCGGGCATGACCCCGCTGAAAAAATGCCAGATCATGTCGGAAGACGATTACGCCGCCAAGTACGAAGAGTACGGCGACGACTTCACCGCCTTCATGGGCGCGGAAGGTATCCGTGAACTGCTGCGCTCGATCGACATCCACCGCGATGCCGAGACCCTGCGCGTGGAACTGAAGGAATCGAAATCCGAAGCCAAGATCAAGAAATACGCCAAGCGTCTGAAAGTGCTGGAAGCGTTCCAGCGTTCGGGCATCAAGCCTGAGTGGATGATCATGGAAGTGCTGCCGGTGCTGCCACCGGAACTGCGTCCACTGGTACCACTGGACGGCGGCCGTTTCGCGACCTCGGATCTGAACGATCTGTATCGCCGCGTGATCAACCGTAACAACCGTCTGAAACGCCTGATGGAGCTGCGCGCTCCAGAGATCATCACGCGTAACGAAAAGCGTATGCTGCAAGAAGCAGTCGACTCGCTGCTGGACAACGGCCGTCGCGGTAAAGCGATGACCGGCGCCAACAAGCGTCCGCTGAAATCGCTGGCTGAGATGATCAAAGGTAAGGGCGGCCGCTTCCGTCAGAACTTGCTGGGTAAGCGCGTCGACTACTCGGGCCGTTCGGTGATCGTGGTGGGTCCACAACTGAAACTGCATCAGTGCGGTCTGCCAAAACTGATGGCGCTGGAACTGTTCAAACCATTCATCTTCAACAAACTGGAACTGATGGGTCTGGCAACGACCATCAAGGCAGCCAAGAAGCTGGTCGAGATTCAAGAGCCAGTGGTATGGGACATTCTGGAAGACGTGATCCGCGAACATCCGATCATGTTGAACCGTGCACCAACCCTGCACCGTCTGGGTATCCAGGCCTTCGAACCAGTCCTGATCGAAGGTAAAGCGATCCAGCTGCACCCACTGGTCTGCGCGGCATTCAATGCTGACTTCGACGGTGACCAGATGGCAGTTCACGTGCCGCTGTCGATCGAAGCACAGATGGAAGCACGCACCCTGATGCTGGCTTCGAACAACATTCTGTTCCCGTCGAATGGCGAACCATCGATCGTTCCTTCGCAGGATATCGTGCTGGGTCTGTACTACGCGACCCGCGAAGCGATCAATGCGAAAAACGAAGGGATGCTGTTCCCTGACGTGTCGGAAGTCATTCGTGCCTACGACAACAAACAGGTTGAACTGACCACCCGTATCACGGTCCGTATCGTGGAAAATCCTAAGGATCCAGTGACGGGCGAATTCGTCCGCACCGTGACCCGTTACGAAACCACCGTCGGCCGCGCGATTCTGTCGGAAATTCTGCCTAAGGGTCTGCCATTCAGCGTGCTGAACCGCGCCCTGAAGAAGAAAGAAATTTCCAAGCTGATCAACACCTCCTTCCGTAAGTGCGGTCTGCGCGCAACGGTGGTATTTGCTGACCAACTGATGCAGTCGGGCTTCCGTCTGGCAACCCGCGCCGGTATTTCGATCTGCGTGGACGACATGCTGGTACCGCCACAAAAAGTCACCCTGATTTCGGCCGCCGAGGCAGAAGTCAAGCAGATCGAGCAGCAGTACGCTTCGGGTCTGGTGACCGCAGGCGAACGCTACAACAAAGTGGTCGACATCTGGGGCAAAACTTCCGACGAAGTCGGCAAGGCCATGATGGACCAGCTGAAAGTAGAAGACGTCATCAAACGCGATGGCACCAAGTCGACTCAGGAATCGTTCAACGCGATTTACATGATGGCCGACTCGGGCGCGCGTGGTTCGGCAGCCCAGATTCGTCAGCTGGCCGGTATGCGTGGTCTGATGGCGAAACCGGATGGTTCGATTATCGAAACGCCGATTACCGCGAACTTCCGCGAAGGTCTGAACGTGTTGCAGTACTTCATTTCGACCCACGGCGCTCGTAAAGGTCTGGCCGATACGGCACTGAAAACCGCGAACTCCGGTTACCTGACCCGTCGTCTGGTTGACGTGACCCAGGATCTGGTGGTGATCGAGGACGATTGCGGCACCTCCAACGGTACCGTCATGAAGGCATTGGTTGAAGGTGGTGAAGTCATCGAAGCGCTGCGCGACCGTATCCTCGGCCGTGTAGTGGTGAACGACGTCGTCAATCCGGAAACCCAGGCGACGCTGTACGAAGCCGGTACCCTGATGGACGAAGACATGGTCGAAGAGATCGAGCGTCTGTCGATCGACGAAGTCAAGGTTCGTACTCCGCTGACTTGCGACACCCGCTTCGGCCTGTGCGCCAAGTGCTACGGTCGCGATCTGGGCCGCGGTATGCTGGTTAACGCCGGCGAAGCCGTCGGTGTGGTGGCAGCGCAGTCGATTGGTGAACCTGGTACCCAGCTGACCATGCGTACCTTCCACATTGGTGGTGCGGCATCGCGTGCAGCAGTGGCCTCGTCGGTGGAAGCGAAGTCCAACGGTATTATCCGTTTCACTTCGACCATGCGTTACGTGACCAACGGCAAGGGCGCACTGATCGTCATTTCCCGTTCCGGTGAAGTGCTGATTACCGACGACCACGGCCGTGAGCGTGAACGTCATAAAGTGCCATACGGCGCGACGCTGATTGTCAAAGATGGTCTGGTCATCAAGGCCGGTACCGCACTGGCAACCTGGGATCCGCTGACCCGTCCGATCATTACCGAATACGCCGGTACCGTGCGTTTCGAGAACGTCGAAGAAGGCGTCACCGTAGCCCGTCAGGTCGACGAAGTGACCGGTCTGTCGACTCTGGTCGCGATCGATGCGAAACGTCGCGGTTCGCTGACCAAGACCATGCGTCCACAGGTAAAACTGCTGAACGAAGAAGGTCACGAAGTGAAGATCGCCGGTACCGAACACGCTGTAGCGATCGGCTTCCAGGTGGGCGCACTGATTATGGTGAAAGATGGCCAGGCAGTGACCGTTGGTGAAGTGCTGGCACGTATCCCGACCGAATCGCAGAAGACTCGCGATATTACCGGGGGTCTGCCGCGCGTTGCCGAGCTGTTCGAAGCCCGTTCGCCGAAAGATGCCGGTATGCTGGCAGAAGTCACGGGTACCGTGGCCTTCGGTAAAGAAACCAAGGGTAAGCAGCGTCTGGAAATCACCGACATGGACGGCAACAAGCACGAGTTCCTGATTACCAAGGACAAGCAAGTGCTGGTACACGACGGCCAGGTAGTGAACAAGGGCGAGATGATTGTGGACGGTCCTGCCGATCCGCAAGACATTCTGCGACTGCTGGGTATCGAAGCGCTGGCACGTTACATCGTTGACGAAGTGCAGGACGTGTACCGTCTGCAGGGCGTGAAGATTAACGACAAGCACATCGAAGTGATCGTACGTCAGATGCTGCGTCGCGTTCAGATCGTCAATGCCGGTGACACCGACTACATCGTCGGCGAACAGGTAGAGCGTTCCGAGCTGCTGGAAGAGAACGATCGCATGGTCAAAGAGAACAAGATCGCTGCGACCTACGAAAACGTGCTGCTGGGTATTACCAAAGCATCGCTGTCGACCGATTCCTTCATCTCGGCTGCATCGTTCCAGGAAACCACTCGCGTGCTGACCGAAGCTGCCATCATGGGCAAACGCGACGGTCTGCGTGGTCTGAAAGAAAACGTCATCGTGGGTCGTCTGATCCCTGGTGGTACGGGTCTGGCATTCCACCGCGCACGCAAAGAGAAAGAGCAGTGGGAAGTCGAAGAGCGTCAAGCTCTGCTGGCTGCCGAGAAGGCCGCCATGGCCGGCAGCGAAGCCGACGTGAGCGAAGTCATCCCGCAGGACGGCGAAGCGTAAGCACCGCCTAGCAAATAGAAACGGCACCCTCGGGTGCCGTTTCTATTTGCGCTGATTTTTTGAGTGTTGTTATTGCTGGCTGGCGATCCAGCGCTCGACTTTTTCTTCCAGCAGAGCCAGCGGCACGGTGCCGTCACCCAGCACGACGGCGTGGAAGGCTGGCAGGCTGAATTTGTCACCGAGGGCAGCACTGGCGCGCTCGCGCAGCGCGACAATCTTCAGCGAGCCGATCTTGTAGCCCAGTGCCTGCCCCGGCCATGCCATATAGCGCTCGGTTTCGGTCTTGGCGGTGACGTCATAACCGAGCGTGTCGTGCATATAGGCGATGCTGCGTTCGCGGCTCCAGCCCAGCGCGTGCATACCGGTGTCCACCACCAGACGGGTGGCACGCAGCAGTTCGTCGTTGAGGTGGCCGAAGTACTGGGCCGGATCTTCAAACAGCCCCATCTCCTTGCCCAGAGTTTCGGCGTACAGCGCCCAGCCTTCCGTGTAGGCATTGTTGCCGCCGAATTTGCGGAACTTCGGCAGATTCAGTTCCTGCATCAGGGCGATGTGGAAGTGGTGCCCCGGTTTGCCTTCGTGCAGGAATAGCGTGGTCATGCCGGTGCTGCCGTATTTGGTCGGGTCATTGACCACCGACCAGAACACGCCGGGACGCGAACCATCCCCGGCCGGTGCCGTGTAATGGTCGGATGCGGTGGCGCGGCTCAGTTCCGGTTCCAGACGCAGATCGAGCTTGGCTTTCGGCAGCAGCGTGAACATCTGCGGCAGTTTGGTGTCGAGCACCTCATTGAGCTGGTGATAGACCGCCTGTACCTGCTGTTCTGTTTTGAACGGATAGAACTTGGCCTGTGCGGCGACCCAGACGGGCAGGCCGGCTGGCGGGCCGTCATAGCCGAGTTTGGGGCCGAGAACGGCGAACTGGGCCTGAATGCGCGCCACTTCTTTTAAACCGATGGCGTGGATTTCCGCCGGCTGCATGCTGGTGGTGGTCGAATCGGCCACCCGCGCCTGATACCACGCCGCGCCATTTGGCAAATCGCCCAGCCCGGTGCTGCTACGGCAGGCCGGCAGGTAGTCCTGTTCGATGAAGCGCGCCAGACGTTGCAGGGCAGGCAGGATGCGCTGGCCGACGGCGTCCCGGTAGGCGACGCTCAGGCGCTGGCGATCAGCGGCGCTGAAGCTGGCTGGCAGTTTGGTGATGGGCGTATAGAAGATATTGCTTTCAGCCTTGTCGCTGAGCAGTTGCTGGAACTGCGGCAGGGCCGATAGCATCAGGGCGCGTGGCTGGGTGATGCCGCTACGCATACCCACGCGCATGTTTGCAATGGCCTGATCGATCCATGCGGGCAGCTGGCTGATGCGCTTCAGATAGGCATTGTATTCGGCTACCGTGGTGAGCGGCTGGGAGGCTTCGCCACCGGCATAGTTGGCCAGCGCGACGGGCACGCTATCCATCTGGGTGATCGGCAGCAGGTGTTCCGGGAAAGCTTCGATTGCCAGCAGGCTGTTCAGCTCGAAGCGCAGGATGTCGTAGTTGATCTGGTCGGCACTGCTCAGGCGCGCACGCGCGATCGCCTGCAGACGCTTGCTGAACTGGTGATACAGCTTGAATTGACGGGCACGCTGGGCGGGGGCAATGCTCAGGCCCAGCTGGTCGTCAAAGCGCTTATCGCCGTTTTCCGTGGCCGAGATGGGATTAAAGCGGGCGTTAGCGTCGTAGTACTGATCGGCCAGCGTCAGCAGGGCGCGCTGCGCTGCGGCGTCGCTTTGGGCCGGGGTCGCAGGGGCGCTGGCGCTGTTGCCAGTGCTGCCGAGCGGGGCGGCAGCGTGGCTGACGGGCGCGGCGAGGGCCAGCGCGATGGCCGCTGCCAGTGCAGCGCGGGTAGTGCGGAGTGAACTCATGTTGTTTGTCTTTCCTGGTAAGCAGTAACGCCGGCTAGCATAAGCCATCGCCGCCAGAGGCGCGAGGGCTTTGTGCGGGTAGTGGACGGGGCGCGCGCGATGACTGGGCGCCAGCGGAAAAAGTGCTGCAGGTGGAGCAAGTGGCGCAGGTGGTGTGCATTAGCCGTGCGCGACCAGTTCCAGCGGCAGGGCGGTGCTGAATTTGATCTGTTCCATCGAGAACGCCGAGGACACCCCGCTCAGTTGCGCCACTTTGATGAGCTTCTTGTAAAAGCGGTCATAGCCCTCGATATCGCTGGTGACGACTTTCAGCAGATAGTCGATGTCGCCGCTCATGCGGTGAAATTCCAGCACTTCTGGCAGCGCCACCACGGCCGCAGCAAAGCGTGCCAGCCATTTATCGTCGTGCTGGCTAGTCCGTACGCTGACGAACACCGTCACCGCCAGGCCCACTTTGCGGCGATTGACGATGGCCACGCGGTTCTCCAGATAGCCTTCTTCCTCAAGCCGGCGGATGCGTTTCCAGCACGGCGTGCTGGACAGCCCGATCCGTTCGCTGAGCTGGGCCACCGACAGCGTGCCATCGAGCTGCAGGGCGGAGAGAATGGCATAGTCATAGCGGTCAAGTGGATTCATTCTGGATACTCCAAATAAGTAGCATAAACATGCTATATTTTAGGGGGAAGCGGAGTATTTTAGTATATATGTTTCCCGTGTTTTGAGTATGCTATGAGTATTCCAGTGCCTGCTCTATAGCTCTCATCATGACGACCGAAATCTACCTTGATGGCAATGCCACCACCGCCGTTTTACCTGCTGCCATCGAAGCGGCGTGTCGCACCATGGGACAGCAGTACGGCAACCCCAGCAGCAGTCACGCCAGTGGCCTGAACGCGAAAGTCATACTCGATCAGGCGCACCAGTGTGCGCGCCGCCTGCTCGGCGTGGGCGAGGGGCGCTTGATGTTTAATAGCGGCGCGACCGAGGGCATCCAGACGGCGATACTGTCGGCGCTGGTGGCCTTGCGCGAACGTCAGCAGCAGGGCGTCGCCATCGGCAGCCTGCTGGTGTACGGTGCTACCGAACACAAGGCCGTGCCGGAAGCGCTGGCGCACTGGAATCGCTTGCTGGGTCTCAACCTGAGCCTGTACAAATTGCCCGTGCATGCCGACGGCCTGCATGATCTGGCGGCGCTGCGCGCCTGTGCCAGCGAAGCTGCGCTGGTGTGCACCATGGCGGCGAATAATGAAACGGGCGTCATCAGCGATCTGGCCGGCATCCAGAATCTGCTGGAGCAGAGCGCCTGTCAGGCTTACTGGCTGGTCGATTGCGTGCAGGCGCTGGGCAAGCTGGACCTGAATCTGGCGGCCACCCGCATCGACTACGCGCCATTTTCCGGCCATAAATTATATGCACCGAAAGGCACTGGCATGCTGTATGTGCGCGCTGGCGCACCGTTCACTCCCCTGATCGTGGGTGGCGGGCAGGAAAGTGCGCAGCGCTCGGGTACCGAAAACATGGCCGGCATTGCCGCACTGGGCACCGTGCTGGCAGCGCTGGAGCGCGGTGACACCTTCCGCAGCCATGCCGAACTGGAAGACTACCGGAGCCAGTTGGCCGAGGCCCTGCGCGCTGCCTTGCCGGGCGTGGTATTTAACAATCCTTTCGAGCACTCGTTGCCCACCACACTGAATTTCTCCGTACCGGGACTGAGCAGCCGCGAGCTGATGGATGTGTTCGATGCGGCCCAGGTCCGGGTCAGCTCCGGCAGTGCCTGTTCGGCCGCCAAAGCAGCGCCCAGCTATGTGCTGGATGCCATGCAGCTGCCATTGTGGCGCAGTGCCGGTGCGATCCGCATGTCCTTCGGTCCACTGGCCGATGCGTCCATGATTGCCGACGCCTGTGTGCGGATTGCCCGTTGCGGTGCGGCGCTGCGTAGCGCCTGCCTGATTGCTTCCGAACAGCCGCGCGTGGCCCATGATGGTCTGCTGCAGCTGGGTGTAGAAGGAGTCTGTAGCTGGTTGCTGCTGGATGCGGCCAGCCGTAGTTGCGTACTGATCGATCCGCTGCCGGAACACACGGCCCGCATCGAAGCATTTGTGCGTTGCCAGAATTATCGCGTGCAGGCCATCCTGAATACCACGGCAGGTCAGGACAATGGCGAGTTGATCGATGCGCTGGGGCGTCACGCGGTCAGTCGCGTCGCAGTCGACGGGTATGGCTGGCCGGACTTGCCGGAGCAGGTGTTGCTGGCCGATGGGCAGCGTGCCGCAGCGCTGCGACTGGGGCGCCGCACACTGGCCTGCTTGGCGGATGGTGCGCAGCGTCACTATCTGCTGGGACAGGCCGAGCAAGGTCAGTTGAGCGCTGCCGCGCTGCGCTTTGCCTTCAGCGCGACCGTCGCCGGCGCCGCAGCGCTGCAGACCCTGACGGGCGAGCAGACCCTGCTGTGCCCGAGTCGCGATGAACAGAATCAATTCTGCGTGGCCAGCCAGCATTGCGCGCCGTGTGCTGCCGGCAGCAGCCTGCAGCTCGACCATGCAGCGCTCGCGCAGTTGCTGCAGGCCCATCCCGACGCACATCTGATCGACGTGCGGGAAGATTACGAATTCGCTGCCAGCGCCAGATTGTTGCCGCTGGGAGCGCCCCTGCATAGCGTACCGCTGAGCCGTCTGACCGAGCATGCGGCGCAGTGGCTGGGCGCGCCGCAAGCGCCACTGGTCTTCGTCTGCCGCAGCGGCAACCGCAGCCTGAAAGCTGCGCAATGTCTGCGTCGCCTTGGCCATCCACACAGCTACAGCCTGAGTGGCGGGCTGGCCTTAGCGCCGCTGGCACAGGCCGCGTAAGGCCTCACCTTCTTCCTTTACGGGCCGCGCAAGCGGCTCTTTTTTTTGCGGGGCGCGCCCGGGGGGCTATGTACGTCTGCGCACAGTCGGGTTAGCGCGCTGGGCCTAAGCTGGCTATGCCTATTTTCTCTGTGCATAGCGAGGTCAAGTTTGAAAGTATTCGGGTCACTGCTGGCATCACGCCTGGCGTCACTGTTTGCGCCACTGTTTGCGACACGCACCGTGCTGCGCGAAGATCACGCTGCCGATCAGCCGCTGCGCGCCGAATTATTCAGTGCCGTGCAGATGGAGGCTTACGGCAAGACGCTGGCCAGCCATCACCGGCTCAGCGCGCGTGGCGGGCCGGACCGGCTGCTGCAGCGCCTGACGCAGAACGCCACGGTGATCGATGCCTGCTGCAGCGAGCTGACCGCGGCCGTCAAAGCGGGGCGTCAGATCACGCCGGCATCCGAATGGCTGCTCGATAACTTCTATCTGATCGAGGAGCAGATCCGTACCGCGCGGCGCCACCTGCCGCGCAACTACAGCAAGCAGTTGCCGCGCCTGGAAGAGGCGGTGCCGGACAGCAGTCCACGGGTGTACCGGATTGCGTTGGAGATCATTGCCCACGGCGATGGCCGGGTCGATCCGGAATCGCTGTGCCGCTTCGTGACGGCGTATCAGGAAGTCGCCAGTCTGCAGCTGGGCGAGTTGTGGGCGATTCCCATCATGCTACGGCTGGCGCTGATCGAGAACCTGCGCCGGGTGGCCGTGCGGGTGGCCGATAACCGCCGCCACCGCGATCTGGCCAATCACTGGGCTGACCAGATGACGCGGGCGGCCGAGTACAATCCCAGCGGGCTGATTCTGATGGTGGCCGATATGGCCCGCTCGAATCCGCCCATCACCAGTGCTTTCGTGGCGGAGCTGGCGCGTCGTCTGCAGGGCCAGAGCCCGGCGCTGACGCTGGCGCTGTCGTGGATCACCCACCGGCTGGCCGAAAGCGGGCAGACCATCGAACAGCTGATCCAGAGCGAAATCCAGCTGCAGGCCGGCGAGCAGGTGTCGATCGCCAACAGCATCGGCAGCCTGCGCTTTCTCGGCACCATGGACTGGCAGGAGTTTGTCGAAACCATGAGCGTGGTCGAGCAGACCTTGCGGCGCGATCCGTCGGCCGTCTACGGGCAGATGGCGTTTGCCACCCGCGACCTGTACCGGCATGCCATCGAAACCATTGCGCGTCACTCGCCCTGTACGGAAGCCGAGGTGGCGCAGCAGGCACTGCAACTGGCGCAGGCGCAGGGCGACAGCGGGCGCTATGCCCACGTCGGCTATTACCTGATCGGTGCCGGGCTGGCACAGCTGGAACGGCAGTGCCGCATGCGCCATGGCTGGCTGGCCGCGCTGCAGCAGACTGCCCGCACGGCGCCGCTGACCACCTATCTGGGCGCGATCGCGGCGCTGGCACTGGTGGCCAGTGCCTTGCTGGTACAACACACGGCGCAGCAGGGCGCACATGGCATCTGGCTGCTGCTGGCCGGCTTGCTGGCCTTACTCGGCACTACCCAGCTGGCGCTGGCCCTGGTGAACTGGATTGCCACCCTGCTGACCCAGCCCCATCCGCTACCGCGCATGGCCTTGCCGCATGGCGTGCCGTCCCATGCGCGCACGCTGGTGGTGGTGCCGACGCTGCTGTTTAGCGAAGCCAATGTGGCGCAGCTATGCGAGCAGCTGGAAGTGCGCTTTCTGGCCAATCGCGATCCGCACCTGCAGTTCTGCCTGCTGACTGATCTGGTCGATGCCCCTGAGGCCATGCAGCCCGGCGATGCCGCACTGGTGGAACAGGCACAGGCTGGTATCGCCCGCCTGAATCGCCAGTATGCCCCGCCCGAGGCTGCCAGTGAGGAGCAACTGGTCAGTCCGTTTCTGCTGCTGCACCGCAATCGCCAGTGGAATCCGCAGGAAGGCGTGTGGATGGGCTACGAGCGCAAGCGCGGCAAGCTGGAGGATCTGAACCGGTTGCTGCGCGGTGGTGGCAGCGGCCGCTTTGCCGTGATCGAGGGCGATACCCGCATGCTGGCTGCGGTGCGCTACGTGATTACGCTTGACACGGATACCCAGTTACCGCGCGAAGCGGCGCTGCAGATGATCGCTGCCATGCTGCATCCGCTGAATCAGCCACGGGTCGATGTGCGCCAGGGCCGGGTGGTGGAGGGCTATGGCATTCTGCAGCCCAGCATTGCCGTCAGTGTGCCGGGCGAACACGCCTCGCATTACGAGAAGCTGTGCGGCGGCGAGCCCGGTATCGATCCCTATACGCGCACCGTGTCGAATGTCTATCAGGATGTGTTCTACGAAGGCTCGTTTATCGGCAAGGGCATTTACGATGTCGATGTGTGCGAGCAGGTGCTGGGCGGGCGTCTGCCCGAGAACCGCATCCTCAGTCACGACCTGCTGGAGGGCTGTTATCTGCGCGCCGGTCTGCTCAGCGATGTGCAACTGTATGAGGCTTATCCGTCGCGCTATCGCGACGATGTGCAGCGGCGTCAGCGCTGGATCCGTGGCGACTGGCAGCTGGCGTCGTGGCTGCGGCGGCGCGTACCATGTGCGGAGCGTCAGCGCGAACGCAATCCCCTGTCGCTGCTGTCGCGCTGGAAGCTATTCGATAATCTGCGGCGCAGTGTGACCGCTGCCGTGCTGGTAGCCAGCTTGTTGCTGGCCTGGCTGGTGCTGCCTCAGCCATGGCTGTGGACGCTCAGCGTGCTGGCGGTGCTGTTTGCGGCCCCGCTGCTGAGTGGTCTCTACGATCTACTGCGGCGCCCGCGCGATACGCTGTGGGGCCAGCATCTGCGTGCCAGCTTGCGGCGTAGTGCGCTGCAGTTTGCCCATGCGGCGCTGCTGCTGGTGTTCCTACCCTACGAAGCGTACTTCAGTCTGGATGCCATCACGCGCAGCCTGTGGCGCATGGGCGTGAGCCAGCGCCGTCTGCTGGAATGGCGTGCCTCGTCGCTGGCCCCGGCCGCGAGCGAGAATAGCTGGCGCAGTATGTGGGTGGCCCCCGCGCTGGGGACGCTGGTACTGGTGGCACTGGCACTCTGGCGTCCGGCCAGTCTGCTGCCGGCGCTGCTGTGTGTGCCGGCGTGGTTGCTGGCCCCCGCGCTGGCCAACTGGATCAGCCGTCCCTTACTCCGTCGCAGCGTCACGCTGAGCGCCGAGCAGCTGCAGTTTCTCCACCGGCTGGCGCGCCGTACCTGGGCGTATTTCGAACGCTACGTGGGGCCGGAGGACAACTGGCTACCGCCCGATAATATGCAGGAACATCCGCTGGCGGTCGTCGCGCATCGTACTTCGCCGACCAATATCGGCATGGCGCTGCTAGCCAATCTGAGTGCCTGCGACTTCGGCTATCTGAGTGTCGCGCAACTGATCGAGCGCAGTACCCAGACCCTGAATACATTGGACCGGCTGGAACGCTATCAGGGCCACTTCTATAACTGGTACGACACCCGCACCCTGCAAGCGCTGCATCCCGTGTATGTGTCGACGGTCGATAGCGGCAATCTGGCCGGACATCTGCTGACCTTGCAGGCTGGTCTGAACGGCATGGCCGACCAGCCTGTGTTGGGGCCGCAGTGTGTCGCAGGGATCGTGATCACGGCCAGCCTGCTGGCGCAAGCCCGGGCCGGCCAGCATGGCGTGCTGCCGGCCGATAGACCGGCCGCCTTGCCAGCCGGGCTGCCGGCCGATCTGTCGGCCCTGCTGCAGGCACCACCCGAGCCAGGCGATGGTGCGCAACTGCAGCAGTGGCTGCAGCAGGTACAGCAAGCGCTGACCCGCTTTGAGCCACCGACCCATCCGCATGACGAGACACTGATGTGGCATGACGCGCTACTGCAGCAGACCCGCGCCGGACTGGCCGAGCTGGCGCTGCTGATGCCCTGGCTGGCCTTGCCACCGGAGGCGCTGCCCGACGCGGCACTGCTGCGCATCCCCACCTTGCGGGCGCTGGCGGCGTTGCAGGACAGCGTGGCCAGCTGGCAGTCCAGTCACGCCAGTGCGCTGGCACCCGCCGAACACGAGCGCCAGTGGCAGCTGGCGCAGCTGAGTGCGCAGGCGGCCACGCTAGCGCAACAGCGCATCGATGCGCTGGCGCTGCTGGCACAGCGTTGCGCGCGCTTCGCCCGCATGGAGTATGGCTTTCTGTACAACAGCACTACCCATCTGCTGGCGATCGGTTACAACGTTAGCGAGCGGCGGCTGGACGCCAGCTATTACGATCTGCTGGCGTCGGAAGTACGCCTCGCCAGTTTCGTCGCGATTGCGCAGGGGCAGTTGCCGCTCGAGCACTGGTTTGCGCTGGGCCGCCAGCTCTGTATTGTGGCCGGCAAGCCGGTGCTGCTGTCGTGGAGTGGTTCGATGTTCGAGTACCTGATGCCGCTGCTGGTGATGCCGAATTATCCCGACACGCTGCTCGATCAGACCTATCACGCCGTGATCGATGCGCAGATCGCCTACGGCAAACGGCGCAATGTGCCGTGGGGCGTTTCCGAGTCCGGCTATAACACCGTCGACGCCAGTCTGAATTATCAGTACCGCGCTTTTGGTGTGCCGGAGCTGGGGCTGAAGCGCGGCCTGGCCGACGATCTGGTGGTGGCGCCGTATGCCAGTATGCTGGGTCTGATGGTGCAGCCGGAAGCGGCCTGCCTGAATCTGCAGAAAATGGCCGGTCTCGGCTATCTGGGGCGCTACGGCTTTTATGAAGCGGTCGATTACACCACGGCGCGGCTGCCACGCGGCCAGACCTCGGCGGTGATCCGTTCCTTCATGGTGCACCATCAGGGCATGGGCTTGCTGGCGCTGGCCTATCTATTGCAGCAACGCCCCATGCAGCGGCGTTTCGAGTCCGATCCGCTGCTGCAATCGACGCTGCTAGTGCTGCAGGAACGCAGCCCGCAGGGCGGCGCCTTCTATTCCAACAGTACCGAGCAGGCAGCGCTGCGCAGCCCTGCCAGCGAGGCGATTATGCCGATGCGCATCCTCAACCAGCACAGCACGCCGATCGCGGAAACCCAGCTGCTCTCGAACGGCCGCTATCACGTGATGGTGACCAATGCCGGCGGCAGCTATAGCCGCTGGAAGGATCTGGCGGTGACGCGCTGGCGCGAAGACAGCACCCGCGATCACTGGGGCAATTTCTGCTATGTGCGCGATCTCGATGATGGCCAGTACTGGTCGAGCACCTTCCAGCCGACGCTGGTGGAACCGCAACGCTATGAAGTGATCTTTTCGGAAGGCCGCGCCGAGTTCCGGCGCAGCGAGCGTGGCATCGATCTGTACACGGAAATCGTGGTCTCGCCGGAAGACGACATCGAACTACGCCGCACCCGTATCAGCAACCAGTCGGACCGGATCCGCCACATCGAAGTGACCAGCTATGCCGAAGTGGCGCTGGCACCGGCCGCGGCCGATGCGGCCCACCCGGCTTTCAGCAAGCTGTTCGTGCAGAGCGAAATTCTGCAGGACGAAAACGCCATCCTGTGCACGCGCCGGCCACGTGGCCCGCAGGACGCGACGCCGTGGTTGCTGCATTCGATGATGGTGCACGACGGGGTGGTGACGGCAGTCTCGTTCGAAACCGATCGCGCCCAGTTTCTCGGGCGTGGCAATACGGCCGCCCAGCCAGCGGCGCTGCGCGCTGCCAGCGCCCTCAGTGGCAGTGCCGGTTCGGTGCTCGATCCGGTGGTGGCGATCCGCCAGTGCATTACTCTGCAGCCGGATCAGACGGTGGTGGTCGATATCGTCACCGGCATGTGCGAGCAGCGCGAGGCAGCGCTGCACCTGATCGACAAATATCAGGATCGCCATCTGGCCGACCGGGTATTCGAACTGGCCTGGACGCACAGTCAGGTGGTACTGCGCCAGCTCAACGCCAGCGAAGCGGACGCGCAGTTATATGGCCGGCTGGCCAATTCCGTGATCTATCCGCATGCCGCCTTGCGCGCCGATGGCGCGACGCTGGGCAAGAACCAGCGCGGCCAGTCCGGCCTGTGGGCGTATGCGATTTCCGGCGATCTGCCGATCGTGCTGCTGCAGATCCGCGATCCGGCGAATATCGAACTGGCACGCCAGCTAGTACAGGCACACGCTTACTGGCGTCTGAAAGGACTGGTGGTCGATCTGGTGATCTGGTACGAGGATCAGTCGGGCTACCGGCAGCTGCTGCATGACCAGATCATGGGTCTGATTGCGTCCGGGATCGACGCGCAGGCCATCGACCGGCCGGGCGGCATCTTCGTGCGGCTGGTCGACCAGATCGCTAACGAAGACCGGATCCTGCTGCAGTCGGTGGCACGCGCCATTCTGAGCGACCAGCGTGGCACACTGGCCGAGCAGATCAAACGGCCGCTGCCGCCAGCGGCGCGCATGCCCTTGCTGCAGGTCGATGCCAGCACTGCTGCGCTGCTTGCCATGAACGCAGCAGTGCTGACGGCGCGTCCCGAGGCGCCAGCACTGCTGCTCGATAATGGTCTGGGCGGCTTCAGTGCCGACGGGCGCGAATACGTGATCACCACCAGCGCCCAGCAGCGTACCCCCGCGCCGTGGTCGAATGTGCTGGCCAATCCACAGTTCGGCAGCGTGATTTCGGAGAGCGGGCAGGCCTATACCTGGCATGAGAATGCCCATGAATTCCGGCTTACGCCCTGGCATAACGACCCGGTCAGCGATGCCAGTGGTGAAGCGTTCTATCTGCGCGATGAACAGAGTGGCCAGTTCTGGTCGCCCACGCCCTTGCCTAGCCCCGGTGTCGGGGCCTATGTCACGCGGCACGGTTTTGGTTACAGCGTCTTCGAGCACCGCACAGCCGGTATCGCCACCGAGCTGACGACTTTTGTCGCCATCGATGCGCCGATCCGCTATACGGTACTGCGCGTGCATAACCACTCGGCGCAGCCACGGCGTTTGTCCGTCACCGGCTATGTGGAATGGGTGCTGGGCGATATGCGTAGCAAGTCCGGCATGCACATCGTGACCGAGGCCGACCCGCAGAGTGGCGCGCTGTTTGCCCGCAATGCCTACAACACCGAGTTCACCGGCCGGGTGGCCTTCTTCAATTGTGATGCGACGCTGCGCAGTCACACGGCCGACCGCACGGAATTCATCGGCCGCAATGGCACGCTGGCTGCCCCGGCCGCCTTGCGGCGGGTGCGCCTATCCGGTAAAACCGGCGCCGGGTTGGATGCCTGCGCGGCCCTGCAGGTGCCGTTCGAGCTGCTGCCGGGGCAGGAGCGCGAGATCGTGTTCGTGCTGGGTGTGGCAGGGCGGCGCACTGCCGACGCGAGCAGTCTGGTACAGAAGCATCGCAGTGCTGCCGCAGCCCACGAGGCGCTGGCAGCGGTACACGCCTATTGGCGCGCAACGCTGGACACGGTGCAGATCCGCACCCCCGAGCCTTCGCTCGATGTGCTGGTCAATGGCTGGCTGATGTACCAGACCATTGCCTGCCGCATGTGGGCGCGCAGTGGCTATTACCAGTCTGGCGGTGCGTTCGGTTTCCGCGACCAGTTGCAGGATGCGATGGCCACCATCCATACCCGTCCCGAGCTGTTGCGCGAACAGCTGCTGCTGTGCGCCAGCCACCAGTTCCTCGAAGGCGATGTGCAGCACTGGTGGCACCCGCCGTCCGAGCGTGGCGTGCGCACCCATTGCTCGGATGACTATCTGTGGCTGCCGCTGGCAGCGGCGCGCTATCTGCACAGTAGTGGCGACATGGCCATTTTCGATGAGCTGCTGCCCTATCTGGAAGGGCGCGCCGTCAAGGCTGACGAGGATTCGTATTACGACATGCCGGCCCGCTCGGCCCAGCAAGGAACGCTGTACGAGCATTGCCAGCGTGCCATCCGGCATGGCTGGCGGCTCGGTGCACACCAGCTGCCGCTGATCGGATCCTGTGACTGGAACGATGGCATGGATAAAGTCGGCGAGCACGGTGCTGGCGAGAGTATCTGGCTGGCGTTCTTCCAGTGTGAAGTGTTGCAGCGCTTTGCCGAAGTGGCCGAGCAGCGTCAGGATCCCGGTTTTGCGGCGGAATGCCTGAGCCATGCGGGTGCGCTGGCCGCCAGCGTGGAGCTGCATGGCTGGGATGGTGCATGGTACCGGCGCGCCTATTTCGACGATGGTACGCCGCTCGGTTCCCATCTCAACGAGGAGTGCCAGATCGATTCGATTTCGCAAAGCTGGGGTGTGCTGTCCGGTGCCGCCGATCCGCTGCGGGTACGTGGCGCGATGGAACAGGTGAACCTGCGGCTGGTGCGGCGCGAGGCGGGCATCATCCAGTTGCTCGATCCGCCGTTCGATAAAGCGGGGCCGAATCCCGGCTACATCCGTGGCTATCTGCCCGGGGTGCGCGAGAATGGCGGCCAGTACACCCATGCCGCGATCTGGATGGCGATGGCATTTGCGCGGCTGGGTAATGATGCGCGGGCGTGGGAGCTGGCGCGCATGATCAACCCGCTGCAGCACACTGCCACGCCGCAGGCAGTGCAGCGCTACAAGGTGGAGCCGTATGTGGTGTCCGCCGACGTGTATGCCGTGGCGCCGCATGTGGGACGCGGTGGCTGGAGCTGGTACACGGGCTCGTCCGGCTGGATGTACCGGCTGTTGCTGGAATCGCTGCTCGGGGTGCAGCGCAGTGCCGGCGCGCTGGTACTACAGCCTTGCATGCCGCCGGAATGGTCGCACTTCGAGATCGACTATCGCTATGGCGCGGCGTGTTACCGGATCCGTGTGCAGCGTTGCGCAGCGGGGCAGGAACCGCTGCAGTTGCCGCTGCGGTTGCCACTACTGCGACTCGATGGGGTGGTGCAGAGTACGCTACAGCTTACGCTCGATGGCAGTGCGCAGCAGCACGACGTCGAGCTGCTACTCCCCGCCGTGGCAGGGAATGGCGCTGGCCTTGGCGCTGCCGAGGCGCCAGATTGACGGGGTGCGCGAAACTCAGGTGCCCAGACTGGCGCCAGCACCCAGCAGCGTCGCGACACCGAGGATGGCAAATACCAGCGCAGCGATGCCATGCACCAGCTTGAGCGATACCCGGTGGGCGATTTTGTCGCCCAGATAAACGGCGGGCACATTTGCCAGCATCATGCCGAAGGTGGTGCCGCATACCACTGCGACCAGACTGTGATAACGGGCCGCCAGCGCCACCGTGGCGACCTGCGTCTTGTCGCCCATTTCTGCCACGAAGAACGCGATCAGGGTGGTCAGGAATACGCCGTATTTGGCGAGTGGCATATCCTCTTCATCGATCTTGTCCGGCACCAGCGTCCACGCTGCCATGGCGATGAACGATACGCCCAGTACCCAGCGCAGAATGTCCGGGCCGAGCAGGCTGGTGATCCAGCTACCAACGGCGGCAGCAAACGCGTGGTTGGCGATGGTGGCGACGAAGATGGCCGCCACGATGGGCAGCGGACGGCGGAATTTTGCGGCCAGACAGAAGGCCAGTAACTGGGTCTTGTCGCCGATTTCTGCGAGGGCGACGATGCCGGTGGAGATGAGGAAGGCTTCCATGATGTTCCTGCGCTGTGCAGCGTTGCGGTGTTGTATGGTGAGGTGAGGCAAGGGCGGACGCATCTTACCACGGCCATCGCTGCGGTTTTGCGCGCTAGCAGACCATTGCAGTCGAGCGGGTCTGATACAAAATTGCTACATGGGCAGCGCATAGAGTGCCGCGGGGCTGTGCTATTCTGCTGCGCGCTGCGCTCACTCAGGATAAAACTCATGCTACTCAAGAAAACCCTCCGCGCCTTGCTGCTCGCCGTCGCGTCCTTGATGGGCCTGGCCCATGCCGACCCCCTCAGTTATGCGCGCTACGATCAGGTGCGCACCCGTGACCTACAGCTTGATCTGAGCGCTGATTTTGGCCGCCATACCTTGTCCGGCTATGCCGAACTGAGTCTCGACTGGCTCGATAGCAAGGCCCGTACGCTGGTGCTCGACACCAGCGAATTGCAGATCGCCCGGGTGCAATTGCTGCAGCCGTCGGGACGCTGGCAGTCGGCATCGTTCATGCTGGACCGGCCGGATGCGGAGAAGGGCCGGGCGCTGCGGATTGCGCTGCCATTCCAGCCGAAGAAAGTACGCATTTACTACAGCACCGCAGCGTCGGCCAGCGCGCTGCAATGGATGGCGCCCCGGCAGACCATGTCGGGCAAACATCCCTTCATGTTCAGCCAGTCGCAGGAAATCAATGCGCGTTCGTGGGTGCCGTTGCAGGATACCCCGGCCGTGCGCTTTACCTACAGTGCACGCATCACCGCGCCGCAAGGGCTGCGCGTACTGATGAGTGCTGCCAGCGAAACCGACGCGCCAGCCACAGCGGCGCAGCAGAAGCTTCAGCCGCAGACCAAGGCCGCGGCAGCAGGCAGCGCGAGCTGGAAATTCCATATGGCCCAGCCGATTCCTTCCTATCTGCTGGCGATCGCGATCGGCGAGCTCGAAAAGCGCACGCTGGGCCCGCGCTCGGCGGTGTATGCCGAACCGGCGCGCATCGAAGCGGCCGCCTATGAACTGGCCGACACGGAAAAAATGATCAGCGCCGCCGAAGCGCTATATGGCCCCTACCGGTGGGAGCGCTATGACATGCTGGTGCTGCCGCCATCGTTCCCGATCGGCGGCATGGAAAACCCGCGCCTGACCTTTGTCACGCCGACCATGATTGCGGGCGATCGCAGTCTGGTCGATCTGATCGCCCATGAACTGGCGCACTCGTGGTCCGGCAATCTGGTGACCAACAGCACCTGGAAGCATTTCTGGCTGAACGAAGGCTTTACCAATTACGTCACCACCCGTGTGGTGGAACAGCTGTATGGCGCCGAAGTGGCGAAAATGAATCTGCAGGTGGAGCAGGAAGAAGCCATGGCCTCGCTGGCCAGCATCGCGCCGCAGAAACAGGCACTGGTCACGCGCGATGCCGATACCAGTGCGGCCACCTACACGGACGGTGGGCTGGTGTATCCGAAAGGTGCGTGGCTGCTGCGCACGCTGGAACAGCGCGCCGGTCGCGCAGTGTTCGACCGTTTCCTGCGCGGCTGGTTCGATCAGCATGCTTTCCAGTCGGTGCGGACCGAAGAATTTGTCAGCTATCTGCGCAAGAATCTGCTGGACGCGCATCCCGAGGTGATGACGGATGCCGAACTCGATGCATGGCTGTACCAGCCCGGCATACCGGCTAGCGCACGCCATGAAGCTTCGCCGCGACTGGCAGCACTCGATGCCCAGCGTAGCGCATGGCTGCAGGGCACACTGCCCACCGCCGAGTTGCCAGCCACTGGCTGGATCGCACTGGAATGGATGCACTTCCTGAACGATATCGATGGCAAGGCCAGTGCCGCGCAACTGCAGGAACTCGATCAGCGCTTCAAGCTGGCCAGCAGCGGCAATAATGAAATTACCTACCGCTTCTATCTGTCGTCGATCAAGGCCGGCTACCAGGTGCGCGCACCCTTGCAGGCGTTTCTGCTCAGCGTCGGGCGCCAGAAATTTGTCGTGCCATTGTATGCGGCGCTGCTGAACAATCCTGCCGAGCGTGCCTGGGCTCAAGCGCTGTACGCGCAGGCGCGTCCGCTCTACCATCCGGTTACACAAAGCTCGGTCGATAAACAATTCAAAAAACCATGATGCTGAATATGATGCTGAAATTTACTCCTGCTCTGGGCGCTACGCTGATTCTGCTGGCGCTGTCGAACACCGGATTGGCGCATGCGGCCAGCAACGCCGCTACCAGCGCCAAGGGCACAGCGGCTGCTGCACCGGTCCTTACTGCTGCGCCGGCACCGGTACCTGCCTTCGATCTGGATGCCGATGTACAACGCGTCCTGAAGACCTTCGACGTGCCCGGGATTGCCGTGGCCATCGTCAAGGATGGCAAGCTGGTGGCCGCCAAGGGCTATGGTGTGCGCCAGCTGGGTGTCGCCACGCCGGTCGATGGCGACACGCTGTTCGAGGTGGCCTCCAATTCCAAAGCTTTCACGGCCGCGGCACTGGCGCAACTGGTCGATGATGGCAAGCTGGCATGGGATGATCCGGTGACCAAGCATTTGCCGGACTTCCAGATGCACGACTCGTATGTGACGGGCGTGATGACGGTGCGCGATCTGCTGACCCACCGCAGTGGTCTGGGGCTGGGCGCGGGCGACCTGCTGTGGTGGCCCACCACCAGTTTCAGCACCGATGAAATTATCGCGCGGCTGCGCTACGTGAAGCCGGCTACCAGCTTCCGTAACAACTACGCCTATGACAATCTGCTGTACATCGTCGCCGGTAAGATCATCGCGCTGAAATCCGGCAAGCCCTGGGGCGCGGCGGTACGTGAGCGTATCCTGACGCCGCTCGGCATGCAGAACACCACCACCAGCGTCGATGTGATGCGCGCCAGTGCCAACTACTCGGCGCCGCACAGCAAGATCAACGACAAGATCAGTGTGGTCAAACCGATGACGGTGGAGAATGCCATCGGTGCGGTCGGCATCAATACCAGCGCGGCCGATATCGCGCGCTGGATGACCATGCTGCTCAATGAAGGGCGTCTGGAAGACGGCACCCAGATCATTAGCAGCCAGCAGATTGACGAACTGTGGACACAGCAGACGCCGATGCGCATCCGCACACCGAAACCGGGGCTGGCTGCGACCAAGGCCAATTTCGCAGCCTATGGTCTGGGCTTTAATCTGCGCGACTACAAGGGCCGCAAGATCGCCATGCACGGTGGCGCATTGCAGGGCTTTTATTCGACGGTGCTGATGGTGCCGGAAGAGAAGCTGGGCATTGCGATTCTGACCAATGCGGAAAACAGTCCTGCCATGGCGGCGCTGTACTGGCGCATTCTCGACCAGTATCTGAATGTACCGGCCAGCGACTGGATTACTCTGTATGCGCAACAGGAAGCGGCGGCGCATCAGGAGGAACTGGAACGTCAGAGTAAGGAGCGCACCGCGCGGGCTGCCAAATCATCGCCATCGCTGCCATTGGCGGCGTATGAAGGCGAGTATGAGGATGGCTGGTATGGCAAGGTCAGTATCCGTCGTGAAGGCGGCAAGCAGATCATGCGTTTCCTGCGTACGCCGGATCTGGAAGGGGAGTTGCAGCACTTCCAGCACGACACCTTTATCGTGCGCTGGAAGGAACGCAACTTCAATGCCGATGCGTACGTCAGCTTTGCCCTGAATCCGGATGCCAGTATCGAACGCGTGAAGATGGCGCCGGTCTCGATGGAAACCGACTTCAGTTACGATTTCCGTGATCTGAACCTGCTTCCGGTGGTGGCGCCGAAAGGCAAATAAGGCAGTACTTCAGCCGGCAGGGGCGCCAGTTCAGAGCTGGCTCTCCACCCGGTTGCGGCCATTGCGTTTGGCGCGATATAGCGCCAGATCGGCCGAATGGAACAGGTCATCGAGCGCTGCATGCAGGCCGTGCGCCACTGCCACGCCGAAGCTGGCGGTGACGCGCAGCCGCTGGCCGTCACTGAGGATCAGCGCCTCGTTCTCGATCAATACGCGCAAACGTTCGGCCAGTGCGCGCGCCGCTTCCAGCCCGCAGTAGGTGGGCATCACGACAAATTCTTCACCGCCGTAACGGGCCAGAATCTCGCCGTCACGCAGGGTGGCGCGCACCACTTCGGTAATCCGGATCAGCACCTGATCACCGGCATCGTGACCATAGCGGTCATTCACGGACTTGAAGTGATCTACATCGAACAGGATCACCGCCAGTGATTCGTCCTGTTCGCGCGCGCCGCGCAGACGCAGGTTGCCGGCCGTGGCGAAAGCCCGCCGGTTCAGGATGCCGGTCAGGTAATCGGTATCGGCGCGGGTTTTCAATTCTTCGATCAGGCGTGCGCGTTCCTGTTCCAGGCGCTGACGTTCCACCCCGTTTTCGCGCAAGGATGCTAGCGCGCGCAGCATGTCGCCAATTTCATCCTGACGGCGGCTAATCCGTGACGGTGGCGTGTAGTCGCCATTGCCGAGCCTTACCACGGCGCGGGTGGCACGCAGCAGCGGTGCCACCACGCGGCGCCGCACAATCACCAGCAGTGTTACCAGTACCAGCAGGATGGCCGCACCCGCCAGCATGGCCCAGCGCAACTCATTGCGGGCACGCGCGAAATCGATCCGTGCCCGGACCTGGGCTTCCTCGAGCAGCGCGTCGCGCAGTGCCAGAATCGGCGTCATGGTCGGCACATAGCGCTGGGCAAACTGCGCGGTATCCATCTCGTAAGGCAGGCCCTGACGGCCGCGCTGTTCGACTTCGGCCACGATGGCCTGTCCCTGCTCGAAATATTCGGCATCCATGCGTGCCACCGCCTGTTTCACGCGCGGCGACTGATCGACTTCATTGTTGGCCATCTTGATCAGCTGGCGCAGTTGCTCGAGCCGGCCGCGCAGGAAGTGCAGGCGTTGCTGCTGGGCGGGAGTGAGCGGCGTGCCAGTGGCCAGCGGCACCGTCAGTGCCGAACCGAGTCGCCCGGCATATTCGCGCAGCTCGACGGCCAGATGGGCTTTCACCAGCGCGCGCGCCACGCGCGGATACGCCTGTTCCGAGGCGCGGGTGGTTTCGGTGACGGTATCGAGCGCCAGTGGTACCAGCGCGAACATGCGTTCGACCGTGGCGTCCAGCAGCAGCGGGGTGCGTCCCGGTGGTGGTTGTGCGGCCAGCTGGTCGACACTGCGGCGTGCTTCGTTCAGGGCCAGCTCGAGCGGCGCCAGCTGGTGGATACGGCTGCCGCTTCCTTCATCGGCCTGGCTGTTCAGTTGCTGGCGCAGCTTGAGCAAGGCGGCATTGGTGCTGCGGCGGGCGGTGCGCAGCGCTTCCTGCTTGAGCGGGGTGGCCGGATAGCTGTCACCCAGCACGGCATTGGCCGGGCCGCGTTCGAAGGAGAGCTTTTCTGCCGCCTGCATGGCCAGTTCGAGCAGCTGCAGTGCTTGCAAGCCGCGCTCGGCAGCCCGATAGTCGCGCCAGTCACTCCATAGCGAGCGGCTCAGCACGCTGCTCACCAGCAGCGCCAGAATGACGCTGATGAGAGTGAAAAGTCGAGTGAGACGCATCGTGCAGGCCTGAATTTATATTTGCTAGTTAGCAATATGCCACAAAGTGCAGGGAGTCGGTGTAAAACTGCGCGGCGCGCCAGCAAATCGGGCGGGCAAGGGCGGCTAATGGTAGGATGTCGGCCTCGCGTTGTCCGGCGCAGCCGTAGACGATGTAAAGCTTGTCAGTTTATTAAATTGAAGGATGAAGAAGATGTCTATGCAACGAGTTATGCTGCGCTCTAAGCTGCACCGTGTGACGGTCACTCAGGCCGATCTGCATTACGAAGGTTCGTGCGGTATCGATCAGGATCTGCTGGAAGCAGCCGATATCTGGGTCAATGAAAAAATCGAGTTGTACAACGTCAACAATGGCGAACGTTTCGCGACCTACGCGATTCCCGGCCTGCGCGGCACGGGCGAAATTTCGCTGAATGGCGCAGCGGCACGACGCGCCCAGCTCGGTGATCTGCTGATCATCTGCACTTATGCCCCGATGGACGAAGAGCAGGCCCGCGTGTATCAGCCGAAGGTTGTATTCGTGGACGACAAAAACAAAATCACCGGCATGAAGAAATAAGCTTCTTTCCAGCCATGTAAAAAGGGCCCTAACGCTGATGCCAGACATCAGCGTTAGGGCCCTTTTTTTTGGAAATTTTCCGGAGTGCCGTGCTTATTTGTCGATGCCGTCGTTGCGCAGCAGTTGCGACATGTATTGCGGGGTGATGCCGAGGAAAGACGCCACCACTTTCTGCGAGATGCGCTGCTCCAGCCCCGGATACTCGCGGCGGAAGGCGGCCAGCCGGCCCTGGGCGGGCGCGGCATTCACGCACATGCGGCGTGCCTGCTCCATGATGCTGCACTCGGACACTTTCAGGTAGTAGTCGCGCAGCAGGCTATTGGTTTCGCGCATGGCGCTGTAGGCCGCCCAGTCCAGCTTGAAACCATGTACCGCCGTTTCGGCCACCACGAAATGCTGGGCCGGCAGGCCGTCGCGCGCGCGCAGCAAGTCGTCGTGCGAGGCCGCAGGTTCGCCGTCGGTTACAAAATGCAGGGTTACTTCGGCACCCGTCTCGGTAATGAAGCCGGTGCGGGCGACGCCACTATGCAGCCAGTGCAGATTCTGGGCGATGGTGCCGATGCGTTGCAGGAATTCACCTTTGCGCAGACTGACGGGGTGCGCCAGCGGCGCCAGCACAGCCGTCACCTCATCGTACATGGCGGGTGTAACTTTGTAACGCTGGGAAGTAATTTCGCGATATTTGGCGCGATGGTCGATGAATGCCTGGCTCATTTTAATGTCGTTTCAGTTCCGGTGCGTAATGCTGCCTGTCTTGGGAGCCGAAAGTGTAAACGTTTTTGTCAGTCTATAGCGCAATTTTCATTGGTTTTTGGAATTAAAATTAGAAATATACTTCAGATTTAAACTAGTTGAACGCCTGCGAAAACCCTTGTTTTCATAGGGAAAATCCGCTCAAAAGGGGCTAACTCGTGCGAGTTAGCTAAACTTGCTTGTCAGGCCACAACAACATGCAAGCGAGTGCCAGGGTGGTGCTGTATTTTGACTACATCGTTTGCTTTTTGTTATCAAAGTGGTCCGTTGCGGTTTAACGCCAGTGGCGACTTATTTGCTATCTAGTTTGTGGCGCGGAAATAGTTTCTGAGATACATTTGGCTCACGGGCATACCAAAAAATGATGCCATAGCTAACCTCGGGGACGTCCAGCGTGAGCACGAATAGCGATTTGAATAGCAGCACGGCAGTGGCTGTTGGTCTGGCCGTGGCCGGCGCTTTAGGAACCGTGGTGGCCGGCTGGTCCCGCTGGGGCTGGTACACCTTGCTGTGGGCGGCGCTGCTGCTGGCGGTGGCCGCATGGCATGTGCTGCGGCAGGACGCTGGCGGGAACGGTGCCAGCGATAGCAGTGTGGAACAGTATCTGCAGTCGCGCGAACAGTTCGGCGATGCGGTGCTGCCTGTCTGGTGCCGGCATATACAAAACTCGCGTAGCCAGATGGAAGAAGCAGTCAGCGATCTGGCCGGGCGCTTTTCGAATATCGTTGACCGGCTCGATACGGCCGTGCATGTCTCCAGTCACGACGATACGCGTGATGGTCTGAGCATGACGGAAATTTTCACCCGCAGTGAAACCCAGTTAGGTTCAGTGGTGACGTCGATGAAGTCGGCGTTCAGTTCCAAGCAGGCCATGCTCTCCCAGATCAAGGATCTGGAACGCTTCACCCGCGAATTGCGCGAGATGGCCGAAGGGGTGGCCAGTATCGCTGCTCAAACCAATCTGCTGGCACTAAATGCTGCGATCGAGGCGGCGCGCGCCGGTCCGGCCGGACGTGGCTTTGCCGTGGTGGCGCAGGAAGTGCGACATCTGTCTAGCCGATCCGCCGAAACCGGCAAGAATATCTCCAACCGTGTAGGGCTGATCGCCAGCGCGATTCTGGCCGCCAGCGAAGCGGCCGACCGTACCGCCGCTCAGGAAGACCGTTCGATGCAGTCGGCCGAGGCCATGATCGAAGGTGTGCTGCATGACTTCCGCAGCATGACCGATGCGCTGGTGGCGTCCTCCGAACAGCTCAAACAGGAAAGCATCGGCATTCAGGGCGAGGTTGGTGAAGCGCTGGTACAGCTGCAATTCCAGGATCGCGTTAGCCAGGTGCTGGCGCACGTTCAAGAAAATATCGAAGCCCTGCCGATGCTGTTGCGCGAGCACCGTGATCGCTACCACGCGGCGCAGATCCTCGAGCCGATGGATGCCCAGCCGTTGTTGCGCGAGCTGCAGAAAACCTATGCGATGGCCGAGGAGCACGCCGTGCACGGCGGCTCTAGCCGCGCCACCCCGGTCGCTTCAGCCGCCGATGAAATCACCTTCTTCTGACAGAAAACCGGAGTAGAGAATTTATGGCAAAGACAATCATGGTGGTGGACGATTCGGCCTCGCTGCGGCAAGTGGTGGGGATCGCGCTGAAAGGTGCTGGTTATGACGTGATCGAAGGCCGCGATGGGGTGGACGCGCTTGCCAAGTGCACCGGACAGAAAATCCACCTGGTGGTGTGTGACGTGAATATGCCGAATATGGACGGGATCACCTTTGTGCGCGAGTTCAAAGCCCTGCCGAACTACCGCTTCACACCCGTGATTATGCTGACCACCGAGTCGCAGGAGAGCAAGAAGGAAGAGGGCAAGGCCGCCGGTGCCAAGGCATGGGTGGTCAAGCCATTCAAGCCGGAGGTGTTGCTCGGCGCCGTCGCCAAACTGGTGCTGCCTTAACTCGGTACTGCTTTAATCGATTAACCGAATCACTGCGACGGAGCCTGCCATGGCCGAAGTTGATGTTGACGGCGTTACCCACCTCGCGCTTGATGGCGAACTGACCATCTACCGTGCTGCCGATCTGAAGGTCGAAGTACTGGAAGCTTTGCGCAAGGCCGCCACGCTGGAGATCGACTTGTCCGGTGTGAGCGAACTCGATACGGCTGGCCTGCAAGTGCTGATGCTGGCCAAGCAGACCGCCCAGGCGGAGCAGCGCACTCTGCGTCTGGCGCAGCATAGCCCGGCCGTGCTGGAGATCTTCGAAATGCTCGATATGGGCGCGTTCTTTGGCGACGCTGTCTTGATCCATGAATGAGCCAAAAGTGTCGCAAATATGCGCCAAACCTGATCGACGACTAAGCCACGACTGATCCCACGATCCATCTGTTCCGAGGGCATGCCATGAATCTGGATGAAGCACTACAGACTTTTATTACCGAGAGTCGCGAACTGCTGGAAGAGATGGAAAACGCTTTGCTGAACGTCGATCTGGCGGGCGATCAGAGCGAGGCGATCAATGCGATTTTCCGTGCTGCGCATACCATCAAAGGTTCGGCAGGGCTGTTCAGTCTCGATCATATCGTCGCCTTCACCCACGTGGTGGAAAGTCTGCTCGATGGCGTGCGTGATGGCCGCATCCAGCTCAACGATGAAATGATTGTGCTGCTGCTGTCCTGCTGTGACTATCTGTCGGAGATGACCGATGCGCTGGCTGCCGGCCGGCTGGAAGCCGATCCCGATACCGCGCCGCAGGGCGAGATGCTGTTGATGCAACTGCGCCGCCACATGGACGGCGATGCTGCCGATAACGATGCGGCGGCACAGACCCCGCTGACCCTGGCGGCGGAGCCGGGTGTGGAACGCATCGATCAGGAGCGGGGGCATAGCGACTACTGGCATATTTCGTTGCGCTTCGGGCGCGAAGTACTGCAGAACGGCATGGATCCGATTGCGTTTCTACGCTATCTCGGCAAGCTCGGTCGCATTACCGGGATTGCCACCATTCCCGACGCGCTGCCCGCCGCAGAGGAAATGGATGCCGAGCAGTGCTACCTCGGTTTCGAGATCGCCTTTGACAGTAGCGCCGACCGGGAAGCCATCGCCGGAGTGTTCGAATTTGTGCAGGATGACTGCGAGATCCGGATTATTCCGCCGCACAGCAAGGTATCGCATTATGTGGATCTGATCCGCGCACTGCCGGAACAGGGCGTGCGCCTAGGAGAAATGCTGGTGCGTTGTGGCAGCGTTACGGCGCATGAACTGGCTGGCGCCCTGCAGCAGCAGGCGGAATCCAACGATGAAGCGGCGCCGCAGCAGCTGGGCAGCATTCTGGTCGATGGTGGCAATGTGCCGCCGGTGGTGGTGGAGGCGGCGCTGGCCAAGCAGAAGCAGGTCAGCGAGCAGAAAGCACAGGAGAGCCGCTCGATCCGGGTCGATTCCGACAAGCTCGATCGCCTCATCGATCTGGTGGGGGAGCTGATCATCGCTGGTGCGCGTACCAGCATGGTTGGCCAGCATTTGCAAAGCGCAGAACTGCAGGAGTGCACCTCGACCTTATCCGGACTGGTGGAAGAAGTGCGCGATGCCGCGCTGGAACTGCGGATGGTGAAAATCGGCGCAACCTTCAATCGCTTCCAGCGTGTGGTGCATGACGTGGCGCGCGAACTGGGCAAGGATATCGGCCTGATCATCGATGGTGAAGAAGCCGAGCTGGATAAAACCGTGGTCGAGAAAATCGGCGATCCGCTGATGCATCTGGTACGCAATGCCATGGATCACGGCATCGAGCCGGCCGGCCAGCGGCTGGCGACCGGCAAGCCGGCCAAGGGCATGATCAAGCTGAATGCCTTCCATGAGTCGGGCAGCATCGTCATCGAGGTCAGCGATGATGGTGGTGGCCTGCGCAAAGACCGGATACTGGCCAAGGCGATTGAGCGCGGGCTGGTCGATCCGGAGCGCAAACTCAGTGACAGCGAAATCTACAATCTGATTTTCGAAGCGGGTTTTTCGACCGCGGAAAAAATCACCAATCTGTCCGGCCGCGGGGTCGGCATGGATGTGGTCAAGCGCAATATCCAGGCGCTGCGCGGCAGTGTCGACATCAGCAGCAAGGAAGGCGCGGGCACCACCGTCAGCGTGCGCCTGCCGCTAACGCTGGCCATCATTGACGGCTTCCTGGTGCAGGTGGGCGGATCGGTATTCGTGATCCCGCTCGACATGATCGAGGAGTGCATCGAATATGCCACCGAACCGGGGCAGGACTACTGCAATCTGCGCGGTCAGGTGCTGCCCTTCGTGCGCCTGCGCGAGCTATTCCGCCTCGAGGGTGCGGCCACGCGGCGCGAGAGTATCGTGGTGCTCAAGCTGGGCAACCAGCGCGCCGGTCTGGTGGTCGATACCCTGCTGGGCGAATTCCAGACCGTGATTAAGCCTCTCAGTCCACTGTTCAGCGAAGTGCGCTGCATTAGCGGCTCCACCATTCTAGGCAGCGGTGAAGTCGCCCTGATTCTCGATGTGGGCTCGCTGATGCAGGCGGTCAGCGGCAAGGGTGCTGCGGCACTGGCCGCCTGATAGCCGAGCCAACAGCACCAGGACAGTAGCCAGAAAGTACGAGGAGACTATGCATACCGCTGCGATTTCATCAGGCCTAGCCCAGCAGGCTGTTACCTACGGCAGTAGCGCGCTGGTCGCGCTGCAAGGGAGTGCCGACCGGCCCAGCCAGTTCCTGACATTTCTGCTCAATGAGGAGCCGTATGCCATCGGCATCCTGCACATCAAGGAGATTATCGAATACGGCAGTCTGGCGGCGGTGCCGATGATGCCGGCCTGTGTGCGCGGCGTGATCAATCTGCGTGGCGCGGTGGTGCCGGTGGTCGATCTGTCGGCCCGCTTTGGCCGTGCGGCCAGCGTGATCGGAAAACGCAGTTGTATCGTCATCGTCGAAGTCGATAGCGAGGATGGGCAGAGCAAACAGGTACTGGGCATGCTGGTCGACGCCGTTAATGCGGTGGTGGAAATTGCCTGTGACGATATCGAAGCGGCGCCCAGTTTCGGCACCCGCATCCGGCCCGACTTCATCGCTGGCATCGGTAAGAGCCGGGGCAAGTTCGTGATCCTGCTGGACATCAACCGCGTGCTGGCCAGCGAAGAGATTATCGAGCTGACGCGTGGCAGTGTCGCCAGCCACTTACGTTAAGGAGCTGACGCGATGGCGGTGGTGGCGCTGACCGACAAGGAGTTCTCGCAATTCCAGCGTTTCATTTACGAAGCGGCGGGAATCTCCATGGCCAACGGTAAGCAGGCACTGGTCAGCGGACGGCTGGCCAAGCGACTGGCGCATTACCAGTTGAATAGCTACGGCGAGTATCTGCGCCTGCTGGAAAGCCGCGAGCAGGCCAGTGAATTGCAGGTGGCGGTGGATCTGCTAACCACCAACGAGACCTATTTTTTCCGCGAGCCGAAACACTTTTCGCTGTTGCGCGAGCTGGCACAGGAAGCGCAGCTTGCACGGCGCGGCATGCGGGTCTGGAGTGCTGCCAGTTCCACTGGCGAAGAGGCCTACAGCATCGCCATGGTGCTGGCCGATGTGCTGGGCGAAGCGACGTGGGAAGTGCTGGGTACCGACATCAGCACGCGGGTACTTGAGCGCGCCCGCTTTGGTCACTATGTGATGGAGCGCGCCAGCGGCGTGCCGCAGGACCTGCTGAAACGCTACTGTCTGAAGGGGCAGGGCAAGCAGGAGGGCACCATGCTGATCGAACGCAGTTTGCGCCAGCGTGTGAAGTTCATGCATATGAACCTGAACCAGCCCCTGCCAAAGCTGGGCAGCTTCGATGTGATCTTCCTGCGTAACGTGATGATCTACTTTAATCTGGAAACCAAGCGGCAGGTGGTGGCACGCCTGCTGGCGCAATTGCGACCCGGCGGCTATCTGCTGATCGGCCATTCGGAAACACTGAACGACATCAATGACACCTTGCAGGCAGTGGCGCCATCGATTTATCGCAAACCATGACCGCCATGCCCGATTCCAAAGTGATCGATATTTTTCTAATGCCGGGAGATTACTTCGTCGGCGATGAACAGTATCGGGTGCGCACTTTGCTCGGCTCGTGCGTGTCGGTGACGTTGTGGCATCCGCGCATGCGCATCGGCGCCATGTCGCACTTTCAGCTCCCCGGAGAAGGGCGGCGCCGTGCCCACAGTCAGCCGGGTATTTACGGCGCCGATGCGATGCAACTGATGTTCGCAGGACTGAGCAGCCGTGGCGTGCCGCTGATGCAGTGTCAGGGCAAGATTTTTGGCGGAGGGGCGATGTTCCCGGGACGTGGAAAAACGGTCGATATAGGCACCCAGAATGGCGATTTTGCGCGCAGCTATCTACAGCAGCATGAGATTACTCTGGTGTCCGAAAGCCTGTTCGGAGTCGGCCATCGGCAATTGATATTCTCGATACGGAGCGGCGAAGTACTGAGCCGTCAGGTCGCGCCCGAACTGGCGCTGGTCGGCGCGACCAAGAAAAAAGGATAGGCATGAGTAGAATTAACGTAATGATTGTGGATGATTCGGCGGTGGTGCGGCAGGTGCTGAGCGGCTTGCTGAACGACGCGCCGGGCATCAGCGTCAGTTATGCGGTAGCCAATCCGCTGCTGGCGATGGACCGTATGAAAGTGCAGTGGCCGGATGTGATCGTGCTGGATGTGGAAATGCCGAAAATGGACGGGATTACCTTTCTGCGCAAGATCATGGCGGAACGTCCTACGCCGGTGGTGATCTGCTCGACGCTGACCGAGAAGGGCGCGCAGACCTCGATGGAGGCTCTGAGCGCCGGTGCGGTGGCGATCATCACCAAGCCGCGGCTCGATCTGAAACAGTTTTTGCATGACAGCGCCGACGAGCTGATTTCGGCGGTGCGCGCCGCTGCCGGTGCGCGGGTTGGCAAACTGGCCAACCGTCCTGCGCCGCCACCGGTGACGGCCAAGCTGAATGCCGACGCCGTGCTGCCGCCGCTTGATAGCCGGCCGATGACCACTACTACCGAGCGGGTGGTGGCGATCGGCACCTCGACTGGTGGCACGCAGGCACTGGAAGAAGTCCTGACCGCACTGCCACGCGTCGCGCCGGGGATTGTGGTGGTACAGCACATGCCGGAAAAATTCACGGCGGCGTTTGCCGCGCGGCTCGATAGCGTGTGTCAGGTGCGGGTCAAGGAAGCGGCGAATAACGACCGCGTGCTGCAAGGTCAGGTACTGATTGCCCCCGGCGGCAAACATATGCTGTTACGCCGTACCGGCGCGCAGTATTTCGTCGAAGTGGTCGATGGCCCACTGGTTAACCGGCACCGGCCTTCGGTGGATGTGCTGTTCCGTTCTGCGGCGCGCGCGGCGGGCGCGAATGCGCTGGGCGTGATCATGACCGGCATGGGTGACGACGGCGCTGCCGGCATGCTGGAAATGCACAAGGCTGGTGCGCGCACGGTCGCGCAGGATGAAGCTAGCTGTGTGGTGTATGGCATGCCTAAAGAAGCGGTCAAGCGTGGCGGGGTGGAGAAGTCGCTGCCGCTGAACCTGATCTATCGTGAAATTCTGCAACAGCTTTCCTATTGAACGGCGCCGCGATGAATCAGTCAATACAAGGCAGTACGCCGCAGCACCTGCCTGCGCAACGACCGTGGGCGGGCCAGCGCGTGCTGGTGGTGGAGGACAGTCAGGTGCAGCGCAGCTATCTGGCCGGACTGCTGCGCCAGCTCGAGTTTGGCGAGATTCTGGAAGCGGGAGATGGCAACGAAGCCTTGCAAGTGCTAGAGCGCTTTGGTGAGGATGCGACCTATCTGGTGCTGACGGATCTGGAAATGCCGGGCATGGATGGGATCGAGCTGACCTGCCAGTTGCGCGAACGGCGGCTGGCACGCCACCTGATTGTGGTCAGTGCGCGCGATCCGCGGCTGCTGGAGGTCATTGAAAGTATGAGTTTCGAAGCTGGCAGCATCGACCTGCTAGGTACCTTGCTGAAGCCGGTGCAGCTCGATGCGCTGGCGATGCTGCTGGCCCGGGCTGGCTGTCAGTCGGAGCCGCGTCCGGCCTGCGCCCAGCCTGACCGGCCCTGCCATGAGGTGCTGGCGCAAGCCATCGCGGAGAAACAGTTTGTGCCGTATTTCCAGCCCAAGATTGCCATCGCCAATGGCCATCTGCGCGGGCTGGAAGCGCTGGCGCGCTGGCAGCATCCGCAGCGCGGCGTGCTGGCGCCGCTGCATTTTATCGAGGCGCTGGAAGGTACGCCGCTGATGGCGGAGTTCACCCTGCTGATGGTGCAGCAGGTGCTGGACCGGCTGACCGAATGGCGCCATGCCGGCTTGCCGCCGGTAGCGGTGGCCGTCAACCTGTCGGCCGACAATCTGGCCGATCGCGACTTCATCGCCCGGCTGACGGATCTGGTGATGACTTCTGGTGTGCCGACCTCGTCGCTGGTGTGGGAGGTGACGGAGACGGCCGTTATGCGGCAGCTGTCGCAGGCGCTGACCAATATGGGGCGCTTGCGCCTGATGGGCTTCGGGCTGGCGATGGACGATTTCGGCATCGGCTATTCGTCGATGCAGCAGTTTGCCCGCTGTCCGTTTACCGAGTTGAAAATCGACCGGGCATTCGTCAACGGTGCGGCGCAGTGGCCGAACCGGCTCGGGGTGTTGAAAGGCGCGCTGGATCTGGCACGGAGTCTGAACGTGGCAACCGTGGCCGAAGGGGTGGAGTTGCTGGAAGACTGGCAGTTGCTGGGCAAGCTGGGTTGCGATATGGCGCAGGGATATTTACTGGCCAAACCGATGCCGGCGCAAGAACTGGTGGGATGGATCAAGCATGACCGACGCCGTTTGCGGGCGCTGGCCGAACAAAATTAAAAATAATCTTATTGCGTCTCAACACGGAGGGGAATCACTATGTTTTCGACTTTAACGGTGCGCGCCAAAATTACCATGCTGTTGACCATTGCGGTACTGGCGCTGGTCGTGGTGGTGGTGCTGGCCTTCAATGGCTTGAAGCAGGATGCGCAGATGCTGGACGAAATCGGCCGTAACCGCATGCCCTCCGTGCAGGCGCTGCTTGAGATCAATGAAGGCAAGACGGCGCTGCGCTCTTCGAGTCGCGCAATCGATGCGTTGGCACTATATCCGGAAGAGGTGGCCACGCTGTCGCATGAACTAAAGCGCAAGCAGGAGATTTTCGCAGCGATCGATAAGTCGTGGAAAGTCTACGATGCTTTGCCTCAGGAGCCGGAAGAAGCCAAAGTCTGGGAGACTTTTGTCAAGCAATGGAATATCTGGAAAGCCCGTGATACCAAGATTAACGAGGTGGCAGCGCAAATCGTACGTAGCGATCCGGCCAAGCGTAAAGAACTGTTTGAAGAGCTACACCGTACCCTGAACGAGAATCGCGCAACCTTCCATGACGTGGACGAAGGCCTGGGGAAACTGGTGAGTCTGAATGCCGGCTACGGCGAGGCCGCAGTGAAGCAGGCCGAGCATCAATCAGGGGAAGCGCGCAAGCTGATGACGATCGCGTCCGCCGCTGCGCTGGCCTTGCTGGTGGGGTTCGGCTTGCTGATCCTGAACGGCATCATGAAGCAGCTCGGTGGCGATCCTGGCTATGCGGCGGAAATCGTACGTCAGGTGGCCGAAGGTGATCTAAGTGCTGACGTAGTTTTGAAAACGGGCGACACTAGCAGCCTGCTGGCGGCCATGAAAGGCATGATCGAAAAGCTCTCGCATGTCGTCAATGAGGTCAACAACGGCGCCGAAGCGCTGGCCAGTGCCTCGGAAGAAGTCAGTGCTACTGCGCAGGCACTGTCGCAGGCGGCCAGCGAGCAGGCTGCCGGCACCGAACAAACCAGTGCTTCGGTGGAGCAGATGACCGCCTCGATTTCGCAGAACACCGAGAACGCCCGCGTCACCGATGGTATTGCCAGCAAGGCGGCGCTGGAAGCGGCCGAAGGCGGTGAAGCCGTGAAATCGACCGTGGCAGCAATGCAGCAGATCGCCAAGAAAATCAGCATCATCGACGATATCGCGTATCAGACCAATCTGCTGGCGCTGAATGCAGCGATCGAAGCGGCGCGCGCCGGGGAGCATGGCAAGGGCTTTGCCGTGGTGGCCGCCGAAGTGCGCAAGCTGGCCGAGCGCAGTCAGGTGGCGGCCCAGGAAATCGAACAGGTGGCGTCGAGCAGCGTGGAACTGGCCGATAAAGCCGGACGTCTGCTGGACGAAATGGTGCCGAATATCCGTCGCACCTCGAATCTGGTGCAGGAGATTACGGCCGCTTCGGAAGAGCAATCGGCTGGTGTTGGCCAGATCAATTCCGCCGTGACGCAACTGAGCCAGACCACCCAGCAGAATGCTTCCAGCTCCGAGGAGCTGGCTGCTACGGCAGAGGAGATGAGCAGTCAGGCCGAGCAACTGCAGCAGACCATGTCCTTCTTCAAGCTGGCAAGCGGCAACCGCAGCGTGCAGCCGGCCGTGGTGATGCGCAAGCCTGCTAAGCGGTCTGGTCGCAACGTGACTAGCGTGGCGAGCAACCGGCGCATGGCGGAAATGAGCGAGCCGGACGAGTCGCACTTCGTTAAATTCTGAGCGGGGCGGCGATGAGCAGACTGACGCTATCGGACGCGCAGCCCGGGGTGGCTGCAGGGTCGACCCAGTATCTGAGTTTTATGCTGGGTCAGGAGATGTTCGCGATCGGCATTCTGGCGGTGCGCGAGATACTCGAATTTGCCGGTGTCACGCCGGTGCCGCAAATGCCGGCCTGTATCAGCGGCGTGATCAATCTGCGCGGCACGGCGGTACCGGTGCTGGATCTGGCGCGCCGGCTGGAGCGGGTGCCGGGTCCGATCAGCAAGCGCACCTGCATCATCGTGGTGGAAATTGCCAGTGCCGACGGGCCGTTCGTGATCGGGATACTGGTCGACGCGGTGAATGCGGTACTCGATATTGCCGCTAGCGAGGTCGAGGCGCCGCCCACTTTCGGTGCGCAGGTACGCGCCGAAATGTTGCAGGGGATCGGCAAGGTGCAGGGACGTTTTGTGCTGCTGCTGAATGTGCAGCATGTGGTGTCAGGCAGCGATCTGGCGCTACTGGCATCGAACGGCGTAACGCCGGCCGATGCCCTACCTGCCTTGAGTGCTTAAGGCTTGATGAACTTCAGGGTCATGCGATCGCTTTCGCCGATCGCCTGATACTTGGCGCGATCCTCTTCCTTGTTGGCATAGGTCGGTGGCAGCGCCCAGACACCGTTTTTGTGGTCGGCGCTGTCTTTCGGGTTGGCGTTCACTTCCGACTTGGCCAGCAGTTTGAAGCCGGCCGCTTCTGCCAGACCGATCACATACTTCTCGTGCATATAGCCGCTACTGGCGCTGGCATCCTGCACCTTGCTGTCCGGCAGACGGTGTTCCACGATGCCGAATACGCCGCCTTTTTTCAGGCTGGTGTAGACGCTGCCGAACAGCGCTTTCAGATTGTCCGGGCCATGCGGCATCCAGTTGTGGATGTTGCGGAAGGTGAGGACCAGATCGACGCTACCAGCGGGCGCGAAATCATATTTGCGCGGCGGTGCAAACACGCCCAGCGCAACCTTGTTATACGCTTCCGGTTTGGCATTCAGACGTGCCATGAAACGCTCGGCAGCTTTGCGTTCACCTTCACCTGGTGCGGCCAGATCACTGCCTGCGGCGATCAGTTTGCCGTGCTCGCGCAGATACGGCGCCAGAATCTCCGTGTACCAGCCGCCACCGGGGGCCAGTTCCACCACCGTCATGTTTGGCTGTATGCCGAAAAAGCTCAGCGTTTCGTAAGGATGGCGGTAGACGTCGCGCTCGACGTTGGCCGGGGTGCGCGTTGGCGCAGCAATCGCTGCCTTCAGCGCCGCGTCTTCGGCGGCCGTGGCGCCAGTGGCAGCGCATAACAGCATGGCCGAGGCCAGTGCCGTCAGTATGGTTCGTTTCATGCGAAATCTCCTCAGGATACGGTGGTTAGTCGCGCTGGGTCAGCGCGTCCTGCGCGATCATCGGCCAAGCCAGTCGGCAGGTCAAGTGAATTGAGATGCGTCGCCTGCGCCGGACAGTGAGCGGACAGTGGCCGGACACTAGGCGGACAGTTTGCGGACATCCGGCGCGCCTGAACGGCGCGCAGCAGGGCGCAAATGGCCGGCGCCGCCCCGCCAGCCGCCCTGCTGACGATGGCACATATTTTGCCTGTACCGTAGCTTGATCTGGCGCTAATATTGCAGGACCTGCCATGGCAGCGGCGGATACTCAGGTGCAGTAGAACGTAGAAAAACGGCGAAGCCCGGGGGAATACTGAGAAATCACTGCCTCCCCGGCTTCAGCCGTGGCCACCAGGCCAGTCATCCCAACCTAGTTGTGACACTCTGGAGATACGATGGAACGACGTGCATTTCTCAATATAAGTAGTCTGGCGCTGGGCACCATGTTGCTGCCTGCCTTCGGTCGCGCAATTGCGGCGGAAGAATTGCTCAAGCCAGTCGCCCTGCAATTCAAGAAAATGCTGGCCGATACCGCCATGACGGCCGCCACCCAGGCTGGCGCCTCCTACTGCGATGTGCGCGTAGGCCGCTACCTGAACCAGTTCATCACCACCCGCGATCTGAACGTGGAAAACGTGGTGAATACCGAATCGGCCGGTGTCGGCGTGCGTGTGATTGCCGGTGGCGCTTACGGTTTTGCCGCCACCAATGACATGACTCCCGACGGCGTGGCAGCGGCAGCGCGGCAGGCCGTGGCGATTGCCAAGGCCAACGCCAAGCTGCAGACCGAGCCGCTGATTCTGGCGCCGGTAAAAGGTGTGGGTGAAGTGTCGTGGGCCACGCCTATCGTCAAGGACTGGCGCACAGTGCCCATCAAGGAAAAGGCTGATCTGCTGATCGCCGCCAACAAGGCCGGCATGGAGGGTGGCGCCAACTTCATGCAGTCCTTGCTGTTCCAGGTGAACCAGCAAAAATACTTCGCCTCCACCGATGGCTCCTACATCGATCAGGATATGCACCGCCTGTGGATGCCGGTGTTTGCCACCGCTGTCGATCAGAAGACCAATAAATTCCGTTCGCGCCAGGGTCTGTCGGCGCCGGTCGGCATGGGCTACGAATATCTGGACGCGCGTCCCGAGCACAAGATCAAGGCCGCTGGCGGCGTGACCACGCTGTACACCAAGTCTTACGACCTGATCGAAGATGCCCGCGCGGCCGGCAAACAGGCCAAGGCCAAGCTGACCGCCAAGTCGGTCGAACCGGGCAAATACGATCTGGTGCTGTCGCCAGAACACCTGTGGCTGACCATCCACGAATCGGTCGGTCACCCGACCGAACTCGATCGCGTACTCGGTTACGAAGCCAATTACGCCGGTACCAGTTTCGCGACGCTCGATAAATGGCAGACCAAGAAGTTCAAATACGGTTCGGAACAGGTCAACATCGTCGCCGATAAAACCACTCCGGGTTCGCTCGGCTACGTCGGCTATGACGATGAAGGCGTCAAGTGCAAGCGCTGGGACATCATCAAGGACGGCATTCTGGTCAACTATCAGGCGACCCGCGATCAGGCCCACATCATCGGTGAAAAAGAATCGCATGGCTGTTCGTATGCGGACAACTGGAGCAGTGTGCAGTTCCAGCGCATGCCGAACGTGTCGCTGCAGGCCGGCAAAAAGCCGCTGACCCCGGACGAGATGGTCAAGGACGTCAAGAAAGGTATCTACATCGTCGGCGACGGTTCCTTCTCGATCGACCAGCAGCGCTATAACTTCCAGTTCGGCGGCCAGCTGTACTACGAAATCAAGAACGGCAAGATCGGCGAGATGCTGGAAGACGTGGCTTACCAGTCGAATACCCAGGAATTCTGGAATGCCTGCGTGGGCATTTGCGATGAGCGCGACTGGCGCATGGGTGGTTCCTTCTTCGACGGTAAGGGGCAGCCTTCGCAGGTTTCGGTGGTGTCGCATGGCGCAAGTACCACGCGCTTTAACGGCATTAACGTCATTAACACCGCCCGCAAAATCGGCTAAGCCCTGGAGATTACGAGATGAAGAATTTGAACCAAGACGAAGCAAAGCGTATTTGCGACAAAGTGCTGTCCTACTCGACCGGTGACCAGTGCGAAGTGAGTATTAACGGTAGCCGCAAAGGCAATATCCGTTATGCCCGCAATGCCGTTTCGACCGCAGGTTTGATCGAGGATACCCAGCTGGTGGTGTCGGTGGCCTTCGGTAAGAAGCAGGGCACCGCGACCATCAACGAGTTCGATGACAAGTCGCTGGAAAAAGCCGTACGCCGCGCCGAAGATCTGGCGCGTCTGGCACCGGAAAATCCGGAGTTCATGCCGACCCCGGACAAGCAGGTGTTCCGCGCCAGCGAAACCTTCTTCCAGAAGACTGCCGATATTGACCCGGAATTCCGTGCTCAGGTAGCGGCCTACAGTATCGAGAACAGCAAGAAGAACAAGCTGGTTGCAGCGGGCTTCTTCAGCGATAGCGCTTCCTTCAGCGCTTCTGCCAACTCGAAAGGTGTGTTCGGCTTCCAGCGTGATACGGGACTGGACTTTACCGTGACGGTGCGTACCGAAGACGGACGCGGTTCCGGCTGGGCCAAGCGCAGCGTCGGTGACGTGAACAAGTTCGACGCGCGCGAAGCGTCCAATGTGGCGATTGAAAAAGCACTACGTTCGGTCGAAGCCAAAGCGCTGGAACCGGGCCGCTACACGGTGATTCTGGAACCTGCTGCCACCTCCGATTTGCTAGCCTTTATGTTCAATGGTTTCGATGCACGACAGGCCGACGAAGGACGCAGCTTCCTGTCGAAAAAAGGCGGCGGCAATCGTCTGGGCGAAAAACTGTTCGACGAGCAGGTCAACGTCTGGGCCGACCCTTGGGACAAGGATGTTGCGGTACTGCCGTGGGATGCGCGCAGCCTGCTGGCGCGCGAGCGTCAGGACATCATCAAGGGCGGCAAAGTATCCAGCCTTGATTACTCGGCCTTCTGGGCCAAGAAGCAGGGCATGCGTGCAGTTGGCTCGCCCGGTAACATCATCATGGGCGGTACCAACAAGTCGACCGAAGAGCTGATCGCGAATACCAAGAAGGGCGTGCTGGTCACCCGTACCTGGTATATCCGCATGGTCGATCCGCAATCGGTGCTGCTCACCGGTCTGACCCGCGATGGCACCTTCTACATCGAGAACGGCAAGATCAAGCATCCGATCAAGAATTTCCGCTTCAATGAAAGCCCGGTCTCGATGCTTAACAACATCGAAGAACTGGGGCGTCCGGAGATTCTGTCGGGCGACGAGTCGCAGTTCCAGTTGCTGATTCCGGCCATGCGGGTACGCGACTTCAACTTTACTTCGCTGTCGGACGCAGTCTAAATAGCAGATAGGTAGCAATGGGCCGGAAGCGATTCCGGCCCTGTTCTCATTTCAGGGAGTTATTGTGGAACGACGTTCATTTCTCAAAATTGGCGCAGCCGCTGGCGGCAGCCTGCTGATTCCGGTGTTTGGCAATGCGATTGCCGCCGAAGAACTGCTTAACCCGATGGCGGTGCAGTTCAAGAAGGCGCTGGCCGATGCGGCGATGGGCGCCGCTACGCAGGCCGGTGCCAGTTATTGCGATGTGCGTATCGGCCGCTACCTGAACCAGTTTCTCACCACCCGCGATCTGAACGTGGAAAACATCGTCAACACCGAGTCTTCCGGCGTCGGGGTGCGGGTAATCGCCAATGGCGCTTACGGCTTCTGTTCGACCAATGTGATGACGCCAGATTCGGTGGTGGCGGCAGCGCGTCAGGCAGTAGCGATTGCGCGTGCCAACGCCAAGCTGCAAACCGAGCCGGTGGTGCTGGCGCCCGTCAAAGGTGTCGGTGAAGTGGCCTGGGCCACGCCGTGCAAGAAGGACTGGCGGCTGGTGCCGATCAAGGAAAAAGCCGAGATGCTGATCGCGGCCAATAAGGCCGGTCTGGAGGCTGGTGCCAGCTTCATGGCCGCCAACCTTTTCCAGGTCAACCAGCAGAAGTATTTTGCGTCCACCGACGGCTCCTACATCGATCAGGACATCCATCGTCTGTGGTCGCCGCTGACCGCGACCGCGGTCGACAAAGCCACGAATCGCTTCCGTACCCGCGACGGTCTGTCGTCGCCAGCCAGCATGGGCTACGAATTCTTTGACGCCAAGGCCGCCAACAAGGTCGCCGCTGCCGGTGGCGTTACTACGCTGTACAAAGGTGCTTACGATCTGATCGAAGATGCCCGCGCTGCCGGTCGTCAGGCGCGCGAAAAGCTCACCGCAAAATCGGTTGAACCGGGCAAGTACGATCTGGTGCTGTCTCCGGAACACCTGTTCCTGACCATCCACGAATCGGTTGGCCATGCCACCGAACTCGATCGCGTGCTGGGCTATGAAGCCAACTATGCCGGCACCAGCTTTGCCACGCTGGATAAATGGCGCTCGAAAAACTTCAAATATGGTTCGGATCTGGTCAACATCGTCGCCGACAAAACCACTCCCGGCTCGCTCGGCTGCGTGGCCTACGATGATGAAGGCGTTCCGGCCAAACGCTGGGATCTGATCCGCAACGGGATTCTGGTCAACTATCAGGCGACCCGCGATCAGGCTGCCATCATTGGCGAAAAAGAATCGCACGGCTGCTCGTATGCCGACAGCTGGAGCAGCGTGCAGTTCCAGCGCATGCCGAATGTGTCGCTGGAGGCGGGCAAGAAGCCGCTCACGCCGGACGAGATGGTCAAGGACGTCAAGAAGGGCATCTATATTCTGGGTCGCGGTTCCTACTCGATCGATCAGCAGCGCTATAACTTCCAGTTTGGCGGCCAGCTGTATTTCGAAATCAAGAACGGCAAGATCACCAATCCGCTGGAAGATGTGGCCTATCAGTCGAATACGCAGGAGTTCTGGAATGCCTGCTCGGCACTGTGCGACGAGCGTGACTGGCGCATGGGCGGTTCCTTCTTCGATGGCAAGGGCCAGCCTAGTCAGGTGAGCGCCGTGTCGCATGGTTCGCCGACCACGCGCTTCAACGGTATCAATGTAATCAACACTGCCCGCAAGATCGGATAAGCGATGAAACTGCTCACTCAGGAAGAAGCAAAGCGCATTTGTGACAAGGTGATGGTCTATTCGCATGCCGATGAATGCCGCGTGCAGATTAGCGGTAGCCGCAATGGCAATATCCGATACGCCCGTAATAGCGTGTCGACGGCCGGGCTGGTGGAAAACACCCAGCTCACCGTCAGCGTCGCATTTGGTAAGCGTCAGGGCACGGCTTCGCTCAACGAGTTCGATGACAAGTCGCTGGAAAAAGCGGTGCGCCGCGCCGAAGATGTGGCGCGACTGGCACCGGAAAATCCCGAGTTCCAGCCGGCCATCAAGCAGCAGGAGTACCGTCCTTCGGCCACCTTCAGTGGCGCTACTGCCGCCATCGATCCGGACTATCGCGCCGAAGTGGCGGCGACCAGTATTAACGCCTGCCGCAAGCAGGGACTGGTGGCAGCGGGCTTCTTCAGCGACACCACCGGCTTTGAAACGGTTGCCAATTCGAACGGCGTGTTCGGTCACCAGACTCTGAGTAATCTGGGCTTTACTGTGACCACCCGTACCGAAGACGGGCGCGGCTCCGGCTGGGCGACCCGCTCCGCCAACGATGCACGCCTGTTCAATGCGCGCGAAGCGTCCGACATCGCGATCGAGAAAGCGCTGCGCTCGGTGGAAGCGAAGGCGCTGGAACCGGGGCGCTACACGGTGATTCTGGAGCCGGCCGCCACCTCGGAAATTATCGGTCGTATGTTCGGCGCTTTCGATGCGCGGCAGGCCGACGAGGGGCGCAGCTTCCTGTCGAAAAAAGGCGGTGGCAACCGGCTCGGCGAAAAGCTGTTCGATGAACAGGTTAACGTCTGGGCCGATCCGTGGAATAGCGACGTGCCGGTGCTGCCATGGGATAGTGCCTCGATGCTGGCGCGCCAGCGCAGCGATGTGATCAAGGGCGGCAAGATCGAGTCGCTCGACTACACCCGTTACTGGGCCGAGAAGCAGGGCCAGCGCGCCTTCGGCCGGCACGGCAATATGATTATGGCCGGTGGCGGAAAATCCACCGAGGAGCTGATCGCCAGCACCAAGAAGGGCGTGCTGGTAACGCGCACCTGGTATATCCGCATGGTCGATCCGCAATCGCTGCTGCTGACGGGCCTCACGCGCGACGGCACTTTCTACATCGAGAACGGCAAGATCAAGCATCCGATCAAGAACTTCCGCTTCAACGAGAGCCCGGTGTCGATGCTGAACAATATCGAGGAACTCGGTAAGCCGGTGGTGATCGGTGGCGATGAAGTGCGCTTCCAGATGCTGATTCCGCCGATGAAGGTGCGTGACTTTAACTTCACCTCGCTGTCGGATGCGGTGTAAGGCAGATCGGAACCCAGCGTGGCCAGTTACGACTTTTATTTCACCCGTCTGACGTACGAATCGGGTGACTGGGATGTGGACATCCGCATGCCGAGCAATGTGCTCAACTCGCTGGTCGAATACACGACCTTGCGGGTGGATCCCGTTGAACGCATCGTCGCGCTGTCAGATCCGAAAATGCTGGAAGCACCGTTCTGCTATTTCGCCGGTCACAAGCTGGTGCAGTTCACGCCGGCTGAGCGGCGCAATCTCGAACGCTATATCCGTGGTGGCGGTTTTCTGTTTGTGGACGACTGCAACCACGATATCGATGGCCTGTTCGCCAAGTCGTTCGAGGCCGAGATAGGTCGCATCTTCGGTGCGAAAGCGCTGCACAAGATCCCGAATACGCATCCGCTGTATTCGAGCTTCTTCCATTTCGACGGGCCACCCAATACCAGTGTGGAACTGAATGGCTGGGGCGACGATCTGGTGCACGACTATCTGAAGGCGCTGGAGTTCGGCGGCCGTGTGCGGCTGTTGTACAGCAATAAGGATTACGGTTGCGAGTGGGATTACGACTTTCGCAACAAGCGCTGGCTGGTGGTCGATAACACCCGCTTTGCGGTCAACATTATTCAATACGCGTTGGGAGCTTGAACTTGTCTACATTGATGCCGGCAGAAGGTGCCATCGCCTGGAGCGAAAACGAAATTGCTGCACTGGGTGCCAAAGTGACGGCGCTCAAGATGAGTATGGCGCGCGTGATCATTGGTCAGGAAAACGTGATCGATTCGCTGATCATCTGCCTGCTCGCGGGCGGCCATGCGCTGGTCGAGGGCGTGCCGGGGCTGGGCAAAACGCTGCTGGTCAAATCGCTGTCGCAAGCGACCGATATGGACTTCCACCGGGTGCAGTTCACCCCCGATCTAATGCCCTCCGATATCGTTGGTACCGAGATTCTGGAAGAGGATCACGCTACCGGCAAACGCGAGTTCCGCTTCCAGCAAGGGCCGGTGTTCACGCAGGTATTGCTGGCCGACGAAATCAACCGCGCGCCACCCAAGACCCAGTCGGCCTTGCTGGAAGCGATGCAGGAACGCTGCGTAACGTTTGCCGGTCGCACCCACCGTCTGCCGAAGCCGTTCTTTGTGCTGGCCACCCAGAATCCGATCGAGCAGGCCGGCACCTATCCGCTGCCGGAAGCGCAGCTGGACCGCTTCCTGCTGCGCATCGATGTCGAGTATCCGAGCGAAGCGGAAGAAATCGCCATGGTCTCGGCCACCACCCACAGCGGTTTGCGCGATGCCGAACCGGTGATGGATGTGGCGACCCTGCTGCGCCTGCAGCAGCTGGTGCGCGATATCGAAATCGGTGATCACCTGCTGAGCTATGCGACGCGGCTGGTGCGGGCTACCCGTCCGGCACTGAGCAGCGTGCCCGCCGTGCAGAAGCATGTCGGCTGGGGGGCTGGCCCGCGTGCCGGTCAGGCGCTGGTGCTGGCGGCCAAGGCGCGTGCGCTGATGCATCAGCGGCTGGTGGTGACGCGTGAGGATATCGCTGCGATGCTGTTGCCAGTGCTGGCGCACCGCGTGCTGCGCAACTTCGAAGCGGAGGCCGACGGGGTGGCGATTGCCGACATTCTGCTGGCGCTGCGCGAGCATATCCGTCCTGATTGAGGTCTATGCAAGCTGCCAGCAAGATGAGCTCCCCCGTCGCGTCTAGCATGGCGCCAAGCACGGCGATGATGGCGCATACCCGCGATCTGGATCTGGTGATCCGGCACGTGCTGGCCGGTCTCGGACATGGCTTGCACGCGGGGCGCGAGCGCGGTGCGGGCGTCGAGTTCTCCGAGTACCGCGCGTATGCGCCGGGAGACGAGTGGCGCCGCGTTGACTGGAAATTGCTGGCGCGTGCAGACCGCTATTTCATCCGCGAAGCCGAGCGTGACAGCCATGTCGCCGTCTGGCTCTGGCTGGACGCAAGCGCCTCGATGGCCGAGCCGAGTCGTGAGATCAACGGCATCGATAAGCTCTGGTTTGCCCGTACCCTGCTGGCCTGTGTGGCGGCCATCGCCCAGCGACAGGGGGATGCGTTTGGTCTGGTGGTGTGCGGTGGCGGCAAGGTGGAATTTACGCCGGCCGCGCGCGGCCCGCGCCAGTTGCAGCGTGTGCTGGCACAACTGAACAAGGCGCAAGCTGGTGGCGCGCTGCCCGCTAGTGAAGTATTGAAGGCGCATCTGCATTTTGCCCGCAGTCCCGCGGTGATGTTTGTCGCCAGCGATTTTCTGGAATGGCCGTCACCACTGAGCGAGGCCCTGCTGCGCCTGCGCCGCCTGCGTCACGATGTGCGTTTGCTGACGCTACGCACGCAGGCCGAAGTCGATGCCAGTTTCCGCAATGGCTCGGCGTATCGCGATCCCGAGCAGAGCGCAGGGCTGCACCGCATGAGCAATGCCGACCGCGCCGCCTACCTCGAACAAAGCCGTGCCCATTTTGCGCAGGTCGCACTGAGCTGCCGGCAGAACGACATCGTGCATTGCGCGGCGCGTATCGAACAGCCACTGGTGGAAGTGTTGCGTGGCTGGTTGCGGGCTGCCGGAGCAAGGGCGAAATGATGCTCAGCGCCTATCCTTACTGGTGGCTCGGCTTGCCGCTGTTGCTACTACCCTGGTGGTGGCACCGCCAGAAGCGCCAGCGGCTCGATGCCGAGTTACTGGCGACTGCCAAGTTTCTGCCAGCGGCCGCACCGGAACAATTACCCGTGTGGCAATGGCGTGACCGTTTGCTGCTGTTGCTACGCTGTCTGCTGCTGATCGTCCTGCTGGCGTGGCTGGCGGCCAGCATCTTCCCGTGGCGCGGTGATACCGTGCTGCTGGATCCGCAGGCCGATCCCGTCTGGGCAGAACAGCAGATCGCCAGTGCCGGCATGCAGGACGCGACCCGCATCGCCCTGCCGGTGCAGCCGCTGCGCTGGCTGCGCGAGCATGAGCGCGAGTGGCAAGCGTCGGCCCGCCTGTTGATCGTGGCAGGCGCTCAGCAGCTTGCGATGCCGGCACACCAGCCAGCGTTTGCGCACAGCGTGGCAGTCCGGTTGCAAGCGCCGCCGGCGAATGCGGCAAGCTTGCCAGTGCCGGCGGCGCTGGAAGTGGTGCTGGCAGCAGCGCCGGAGCGCCTGGCGCGCTGGCAAGCCATGTTCGCAGCCTATGCCCGTGCCGGCGATGCGCAGCAACGCTACCGGCTGGTCGATACACCCGGTCCGGCCACGGCACTGATTATCTGGGATCAGGCCACCCCGCCTCCTGCGGCCTGGCGTGCACCGCACTGGTGGCTGGGGACGCAACAGCGCCTGCCGGGAAAAAGCTCGGCCATGACGCTGCATTTCAATGGCCTGACACTGGACTATGCCGACGCGCCGCAGGGACGCCTGTGGACCTCGGACGCTTTCCCGCCGCGCGATGCCGACGTCGCGCAGGCGCTCTATGAAAGCTGGCAGCAGTTGCAGCCAGCGCTCGCACAAGCCTACCCGATGCTGGCGCAGGACTTGCCGCGGCTGCAGGCGCGCGCGCCGAGCAGCGCAGCCAGTCCGGCCGCATGGCTGGCCTATGCTTTGCTGGCCTTGTTTGTACTTGAACGGATACTCAGTCATGCACGGCGAAACTGATTTGCTGCGTCAGCGTCTGCGCGCCGCAGTGCTGCGGCGCCGCGTGCCGGTCTGGCTCGGCGTGCTATTGCCACTGGTGGCTGGCCTGCTGCTGTGGCCCACTGCACGCCTCGGCATGCTAGGTGCGATGGTGATCGCGGTGCTGTGGCTGTTATTCGACGCGCGGCGCTGGCAGCAGCGCGTTCGCAGTGAATGGGCGACATGGCTAAACGCAGCGGTTCCTGCACTGGAGGATAGTAGCGAACTGCTGGCCATGGACGCGCTCACGCCGATCGCGCGCTTGCAGCAGCAACGTCTGCACGCCCGTCTGAACGCTGTGCTGGGTGCCGGACAATTCCATGCGATTGCCCGTGCCCGCGTGCCGCTAGCTGTCTTGCCACTGCTGCTGGTGCTAGTCACCTGCGTCGGCGCGGCCCTGTACCACGGCAGGCATAGCGCGGCAGTCGCCCGCACAGCGCTCGCGTCAGCGACCCAGCCGATTGCTGCGGGGGCGATCTATCTGCGTGTGCTGCCGCCAGCCTACACTGGCGTGGCGGCGTTTGATTCGGCAGCGCGCGATATCCAGATACCGCAGTATTCGCAGGTGCGCTGGTGTGTGAAGCAGCCCGCCGGCAGCGTCCCCGCCATCGAACTGGGTGATGGAAGTGTGCTGACACTGGTGGACGGCTGCGTGCAGCGCCGCGTCGATGAGTCGCTGTTCTGGCGTAGCCGTGCTAGCAGACTTAGCAGCAGCGGCAGCAGCAGCGGAGAACCGCGCTACAACATTCGTGTGATCGCCGATCAGGCACCGGAAGTGACGATCACCGAACCGACCGAACTGATTCACCTGCTGGCGCGTGATGCGCGCAGTGTGCAGATTGCCGTCACGACGAAGGATGATTACGCCATCAGTCGCGCCAGCCTGCACATGACGCTGGCGCGCGGCAGCGGTGAAAATATCCGCTTCAGCGACCGCGAGGTGCCTTTGCCCCAGTCGGCTGATCCGCAGCAGCGGCACTGGAAAAAGCAGTGGTCGCTGGCCGAACTGGGCATGGAAGCGGGTGACGAGCTGTATTTCTTTGTCCGTGCGACCGACAATGCGACCGATCATCCGCATACCACCCAGTCGCCGACTTACACACTGCGCCTGCCGGCACCCGAGGCGGAGAGTCTGGATGCGACAGCCTTGCCTAGTCTGGCCAAACCGGAGAATCTGCGTAGCCAGCGCCAGATCATCATCGACACCGAACAGCTGGTGGCGGATCTGCAGGCGCAACCCGGCATGCCGGCGGCGACCCTGCGTAACCGCAGTGAAGCCATCGCCACGGATCAGGCCAAACTGCGGCTGCGTTACGGTCAGTTTCTTGGCGAGGAATCGAATCTGTTTGGTGACGAAGCTGAGCACGAACATGAAGCTGGCCAGCACAGTCCAGCGGCTGGCGGCTTCGGACGCGAAAGTTCGATGCTCAAGGAATTCGGACACGCCCACGATCAGGAAGACAACGCCACCATCTTCGATCCGAAGACCAAAGCGATCCTCAAGCGCGCACTGGCGGCCATGTGGGATGCGGAAAAGTCGCTCAGGGCGATTACGCCGAAACCGGCACTGCCGCCCGAATACAAAGCGCTGGAAGCGATCAAGGAATTACAGGCAGCCGAGCGCATCTATCTGCACCGGACGGCATTTGTGCCACCAGCTTTGAAGGAAGAAAAACGGATGACGGGCGATATCGTCGGGGTACTCGGCTACAAGCGTGCACAGGGAGCGGCCACCTCGACGGTGCCGGCCGAGGTGCGCGATCTGGTGCAGGCTTTGTCGCAGGATGGCGCGCTGCCCGCCCTGTGGAGCAAGTCGGCCCGCGAGGTGATTGCCCAGCGCATCGCCGATCCCGAGCAGAAGCTGGCAGCCCAGCGTGCCGTGCAGGATGTCGTTGATGGTTGTGTTGCCTGTCGCGGCGAACTGCGAGCATGGCTGCGCGGCACGCTCAGCGAGGCGCCGGTGCTGCTGCAGGCGCGTCCTGTCAGCGACAGTGCATTCCGCCGTGCGTGGCTGGGTAAGGAGCGTGCGCAATGAATCCGGCGCTGCTGTTAGCCCAGCTCACGCTGACCCAGTTACTGGTGCCGCTGGCGATACTGGGCGCGGGGATCATCAGTGGCGTACTGTATCTGCGCACCCGTCAGCAGCTTAACGCGGCACTGGTGCTGCTGGCGGCAATCTCGCTGGCACTGCTGGTGGCGGGTCTGCGCTGGCCGTCCTTGCCAGCGCAGACCATCACGCTCGAGAGCGATGACGCTAGCGCTGCACAGCTAGAGCGCGTGGAATATGCCGCAGCCATCGAACTGCGTGGTGATGGGCTGCGCGATGCCGAGTGGCGGGATGTTCCAGCGCGGCCGGTGCGCGCAGCGCCACCGAAAGCGAGCTCCGCTCCCGAGTTGCTCTGGCTGGATTTTCCGCGCAGCCTGACGCTGGGACGTCAGCTCACGCTGACAGTGCGGCGTGGCCAGGCGCACAGCGGCTGGCGCTTGCAACTGCTGGCAGAAAATCGTCAGGTGCTGGCCGATTCAGGTCTTGCCGTAGCAGCGACCGAGACGCAGCGCGTGCAATGGCTGCCGCCCGTAGCAGAAGCGCTGGTGTTACAGGCACGCCTGCTCGATAGCGCCGGCAAGGTGCTGGCGCAAGGTCCCTTGCCACTGCAGGTACGCGAGGCGATTCCCCTGCAGATACAAGGCCGCTTCGATGCACCATCATTTGATGCGCGCGCGCTGAACCAGCTACTGACCGATGGTGGCGCCAGCGTCGACTGGGACGTCGCGCTAGGCAAAGCCGTCGCCCGCAGCGAGACAGCGCGCGTGGCGCTGAGCACGCCCAATCTGCTGGTGGTCGATGCCGCGTATGTGGAACACCTCGCGCCGCCCGCCCGCAGTGCTTTGCTGGCCTCCGTGCGGCAGGGCATGCCGTTGCTGGTGCTAGGCGGAAATGCGGCGGATGCAGCGTTATGGCAGCGCGAATTCGGCCTGCGTTTGCAGGCGCAATCAGCCACCACGGAAAAAGAAGAGATGCGTCAGTTTGCGCTGTCAGGTAGCACGCTGTCGCTGACGCCCGCGCCGCTGAACCCCGCTGTCACGGGCGGTGGCTGGAGTGTGCTGGCCAGCGATGACAGCCACCAACAGCGCCTGCCATGGCTGTGGCAGCGCGAACTGCAGCAGGGACGCATCATCTGGCTGGGTGTCTCGGACTGGCACCGTTACGCGATCAGCGCACCGCAGGCGCTGACGGCGTGGTGGCAGAGTGCACTCGATGCGATCGCCTTACCGAGTCCCGTGAAAGTCAGCTGGCAGCTCGATGATCCGATGCCGCTGCCCGGATTGCGCAGCGAGCTGTGTGCACAAGGCCTGCCTGCCGGGACGGCGATCCGTATTCGCCACAGCACTGCGGCTGACCAGCGTGGTGCCAGTGGTGTGATAGCGGAGCCGCGTTTGCAAAGCCGGCGTGAGCGCGCGGACGCGCTGTGCAGTGCGTTCTGGCCACAGCAAGCGGGCTGGCTGGCATTGTCAATCGAAGGTGTGACCGGTGAACAGCCGCTGTATGTCTATGAGCGCAGCGACTGGCCAGCATGGCAGCGTGCCTTGCGCCGCGATGCCACGGCACGTTATGCGGCGCGCGCCTTGCCGGATAGTGCGCAAGTGGCTGCAGGTATGGCGCAAGCAGGCAACGCGCCACCCGCTGCGTTGCTACCGGTAGCGCCGTTCGGCATGCTGTTCCTGATCTGCATGCTGGCGCTGTGGTGGCGCGAACAGCTCAGGCCTGCTGCCACTGCTGCACGTACACCGGCGCAGCCGTAGTACATTCCGCATCTCTCTGCGGCGCCAGTGGCACGCGCGCCAGCGGCAGCACGCCGGCCCATACCGGCTGCTGCATATCCTCTTCATCATCGACCGGGCCACCGCTGCGGACCTTGCAAGCTGCTTCGGCGAGGCTGAGGCGCAGGATGGTGGTGGCTGCATATTCCTTGTCCGAGCCGGGACGGACTTCGGCCTGTCGTCCGGGCGCCAGATGCTCCATGAAATTTTCCAGCGCACGATGGCGCTCGGCTTCATCGCGGACTACCTCAAAGCGGCCATACACCATGGCCGAGCGGTAGTTCATCGAATGATTGAACGCTGCACGCGCCAGCACCAGTCCATCGAGATGGGTAATTGTCACGCAGCACTCATCGCTGGTCAGGCGCTTGAGCATACGGCTGCCGTTCGAGCCGTGGATGTACAGATGATCGCCGTCACGCCAGCAGGCGGTGGGGATGCAGTGCGCGCTCTGTGCATCGGCAAAAGCGATGTGGCAGATATAGGCTTCATCGACGATAGCGTTCAGGGTGGCGCGATCGTAACGGGCGTTGGTGGGAATCCGGCGGATGCGGGTACGGTCGCTCGGTGCTGCGGCAGTTTCAGGGGTGTCCATAAGCTCCAGTCAGTTTGGTTGAAGTGCCAATATAATGGAGTCATGGCTCCTTAAAAAGATCCAGAACATCAGAATTTTTTGGAGCCAGAATGGATTACTCCCTGTTATTCAATGCCTATGCGGCGCAACACGGCCAGCAGGGCTGGTCGCGTCAGCGGCTGCTGCACGCCTGTCTGCGCAGCGCGATCCGGCAAGGCACGCTGGCGGCAGGGACCGCGCTGGCGCCGAGCCGTGCGCTGGCCGAAGAACTCGGGGTGGCCCGGAATACCGTGCTGTACGCGTATGAGCAACTGGCCAGCGAAGGCTTTGTGCAGTGTGACCGGCGTGGCACGGTGGTGGCCGCGGTACCGCTGCAGGCCGCCCTAGCGCAGAGCGCAGTACCACTGGCGCAGGCCGGGCTGTCGCAGCGGATGTCAAACTTGCGCTGCTCGCAGCCTGCCGCAGCGCCCGGCGGTGTGCCACCGCCCGCCAGCCAGATGGGGGCTTTCGTGCCCGGGGTGCCGGCGCTCGATCAGTTTCCGCTGGCAGCCTGGCGCCGCCTGCTGGAGCGTGCCTGGCGCAGCCTGACACCGGCCCAGTTGAATTATGGCGACCCGGCAGGCGAATCGCCACTGCGGGTCGCCATCGCCGACCATCTGCGCGCCGCTCGGGGCGTGGTGTGTGATGCGACGCAGGTGTTCATTACCGATGGCACCCAGAGCAGTCTAGATCTGTGCCTGCGCGCGCTGGCCGATGTCGGTGACACCATCTGGATCGAGCATCCCGGTTATGCCGGTGCGCTGGCGGCGGCACGTGGTGCCAGCCTGAATGTGACGGGCATCGAGGTGGATGAAGAGGGCATCGCGCCGCAGCCGGACGACTGGCTGCTACGCCCGCCGCGCCTGATCTACACCACGCCTTCGCACCAGTATCCGCTGGGCAGTGTGCTCAGTCTGCGGCGCCGGGTGGCGCTGCTGGATGCCGCGCGGCGCGCCGCTGCGCTGATTATCGAAGACGATTACGACAGCGAGTTCCGGCACGACGGCGCGCCGCTGTCTGCCATGCAGGGACTGGCTGCCGATGCGCCGGTGGTCTATCTGGGCACCTTCAGTAAAACCATGTTCCCGTCTTTGCGGATCGGCTTTGTGGTAGTGCCGGTGGCGCTGGCGCCGGGCTTCGCGCAGATGCGCGCGCACGCCTCGGCGCGCGGACGGGTAGGGGAACAGCTGGCGCTGGCCGAGTTTCTGCACAGCGGACAGTTTGCGCGCCATGTGCGACGCATGCGGCGCCTGTACCGGCAGCGTCGTGATGCGCTGGTGATGGCGGTGCAGCGGCATCTGGGGGCGCGGGTGACGCTGCAGGGCATGTCGGCTGGCATGCATCTGGTGCTGTGCTTCAAGGACGAGAGCTGGCGTGATGAAGTGATCAGCCAGCAGTTGCTGGCGCACGGCATCGTGGCGGAAGCCTTAAGTGCCAAAGCCGTGCAGGGTGGTCTGGCATTACAGGGACTGGTGCTCGGCTATGCACAGGTGCCAGCCGAGCAGATGGATGAGCTGATTCGCCGCATGGCTGCGCTGCTACCGCCAGAAACGACGGCAACAGCGCGTACCAGCCGGCGCGCTCAGCGCAAAGTCAAAGCCTAGGCCCTGGCATTGACCGATGCGCGCCGCTTAGAAGGCGGTGTCGGCGCGCAGGTACATCGAACGGCCGTTCACGCCGATCGGGCAGGTTTCCCAGCACTGGGTGAAGCCCAGTTGCGGGAACACGCCACCGTTGGTCCAGGCCGAAGGGGTCTGGTTGAACAGGTTGTTCACGCCGATGCTGAAGGCGGTACGCTTGGTGTAGGCATAGCGTAGCGAGGCATCGACCAGCCAGCGCGCATCCCATTTCTGCAGCGGGCTGAAGTTTTCCGCTTGCACTTCGCCGTAGTAATTGGCGCGCGTGTTCAGGTTCCACTGGCCGCTGGTGTAGTCAGCAGCCACCACGTGGTGCTTGCGTGGCTGACCGTGTTCGATCAGGGTCACTTGCGACTTGTCGAACAGCTGTTCGCCGCTCAGCACAGTGGAGGTGGAGTGACGCTTGGTGACTTCGGTCTTGTTGAAGCCCAGTTGGCCGGACAGCACCAGCGTGGACGCGGCAAACTTCGACGTGTGTTCGGCCACGATATCCAGACCACGGGTACGGGTATCGACCGCATTGGTGAAGAACTGTGCCTGACCAACACCGAGCGGCTTCAGGATACTGGCGATCGGGCCACCATTCGCTTCCGGCGCGATTTCGCTGGAGAACACGATGCGGTCCTTGATCTTGATCTGGTACAGATCGGCCGTCAGCGACATATTGCTGGCCGGGCGCAGCACCATGCCGATGCTGCCGTTGGTCGAAGTTTCTTCTTTCAGCGCTGCGATGCCGAAGGCCTTGGTCACGGCGCTGCCCTGACGTGCGGTGAGCGTTTCGGTCAGTACGCCATTATTCAGATTGGTCGACACGGAGCTGTAGAACTCCTGCTGCACGCTCGGTGCGCGGAAGCCGCTCGACAGACTGCCGCGCAGACCGAACTGTCTGGTCGGATCGAAGCGGGCGCTCAACTTGCCGGTGACGGTGCTGCCGAAGTCCGAATATTTTTCATAGCGCACAGCGCCTGCCAGCGTCAGCTCGTTGAACGGTTTGTGTTCGGCATCGAGGAACAGGGCGATGTTGTGGCGACCCGAATCGACTGCCGTGGCAGGCGTGTAGCCGGGGAAGCCCTGAATCCCGGCTGCGGCGGTAGCCCCGCTTGGCGTCTTGATGACGATGGCCGGATTGTTGGTGCGACCGTACTGGTAGGACACCGGATCGCCAGCGACGATCTGGTAATTATCGGCGCGGTATTCGAAGCCGGTGGCGAGGAATACGCTGCTAGCGCCCAGATTGACTGGCCCTTTGAGGTCCGCATTGATGGTGGTCTGGTTGAATTTCAGCGTGCCGGTATTAGCGTCGCGTGGCGATTCGCCGTAAATGCTGCCATCGGCTTTTTTCTCGTACCAGTAGCTGACGTTGAGACTGTCCGATTCGTGGAAGCCGAGTTCGCTGGCGCCGTAGTTGATGCTCATGTCGGCCTTCCAGTCATTGGCCAGATCGCGCCGGTAGCCGAAGGCGAACGAGGCATCCTTGATGGTGGTGTGGATCGCCGGCAGGTAGCCATTGGGCGACACCGAGGCCACCGTGCGGTCGTCACCGGCGGAGCGGAAGAAACCGAAGGAGTCACTCTTGCGCTGCGAGACGCCACCGAAGGCGTAGAACTCGCTGGCTTTGTCGATCGGCAGTGCGCCGTTCCACCACAGGTAGGCGTCCTTGGTATTGCTGTCGCCAATGTGCTGGGTGACACGGGGCGGGTTGACGCGCAGCGAGTCGACCCCGGCGCGGTTGGTCTCGCCGCGTTTGCGTGCTTCGACCGTCAGGTTCAGGAAGCCGCCGTCCTCACCGAGGGCGAAGCCGGTATTGGCGCTCCCCGAGTAGAGGTCGCCATCGCCTTCCGAGGTGGTGCCCAGACTGCCGCTCACCTGGGTTTCCTTGACCTGCGACTTGAGCACAATGTTGATCACCCCGGCAATCGCGTCCGAGCCGTACTGGGCGGCGGCGCCATCGCGCAGCACTTCGATGTGGTGGATTGCGCCCAGCGGAATGGCGTTGATGTCGGTACCGGCCGAGCCGCGCCCGATGGTCTGCTGCACATTCACCAGCGCCTGCTGATGGCGGCGCTTGCCATTGACCAGCACCAGTACCTGATCCGGGCCCAGCGAGCGCAGGGTGGCCGGACGGATGCTGTCGGTACCATCGCTGATGAAGGTGCTGGAGAAGTTGAAGGACGGATCCAGTGTTTGCAGCAGCTTGCCCAGCTCGAGCGGGCCGGCAGTCTGCATGTCTTTCAGGCTGATCAGGCCGACCGGCGCGGCCGTATCGAGTGCCGTTTTGGCGGCCGAGCGCGAGCCCAGTACCACCACTGTCGGTTCGGCTGGCGCGTCATTCTGGTTGGCTGCGGCTTCAGCGTTAGCGTAACCGGTAGTCAGCGCCAGAATGGCGGCGGCGACCAGAGTACGCTGGAATTGCGGTGCTCTTTTCATCGTTTTCTCTCTCTCATAGTGGGGTCTGCCAGAGGGGCTGGCAGACGCCGGAGAAAAATACTAACGGTAGGTTTTAGCCGGCCGCAATTGTGGATGCACCAATTTGTTGCAAACTATGCACAATTGGCAATTTTTCGTGATTTAAGGTGGTGATTGTCGTATGATGTTCGGTGCACTGCAGCATTTACGCTGCAAAATGGTGCAAATCTGTGGTGTGCACACATCACCCCCTAGCTGGCTAGTGCTGGTCCAGCATCCAGCCTTTCAGGCCATTCACCCACGATTTGGCGGGCAGATTGTAGGTTTTCTTGATCGCCCCCGCGCGCTCGTAGAGCACACTGAAGTCGAGCACCGGCGCGCGCTTGAAGGCAATCACGATGATATTTGCGTCATGCACTTCCGGTAACCAGACCACGGCATCGAACACCAGATCCATGGCTTGCAGATTCTTATCGTAATTGGAAAAATCGCCGAACACATTGGTGGTCATGATGCCGTCTTCGCTCAGGCAGTCGAAGCAGGCCTGGTAGAACTCCGGGCTATCGAGCACCGGGCCACGGGCTTCCTCGTCATACAGATCGACCTGCAGCACATCGACCTTGCCATGGTTGGCCGGATCGAGCACGAAATCCATCGCATTCATTTCCCGCACCTGCAGGCGCTCGTCATTCGAGGGCAGGGCGAACTGCGCGCGGCACATTTCGATCACATTCGGATTGAGTTCGATGGCCGTTACCTGTGCCTGAGGCAGGCGGCGGTAGCAGAACTTGGTCAGTGCGGCGCTGCCTAGTCCGAGCTGGACGATCTGGCGTGGCTGGTCAATAAACAGCAGCCACATCATCATCATCTGGATGTATTCGAGTTCGATCTGGTCCGGTTTGGCGATGCGCATGGCGCCCTGCACCCATGAGGTGCCGAGGTGCAGGCTGCGGACGCCTTGAAATTCGGTGATAGTCGCCGGCGGATGGCCGGGTGCGTCATAGCGGGTCTGGGCAGAAGATTTCATGCCGGCAGTTTAGCAGCGCCGTGCCTTCTATCCCAAATAAAAGCTGCACAGTGAGGGCTGGTGCTGGTATAGGAACAGATACAGGAACAGATACAGGAACAGATACAGGTACAGGTGCCGGGAGCGGGGCCAGACCGGCTGCGATCTGCCCCCTGGGGGGAATGCCGGGTTTAGCGCTGGCGGCGGCGGGCGACTACGCCCAGCAGGGCCAGACCGCCCAGCAGCATGCCGTAGGTGGCGGGCTCCGGCACGGGGGCGGCAATGTCGAGGGTGCCGGCATAGCTGCCGACGCCGGTATCCGTGCCCTTGATGGTCAGGGTAATGATGCCCGAGACCGGCGTGGCAAAGATCAGCGAGCCGGACATGATGCCGACGTTGGAGGGCGTCATGATGTTGCCGTTGATATCGACCCAGTTGAAGTCCAGATCGCCTCCAGTGGAAGCAATGTTGAAGAATGCGCCGGTGGCCGTTCCCGGCAGACCGGAATAGCTGAACTGGTAGGTGTCGGTGAAGGCCAGACCGTCCGAATGGGAGGTGCCGAAGGAGACGGTCCAGTTAGTCGGGCCGCCAGACATGGATATCACCGCTGGCGCATAGTCGTTGGCATAAGCGCCACCGCTCGCTGCAGCGAGTACTGCGGCTGCTAGGATGGATGTTAATTTCATAGGTTCTCCGCGTGAGTGAGACTACTGAAAAAACCGGAAACACTGACTACGGATTGACGTTACGCCCGAGCGATTTTCGTGTCAATTCGATATTTATTGATGAAAAAAGCGCGCTTGATAGCAGCGCTCTACCACAGGGGCTAAAAAGAATATAATTACTTTTTAACAATTTCCGTTGTGCAAAATATCACGCGAAATCGTGCCCTTGGTCTAGCTGAAAATGGTGAATTAGTGGCTGCTTGCTGACACTGGCAAGAGCAGAGTCACGCTCAGACCGCCGCCGGCCCGGTTGGCCAGCAGGATCCGTCCGCCATGGGCTTCGATGATTTCGCGTGCCAGTGCCAGACCGAGGCCGGTGCCGCTGCGCTTGGTTGAATAGAACGGTACCAGCGCATTCGCCAGTACGGTGTCGCTCATGCCGGGGCCACGGTCGTGCACGTCGATGCGTACTGCGCCCGGCAGGGGGCGTACTTCCAGCGTCACGGCGTCGGCCGGCGAGCCCGACTCGTGGGCATTTTTCAGTAGGTTCAGCAGTGCTTGCTGCAACTGCGCCGCATCGAAACTGGCCAGATCGGCCGGCACGCTGCCTTGCAGCCGGAATCTGACCTGCTCGCCCAGCTGGTCCAGAAATGCTGACCAGTTGTGCGTGGTGAGGCGCGGGGTGGGCAGTTTGGCGAAGCGGGCGTAGCCGAGAATAAAACTCTCCAGATGGCGAGTGCGCTCTTCGATGGTGGCAAGAATTTGCGGCAACCGTTCGGTCTGGCCGCGCCGCACCAGTTCCGCGCCGGAGTGGGCAAGCGAGGTGAGCGGGGCGAGCGAATTGTTCAGCTCGTGGCTGATGACGCGGATCACTTTTTTCCAGGTTTGCACTTCCTGGCGGCGCAACTCCATGGTCAGCTGGCGTAGCAGCAGTAATTCGTGCTGGCGGCCATTCAGGTGGAAACGCCGGCGCGCCAGATGGAATACCTCTTCACTTTCGGCATCCGCGTCGGCGCCAGCGCTGCTGGTGGTACTGGTCGTGAACAGGCCGTCGCCGCCCCGATCCAGCGCTTCGCGCAGGGCCGGCGTGGCCTGCTCCAGAATCGCTGCCAGCTTATAGCCTTCCAGCTTGTGCCCCTGATGCAGCAACTGGCGCGCGGCAATATTTGCGTACACGATGGTGCCGTTGTCATTGTGCAGCAGCATCGCCACCGGCGTGTTCTGCACCATGGTATCGAGCAGCAGTTCGCGCTGCACCAGATCAAGCCGCTGCTGGCGCAGCACGTCGCCGAGCGCGTTGTGGGCTGCCACCAGATCGCTGAGCTCGTCGTTTTGCGGCCAGTACAGGCTGAACGAGAAATCGCCATCGCGGTAGCTGGTCACGGTGCCGCTCAGGGCGCGAAATAGCGACAGCATGCTTTCCAGCTGGGCGCGGATGGTGATGATGGCGATCGGCAGCACGCACAGCAGGCAGATGCCCAGTACCAGCCATGGTTGCTCGGGCAGGTAGTGCAGCAGCACCAGTGCGATCAGAATGCCCACCGTCAGCAGGGTGGCGATCATGGCCGTCCAGCGGGTCAGCAGCGAGAGCCGCCATGGCGGGCGGCGTGGTGAGCGGGGCAGCATCAGGGGCGGGCGATGCCGAGCCGCTCCATGCGGCGATACAGCGCCTGGCGTGACAGACCCAGTTCGGCAGCCGCTTGCGCGACCACCCCGCCGGCGCGGCTTAGTGCCAGCCCGATGCTGTCACGGTCCGGCTCGCGCACGCCGTCTTCGTTGCTGGCGCTGCTGGCAGCAGGCAGACCCAGATCGGCCACGCGGATCGCGTCGCCAGTGGCCAGCAGGGCGGCGCGCGCCATCACGTTTTTCAGTTCGCGCACATTACCGGGCCAGCTGTGCGCCAGCAGGGCTGCCTGTGCGGCGGCGTGCAGCGGACGTGGCTGGGCACCGAGGAAGTGGCGTGCCAGTGGCAGGATGTCGGCCGGCCGGGCGGCCAGCGCCGGTAAGCGCAGTTCGATCACGTTGAGGCGGTAGAACAGGTCTTCGCGGAAGCTGCCGGCGCGGATCATGGCAGGCAGGTCGGCATTGGTGGCGCTGATCACGCGGACCTTGACCTGCCGTTCGCGGTTAGAGCCGAGGCGCTCGAAGCGTCCCGTTTCCAGTACCCGCAACAGCTTCATCTGGCCAGCCAGCGGCAGGTTGCCGATTTCATCGAGGAACAGGGTGCCGCCATCGGCGGCTTCGAATTTGCCTTCGCGGGCCCGCGAGGCGCCTGTGTAGGCTCCGGCATCGGCGCCGAACAGTTCGGCTTCGATCAGCTCCGACGGCAGCGCGCCGCAGTTAAGCACCACGAAGGGGCCATTGCGCACCGCGGAATTGGCCTGAATGATTTCGGCAATGCCTTCCTTGCCGGTGCCGTTGGGCCCGCTGATCAGTACCGGGACATCGGCGCGCGCTACCTGACAGGCCAGATGGATCACCCGTTCCGTGGCGGGGTCCTGCCACACCATGCCGCGCAGATCGTAATCGCGCTCGAGTTCGTGGCGCTGGCGTTCCTCGCTGCGCAAACGCTGTTGCAGGGCGCGCTTGGTACGACCCAGTTCGATCAGATTGTTGACCGTGGCGATCAGGCGGTGATCATCCCATGGCTTGGCCAGATAGTCGGCGGCGCCCGCTTTGACCAGTTCGACTGCCGCATCGAGGTGGGTCCAGGCGGTCAGCAGAATGACCGGCAAGTCCGGATAGCGCGCACGGATGGCGCGAAACAGCGCCGTGCCTTCTTCGCCGGAAGTGGTGTCGGCACTGAAATTCATATCCTGTATCACCAGATCGACGGGATGCGCGTCGCTACCGCGCAGCAGATCCAGCCCCTGTTGCGGGGTAGCGGCGCGCAGGGCGTCAATCTCGTGCAGGGAAAACAGCACTTCGAGGGCGATGGCGACGGCAGCGTTGTCGTCGATGATTAATACGGTAGGCATGTTGTAAGCATATCACTGTCGTGCAGGGGCGGGGGGCGGGGCCGGCGCCAGCAGCCGGCGCAATCATGGGCGCCAGCAGCGCTTCAGCGGCGCGCTGCTGGCCGGTCCCGCTCAGGTACTGCGGGTGGCGGTGGCCGGCGAAATGCTGGCGGCGCGCCAGGCCGGTCCGTACACGGCGATCACCCCCAGCGTCCAGAACAGCAGCGCGCCCGCCAGCAGATAGCCGGCCGGCAAACGCGCCATTTCCAGCTGACTCACCAGTAGCTGGTTGAGCGCCAGTGCCAGCAGTACGCCGGCGGCCACGCCGGCCGTGGTGATCAGCAGGTTTTCCGTAATGAAGTAGCGCAGGATGTCGACCCGGCGCGCCCCCAGCGCGCGCCGCACGCCGATCTGTTTGCGGCGCTGGGTGACCCACAGGCTGGCCATGCCGACGATGCCACTGGCCGTGATCAGGAGTAGCAGCACGCTGACGGTGACCAGCATCCAGGCCAGTGCCTGATCGGCACGGTAGCGGTCGCGCCGGAATTCGCTGATGGTTTTCAGTTTCACGATGACCGGCGTCGCCGAGGCGCTGCGCACGGCCGCCTCGCTTTCCTTCATGACCCGCTGCAACTGGCCCGCTTCGGCGCGCAGCGTGTAGGTGGTGACATCTTCGCCCGTCAGGCGGGCCGGCAGGATGATCGAATAGTCGGCCTGTTCACTGATCTGTGCCCCCGGGCTTTGCAGCCTTTCCAGCACACCCACCACGCGCAACTCCTTGGCACTCTCGCCGGTGCCGTAGTAGACAGTCTTGCCGAGATAGCTGGGCTGGTCGGGCCAGAGTTTCGCGCCGAGCTGGCGCGTGATGATCAGGCTGTGCGGGAAGTCCTGGCTGCTGGTGGTATCAATTTCGGGCACTTCGCCGGGCTGGAAATCACGCCCTTCCCGCAGCCGCAGGCCCCAGGTGGCCACCAGCGCATCGGGGCTGTAATAGGTGGTAGCCGAGACGCTGGAGGTGAGCTGTTTGCGGTCCAGAGCCAGCCCCGAGTAATTGCCCGAGCGCGACATTGGCACTTGGGTGGTGGTGGCCACGCTCTGCACACCGGACACGGCTTGTAGCGCGGCCGTTTCGCGCCGCTGGGCGTCGAGCTGGGCCGCGTGGCTGCTGTGTTCCAGATGGCGTAACTGCAGGGTGAAGACGTCTTCTTCGCGGGCGATGCCGCTCTCCCGGTTCGAGACGGCCTGGCGCACCTGCACGATGTGCAGGGCGTTGGCCAGGATCGCCAGACTCAGGGCGACCTGCACGGCCACCAGTAGCGGGCCGGTTTTATTGCGCAGTAGCGCAGACAGGATGGGATGCATGATGCCGTGTTCCTTATGCCGTATGCGTTATTGGGATTTCAATTGCAGCGCCGGGGTGGTCTGGCAGGCGCGCCAGGTGGGCAGCAGGCCGGCCAGCACCGCGGACAGTATCGACAGCAGGAAGGTGGCCAGCAGCATCATCCAGTCCATATGGGCGACCACGGTCAGCGCTTTCGACTGCATGGCGATCAGGGCCAGCGCGCCGAAGGCGAGCAGCAGCCCCAGCAGGCCACCGGCCAGACCGATGACGGTCGTTTCGATCAGGAATTGCTGGAAGATCTCGCGGCGCGACGCGCCCAGTGCCCGGCGGATGCCGACCTCGGCTGCACGTACGGAAAACTTGGCCAGCAGCAGGCCGATGGTGTTGACCAGACACAGCACGAGGAAGCCGAATGCCAGCCAGGCCGACAGTTTGTTGTCGTTACCGACCACCTTCAGCAGGTCCAGCCATTCGCGTACGTTGTACAGCAGATTCGGGGCTGCACGTGGCAAGCGCCCCAGCTTGCGCTGTTCGGTGGCGTAGCTGTTCAGATAATCCTGCAGCAGACCCCGCTCACCGGCGCTGCGCATCTCGAACCAGAACTGGATCCAGGTGCATTCCGAATCCAGATAGGCCTGATAGCCGGGCGAGATGTCGCCGGTGCAGCTGGAGTTGCCGTTGCGCTGCATGGCATGCCGCACACTGGTGGCAAACGGTACAAACAGCTCGTCTTCGTCACTGAAAGCGCCATCGGCCGAACCGATCACGCGGTGGAAGCGCGGCACCACCGTCCACGTATCGAGCACGCCGACGATCTGGTATTGCTGGCCGCTGATGCGCAGGCGCTGGCCTACCGGATCGCTGTCGCCATACAGTTTTTCCGCTAGCTTGCGGCTGAGTACCACCACATCGGCCGCCGCCTTGTCCTCGGCCGGACTCCAGCCCTGACCGTGCAGGAAGGGCGCTTCGAACATATTGAAGAAGTCGCTTGTAGGCGCCAGACCGCGGGCGTTGAACAGTGGCAGATCCTTGCGTGATGCTTCGACGGCGACGCTGACGCCGTACAGCGCGGTGCTGCGTTCGGCAACCTTGTTGCGCAACAGATTGGTGGCGTCGCGATAGCTGAGCTGACGGTCATTCGCTTCATCGCCCGGCGTGTAGCCGGCCAGCGGGCCGTTGTCGAGCAGCGGCACAAACAGGCGCGCGCTTTTCTGCGGAATCGGGTCGCCCGACATCACGTGCAGAATGGTCAGCGTGGCCACGCTGGCGGCCACGCCAATAGCCAGCGTCAGCACCATCAGCGCGGTCAGGGCCGGGTTGCGGCGCAGGCTGCGCAGGCCAAGCATGAAGTAGTACTGGAACATGTGGCGCTCCTTATGCAGTCTGGGCACTGGCACGGGCCAGCGTGGGGGCCTTGCGCACCAGATCGGCCACCTGGCCGTCGATGATGTGCACATTGCGCTGCGCCCGCACCGCCAGTTCCGGATCGTGGGTCACCATCAGGATGGTAGTGCCTTGCGCATTGATGTCTTCCAGCAGTTCCATCACGCCGCGCGCCATTTGTGTATCGAGGTTGCCGGTCGGTTCGTCGGCCAGCAGCAGCTTGGGGCTGCCGGCCAGCGCGCGGGCGATCGCCACCCGCTGTTGCTGGCCACCGGACAGTTCGGCCGGATAGTGTTTCATGCGCGAGCCCAGTCCCACCTTGGCCAGCGCATCTTCGATCCGCTCCTTGCGCTCGGCGGCATTGAAACCACGGTAGCGCAGCGGGACGTCGACGTTATCGAACAGCGACAGGTCGGGAATCAGATTGAAGCCCTGAAAGATGAAGCCGAGCTTTTCATTGCGCAGGCGGGCGCGGGCGTTGTCGTCCATGCCGCGCACGTTGATGCCGTCGAGGATGTATTCGCCGTCGCTGAACTCTTCCAGCAGGCCGGCGATGTTCAGGAAGCTGGTCTTGCCGGAACCGGATGGCCCCGTGACGGTGACGAATTCGCCCTGTTTGACGTTGATTTCGAAGCCGCGCAGGGCGTGGGTTTCGATCATGTGGGTGCGGTAGACTTTGCTCAGATTTTGCATGCGCAGCATGGCAGACCTCGTACGGTTAGGGATGAAGCGAGACGCGCGCAGCGTTCTCGAAGGTTTCGGTACCGGCAATCACGACTTTGTCGCCGGCTTGCAGGCCGCTCAGAATTTCGACGGCGCTGATGCTGGTGGCGCCTAGCTTGACGGGGGTGCGGATGGCGATCCCGTCGCGCACCACGTAGACGTAGCGTCCACCTTCCGATTCCACGAAGGGGCCGCGCGCCAGCATCAGGGTGTTGGCCTTTTCATCGATCAGCAGACGGGCGCTAACGCGCTGGTTTTGGCGCAATCCGGCCGGTTGCTGCTGGGCGAAACGCAGCCGTGCCAGCACCTGATTTTTCACCACTTCCGGCGATAGGGCCGACAGTTTTCCGCTGGCGCGTCCGGTGCCGTAGTCAACTTCGGCGGCCATGCCCAGACCGAGATCGGCGACATAGGTTTCCGGCACTTCCAGTTCCACTTCGAGGCGCGACAGATCGACCAGCGTCATCAGCGCGGCATTGGCCGGCACCACGCTGCGGTTAGCCACCGACAGGGTGCCGATAAAGCCGTCGACCGGTGCGCGCACGGTCAGTTCGTCGACCCGTCGCTGGGCATTGGCCAGCGACAGGCGCTGGCGGTCGAGCTCGTTGCGTTTGGTTTGCAGTCCCAGCGTGACGTTGGCGTTTTCCAGTTCGGCGGCCTGAGCGGCATGGCGGGCGCGGATCTCGGCCGAGTTCAGGGCATCTTTGGCGCGCTGGTATTCGATCTTGGCGATGATGCCTTCGTTGGCGACGGCGTTGTAGCGTTCCAGTGTGCGCAAGGCCGACAGGCGGTCGATCTCGGCCGTATCGGCATCGCGCCGCGCCAGCAGCTTTTGCTGGCGTGCCAGAATCTGCTGGCGTGCCACTTCCGCTTCCAGTTGCAGATAGCTCGATTGCTCGCGCTTCAGTGCGTCGCTGAGGTCGGGGGATTCCAGCAAGGCCAGCACATCGCCTTTCCTGACCGTATCGCCGGCGGCCACTTTCAGCGTCACCGTGGCGGGCGCGGCCGCATACAGGGTCGGGCTGACGGCGGCGACAATGCGGCCATTCACGGCAGCGTCGCGCACCAGCGTGCCACGGCCCACCTCGGCAATCCGCAGCCGCGCCATGCTCACCGAATGGCTGCTGCCGCGCCAGCTGTGCAGCACAGCGTAGGCCGCGCCCAGCACCAGCAGCACGCTGGCTGCGACCAGCAAGCGGCGCCTGAGTGTGCGCCCTGGCGGGGCGGTGAGGACAGTGTCCTGCTGAGAAGTATCGCGGATCATGGCGGCTCGAATAAAAGAGATAGTCGCCCTAATGCAGAAACCGTGCCAGTCGCTAAGTCATTGATTTTTATGGGGAGATATGCCGGCGTCCGCTGTCCGCGCCTGTCCGGCGTGTCCGCCGCTGAACCGGGGTCAGATCCGACATCCGGACACGGCCTGAACGGTGTCAGGGCAGTCACCGAGATTGAATGCCACTGCGTCGCAAACGCGTTGCGTCGCTATTTTTCAGGAAATAGTGGGGGGGGGCGGCTAGGTGTTTCGTCAAGCTGCCATGAGCGGTGCGGGGCAATAAAGCCCCTGTTCCGTATTGTTGAGTACAACACGTCGCGCTGAGCGATTGCCCGCGGTTCGCCGTCCCCACTGCGGCGGCGAACCCGGTGCAGTCGATGTGCGCCTTAGTTCTTCTGGCGGCGACGGCGTGCGACCAGACTTAGTACGCCAAGACCGGCGACCAGCATTGCATAGGTGTCGGCTTCCGGCACTGCGCGCACTACCAGTTGGTCAGCGAAGCTTCGTGCGTTTGGCGTGCCGGCCCAAGGGGCGTACAGCTGACCGTTGCCGTCCTGCCAGTCGCAATGCGTGTAGCTGTTGCTAAAGTAAGGCGTAGCGCAGGCGCCGGCACCGGTCAGGCTGGCATTGGTGGCTGCAAACCTAGCGCCGGTAAGTGGATCGCTGCCGCCTAGCGGCACGTTAGCACCGGCGAACAGGAAGTCGGTCGCCAGCGGGGCGTTGGCGAGCTCGGCTGCGGTCGGCAGGCGCCAGCCGAATTGCGACTGGTACGACAGGTCCAGGCCGCTCTCTGCTGGCAGCGGGAATGCCCATGCCCAGTCCAGGTTGTTGAAGGTGATGTAGGCGTTGCTGGCCACTGGCGCGTTGATCACTGCTGCGCTGGCGCTGCCAAGGCTGGCGCACAGTGCCAGCGCGATGCTGAGTCGTTGAGCGAATTTCATGTTTTCCTTTGATTGTTTGATGTGAAAAAAATTACAACTTTAATATTACATCGATAACTATTACTATGCAATAAAACCGCTTAAAACCGTGCATCGCAGACACACTGGCGCTACTCTCGGGTGGCAGGCTTGATAAATTGATAAGCACCCTCAACTAGGGGGCTTCGATACAGCTGGAGTACTGCATGAGCTTGCTGGATAAACTGGCGCGGCTATTCTTGCCGGCGCCTGCGGAACTCAGTGATTACGCCTTTGCCCCCAGCGATGTGGCGCGATACCAGCAACTGATCGATGGCGATCAGCGTGTGCTCGACCAGCAAAGCTGGGACGATCTGCTGCTGGCATCCTACAGCGCGCGACTGGCTGCCGGCACCAGCATTTTCGGCCAGCAGGCCTTGCACCGGCGTCTGCACAGCAGAGTTGGTGCTGCGCCCGCTTCGATCGCGCGGGTGCGCGCCCTGCTCGCGGATGCGCCGCGTCAGCAGGCCTTGCAGCAAGCCTGTGAAGGCTTACGGGCCGCCGATTGCGAAATCGCCAGCACGCTGTGGCAAACGGTGATTCCCGCCACACCGCGCTGGACCAGGCTACTCCCGTGCTTGCCGGTCGGTCTGCTCGCCTCGGTAGCGCTGGCGCTGGTGAGCGCCTGGCCTGCCGTGTGGCTGCTGGTGCTGGGCTTATGGCTGTTGCTGATGGCCGTGCAGATGCACGTCCACGAAGCGCTGCAGGCCTGGACCGGGCAACGCAAAACCCTGCAGCAGATGTTGCGCACACACACGCTGCTGGCGGGGCTGCCTGCGACCGCGGGCGCGGCTGGGCAAGACGGGCACGAGTGGCAAGCCGATGGCGCGGCGGCTGCGCGCCTGAACCGGCAACTGGCGACCTCGCCCCTCAGCGCCTTGCCGGGCGCTGCCGAATATAACGACTGGCTATGGCTGGCGAACGTGCGTCACTACTTCCGTAGCCGCGCGCTGGTGAAGGCCCAGTTGCCATTGCTGCGCAGCAGCTTCGAGCGGATCGCCGCACTCGACGCCGATCTGGCGCTGGTGCGGCATCTGCAGCAGTCGCACACCTGCTGGGCAGAGCCGGGCGAGGCCGTGGCGTTCACCCGGGTCTGCCATCCTTTGCTGGCGGACCCTGCCGCACTGAGTTTCAGCCTGACGCAGCAGGGCGCGTTTATCTCCGGCCAGAACGGCATCGGCAAAAGCACGCTGTTACGCACCATCGGCCTGAACCTGATTACTGCCCGCGCCTTCGGTTTCTGTTACGCCGCGCAGGCCCGCGTGGCGCGTCTTCCGGTGTATGCCAGCATGCAGAGCGAAGATGCGCTGGGGAGTGGCGAGAGTCTGTATCTGGCCGAGTTGCGCCGTGCGCGCGAACTGCTGGCGCTGGCGGCGCAAGGCCCGGCCGTGTTTATCATCGATGAGATTTTCCGTGGCACCAACCATCTGGAATCGATCTCAGCGGCAGCGGCAGTGTTGCACCGGCTGGCCGAACAGGGACTGGTGATCGTGTCGTCGCACAATCTGGTGCTGGCGCCGCTGTTGCAGCGCCAGCTGGTGCCGTGGTGTGTCAGTCGGCAAGGCAAGCAGTTGCAGCTGGCGCAAGGGGTATTGCAGGATACCAATGGCATCAGCCTGCTGGACACGCAGGGCTTTGATGCCGCCATCACGCTGCGCGCCCGGCGCGTGTTTGACTGGCTCAGCGACTACATGGCCCAGCCCGATAAAAGCGCGTCACTTCTCCTGCTTTAAGGGCTTGCCCTTATCGATCACTTCGCGGCAGTCGCCGCGCAGGGTGGCGTTGTCGTAGTTGCTCCAGCCATAGCTGTCGACGTAACGCTTGTGCTGTTTGAACTGCGGGCTGAGGAAGCTCCATTCCGGCTTTTCATCGGGATAGCCGATGTCGGCCAGATCGAGCAGGGTGTGGAACACGTTTTCCGTGGCCAGCTTTGCGCTGCGATGCTGCTGGAGCTGCGCCACCTTGGCCGGATAGTGCTCACGGTACTGATCGGAATACCAGAGCATGGCCGGTACGTGGAATTCGTACTGGGTGTTATGACCATGGAAGGCCAGGTTGCAGCGGTCGTCGTACAGGGTCTGGCCGTGGTCGGCAACGTAGAGCATGGCGCTGCGCTGCGCGCTGGTTTTCAGCTGGCCGATCACCTGTGACAGGAACCAGTCCGTGTAGAGAATCGAGTTGTCGTAGCTGTTATTTAGGCGCGTCTTGATCTTCAGATCCGTGTAGACCGGGTTGTCGACGCCGAACAGCGAAGGCTGCCAGCGATCGTAGGCTTGCGGGTAGCGCTGGCTGTAATTCCAGTGGTTGCCCAGGGTGTGCAGCACGATCAGTTTTTTGCCGGACGGATCGGCCATCGCGTGTTGCAGCGGCTCCAGCAGCACCTGATCGAAATTCGAATGCTTGGTGTAGCCGCCCAGATTCAGGAACTGCACTACGTCGGCTTCCTTGGCGAACACCGAGACGGGAGTATCGAATTTGCCGAAGGCGATCTGGTTGGAGAGCCACCAGGTCTTGAAGCCCGCTTCCTTGTAGGCGGTAATGAACGATTTCTCGGCAAAGCCGTCGCGCAGGCTGGCGATGGCCGGCTTGCGCGACACCATGATGGGTACTGACAGGCGGGTTGCCGAGACGGCGGTAATAAGGTCGGTCAGGCTGACCAGATTTGCCTCTTTTTTCAGCAGTGGCGTGGTGTCGCGGCCGTAACCGTTGAGGCTCCAGCGGTCATAGCGCGACGATTCGCCGATCACCATGATCACCACTTCCGGCGTGCTGTCAGCATGGCGCTGCTGCGCGCCGAAGCGGAAGTTGCTGCTGCGCCGGCCCAGATCGGCCAGATAGCTGCGCTCTTTATAGAAGTCCAGCGCGCGCACGGTCAGACCGAACGGCCATGAGGCGGCGACATGGCCGAGTTTGAGTGGCGAGGCCAGCCAGGAGGGCAGGGCGGCCAGGCGTAAGCCGGTCTGGTGGGCGCCGGCGATGGCGCTGCCCGGATCGTCCTCATCTTCCTCGTCGTCAGCTGCTTCGGCGTCGCTGGCACTGGCCGGGCTGGCGGACGCCACACTGGGCGCCAGCGGCCGGGAGGCGCCGGCCGGTGGTTTGCTATGCTGCACGGGCACGCCGCGCACGCCGAATTCCCAGCCATACCAGTGCCAGCCGGCGATCAGCAGTAACAGGACCAGCACCAGCCAGCGGCTGCGACCACGCCACGCCAGCGGCGCACAGCGTCGCGCTGCCAGCTGGACGGCCAGCCACCAGCCCAGCACGGCCAGCATGAGCGCCGCCATCAGCCAGACTTTATTGCCCATGAATTCCAGTGCTTCCTTGGGGCTGGTTTCGGCGATGATGCCCAGATGGTGGGTGGAAATCCCCTGACCATAGTATTTGTACAGATACAGCTCGGTGGGCACGGCCAGAAACGCGGGTAGTAGCAGCCAGTGGAACCAGACGGGACGTTGCAAGATTGCCCAGACGGCAAGCCAGAGCAGGGTGGCCACCGCCATGGTCTGGGGCAGGTCGGTGGCGCTGCCGCCCAGCGGCAGGGCCAGACAGGGGAGCAGCGTCAGCACTAAATAGCTGGACAGAAGCAACAGGGGAGCGGGCCGAAACACGGAGGACAGGGGCGATTGCGGTATCATGGGCGCCATTATCCGGTGTTTGCCAGCCTTCCTGCTAGTGTTTACACGTCCCGCCAGCCCGCATTCTGCCGCGAAATAGATTGACCGACCCTGCGTTCAGGTCTATACTCGCGAGTTCTCAATTTAATCTGCACATCGTATACGCTGTTTTCGGCCGCTCCTCGCGAGTGGCTATGCGCGCCTCCGGTGAGGGAGAAATTGGGACGAGGTTTTAGTCGCCGGACTTCGGTCCGGGTTATTAACGTTGTAATTTTGTTGGGTTTAAACGATGCCAACCATCAACCAGCTGAGTCGCAATCCATGCGTCGCTCTGACCGTGAAAAGCAAATCGCCGGCGCTGGAAAACAGCCCGCAAAAACGTGGTGTTTGCACCCGTGTGTATACCACCACTCCTAAGAAGCCTAACTCGGCTTTGCGTAAAGTCGCTAAAGTGCGTCTGACCAACGGTTTCGAAGTAATTTCGTACATCGGCGGTGAAGGCCACAACCTGCAAGAGCACAGTGTTGTTCTGCTGCGCGGCGGTCGTGTAAAAGACTTGCCAGGTGTGCGTTACCACATGGTTCGCGGTGCACTGGATACCCAGGGCGTTAAAGACCGTAAGCAAGCTCGCTCGAAATACGGTACCAAGCGCGCTAAGCAAGCCAAGAAGTAATAGTAGTTGCAACAGAAAGTTTTCGCTCGGTGGCAGCTCACTTAGTGAATGTAATCGACCGCAGTGGTCGAGTAAGTGGATGGCTATGATGGCCCTCCGCGAGAGTGCGAATCCCATATCTGCGCACCTCAACTGAAGATTGAAAGGAATTGATATGCCACGTCGTCGTGAAGTACCCAAGCGCGAGATTCTGCCGGATCCAAAATTCGGCAACACGGATGTCGCGAAATTCGTGAACGTTCTGATGCTGTCCGGTAAAAAATCGGTCGCAGAAAACATCATCTACGGTGCTTTCGAGCACATCGCAGCGAAATCCGGCAAAGATCCGCTGGAAGTTTTCGCTACCGCAATCAACAACGCCAAGCCACTGGTTGAAGTTAAATCCCGTCGCGTTGGTGGTGCTAACTACCAAGTGCCGGTTGAAGTGCGCCCAGTACGTCGTATGGCTCTGTCCATGCGCTGGCTGCGTGAAGCCGCTAACAAGCGTAGCGAAAAATCCATGCCACAACGCCTCGGCGGTGAGCTGATGGAAGCGGCTGAAGGCCGCGGCGGTGCGATGAAGAAGCGTGATGAAGTGCACCGTATGGCAGAAGCGAACAAGGCGTTCTCGCACTTCCGCTTCTAATCAAATCGGCCAGATCCTTCGTGCTCTGGCTGTTATCTGTTGTTCGAGGCCGGGCTCATTTTTTTGACGAAAAATGGTGCTCGGTTTTGTCCATTCAAAGATTTAGGAATAATTATGGCCCGCAAGACCCCCATCGAGCGCTACCGCAATATCGGTATCTCCGCTCACATCGATGCAGGTAAGACCACCACCACCGAGCGCGTTCTGTTCTACACGGGCGTGAACCACAAGATCGGTGAAGTTCACGATGGCGCCGCCACCATGGACTGGATGGAACAGGAACAAGAGCGCGGCATTACCATTACCTCGGCAGCGACTACCTGCTTCTGGAAAGGTATGGCGAACAACTTCCCTGAGCACCACATCAACATCATCGACACCCCAGGTCACGTGGACTTCACCATCGAGGTGGAACGTTCGATGCGTGTTCTGGACGGCGCGTGCATGGTTTATTGCGCAGTCGGTGGCGTGCAGCCACAGTCGGAAACCGTATGGCGTCAGGCTAACAAGTACAAAGTGCCACGTCTGGCCTTCGTCAACAAGATGGACCGTACCGGTGCCAACTTCTTCAAGGTTTACGAGCAGATGCGTGCTCGCCTGAAGGCAAACCCGATCCTGATCCAGATTCCTATCGGCGCTGAAGAAAACTTCAAAGGCGTGATCGATCTGGTCAAGATGAAAGCAATTCTGTGGGACGAAGCGTCGCAAGGTATGAAATTCGACTACGTCGAAATTCCAGCCGAGCTGGCTGATTCGGCTGCCGAATGGCGCGAGAAGATGGTTGAAGCCGCTGCTGAAGCGAACGAAGACCTGATGAACAAGTACCTGGAAGAGGGCGATCTGTCCGAAGCCGAAATCAAGAAAGCACTGCGCGAGCGTACCATCGCTTCCGAAATCGTGCCGATGATGTGCGGTACCGCGTTCAAAAACAAGGGCGTACAAGCCATGCTGGACGCCGTCATCGAATTCCTGCCATCGCCGCTGGACATCGAAGACGTCGGCGGTACTGACGAAGACGAAAAGCCAACCACCCGCCGTCCTGCGGACGACGAGAAGTTCTCGGCACTGGCCTTCAAGATCATGACCGACCCGTTCGTTGGTCAGCTGGCCTTCTTCCGCGTGTACTCGGGCGCCATCAATTCGGGCGACACCGTGTACAACTCGGTCAAAGGTCGTAAAGAGCGTCTGGGTCGTATTCTGCAGATGCACGCTAACCAGCGTGAAGAGATCAAAGAAGTGCGCGCTGGCGACATCGCTGCAGCAGTGGGTCTGAAAGACGTGACCACCGGCGAAACCCTGTGCGATCCAACTTCGATCATCGTGCTGGAACGCATGGTGTTCCCAGAGCCAGTGATTCAACAGGCTGTGGAACCAAAAACCAAGGCTGACCAGGAAAAAATGGGTCTGGCACTGAACCGTCTGGCACAGGAAGATCCGTCGTTCCGCGTGAAGACCGACGAAGA
>JAIXXN010000035.1 GCA_027490725.1 Oxalobacteraceae bacterium
CGGCCAGCATCTTTGGTGGCCTGACGCTGCGAGTCATTGAAGTAGGCAGGCACGGTGATGACGGCTTCGGTGACTTCTTCACCGAGGTAGTCTTCTGCCGTTTTCTTCATCTTGCGCAGCACTTCTGCGGAGATTTGTGGTGGTGCCAGTTTCTTGTCGCGCACGCCGATCCATGCATCGCCGTTGTCGGCTTTCATGATCGAGTAAGGCATCAGACCGATGTCCTTCTGCACTTCTTTTTCGTCGAACTTGCGACCGATCAGACGTTTCACTGCGTACAGCGTGTTCTTAGGATTGGTGACAGCCTGACGTTTGGCAGGCGAACCGACCAGAACTTCGCCATCTTCTTGGTAAGCAATGATCGATGGCGTCGTACGTGCGCCTTCGGCGTTTTCGATTACCTTTGGCTGACCGTTTTCCATAACGGAAACGCAGGAATTCGTGGTTCCCAGATCGATACCGATAATTCTACCCATGATGTTCTTCCTTTTATGCTTAAGTTCAGATGCTACGAATATGTGGAAATGCGGGATCTTTTCAAGTGCCTAGATTGGCATCAAGAAAAATATTTATTTAGCCTGTGCAGCGGTCACGATGGCCGGACGCAACAGGCGGTCGGCGATCATATAACCTTTTTGCAATACCGAAACCACGGTATTGGCTTCCTGGTCGGCTGGCACCACGGCCACGGCCTGATGCTTGTTCGGATCGAGTTTCTCGCCCTGGGCTGGCAGAATTTCCAGCAGACGGTTCTTCTCGAAGGCGGAATTCAGCTGTTTCAGCGTCATTTCCACGCCTTCTTTCAGCGATTCCAGGGTTGGACTTTCGACCTTCAGGGCCATTTCCAGGCTATCTTTGACCGGCACCATGGCTTCGGCAAAGCTTTCCACGGCAAATTTATGGGCCTTGGCAACATCTTCCTGAGCGCGGCGACGGATGTTTTCACCATCGGCCTTGGCGCGCATGAAGGCATCCTGCATTTCTGCCAGACGCGCTTCGCTGCTGGCCAGCTGCTCTTCGAGAGATGGCTGGTCAGGAGTCGATGGCGATGGCGAAGCCGGCGCTGCGGCTTCGGCCGCTTCTGGATTAGGTACGGCTGGGTTTTCCTGATCTTGCATCTAAAGACTCCTACTATCGTGTTTGTTTGACATGACTACCGACTGCATCCACTGCAGATGGGGCGATAACCTATCTTTTCAAGGGTTATTCAGCAAGGCCGCCACGCAGCGACTGCAATGTCTTTTTGACATCGTCAGTGATGTTTCCGGGAATTACTACTGGTGTCGTGCTGGCGGCCCGCCGTCTGGCGCACCGCTCACTAGCCTGCCGAGCAACCCCGTCAGCCGGCTATTTTAACAGGCTAGCACTCACCGACGCCAAGTGCTGATTATCGCGTGCCAGCCTTGCGCTGGCACAGCTGTTGGATTTTCGTCCCCGCTGCAGTCCTGCTGACAGTCCTGAAGGCGGGCTAACTCAGTCCTGCGCGCCTAGTTGCAAGGCTGCCTGACGGGCCGTGCGGGCGTCGCTGGCGCGCGCTTCGCGCTGGGCTGGCACCAGCTGGGTAGGCCAACCGATCAGTTGCGACTCGGCGATTTCCGCCATCGCCGCGATCCACGCCGGGCTATCGTTCAGGCAGGGAATGTAGTGGAATTCCTTGCCGCCGGCCTGCTCGAAGTCATGCCGGACTTCCATGGAGATTTCTTCCAGCGTTTCCAGACAATCGCTGGTGAAGCCGGGGCACAGCACATCGACGCGCGCCACGCCGTCGCGTCCCAGCTGGGCGATGGTCGGTGCCGTGTATGGCTGCAGCCACTCGGCCTTGCCGAAGCGCGACTGGAACGTCACCATGTATTGATCGGGCGTCAGCTTCAACGCTGCGGCCAGCAGACGGCCGGTTTTCATGCATTCGCAGTGATAGGGATCGCCCAGCATCAGGGTGCGCTTCGGCACGCCGTGGAAACTCAGTACCAGCTTGTCCGGACGGCCGTGGGCTTCCCAGTGCGCTTCCACCGACAGACGCAAGGCGTTGATATAGGCTTCGTGATCGTGGTAATTGCGGATCAGGCGCAGTTCCGGCAGATTGCGCACCTTGCGATAGTGCTCGAACACGGCATCGTAAATCGAACCGGTAGTCGTACCGGAATACTGCGGATAGGCGGGCAGCACGGCGACGCGCTCGACCCCGTCCACTTTCAGCTGGCTCAACACTTCCGGCAACGACGGCGAACCGTAACGCATCGCCATCACGACCCGCACGTCGGTATGACCGCGCTCGCTCAGCGCGGCGTCGAGCAGCTTAGCCTGCGCCTGCGTGTGCACCTTCAGCGGCGACCCTTGCGGGGTCCAGATGGTGGCGTACTTGGCAGCCGACTGGCCGGAACGGAACGGCAGAATGATCAGATTCAGGATGCACCACCAGATGGCGCGGGGAATTTCCACCACGCGCGGATCGGACAGGAATTCCTTCAGATACCGGCGCACGGCCGAACGGGTAGGCGCGTCCGGCGTGCCCAGATTGACCAGCACGACGGCGCTATGGCCAATACTGCCGTGTTTATAAGGAGGTTCTTTACGGAAGGTCATGGGCGCAGGGCTCGCTATGTATAGGACAACAATGGAAGAACACCAATTATAGAGAAGAACGGACGGGACCGCGCGGGCACTTTGCTAGCCGCCACTGAATGCTTAGCCACTCAGCGGGCGCTGCGCAGGCAAGCACCGCCCGCCCCCGTCAGGCCGCCGCAGGCAACAGCGCGCGACGCAGGTCTACTAGGATGCCAGCAACTCGCGGGCATGCTTGCGCGTGGTAGCGGTAATTTCCAGACCGCCCAGCATGCGCGCCACTTCTTCCACGCGCGCTTTGCTGTCGAGCACCTCGATGCGCGAGGCCGTCTTGCCGCTCTCCAGCGTGCTCTTGGCCACCTGGAAGTGCTGACCGGCCTGACTGGCCACCTGCGGCAAGTGGGTCACGCACAGCACCTGACGCTGCTGGCCCAGCCGGCGCAGCAAGCGCCCCACCACCTCGGCCACACCACCGCCGATGCCGCTATCGACTTCATCGAAGATCAAGGTTGGGGTGGTCGTCGCGTTGGAAGTAATCACGGAAATCGCCAGCGCGATGCGCGCCAGTTCGCCGCCGGAAGCGACTTTGGCCAGCGAGCGCGGCGCCACACCAGCGTGGCCGGCCACCAGAAACTCGATCTGCTCCAGACCATGCACACTCGGCTCGCCTGCATGCAGGGCGATCTCGAAGCGTCCACCCGTCATGCTCAGTTCCTGCATGGCCTGGGTGACTGCGTCGCTCAACTGGCGGGCGGCCGTGGCTCGGGTCGCCGACAGTTGCTGCGCCTGTTCCATATAATGGGCCTTGCGTTGCTGCTCCTGCTGACGCAGGCCGTCGATATCGCTGGCATCGGCCATCTGCGCGAGGCGCGCGGCCAGTTGTTCATATTCCTGCGGTAACTGATCTTCACTGACGCGGAATTTGCGCGCCGCCGAGTGAATCGCATCCATACGGCCCTCGACCTGACGCAAACGCTCGGGATCGAGTTCAACCCGGTCCAGATAGTCGTTGAGCGCATACACGGCTTCCTGCAACTGGATACGCGCCGGTTCGATCAGATCGACGATGGCCTGCAAGTCGCTATCGACACCCGCCAGCTTACCCAGCTTCTGGTTCAGGCCGGACAGCTGCGACAGCACCGGCTGTTCGTCCGCTTCGGACAGCAAATTGAGCGCGTCCTGCGCCCCTTCCAGCAGGCTGGCAGCATGCGACAGGCGGCTATGTTCATTGCCGATCTCCAACCACTCGCCCGGCTTCACGGCCAGCTTCTCCAGCTCGCTGACCTGCCACTCCAGCCGTTCGCGCTCGTACAGCACATTCGCCGCATTGGTTTCGAATTCTTCCAGCTGCTTGGCGAGCGCACGCCAGGCCCGGTAGGCCGCTGCCACCGAGCGCACTTGCGGGTCTGCGTTGGCCTGACCATCGAGCAGATCGCGCTGCGCCTCGGTTTTCAGCAGCGACTGGTGGGCATGCTGGCCATGGATATCCACCAGCAGGTCACCGAGGTCACGCAACTGGGTCGCGGTGGCGGCGATGCCGTTGATATAGGCCTTGCTGCGTCCGGCGTTATCGATCACGCGGCGCAGCAGCGCACCACCCTCCTCGACCGCGAACTCGTTGGCCTGCAACCAGCTACTGGCCGCCTCGCTGACGGCAAAGTCGGCGCTGATATCGGCCTTGGCCGCGCCTTCGCGCACCACCGATGCATCGCCACGGCCGCCCAGCGCCAGCGTCAGCGCATCGATCAGGATGGATTTGCCGGCGCCGGTTTCGCCCGTAAAGACAGTAAAGCCGGCAGAAAACTCCAGTTCGATGGAGTCGACGATGACAAAATCACGGATGGACAGGGTGCGCAGCATGGTGATCGGAGTGAGTTAGTTGAGTTTGCCGTCGTGCGAAGGATGCTCGTTCCAGTGCAGCTTCTCACGCAAGGTGTTGTAGTAGCTCCAGTCTTCCGGATGCAGGAAGGTGATGGTGTGCGGCGAGCGCCGGATCACAATCCGGTCCTGACCGGCCAGACTGGCAAAGGTCTGCATATCGAAATTGACGCTGATGTCGCGGCCGCGCACGATCTCGACCACGATCTCGCTGGTTTCGGACAGCACGATGGGCCGGTTAGACAGCGCATGCGGTGCAATCGGCACCATCACGATGCCGCCCAGACTAGGGTGCAGCAGCGGTCCGCCAGCGGATAAAGCGTAGGCAGTCGAACCGGTGGCGGTGGAAATGATCAGGCCATCGGAGCGCTGGTTGTACATGAAGTGGCCATCCACATCGACGCGCAGTTCGGCCATGCCGGCACCGGCGCCGCGCGCCACCACCACGTCATTGACGGCCAGCCCAAGATGAATGGTGGCACCATCGCGCACCACCCGGCCTTCCAGCAGAGTGCGGCGGTCGGCCTGATAATGGCCGCCCAGAATTTGGGCCAGCACGTCCAGCATGCCGTCGAGGGGAATATCGGTCATAAAGCCGAGCCGGCCCTGATTGATGCCGATCAGCGGTACGTCGAACGGCGCCAGCTGGCGCGCAATGCCCAGCATGGTGCCATCGCCGCCCATCACGATGGCAGCGTCGCAATGGCTGCCGATTTCGCTGGCCGTCATCACCGGCAGCGGCGCCATAGTCGACCCCAAAGCCGCCCCCAGAGTCGGCCCCAGATGCTCGGCGGTCTGCGCTTCGAACACCACTGCATGGCCGGCCTGCTGGAGAAACTCCACCACGCTGCGCACCGGGCCGGCAATACCGTCCGTATTCTGGCGCACGACCAGAGCGATGGTGGGGAAAGCGGCTGGCGTGGCAGTCATAGGAGTCTCGGCTAAGGGGTGGGTCGGCGACACGCAGGAGAGTAACCCATATCGTCCGCTTCTGCCATGACCGGCCCGCCCTTGAACTGTATATTTAAACAGTATTGCGCGCAGTATAGTGTGGCTGCCGCCAGACTGCAAGGCGCGCCGTGCACCACGGCGCGGGTCGGCCCGGGACTTAGTGGCCGATGGTCATAATCCCGGCCAGCATGGACAGAGCGACGGCAATGCCGATCGACAGCGAATAGAAGAACATCAGCGTCAGCCAGCGCAACAGCGTACTCCAGCGACCGCTTTGATAGACGCGCCGCATGGCCCATGGCAGATAGCCGAGCAGCCAGCACCACAGCACAAACTGGACGAAGCCCCACGGAATCAGCAACATCAGGCTGAAGATGAAATAGGCAAATGCGTTGGTATGCAGGGCAAACAGCACATGGTTACCAAAGCGCCGCCCTGAGCCCAGATACAGCAACTTCAGATACAGCGCGAAGACCGGCATCAGCGCGAAAATCGCATACGGCGCGTAATGATAGAAGCCATCCTTGAAGACCTTGATCTTCTCGGCGCTCTTCAGATGCTCGAAGGCGTCGAGCTGATGCTTCACTTTGGGCCAGCTTTGCAGCCAGCGCTGTACTTTTTCATCGCCCGTGACATTGACATCCGTCAGCGGCACATCTTTTTCGGCCGCTGCCGGCTCGGATTCCGCCTCGGCCTCCGCATCGGCGGCTGGCGCAGATACCACGCCCGCGTGCGCCCCCGGTCCGGCAGGCTTCCCAGCGCGCTGCACCTTGCTGGCCGCAACCTTGGCCGGTGCATCGGCCTCCGTGATACTCGGTTCGAAAAAGGCGGTGAATTTCAGCAGAGCGAAGAACAGCAGACTCAGGGTCAGATACAGACGCAGCGGCTGCACAAACCGCACCCGGCGGCCACGGATGTACTCCAGCGTCAGCGCTCCGGGGCGGAACAGCAGGCGCAACACCGTGCCCCACAGCTTGCCTTCCAGCGCAATGTAGTGGCCGATGAATTCATGCAGAAATTCGCCCACGCTGGCATGGTGCAAAATGGTTTCCTGGCCGCAGTGAGAACAGAAATGTCCCGTCAGCACGGTATCGCAATTAGGGCAATTGGCCGGCGCAGTGTGTGCGTCGTGTGCAGGGCTTACAGCAGCAGTCATGGGGACATTCCGAATCAGGATGGTCTAAATGATAACCGCATCCCTGTTTGATTGTCACGATGGATTCCGGCAAGTATCCCCGTAAATGCACACTCACCACACGGCGGGCCCGTCGCGCCAGCCAATCGGGCGCCGCCCTGACACCCGCACGACCAGGCTAGCACCGAGCGTGGACTGGCGCACGCCAGCGCGGCTGGCCAGCACAGTGGCGCTAAAACGCATAGAATTCGGGTTTCCCCGCACCTACACGAAAGACCACTATGCGTATTTTGCACACCATGTTGCGCGTCGGCGACCTGCAGCGTTCGATCGATTTCTATACCAAGGTTCTGGGCATGAAGTTGCTGCGCACCAGCGACAATCCCGAATACCAGTACACGCTGGCTTTCCTCGGCTATGGTGCCAATCCCGAGCACGCCGAACTGGAACTGACCTACAACTACGGCACCACCAGCTACGAGCTGGGCACCGCCTACGGCCACATCGCCATTTCGGCCGACGACATCTACAGTGCCTGCGCCGCCGTCAAAACCAATGGTGGCAGCGTGACCCGCGAACCGGGTCCCGTCAAAGGCGGTAGCACCGTGATCGCCTTCGTCACCGATCCGGACGGTTACAAGATCGAACTGATCGAACGCCGTTTCGATGGCGCCGGTGCCGGTTTGCAGGCCGAATAAACAGCAACGGCGCAGAGCCTTCCTTCCGGATCACTCTGCGCCGCTGTATTCCGCCGGGGCGGCTAACTGGTAACAACCCCGCTGTCGATTATTTAATGCACCAGCATGGCGTTGATGGCCGCCAGATCTTCTTCCTTCAGCGAACCGGCCGCCGATTTCAGACGCAAGCCATTGACGATGGTGTCGTAACGGGCTTTCGACAGATCTTTCTGGGTCGAGTACAGCAGCTTCTGGGCGTTCAGCACGTCGATGTTGATCCGCACGCCAACCTGATAACCGAGTTTGTTCGATTCCAGCGAAGACTTGCTCGACACTTCCGCCGCTTCCAGCGCTTTCACCTGTGCCAGACCGCTATTCATGCCCAGGTAGGCAGAACGGGCGCCTTGTGCGGCAGCGCGTTTGGTCGCTTCCAGATCGTTGCGGGCCTTGTCTTCCAGTGCAATGGTTTCGCGCACCTTGCTGGTGACCGCAAAGCCGCTAAAGATCGGCACACTCCAGCTCACGCCGATGGCGTTGTTATTGATGGTCTGACCGGCGGTGACATTCTGGTGCGAAGAGCTGGCCACCAGATTCAGGGTCGGCATATGGCCGGCACGATTGCGGGCGATTTCGCGCTTGGCGATTTCCACATTCAGATTGGCCGCAACCACACCATAGTTCTGCGTTTCCGCCGAGCTCACCCACGGCTCGATGGCCGCTGGTGACGGTGGCGTGATCGCCACACCGGTGCGCAGTGGCGCCAGGTCGCCCGGCATCTGGCCGATGATCACTTGCAGCGCGGTGCGCTTGTTGTCCAGATCGTTGATCGCGGCGAATTCGGCTGCGACCACCAGATCGTAAGCTGCTTGCGCTTCATGGGTGTCGGTAATGGTCTGGGTACCGACTTCGAAGTTACGCTTGGCGGAAGCGAGCTGTTCGGTGGTCGCTACTTTCTGTGCACGGGTCGAGGTCAGGTTGTCCTGCGCCGTCAGCACATCGAAATAGGCTTGTGCGACACGGGTAATCAGATCCTGCTGGGCTTGCGCAAACGCTGCCTCGGCAGTCGCCTGTGCCAGCTTGCTCTGCTGGTAGCCCTGCCAGTTGGCCCAGTTGAACAGGGGCTGGGTCAGCGACACGGTGTACGCATTGCTGTGGTTGTCATTATCGTTCTTGGTGCGGATACCCAGAATATTCGAGGCCGTGACATCGCCGCTATTCCGCAGGTTGCTACCGCTGGCAGAAATACTCGGCAGCAGGCCGGCGCGCCCCTGAATGATGCGTTCCTGACCGGCGCTCAGTGACGAACGGGCGCTGGCATAGGTCGCGTCGTTGGTCAGCGCTTGCTGATAGATCTGGATCAGGTCGGCCGCCTGTGCATGGGTCGTCACATTAAGCGTCAACAAGGCGCTGGTGATCAGCACGGCGATAAGGGGTTTCTGCATTGCATTCTCCACGGGAGTCATCAAAAAAAGACGGCCTGTTCTACCTCATGCTGACGCCGCGCCAGCATTCTCAGTATTGCGCCATCGTGCTATCGACCTGCTGCGCCCAGGCATGGACGCCGCCGGTCAGGTTGTACAGCTTGCCAAATCCATGACGCTCCAGAAACGCTGCCACCTGCAGGCTGCGCGCACCGTGATGGCAGATGCAGACGATCGCTGCATCCTCATCCAGATCATCGATACGGGCCGGAATGGTGTGCATGGGCATCAGCTGCGCGCCATCGAGATGGCAGGTTTCGAATTCCCACGCTTCACGCACATCCAGCAGGACCGGATTGGGCCGCGCACTATCGGCCAGCCAGTCCGCCAGTTCCAGAGCACTCAGATGCTGCATCGACGACTCCGTCCCGTTCAGAAAGTGAAAGTCGACGTTACCACGGCCGAGGCCAGCGGTTTCACGTCGGTTTCGAACAGGGTACGGGTGTCGTAACCCGCTTCACCAGTGCGGGTGATCAGCTGGGCTTTCATCGCCGGCGACTGGCCGATGATGACCACCAGACGGCCACCGATACTCAATTGTTGCAACAGTGCTGGTGGCAGTTCCGGCAGCGAACCCGACACCACGATCACATCGAACGGGGCGCCATTGCTCCAGCCTTGCGCGCCATCACCCAGTTCCACCGTCACATTGGTGACGCCGTTGTCGGCCAGATTCTTCTCGGCCAGCGCTTTCAGCTCCGGCGACACTTCCACGGTCGTCACGTGACGGCCCTTGTGCGCCAGCAGTGCCGCCATGTAGCCCGAACCGGCGCCGATTTCCAGCACGTTTTCATGCTTTTTCAGCTTCAGATCCTGCAGCAGACGCGCTTCGATCTTCGGTGCCAGCATGCAATTACCACCCGGCAGAGGGATTTCCGCATCCGCAAATGCCAGCGCTTTGTGGGCGGCAGGCACGAAATTCTCACGTTTCACCACCATCAGCAGGTCCAGCACGTCCGTATCGAGGACGTCCCATGGACGGATTTGCTGTTCGATCATATTGAAGCGGGCTTGTTCGATATTCATCTTTTGACTCGGGTCTGGATTAAACAAACCGTCATTTTATCGTTGAACTGGCATGGAGGCACATATTAACGACATGACGGGGTTTTCGCGGGAAATTGCGACAGTCTGCAGTTTCGGGGGGTTGAAGCTACCAAAACGGCAAGTCTGACGCTGGCGAGGGGCGTGTGCATCATGGGCGCGCCACGACCAGACCGCGCAAAGTGACGTCGATCAGGGTCGCCATAAAGGCTTCCGGATTGATAGGCGGCATACCGCAATCGGGCATGTAGGCGTGCGTCCACATCATCAGCATCAGCACCGGCGCCACCAGCACGGGGGTCATCACGTCCGGATCGACCGGGTGGAATTCGCCGCGCGCGATACCGCGCACCAGCACGCTAGCGATCAGGCGATTGCCGCGCGCCACCACTTCTTCGTTGTAAAACTGCGCTAGTTCCGGGAAATGATTGCCTTCGGCCAGCATCAGCTTGGTGATCCCGGCCAGCGGGGTGGCGCAGATCTGGTGCCACCACTTGAGCAGGATGGCCCGTAACAATTCTGCGCTGGCGCCGTCGTGCTGGGCTGCTTCCAGCTCCGCTTCACCAATCGGGTGGACGATATTTTCCCGCACCACCGCCTTGAACAGCTCTTCCTTATTGGCGAAATACAGATACAGCGTGCCTTTCGACACGCCGGCGATTTTCGCCACATCTTCCAGCCGGGTGCCGGCATAGCCGCGCTCGACGAACTGGTTCAGGGCTGCGGCCAGCAATTCCTGTGGCCGCGCATCCTTGCGCCGCTCCCAGCGTGGCTTGGTTTCTTGAGGCGCTTGCATGGAGGCTCTTGATTTAACTTACTTTAACTGACTCATTGAGGTGCGAATTAACTTACCTATCAGTCATTAATATAAGCGCAAGTATTGCCAGCGTCAAGACGGGGCGTCAAGACGGTGCGTCAAGACGGGGCGTCAAGACGGCGCATCAAGACGGAAAGTCAGGACAGGACTTCCCGCCGAGCCAAGCTTGACCGCAACACAAATACTGGGTCTACTAGCGCCACCATTAAAACCAGCACAACTCAGGAGCCAACCTTGGACATTTCCCCGGCAACGGCGCACAGCGCTGCCACCAGCCATCCGCCTGCAGGACGCCGCATCATTGCTCTGGTGATGATGCTGTTCTTCGCCTTCGGTTTCTGCACCGTGCTGGTCGATACGCTGGTACCCAAGTTAAAAGGGCTATTCTCGCTCACCTACACGGAAGCGATGCTGACCCAGTTCTGCTTCTTCGGCGCGTATTTCATCGTGTCGCTGCCGGCCGCCCGCCTGATCCGCCAGCTCGGCTATCTGGAAAGCGTCACGCTGGGACTGGCCATCATGGCCGGCGGCTGTCTGGCCTTCACCCCGGCGGCCGAACATGGCAGTTATCCGGCTTTCCTGCTGGCCCTGTTCGTACTGGCGGCCGGCGTGACCATTGTGCAGGTGGCGGCCAATCCGCTGGCGGCACGGGTCGGCGATCCGCGCCATGCCCACAGCCGGCTGACGCTGGCGCAAGCCTTCAACTCGCTAGCCACCGCTATCGGCCCGCTGTTCGGCGCTGCCTTCATCCTCACCAATGAGGTCGCCATACCGGCAGCCAGCAGCCTGAGTGCTGACGCCCTGCGACTGGAAGCCGGTCGCTCGGTACAAACCCCGTTCCTGATGATCGGTCTGACGCTGGGCTTGCTGGCCGCAGTCTGCTGGGCTTGCCGTCACTGGGCACCGGCCAGTCAGGATGAGGCACAGGGCGGCAGTTACCGCGCGCTGCTGCGCCGGCCGCGCCTGATGTTCGGCGTTCTGGGCATCTTCCTGTACGTGGGCGCCGAAGTGGCCATCGGCAGCATGCTGATCAACTATCTGATGCAGAGTAGCGTGCTCGGCGCCAGCTTGCGCACAGCCGGCTCGCTGGTTTCTGTCTACTGGGGTCTGGCCATGGTGGGACGCTTCATCGGCGCCGGCCTGCTGAAGCGGGGCAAACCGGGCCTGCTGTTAGCCGGCTGTGCCACCGCAGCGGCCGCGCTGGCCATCGTTTCCCTGCTCAGCTCTGGCTATCTGGCAGCAGCCAGCATCCTCGCCATCGGCCTGTGCAATGCCATCATGTTCCCCACCATCTTTACCCTGGCACTGGAAGGCAGCGCCGAACAGGCGCCGCAAGCGTCCGGCCTGCTGTGTCTGGCCATCGTGGGTGGCGCCGTAATCCCCGTCATGGTCGGTGCGGTCGCCGATTATTCCGGTCTGGCCAGCGCTCTGTGGGTACCGGTGCTGTGCTATGCCGGCATCGCGGCGTATGGTGTGTATGCCAGCAAAACCGCAGGAGTCGGAATGCCAGCATAGCAAATTGAATAAATTTTCAATAAATTCGCTTAATTTGCGATATTCAATTAAATCTGTATAATCGGGGCATGGGCGGTTCTCACGGGCCGCCGCAACCACTATGCGAGGTGAAGATGCCCATGCTGCCCGACTGCTCCCGCCAACAACTGGCACTGCAACGCGCTGAACGCGCCAAAGAAACCTTGCGCGAGGCGCTAGAACGCGCCCGCAAGGCCTCCTATGCCGCCACGATTCTGGCGGAATACGCACGCAGCCGACAAAACGCGATTCCGCGCATGCACGCCGAATAAAACCGGCGCGCCGGCCGCCCGCAACTGGGCTACACTAGCAACACTGCCCACTGCGTAAGCCGCCATGTCTCAGAAGAATCTGCCGGAGCTGATTACCCTGAAACGCCTGATCGACGAAGGCGGCCCCCATCTGGAGGTCAGCACCCCGTGCAGCATAGCCATGGATGGGCGTGATTTTCCGGTGTACACGCTGGCGCTCGGCAATCCCGATCCGCAAGTACCAGCACTGGGCTTTTTCGGCGGCATCCACGGACTGGAGCGCATCGGCACCCAGATCGTGCTGGCGTTTCTGGAAAGCCTGCTGGCGCGCCTGCGCTGGGACCACACCCTGCATCAGCAACTCACGTCGCTACGGCTGGTATTCATGCCGCTGGTGAATCCCGGCGGCATGTGGCAGGCCACCCGCTGCAATCCGCAGGGGGTCGATCTGATGCGTAACGCGCCCGTCAGCGCCAGTGACCCCGTGCCGTTTTTGCTGGGCGGCCAGCGCTTCAGCCGTCACCTGCCGTGGTATCGCGGCGCCGACGGTGCACCGATGGAAGCGGAAAGCCGCGCCGTGTGCGAACTGGTCACGCGCGAACTACTCCCGCGCCAGTTCAGCATGGCGCTGGACTGCCACTCCGGCTTCGGCCTGCGTGACCGTATCTGGTTCCCGCACGCCCACACCAGCACGCCTATCCCCCACCTGGCCGACATCGGCGCACTCGAGCAGTTGTTCAGCACCAGCTACCCCAACCACAACTATGTGTTCGAGCCACAAAGCCGCCAGTATCGTACCCATGGCGACCTGTGGGACTACCTGTATCTGAACGGCAGCGCCGAGGGACAGCGCGTGTTCCTGCCACTGACGCTGGAAATGGGCTCGTGGTTGTGGGTGAAGAAAAATCCGCGCCAGCTATTCGACCGGATCGCCATCTTCAACCCGACCGCCAAACACCGTTTGCAGCGGGTCATGCGGCGCCACCTGACCTGGTTCGATTTCCTGATGCGTGCCAGCATCAGCCACCAGTCGTGGCTACCGGCCGGGCGGGAGCGCAAGATCCAGCAGCGCCGCGCCCTGACCCAGTGGTATAACTGATGCAGCACTGGATACTGCTGCGCGGACTGGTACGCGAACAGCGCCACTGGGGCGCCTTCCCTGCGCAACTTTCAGCGGTACTGCCCGACGCACAACTGATCACCCCCGACTTGCCCGGCAACGGCAGCCGCTGCCACGAAAGCAGCCCGACCAGCGTGGCGCAGATGGTGGACGCCTGCCGCCAGCAATTGCAGCAGCAGGGCATTGCGCCGCCCTACTCGCTACTGGCGCTGTCGCTGGGCGGCATGGTGGCGGTCGAATGGGCCGCACGCTATCCGCAGGAACTGGCGCGCTGTGTGCTGGTCAATACCAGCATGCGCCCCTACAGCCCGTTCTACCAGCGTTTGCGCTGGCAGAACTACGGCGCCATCGCCCGCCAGATCCTATGCGGCAGCCGCGCGCAACAGGAACAACTGGTGCTACGCCTGACCAGCGCTACCGGCGATGCTGCCAGCCGCGCCGCACTGGTGCAGCAATGGCTGGCTTATCAGCAAGAGTTTCCCGTGACACGCCGCAACGCCCTGCGCCAGCTCTGGTCGGCAGCGCGTTTTCGCGCACCACCGCAGCGCCCGCAACTCCCCACGCTACTGCTGGCCGGCGCAGCCGATCAGCTAGTCGCTCCGCGCTGTAGCGAGCAACTGGCGCAGGCCTGGCAGGCGCCACTGCTACTCCACCCCACGGCTGGCCACGACTTGCCGCTCGATGATGGCGCGTGGGTGGTGGCGCGCATCCGCGACTGGCTGGCCGGCGCCAAAGCGGCGTAAAATACCGCCCCTATGAAGACGCCACACCGACGCCACACCGACGCCGCCCCGCCGCCGCGCACCTGCCATGAACTGTCGTGACCACTGCGGCGCGTGCTGCATCGCGCCCTCGATTACCAGCCCGATACCGGGTATGCCGAATGGCAAACCTGCCGGCGTGCGCTGCATACAGCTCGATGACGACCAGCGCTGCCGCATTTTCGGCCAGCCCGAACGGCCAGCATTCTGCGGCGGCCTGCAAGCGGCCGAGGATATGTGCGGCGACTCGCGCGAACACGCCATCGCCTGGCTGACCCAGCTGGAACAAGCCACTGCGCCCCGCTAATCCGCTGCACCTTGCGTATGGGCTAGCTGCTGAGTGCACTAATCTGCATGGCGCTTGCGTGAGATTCAGTCTGACCGGGGGCGGGCATGGTAAGCTTCGACCCCGACGCTCGCTGGCTAACGTCCCCATTCCACTCACCTATTACTTACCGCATGGATATCGTTCTCGCACTCAAAGCCCTGATCATGGGTCTGGTTGAAGGTTTTACCGAATTTCTGCCGATTTCCTCCACCGGCCACCTGATTCTGGCCGAGCATCTGCTGGGCTTCCAGGGCATGGAAGATAAAATGAAAGTGTTCGAGATCGTGATTCAGGCCGGTGCCATTTTCGCCGTCTGCTGGGAATACCGGGCCCGCATCGCCGCCCTGCTGACCGGTCTGGGCGACCCGAAGCAGCAACGCTTCGCCATCAATGTGCTGATCGCCTTCCTGCCCGCTGCGCTGCTGGGTGTGCTGTTTAGTAAAGCCATCAAAGCCAGCCTGTTTGCGCCGGTACCGGTGGCGCTGGCCTTCATCGTCGGCGGTCTAGTGATTCTGTGGGTAGAAAAACGCGAACGTGACAATCCATCCATGGCACGCATACACTCGGTGGATGATATGACCGCGCTTGACGCCATGAAGATCGGTATCGCTCAGGCGTTCGCGCTGATCCCCGGTACCAGCCGCTCCGGCGCCACCATCATGGGCAGCATGCTGTTTGGCCTGTCGCGTCAGGTCGCTACCGAATTCTCCTTCTTCCTGGCGATTCCGACCCTGCTCGGCGCCACCGTGTATTCGCTGTACAAGGAACGTGCGCTGCTGTCGGCCGCCGACCTGCCGCTGTTCTCGATCGGCACCGTGGCCGCCTTCATCTCGGCCTTCCTGTGCGTACGCTGGCTGCTGCGCTACATCAGCACCCATACCTTCACCGTCTTTGCCTGGTATCGCATCGCCTTTGGCCTGCTGGTACTGGTGACCGCTTACACCGGCACCGTGGTCTGGGCTGATTAACTCCCTGCAGAAAAACCGAAGCATCACAATGAATCAACCGCAAGATCAGGATCGCGCCCTCCATCTGCTGCAAACCGTATTTGGCTATCCGGCCTTCCGCGGCCAGCAGGAGGAAATTGTCCGCCATGTCAGTTCAGGTGGCGACGCGCTGGTACTGATGCCGACCGGCGGCGGTAAATCGCTGTGCTACCAGATTCCGGCACTGGTGCGCGATGGCGTCGGCGTAGTGGTCTCGCCACTGATCGCGCTGATGCAGGATCAGGTCGACGCGCTCGCCGAGGTGGGTGTGCGTGCGGCCTTCCTGAACTCCACCCAGACTTACGAAGAAGCCAACCGCATCGAGCGGCTGGTACGCACCGGCCAGATCGATCTGGTCTACGTAGCGCCGGAACGGCTGATGACGGAGCGCTGCCTGAATCTGTTCCAGGATTCGAAAATCGCCCTGTTCGCCATCGACGAAGCGCACTGCGTATCGCAATGGGGGCATGACTTCCGGCCTGAATACATCAAGCTGTCAGTGCTGCACGAGCAATTCCCCGATGTGCCGCGCATCGCGCTGACCGCAACCGCCGACCAGCAAACCCGCGCCGAAATCGTCCATCGCCTGCAATTGGGCGACGCGATGCAGTTCGTGTCCTCGTTCGACCGGCCGAATATCCGCTACCAGATCGTGGAGAAGGCCAACGGCCGCAAGCAGCTGCTGGATTTCATCACCAGCGAACATAGTGGCGACTGTGGCATCGTGTACTGCCTGTCGCGCAAGAAGGTCGAAGAGACCGCAGAATTCCTCAACGAGAATGGCGTGCGGGCGATGGCCTATCACGCCGGTATGGAACACGCCAAGCGTTCAGCCAATCAGGCGCGCTTCCTGCGTGAAGAAAATATCGTGATGTGCGCCACCATTGCCTTCGGCATGGGTATCGATAAACCCGATGTGCGCTTTGTCTGTCACCTCGATCTGCCCAAAAGTATCGAGGGCTATTATCAGGAAACCGGTCGCGCCGGACGCGATGGCGCACCGGCCAGCGCATGGATGGCCTACGGCCTGCAGGACGTAGTGCTTCAGCGCCGCATGATCGATGAGTCGGAAGCCGACGAAACCTTCAAGCGGGTACTAGGCACCAAGCTCGATGCCATGCTGGGTCTGTGCGAAACCCTGAGCTGCCGGCGTGTGCGTCTGCTCGACTACTTCGGCGAGAAGGCCGGCCCTTGCGGCAATTGCGACACCTGCCTGATTCCGCCCGTATCGTTTGACGGCACGGTGCCGGTACAGAAACTGCTGTCGGCCGTGTACCGGGTCGACCAGCGCTTTGCTGCAGGCCATGTGATCGAAGTGCTGCGCGGCGTGGAAACAGAACGCATCAAAACCTGGCATCACGACTCGCTATCGGTGTTCGGTATTGGCGCCGACCGCAGCGAACAGGAATGGCGCGCCATTCTGCGTCAGGTGATTGCACTCGGTCTGGTCACGGTCGATCACGAACAATATAGCTCGCTGAAACTCACCGACGCTGCGCGACCTGTGCTGAAAGGCGGCCAGAAAGTCCAACTGCGCCAGTACCAGAAGCCGGTCAAGCAGAAAAGCTCCGGGCGCGCCTCGAAAGGCTATGTGGAGAGCGATCTGTCGCCGCGCGAACAGGCCATCTTCGACAAGCTGCGCTGGTGGCGGGTGGAGACGGCGCGCGCCCACGACGTGGCGGCCTACATCATCTTCAATGACGCGACCCTGCGCGAAATCGCCAAGGCACGCCCCACCACACTGGACGAAATGCGTGGCATTTCCGGCGTGGGCGAGAAAAAACTGGCTTCCTACGGCAGCGAAATCGTCACCATCATCCGCGAGATGGATTAAGGCGGCGCTTCCATGCGCATTTCCGCGCGCATTTCCGCGCTATTATGCTGGTTCTGGGCGGCCAACGCCGCCATGCCCTACCGGAGCCAGTCTGATGATCAAATTCGGCCGTACCGCAAGCACTGCAGCGTCTCTGACGCTGAGCTTCTCCCTGACCCTTGCCAGCGGCGTACAGGCCGCTCCGGCGCCAGCCGACACCATTTACCGTAACGGCTACGTCTACACGGTCGACGCAAAAAACAGCGTGCAACAGGCACTGGCCGTACGCGCCGGCCGCATCGTGTATGTGGGCGACGACGCCGGCAGCAAGGCACTCACCGGCAAGCAGACCCGCGTCATCGACCTGCAGGGACGCATGCTGATGCCGGGCCTGATCGACGGCCATATGCACCCGCAATCGGGCGGTAGCCGGCTGCTGAACTGCAGCCTTGATTACGAATCACTCAGCGTGCCGCAATTTCAGGCACGCATTCAGGCCTGTCTCGACCAAGATAAAAAATCCGCTCCCCAGCGCTGGCTGGTGGTGGTCAACTGGTTCCAGCAAGGCATGCTGCCGGACGGCGTAGCCACCAGCGCAGCAACCCTCGATGCGCTGAAAACCGAGCGCCCGATCATCGTGCGCTCATCTTTTGGCCACTCGGCGCTGCTCAATACACGTGGCATAGCGCTGGCCGGCATCAAGGCCGATACGCCTGATCCGACGGGCGGCAAGATCACCCGCGACGCACACGGCGTGGCGACCGGACTGCTGGAAGACGCCGCGCAGGATATGGCCATGAATCTACTGCCAGCACTGAGCGTGGCGGAAAATCTGGCTGCCTCCAAAGCAGCGCTGGCGGCCATGCGCAAGCAGGGCATCACCAGCTTCCTCGACGCCTACACCGATCCGGAAACCATGACCGCCTTCAGCACCTTGCAGAAGCAGGGCAAGCTGACCGCACGCGGGCACTTCGCGGTCCTGATCGATCTGGATAAAGGCGCCACGCCGAAAAGCGCCGTGGCCGAGCTACTTAAACAGCAGAAGCAGTTCGATCAGGGCGCAACCCGCGTCGCGCCTTCGCTGCAGGTACGTCACGCCAAACTGTTCATGGATGGCGTGATTTCGGCACCCGCCTTCACCGGCGCCATGCTGGAACCGTATCTGGAAAACCGTGGCACGGCACAGCAGCCGGACTGGCAACCGGGCGCCAACAGCGGCCCGGCCAACTATTTCACACCAGCGGCGCTGGATGCCACCCTGAGCGAACTGGCCGCCGCCCGCATCGATCCGCACATTCACGTCGACGGCGACCGCGCCGTGCGTGCTTCGCTCGACGCGATCGCCGCGCAACGCGCCACGCCTGCCGGTGCGCGCTTGCGCCCTGCGCTGGCGCACAATGAAATCGTCGCCCCCTCCGACTACAGCCGCTTTGCCCAACTCGATGTAACGCCGGTGCTGTCGCTCCAGTGGGGCAAGCCAGCACCCGATACGGTGGGCGCCCTGAAGGACTACATGGGACCACAGCGTTACGCCACGGTTGAACCGCAAGCGCTGCTGCACGATGCCGGTGCGCGCATCGCCTATGGCAGCGACTGGCCGGTCGACCCGCTCGATATCTGGTTCGCCCTCAAGGTCGGCGTGACCCGCAGCGCCGCACCGGACGCTGGCAAGGAGTACGCCGGTACGCTAGGCCCGCAAGCGGGCATGCCACGCGCTGCCGTGCTGCGCGCCGCCACCATCAACGCTGCCTACACACTGCGTCAGGAAGCCCTCACCGGTACCCTGGAAGTGGGCAAGCTGGCCGACCTGATCGTACTGGACCGGAATTTCTTCAGCATCGAGGCAGAGGAGATTGCCAATATCCGTGTGCTGCAGACTATGGTGGGCGGCAAAATTGTGTATCAGGCCGAAGCCATGCGTTAAGATGTCGGCCTTTAGTTCACTGGCACTGTCATGGAAATCGTCCTATCCCTGCTGATCATCGCCGTCACCGCATTCGCGGTGCGGGCGATCATCAAGACCAATCCGGCTAAACCGATGGTGCTGCCGGCGCGTCCGGCCACGCCGTACGAACCGGTCCTGCCGACTGGCACGGCAGCGCTACACTGGTCCGATGATGGTCGCTATCTGGTGGAAGTGGTGACGGAATCGCGCTACCAGAACACGCTCAAAGAGCTGGCCGGTGAACATGGCACGCAGGCAGCGGCCACGCCGTATCTGGCCACACTGGTGCCGGATGAGGTAAATCCCTACGAAAGTGCCGCCGTGGCGGTGTTCCTGGCGGGGCGTATGACGGGCTATCTGTCGCCGAAGGCAGCGGTGGCCTTCCGCGCCCACCTGAAACGCAAGGAAGTCGAAGGCCAGCTGACCACCTGCGATGCGCAGGTACGCGGCGGCGGCACGTGGCAGAACGGCCGCCTGGCCTATGTCGTGGTACTCGACATGGAAGCGCTGGAACGCTAGGCTTCCCTGATATTTTTTACTTCTTACTGAACACCAGATCCCAGACACCGTGGCCTAATTTCAGGCCGCGGTTCTCGAACTTGGTCAGCGGACGATACGCCGGCTGCGGTGCATAACCGTCGGCGGTATTCTGCAGCCCCGCTTCTGCGCTCAGCACTTCCAGCATCTGAACGGCATAATCTTCCCAGTCCGTCGCACAGTGCAGATAACCGCCTGCCGCAAGCTTCTTCACCAGCAATTCCACGAACGGCCCCTGAATCAGACGGCGCTTGTTATGGCGCGCCTTGTGCCAGGGATCCGGGAAAAAGATGTGTACTCCGTGCAGCGAACCGTCCGGAATCATCTGGTTCAGCACTTCGACTGCGTCATGCTGGATCGCTTTCAGATTGGTCAACCCCTGCTCGCCGATCAGCTTCAGCAGACTGCCCACGCCCGGCGTATGCACCTCCACGCCGATGAAATCCTTCTCTGGCATAGCCGCTGCAATATGCGCCGTGGTGCCGCCCATGCCGAAGCCGATCTCCAGCACCACCGGTGCCTTGCGGCCGAACACCTGCTGGTAGTCGAGCGGCGCTTTGGCGTACTCGATCAGCAATTGCGGTCCCAGTTCGTCCAGCGCGCGCGCCTGAGCGGTCGACAAACGGCCAGCGCGGGTGACGAAACTACGGATGCGGTGTTCGGTCGGGTCGTACAGCATCGGCCGCGCAGGGCCGTCTTTAGGGGTATCGGAAGACATGGGATCAAAAGAGTCGGTAAACAATGAGGGCGCATTATATCAGTGCGCCCTCTGGGCTTAGCAGTGCGCCCTCACGGCTTAACAGCGCGCCCGCATGACTTTGCAGTACCTACCAGCCACGCGCACCGCCAAATCAGCAAAAGATTGACACCCTGACGCAGTTCGGGTTTAATCGCATCAGGAGATATGAAAACGTTTTCAAACGTTGGACTAGACCGTAACAGCCCCTGTTCACCCTCATACGGCACAATCATGACCGACTTCACCCAATTCCCGCCCACCTTTACCTGGGGCGTCGCCACCAGCGCATTCCAGATCGAAGGGGGTGCCAGTGCTGATGGTAAAGGCCCATCCATCTGGGACACCTTCAGCCACCGCAGCGGCACCGTCATCGACGGCAGCAATGGCGATATCGCCTGCGACCACTACCACCGCTATCCGGAAGATGTGGCCATCATGGCCAGCCTGGGGGTGGATGCCTACCGTTTCTCGATGGCCTGGTCGCGCGTCCAGCCGGCTGGCAAAGGTGCCTGGAACGAGGCAGGTTTCGCCTTCTACGACCGGCTGCTGAGCGAACTCGCCCGGCACGGCATCAGCGCTCATATCACCCTGTACCACTGGGATCTGCCACAGGGGCTGCAGGATGACGGCGGCTGGCTCAATCGCGCCACCGCCTACCGCTTTGCCGACTATGCCGCTGAAGTAGCGCGTCGTTTTGGCGATCGCGTGAAAACGATTTCAACTCACAATGAACCATGGTGCACGGCCAATCTCGGCTACGGCAATGCCCAGTTCGCACCGGGCGTGGCCGACCTCAAACAGTCGATTCAGGTATCGCACCACCTGCTGCTCTCGCACGGACTGGCGATGCAAGCCATGCGCGCGGTAGGCTGCAGCGCGCAACTGGGCATCGTGCTGAATCAGTGGACCGCCGATCCCGCCACCGACAGCGCCGCCGACATCGCCTTGGCCGAATTCGAATACGCGCGCTCGGTGCAGTGGTTCATGGACCCGATTTTCAAAGGCCGCTATCCGGCACTGGCCCTGCAAGGTCACGGCGAGAACGCCCCGGAGGTGCATCCGCAAGACCTGCAGGACATCCAGCAGCCGATCGACTTCCTCGGCGTGAATTACTACTTCCGCGCCTACTGCAGCGCCGAAACCCCACCGCGCCTGCCGGAAGCGAAGCTGGGCACCACCGATATGGGCTGGGAAATCTATCCGGACGGCCTGACCGAACTGTTGCTCAAACTGAAGGCCGAATACGAGCTGCCGCCGATCTACATCACCGAAAACGGCATGGCCAATCCGGACCAGGTGGTCGCAGGCGAAGTTAACGACAGCGCCCGCATCGACTTCGTGCAGCGCCACCTGAAAGCACTGCACGACGCCATGCAGCAGGGTGTCAACGTGCAGGGCTACTTCCTCTGGAGCCTGCTCGATAACTTCGAGTGGAACTCCGGCTACGCCAAACGCTTCGGCATCGTCCATGTGGATTACGCCAGCCAGCAGCGCACCCTGAAACACAGCGCTCACTGGTACCGGGAATACCTGCTCCGGCAGCGCAAACTGGTGCCCGACAGCGCCGCATAACCCAGTAAGCAGCATGTAGCACCACGCCGGCACCCCTGCCGGCGTTTTCCATTCAGCAGACCGGAGAGTCTGTGCTATATATACCCCCAGCATCCAGAGGACGACACCATGCAAACCGCACCATCGCCGCAAGCGCCTGCCGCGCCGCAGCCCCCTTCCCTGTTGCGCGCCATGTTCGCGCGCGGCACCCCCATGTTGTGGGTCCCTAGCGGCTACTTCACCATGGCACTGACCTACATGATGCTCACCAGCGTGACCTCCATCATGTTCAAAAACCTCGGCATGGACAACGGACAGGCCGCGCAATATGCCAGCTATCTGATCCTCGCTTACACCATCAAGCCGCTGTTCGCGCCCTTCGTGGAGATGTACCGTACCAAGAAATTCTTCGTGCTCTGTAGCCAGCTAGCGATTGGTGCCGGCTTTGCCGGTGTTGCACTGGCCATGTCGCTACCGGACTACATGGTGGTGATGGTGTTCCTGTTCGGCGTACTGTCGCTGATCGGCGCCACGCAGGACATCGCCTCCGATGGCGTCTACGTCACCTCGCTGGATGCCCCCGCCCAGTCGCTGTTCTGCGGCATCCAGAGCCTGAGCTGGAACATCGGCCCCATCGTCGCCTCGGGCGGCATGGTGTACCTGAGCGGCTGGCTGCATACGAACTACTTCCACCATGCTGCCGGCAGCTTCGGCGCCGAATGGATCGATGCGTGGCGCGTTATCTTCTTCATCGTCGCCGCCATCATGCTGCTGGCCGCCGTATGGCATGCGCGCGTGATGCCCGATGGCGCAAAGGCCGACAACGCCCCGCGCTCGGTAGCACAGGCGGCGTTTCTGCTGAAGGACTCCTTCGCCACCTTCTTTCAGAAGCGCGACGTCTGGCTGATGATCGGATTTGCCTTCCTGTTCCGCCTCAGTATCGGCCTGCTGGAAAAAATCGGCCCCTTCTTCATGGTCGATCCAGTCGCACAGGGTGGACTAGGACTATCGAATGAAATGCTAGGTCTGATCTATGGCACCTACGGCCTGATCGCCGTGTTGCTCGGCTCTTTGCTGGGCGGCCTGTATGTCGCCCGGCGAGGCCTGAAAGCCAGCCTGTTTATCCTGTGCTGCGCGGTCAATATCCCCAACGTCACCTTCCTGCTGATGAGCATCTGGCAGCCGCACGACCTGCTGCTGATCAGCGCCGGCGTCGCCATCGAAAAATTCTTCTTCGGCTTCGGCTCGGTGGGCTTCATGATCTACCTGATGCAGCAACTGGCACCGGGCAAATACACCACCACCCACTATGCCTTCGGCACCGGTCTGATGGGCCTGTGCATGATGGTGACCGGCGTCGTCAGCGGCCACCTGCAGCAGGCACTCGGCTACGTGCACTACTTCTGGCTGGTCATGGCCGCCACCATCCCCTCCTTCCTGGTCACCTGGTACGCACCCTTCCATCAGGAACACTAAGCTTCCAGTAACACTATCGGGGTCAGGTCAAGAACCTGCCCCCGACATTCCTTCCGCAGCAAGCATCCCACTAGCCCCACCTATCAAGGCACCTACGTCACGGTGCTGACAGTCTTGCGCACGCTACGCATCACGATACTCTGCAAGCGCCAATTGGCACTACGTGCAGCGTCAGCAAAGTAGCTAGCACATCTGCCTTTCTCCTCTATGCCCGACCCCGACGCTCGATACCGACGTAAAAAAACCCCCGGCCTTGCTAGGCCGGGGGTTAAGAGGGAGAGTACTACGCTTAGAAGGTTTTGCCGACGTTGATGCCGATGGTGCGTGGCGGCAGATATTGCGCTTGCCATGGACCGTTGGCATTCATCGCGCTGGTCTTGATTTTTGCGTCTTCAACGTTGCGGACGTAGGCATCGAAGTACCAGCTGCTGTGGGCATCAAAGCGCAGACCCAGATCGGTGCGGGTGTACGACTTCTGCTTATCCGGTTCACCCAGATTGAACACGCTCAGCCAGCTAGCCGTTTCGTAGTGCGCGCTGATACGTGGGATCAGCGTGCCGCTATCGAGTGCGATGCTGTGCTGGTACATCACTTGCGCAGAAAACTTCGGCGAGTGCGGCATGGTGTTGCCGGTCACGTCGAGGCAGGTGCTAATGCCAGCAACCGGGCAGGCAGGCAGCGCATAGTCGTTACTACCACCGATCAGGTGTTTCAGCGTGGCGTTGGTGTACGCGGCCGTCAGCTGGATGCGGTCTACTGGCGTCAGCTTGGCAGCGATCTCAGTTTCCAGACCCCAGACTTTGGCACCTTCGGCATTGCTGGTCGCCAGACCGCGCGTACCATCCGGATTGGTCACCGGTGCGCTGAACTGGAAGCCTTTGAACTGCTCGTAGTAGGCCGAGTTATTCATCCGAACCGAACCACCGAGGAAGGTGCTCTTCGAACCGATTTCATAGTTGGTCAGCGTTTCGGAACCGTATGGTTTGCCGCCATCCTGCAGACCGCCCGACTTGTAGCCGGTCGAGACGCTGGCATAGACCATATTGTTCTTATCGATGTCGTAGGCCACCCGCACCAGACCGGTCAGCTTGTGATCAGTGAAGGTGGCGTCATTGCGCTGATAGGTCGAGAAACCGGAGCCGGGCGCCAGTGGGTTCATCGATGGGTTCACCGGTACTTGCGGGGCGGTCAGATCGCTCCAGCCATTGTTGGTGCCGCCGATGTTTTTGCGCTCGTCCGAGGTGTAACGCAGGCCGCCCGTCACATGCAGACTGTCGCTCGCGTTCCAGGTGGCCTGGCCGAACGCTGCTTTCGAATCCACGGTTTCTTTTGGCTGGATGAAGGAACCCTGCCAGCCTACGGTACCCTGCTCGGTGCCGTTCATGATCGGAATATCGAAGCGGATGCCGTTGTCTTCGTTGGCGTAGTACAGACCTAACTGCCAGTCCACATCACGCTTGCCGGTCGACTGGATTTCCAGTTCGTGGCTGTAGTTCTTGTATTTCGACCAGACCGTGTTATTGGCCTGGAAGCTGCCACCGGTGGTGAAGCTGGTTGGCAGATTCGCGCCGCCATCCTGATCGAAGGTCGACGAACCGTTGAAGCGTGCGTAACCGGCGATGTAGGCAAGGCTGATGTCCTTGTTGATCACGTAATCCAGGCGGCTACGTACCGAGTGCGAATCGCGGTTGACGTTCGGCGCGGTGTCGATCAGCGCGGACCAGAAGTCCTGACCGGCACGTGGCGTCTGCATCAGATTCATGCTTGGCGTGCCACGATCCATATAGTGTTCGTAGGCGATGTTCCATTTCAGGTCGGCCGATGGCTGCCACAGGAAGCTCAGACGCGCGGCGCTCTGATCCTGCGCGCTGTACTTCTGGCCATTGCTGACAAACAGATTCGGGTTGATCGGCTGGAAGCCGATCGGGTTACCCGGATTGGCTTTGTTCCATGCCGCAATCACAGGATCGGCCGCTGCATGCTGGGCTGCCAGTGACACGCTTGGTGCGCGCTGATAGCTCACATAGCCGTTGTGCTGTTCGTGTACCACCGCAACGCGCATCGCCATGGTGTCGTTGATCGGAATATTCACCGCACCACGTGCACCGAGGCGGCCGAAGCTGCCATAGCCGGCTTCGAAGTTGCCGCCCTTGCCGTTGATTTCCGGCTTCACGGTCTGCATATTGACTGCACCAACGGTGGAGTTGCGGCCCCACAGCGTGCCTTGCGGACCACGCAGCACTTCGATCGCTTCCAGATCGAACAGCAGCGCGGTGGCGCCTTCCGGACGTGGCGAATACACGCCATCGACGAAGGTCGCCACTTCTGGATCGGCGTATTCGGTTTTGGCGCTATCGTTACCGATACCGCGCAGCGTCATGGTAATCACACCATGGTCACCCTGACCGGTGGCGGCAAAACCCGGCACCAGATTCACCACATCCTGCAAGGTCTGCACGTGGTTGTCGTCGAGTGCCGCGGCGTTGATGGCGGTAACGGCAACTGGAGTTTTCTGCAACGAAGTGGAGCGCTTGGTCGCGGTGACATACACCTCGGTGATGGCGGTGCTGTTCTTGTCAGCGACAGCAGCTTGCTCGCTGGCTGGCGTATCGGCTGCTGCAGCATGGGCAGCGAGGTTGGTGCCGGCCATCAGGGCGAGGATGGCCAACTGGATCGGGGACGACAAGCGCTTCCCGGTGCGCGGTACGTGGACGTTCATAAGTCTCCTTAGTCGTAGCATACGCGACGGATTGGCGCTGCTACATTTATCGTGGAATGCGATCTCATGTTGCATGAAAACGTTTTCAAACTTGGTGAAACCGTTTTCGTTCTTTGTGAAATCGTTTTCATGGTACATAATTCAAATCACGGATGTCAAACGAAAAATTCAAGAAGCGTTGTTTCCGCGACATGGGCTTGCCAACCCCACGCGGAAAACAGCGCTCGCCTAGGAGACCAGCCAGTATGTCCAATACTTTGTCCAGTACCACGTCCAGCACTGCATCGGCTAACAGTCAGTCAGCAGCTTATCCGCAAGCCATCAAACACGTGATGATCGTCGGCGGCGGCAGCGCCGGCTGGCTCACGGCCGCCTTCCTGGCCCGCACCCTCGGCACTGGCGCCGATGCCGACAGCGTGCGCATCAGCGTCGTGGAATCGCCCGATATCGGCATCATCGGCGTGGGCGAAGGCAGCTTCCCCTCGATCCGCGGCACACTGGCAGCCATCGGCATCGACGAAGCGCGTTTCGTGCGCGAATGCGACGCCACCTTCAAGCAGGGCATCCGTTTCAACGACTGGGTACGCCCGCCTGGCAGCGCCGGCAATGATCACTACTTCCATCCCTTCAGCCTGCCCAGCCAGCGGCCAGGTGGTCCGGAACTACTGCCCTACTGGCTGCAAGGCGTCGCCCCTGCAGGAACAGGCTTTGCGGCGGCAGCCACCATGCAGAAGCGGGTCGCCGATGCCTCCCACGGCCCCAAACGGCCGAGCGATGCCGACTTCATGGGGCCACTCAATTACGCCTACCATTTCGATGCCAGCAAATTCGCCGCACTGCTGGGCAGCCATGCACGCTCGCTCGGTGTGCAGCATATTGCCGCCACCGTCGAACGGGTGGAACTCGACAACGCGGGCGCTATCGCTGCGGTCCATACGCCGCAGGCGGGGCGTCTGACGGCCGATCTGTACATCGACTGCACAGGATTCCGCGCCACCCTGATCGGCGCAGCACTGGGTAGCGAATTCCACAGTCTGAGCGACACGCTGTTTGTCGATCGCGCACTGGCCATGCAGGTGCCGTACCAACGCGCTGATGCGCCCATCCCCTCCTACACCATCTCTAGCGCCCACACGGCTGGCTGGACCTGGGACATCGGTCTACAGCAGCGACGCGGCATCGGCTACGTGTATTCGAGCCGTCACAGTGATGCAGCCAGCGCCGAACAGGTGCTACGTGATTACATCGGCCCCGCCAGCAAAGGACTGGAAGCGCGCCAGCTGACGCTCAATCTCGGCTACCGCAAGCAGCACTGGGTAAAAAACTGTGTCGCGGTGGGTTTGTCGGGCGGCTTCATCGAACCACTGGAAGCGTCCGGCATCGGGCTGATCGAAACAGCGGCCTATCTGCTCGGCTATCTGTTCCCCCACAACGGCGAACTGGCGCCTGCGGCACGCCTGTACAACGAGATGATGAGCGCACGTTACGAGCGCATCGTCGATTTCGTCAAACTGCACTACTGCCTGACGCAGCGGCGCGACAGCCAGTTCTGGATCGATAACACCGATCCGGCCAGCATCCCCGAAACGCTGCGTGACAAACTCGCGATGTGGCGCACACGCGCGCCGCAGCGCATGGACTTCGTGGTGGACTATGAAATGTACCCGCCGACCAGCTGGCAGTATGTGCTGTACGGGATGGAGTATCCGACCGCGCTCTATGCCAATGCGCGCACACTGCCGCGTGCCGCCGAAGCGCGTGAAGAATTCCGCATGATCGAGCAGGTGTCGCAACGCGCGCTGGCCGATCTGCCCACCCACCGCGCGCTGATCGAGCATTTTCTGCGGCGCTCATGACGCACGGATGCCAGCTCACGCAATCGCTGGTTAAAAAATCAGGGGATAGGGAAGATAAGAGGGATAGCAGGAAAATCTGGAGCGGGTGAAGGGAATCGAACCCTCGTATGAAGCTTGGGAAGCTGCCGTTCTACCATTGAACTACACCCGCATAGCCAGTATTTTACGCGCGATTTCGTCGGGCTGACAACTTTACTGCGTGACAGCGCCGATAATGAGCGCGGCGAAATCGCAGGTTTAAGCTGAACCGCCGACGAAACCTATCATCTGAAGCCAGTAACGGCATCGTTTGCATGGCTATGGAGGATCTTGCTTATCTTAGGATTATCGCGATATTTTTTCGACAATTGCCGCAACTGTCTTTGCGCAGGCCGGCAATACTTGACCACTTGGCGCTCAATTTCTCGTTGCCGTTTGGTACTTAAGCCACCGTCAAATTCAGCTGCGAAGTGATCGCAAGCATCCGCATTCTTAATGAAAGACTCCACCTCCGTTGGCAACAATTCTTCGGCAAATGTCACGCCAAACAGTATGAGACTAGCCAAACAAATCATGGTTTTCAGTTTCATCGTTAGCGACCGTTATTCGACCAATGTGGAATGTCTGTGCCGCCACCAGAATATTTCTTCACGCCGTAGGTGGCACCAATATCAATCAACTGTCGATTCATGCCGGTTCGCGGTGCCGTCTTGATCTGCACCTTTCTTCCATTCGCATCTTTCATAGCAAGCACCCCTCGCCAAGACAAGGACATATCAATCGCCAGCCCCAAGTTATGCTGAGAGCGAAGTGCGGGAGGAGTACGAAGCCTGCGAATCGACAGTGCATTGACCATCTCCTGGGCAGCAGCTAAGGACCCGGCGTACGTCGGGTGATTCCATTCAATTTCAACGCCAACCATTGCAGGAACAGCCGCAGGGTCTACGCCATCATTGACGATACGCCATGACCAATGCATGAGATAAGAGCGCTTCACTGGCCGTAATGTGGCATCGATTGTGACGCTGATACCTGCTTCGCTCATTGCTTCGAGAAACTCCTCCACCGCCTGTCGGAATGTTCCCCTGAGGTCTCTGATGTTACTACTACCTGGATATTTCCTTGCCCATTGTGCTCCGCTCAACTCCTTGTTACCTTTAGGTGTGTAGGGTATTTCTGACTTCGAAGCGAGACTGGTCGCTATCATGTGGAAGCTCCGTTATCGCAGGTAATGGGTAGGGAAATTCAAGAATAGGTCGAAGCCGCAGCAACGCTATTGATCGCGACCAATATCTTATTGGGCCAAACCGGCGTTGCACACAATACCCAATTTACCGCCCGCACCACCCCGCGCCAGCGATCCTGATGCAGAATGGCAAAGTTCATCCGAACCTCTGTAAGGAATGCAATGAAATCTCTGATAGCCCTCAGCGTCGCGCTGGCCTGTGCCGCCCCGCTGGCGCAGGCCGACGGCAACGCTGCCGATCCGGTCAGTACACTGGTTGGCCAGCTGAATCTGGACCAGTACAAAGCCACCATCAAAAGCCTGACCCGCTTCGGCGACCGCCGTCAAGGCACCCAGCGTAACCGCGATGCGCTGGACTGGATCGAAGCACAGCTCAAAGCCTACGGCTGCAGCAATACCGAACGCCTGCAATACGAGTACACCCAGCCAGCGCCCGATGCGCCCCCCGCCAAACGTGCGCCCGGCATCCCCAGCGGTGGTGCAGGCGGTCCGCCGGGACAAGGCGGCAGCACGCTGTTCGGCAACCGCGCGCCGATCGGCGTGAATACCGATCCGCTACGCCAGCCCGATGAAAAGCTGCGCGCCCTGAATGCCGAAGCCACACCGGTCGGCACTTCGTTACGCGAGAACGTCTACTGCACCAAGATCGGCACCACGCATCCCGAGGAAATGTACATCGTCAGCGCCCATATGGACGGCATCGGTTTTGGCGAAGCGGCCAACGATGACGGCTCCGGCACGGCACTGGTGATGGAACTGGCACGCATCTTCAGCGCTCCCGGAGTGCAGACCGAGCGCTCGATCCGCTTCGCGCTCTGGAACAACGAAGAGACCGGCCTGAATGGCGCCACCGCCTACGCCCGGCAGCGCAAGGATTTGCAGGGCATCGAGTCGCCCGCCGGTTCGGGGCGCTATCCGGAACCGCGTTGGCTGGGCATGATTCAGCATGACATGATGTTGTGGGATCACGGCATGCCGATTCCCCTGCGCGACGCCAAAGGCCAGCTGGTGCTGGACGCCAAAGGTCAGACGCAGTATGTCTCGCCGGCCGAGCAGCGCCTCGAAGCGGATGTGAATATCGAGTACCAGAGCGTGTCGCGTCATGCCGACGCCTCGGCGAAATTGGCATGGGCGCTGCGTGCGGCCAACGATAAATACGCCACCAACTACCCGGCCACGGTTGGCTTCCACATGACCAATACCGATTCCACACCCTTCATGGATCTGGTGCCAGCCGTATCGCTACGCGAGAATGAACGGGGCCAGCAGATCGGCGCCGGCTGGGATCCGAACTGGCACCAGCCTTCCGATGTGTATGCGACCTATTCGGACAAGGATTTTCTGCTGGGCCTGAATGCGGCGCAAACCACTCTGGCAGGGGTGGCGAAACTGGCCGGTGCCAGCCTGCGCAAACAGCCCTAGACGGGGCGGCGCAAGACTGCGCCGCTAGCGTAGCAGTTGCAGTGCGCGGCGCGGCTGGGTGTTAGCCTGCGCCAGCATCGAGGTGCCGGCCGCACGCAAGATGCGCGCGCGCGTCAGCTGCGCTGTTTCACTGGCGTAGTCGGTATCCACAATGCGCGAGCGCGCTGCCGCCAGATTGGTCGCGCCATTTTCGGCATTGCCAGCCGCTTCGCTGAGGCGGTTACTGAGTGCCCCCAGTTGCGAGCGGATGGTGGTGATCGCACCGATTTTGCCGTCGTAATAATCGAGGGCGTCGGTGGCACCGCTGAAGGTGGACATATCCTGCAGCGGCTCGCCACCGATATAACTATCCTTGGGCTGCAGGTCGATCGGCCCCACCCGCACAGAACTCCGGGCACCACTACTCAGCCCCGCCACCGACGGATTGCTGCCACCGATGCGCATCGAATGTACTCCGGCACGGGCCGCCTCGGTGACCACCACGCTACCGCGCCGGGTCCCCAAATCCAGCCCCAGCGAGGCTGCTGCACCGCCATTCGATTCACTCAGGATGATGTTGCGGCCGTCGGCCGCAAACAGCGTCAGCGTACCGCCACTGGCGCTGGCACTGACGCCGCTGGCACCGGCAGCAGCGCTAATGGCAGCGGCTGCATTGGCAGCACGCGCTGCAGCGTTGTTACCGCCAATCGCGCCGATACTGACGCCATTGATCACCAGATCGCCATCGCCCAGCGCGCCGCTACTCCCCACCGCGCCAGTGACTGTGGTACTGGCCGTGGCCGAGACATTGCGCACGTTCGAGGCATTGATGGCCGTGGCCACCGCATAAGCACTGTCGGCGCTCTGCCCCGGCTTGACATCTGCCACCGAGGCCTGCACCACCGCGTTGTTAATTACCAGATCGCCATAATGCATGGCGCCCAGCACTTCCGTTCCTTCAGCGCTGGCCTGCTGCTGCGCCATGTCGACCATGCTGCGGTTGTAGACATTCTGCACCAGCGCCGGAGCGATCGATACCAGCAAAGTCTGATCCGCTTCGGAGCCGATCTGCAGCTGCGTCGAAAACGAGCCATCCAGTAGTGCAGTATTGTTATAGCGCGCCCCGGCGACAATGTCCCGATTCGAGGCGGCCAGGGAATTGACCTCGACTTGGATCGCGCTGCGGTCAACCTGCGAGTTGCTGTCGTTGGCGGCCTGCACGGCCAGTTCGCGCATGCGCTGAAAATTATTCAGCAACTGACCGGCCGCGCCATCGGCCACCTGCAGCAGCGAGATACCATCGTTGATGTTCTGGCGCGCGCGCCGCAAGCCATTCACCGTCGCCGTCATGCGATCGCTGATTGCCTGTCCGGCACTATCGTCGCGCGCCGAATTGATACGCAGACCACTGGCCAGCTTCTGCAGACGCACGAGCATATCCTCCCCCGTCGCATTCAGGGTGCGCTGTGTATTCTGGGCTGATAAGTTGGTGTTGAGCTGCATGCCGGTCTGGAGTCACGCCACCACGGATGGGTGGCAGTCGCTATCAATAACGGCAAAATCCGGCGCGACTTGAGCGCACCGGTGCAATGCCCGCCATGGAACATGGCCGGAGTCAGGAAGCTGTGCGGAAGTCGCTCCCGGAATGCTGCCTGACTGCGAGATGATTACTGCTAGATTGCAGCTTAGTTGGTGCCAGCGCTGGTGCTGCGGCGCACTGGCAGACGGCTGCCGGTGCTCGCTTCGTCGTACTGCGGCTTTTCGCGCGCAGTCGCGCTGCTATCGGAACCTTCCACAGTCGCGCAACCACCCAGTGCCAGGGTCGCCAGAGCCAACGCGATCGCCAGTAACGATTTCATATTCACTCCTTAGATTGTTAATATTTTAAGTTTATCAACAAGCCAACGTGGAAGTCTATGAATGTTACGATTTAATGGGGCAGCAACTGGGGCAGCAAATCGAGTCGTTCGCGCGCCTGCGCCAGCTGGGAACTATCCATACCGGCCGCGACGTTTTTCAGATAGCGGCTGGCGCTAGCAAAGCCGCTGCGTTCGGCCAGCGCCAGCCATAACCAGGCTTGTGCGCTATCGGCGCGCACGCCCTGACCGCACATGAACATCAGGCCCAGATTGAACTGCGCGCGGGCATGTCCTTGCGCTGCCGCCTTCAGATACCAGTGGTGCGCCTGTGCGTAATCCTGGGGCATGCCGAGGCCATTATCGCAACGTAGCCCCAGCGTAAACTGGGCCAGTACGTGCCCCTGTTCGGCCGCCTTGGCATACCAGCCATTGGCCTGTGCGCAGTCGGGCTGCGGGCCGTCATCCTTATCGTAGAGCAGCGCCAGCGCATACTGGGCCGCCACATAATCCTGTTCGGCAGCGCGGCGATACCAGTGCAGCGCCTTCTTCTCGTCGCGCGGCACCCCGCCCCCCGTCTGGTAGCGCAGACCCAGATCAAACTGGGCGCGCAGATGGCCCTGATCGGCCGCCTTACGGTACCAGAACACGGCTTCCTGCTGATCCTGCGCCACACCGTGACCGGCGTCATACAGATTACCCAGCTGGTACTGGGCGCCCGGGAAGCCCTGCTCGGCGGCCTTGCGGTACCAGAGCTGCGCCTGCGAATAGTCCTGCGCCACGCTCTGGCCATGCTCGTAACGCAGTCCCAGATTGTTCTGCGCACCCGCGTGTCCCTGTTCGGCCGCCTTGCGATACCAGTCCAGCGCTTTCTGCTCGTCGCGCGGCACACCCTGACCGTTATCGTAGATTAGCCCCAGATTGAACTGCGAACTGGCGTGATCCTGCTCGGCGGCGCGGCGATACCAGAGGATCGCCTTCTGGCTATCCTGCGCCACGCCATCGCCTTTATCGAAGCGCAGCGCCAGATTGAACTGCGCCGCTGCGTAACCCTGATCGGCGGCCTTGCGGTACCACGACATGGCCTGCCCGACATCCTGCGGCACACCCTGACCGTGGTCATAGCGCAGCCCCAGATTGAACTGTGCGCGCGCATAGCCCTGCTCGGCGGCCTTGCGGTACCAGGCAATCGCCTGCCTGAAATCCTGCGGCACACCTTTGCCGGTGTCGTACATCATGCCCAGATTATTCTGCGCCCCGGCATCACCCTGTTCGGCCGCTTTGCTGAACCAGTACATGGCTTTCTGCGTATCGGCCTCAAGACCCTGACCTTTGGCGTACAGCCAGCCCAGGTTGTACTGGGCTGCCGCATACCCCTGTTCGGCCGCCAGTTGATACCACGCTGCCGCTTCCTGAAAACTCTGCTGGACGCCCTGCCCCTTCTGGTACATCACGCCGAGGTTGTACTGGGCGTGTTCCAGCCCGGCCTGCGCGGCCTGGCGATACCAGACCACGGCCAGTTCGTAGCTTTGCACTACGCCCTGCCCGTTAAAATACATAAAGCCCAGACTATGCTGGGCATTGGCTACGCCACGTTCGGCCAGCCCTTTTACGCGCAGGAACTCGGCGGTGTAGGTGCTGCCGTTTTTGGCGTCGGCTTCGTTGGGACTATATTTGGTCATACGTTTTCATCATGCCGCTCAGGCCTGGATCGCAATCATCGCCGAGGCGCTGCTACCGGTCGGTACCGCGTGCAGCATGCGGGTGCCTGCCGGGACAAGCGCACCCTGCTGCTGACTCAGCACGTCGATGAAAGTGGCCAGCGACAGCGGACGGTGATACAGATAGCCCTGCATGGTGGCGCAGCCATTCGCCTTGAGGTAGCGTGCCTGCACTTCCGTCTCGACGCCTTCTGCCACCAGATGCAGGCCCAGTCCGCGGGCAATCGAAATAATCGCCAGAATCACCGGATAGTGACCGTTCTCGTCGTGGATCTCTTTGACGAAGGACTGGTCGATCTTGATGGTGTGGATCGGGAAGCGGTGCAGATACGACAGCGAGGAATAGCCGGTACCGAAATCGTCAATCGCCACCGATACACCGAGCTGGCACAGCTTGTTGAGCTGCTCGATCGCGTACTGCGGATTGCGGATGCAGATATTCTCGGTAATCTCAACTTCGATCTGGGCTGGCGAAATGCCGTAGCGGGTCAGTGCGCCGCGCATTTTTTCAAAGAAATCACCGCGATCCAGATACTGCGGCGACAGGTTCAGCGACAGACGGATTGCCTCGCCGCCGGCCGCATTCCACAGCAGCATATCGCGGCACAGCGCGCCCAGCATCCAGTCCGAAATCGGCAGCATCAGACCATTTTCTTCGGCAAACGGTAGGAACTCGCCAGCCGACAGCAAACCGCGCTGCGGGTGGTTCCAGCGCATCAGCCCTTCCGCGCCGATAATCCGGCCGGTCGCCATATCGATCTGCGGCTGGTAGTACATTTCCAGCTCGTTGAATTCGAGCGCCTTGCGCAGGCTCTGCTCGAGCGCAATCTTCTGGTGCGACACATCGAGCATCGAGTTGTGATAGAAGCTGTGGCCGTTCTTGCCCAGCGCCTTGACCTGATACATGGCGATGTCGGCATGGCGCAGCAGTTCGTCGATGGTCTCGCCGTCCCCGGGATAGATCGCAATCCCGATCGAGGCCGAGATATGCACTTCGTGACCATCCAGGTCGAACGGCCGGTGCAGACTCTCGAGGAATTTGTCGGCGATCGACTTGGCATCCTGACGGTCGCGCAGTTCCGGCAGCACGATGGTAAATTCATCGCCGCCCTGACGCGCCAGCGTATCACCGCGGCGCAGACAATCCTTGAGGCGCTGCGCAACCTGCTGCAGTAGCTCGTCGCCCTTGACGTGGCCGAGCGTATCGTTGACCAGCTTGAAGCGGTCCAGATCGACAAACATCACTGCCAGCTCGGTCAGCTTGCGCTTGGCCTGAATCACGGCCAGCCCGAGGCGATCCTTGAACAGCATGCGGTTCGGCAGATCGGTCAGGATGTCATGGTAGGCCTGATACGAAATCACTTCCTCGGCGCGTTTGCGGTCGGTGATATCGCGCGCCACGCCGTAGGTCCCGAAGAACTCGTGCTGCTTCACATCCTGTTCCGGCACATGCATGCCGATCGCATTCAGCGAGATCGTCATCAGGGTATTGCTGAAGGTGCGTTCGATACCGCTACCAATATTCGACTTCAGGCGCAGTTCGACATTGCGCGACGCACGCTCGTCGGCGCGCCGGTCATTGAAGGCATAGCGGGCCCGCTCCAGATCTTCCTCGTGCACCAGCACCGAGTAGTGCTTGCCGATCAACTCTTCGCGGCTAAAGCCCAGCAGCTGCTGCACGCGATCATTGACGAAGGTGATCCGCCCTTCATGGTTCAGGGTATAGATGATATCGGGCGAACTATCGACCAGATAGCGGTACATCTTTTCCGAATTTTCCAGCTGCGAGGCGATGCGCGCATTGTCGATCGCCAGCCGGCGCTTCTGCAGCGCATTCTCGACCGTCTTGAGCAGCTCTTCGCGGCTATAAGGCTTGCGCAGATAATCGTAGGCACCGCGTTTCAGCGCGCCGATCGCCGCCTCGATGCCGACATCGCCACTCATCACGATGATGTCGCCCTCGATGCCTTTGGCATTGATGAAGTCCATGATCTCGTGGCCGCTCATATCGGGCAGGCGCAGATCGAGCAGAATCAGATCGAATTTCAGGCGGGTCAGCTGGGCCAGCGCTTCGGCGCCGTTGGTGGCAGTCACCAGTTCGTAGTCGCGGTCGCGCAGCAACTCGTAGAGTGACGACAGCAAGCGCGGCTCGTCGTCGACCAGCAGCAGACGCGGGCAATAATCTTTAGCGACGGCGACATTGGTTTGGGTCACCGCATTCAGACTGGCAGGGCTCAGGTTCATCATGACCTTACACGGAATCCATCACCCGCGCTGGTGCGCCGGCGACTAAACTGGTACTGCCACGGGCGGGCAGCAGTATTTCAAACGTCGTTCCGGCTTTACCGGAACGGCAGGTAATCATGCCCTGCATCTTCTTCACCAGACTATGCACGATCGACAGGCCCAGACCATGGTGGGCGCCATCTTTACCGCTGCGTACCGGCGAGAACAGATTCGCCAGCACCTCGGTCGACAGTCCGGGACCGGTGTCGCTGACCACCAGTTCCAGATACAGCTTGCGCTCGCGGTTGACATGACCGCGATTGGAAATTTCGATCTTGCCGCCACCGGCGAGTGCTTCGACAGCATTCTTGATCAGGTTGACGAGGATCTGCTTCAGCATATCGGCGTCGCCGTCGATTTCGGCCGGTTCTTCCTGCATGCGCACTACGATCTGCACCGAAGCCGGTACGAAGTCGGTGGCGCGGAACAGGCGCAGCACGTCTTCTACCACCCGTGCCACATCGGTGACGCGCGCCGTTTCGGTCGGCTGCAGATCGGCCAGACCGTTAATCAGCTGGCCCACCCGGTCGATTTCTTCGTTCAGGATCGACATCTCGCCGACCACCGGTTCACGCTTGGCCAGTTTCCCGTCCAGCACCGACAGATAGTTCTTGATGATCGACAGAGGATTGTTCACTTCGTGCACCACACGGCGCGACGCTTCGCGGTATTCCTCGGCCACATGGGCGATCTGGCGCTTGGCGTAACCGCGCTCGCTGATCGCCGTTTCCAGCGCCACCGCAGCTTGCGTACCATACGACTGCAGGAAGCGTTCACGCTTGCTGTAGCTGGCCATCTGCCAGGCCGGTGCGCCACCGATCAGCAGCGCCAGACAGTTATGGTTAGTCACCAGTGGCAGACACACCATGCCTTCGCTACCGAGCATGCGGAACAGCTGTTCTTCCGCCACATTCAGGTCCGGCGCATGGCGGCTCACATAGGTCAGCTTGCCATCCAGCGCGGCGGCAGCCACCACCCCGCCCTTGTTCAGAGGGATACTGAATTCGGCCAGTCGCTGCTGCTGCTCACCGGTCGCCACGCCATGCAGGGCATGACCCGTCGGATCGGCCATCAGCACCACGGCATTTTCGAAATCGAACAGGATGCGTGCCGAGCGTGCAATCGATTCCAGCAGCCCCGCTTCGCCCTGCTGGCGTGCAAAGGTCTGCCCCATTTCCGACACCAGCACCATATTGCGCACTTCTTCGGAGAGGCGCTGCTGCACTGGATCGACCATCGGTGGCGCATAGGCCGCCGGGGTAGGAATATCGTCGGCACCGCTTAAGTCGATGCCCAGATAGGCGGCCGATTTTTCTACCTGACGCGCCGCGTTATGGCTGATCTGCTCGAGGGCCTCGCCATCGAGACCGCACAACTGCGCCGCCTCGTCGATGGCCGGGTCTTCGTCACGGTGGAAACACAGCAGATGCGCCAGGCGCACGGTGCGGATCAGCGGATGGGCCGATTCCAGCCGCGCCAGCGGTTCGTGGTGATATAGGACGCTATCGGCAAGGAAGGAGTCCAGATGCCAGCGTTCGATCAGCCAGGCGCCCGCTTCCGAGTGGGTAATCTGCAGGGTGCGTTGTTCGACGGCGCACAGCGCTTCGTCGTCGCGCGCCATGAAGTTAAACGCGTATTCTTTGGGGGCGGTGGCCAGCAGGGCCAGTCGCCCGACGTTGTGCAGCAAACCGGCCAGATAGGCCTCTTCGACGTGCGGATAGTCCATGCACTTGGCGATTTCGCGCGCGATCACCGCCGTCGTCAGGGAACCTTTCCAGAAACCGCGCAAATCGGTGCTGCCAGAGTGGGGGAAGCTATTAAAGGTCTGGAATACCGACTCGCTGATCACCAGCGTCTTGATCATGTCGGTGCCGAGTGACACCAGCGACTGTTCCAGCCCCACGGCGCGCGAACCGCGGTGGTAGGCCGAACTATTGGCAACCGTCAGAATCTTGCTGGTCATTGCCGCATCTTTGGCGATCAGCGCAGCCAGCTCGGGCATGCCTGCATCGTCAGCCTGCAAGTGCTCGATCAGCTTGATCAGAATCTGCGGCATGGCCGGCAGACGCGCGATCAGCAAACGATTGCGAATATCTTGGTCAGGTTGATGCATCGTATCTGGCGGTTGTTTGGGCCGGGAAATATTGTCTAAAAAAATTATACTAACATAAACCGATACACAAAATTTACGGCCGGTAGGATTTCTGATTCAACTAATTGAATTTCGCGCCGTTAATCCTAAGTTGAGCGTTATTGCTCCGGATGGCGTAGTAGCATGCTCCGGTAATTGTGGGCCGTCAACCACAAAACGAGAGCAGAGACACTAAATGCCGTTTGTCCTAAAGCTAAGTAGAGTGGCGATTGTGATAAGTACGGCGCCACCAGTCCGGCCACGATAGCGCCCAGCAGTGTGGTGGCAAAGGATTGACAGGATGCTACCGTCCCGCGCAAATGGGGGAAAGATCCAGCGCCAGCAAGGTCGCGCCGGGCGCCACCAGCGACATGCCGAAGGTGTACACGAACAGTGGCAGCACCGACCAGGGCAGCGCCGCCGGATACCAGAAGTGATAGGCCAGATTCGCCAGCGTGGCCGAAATCAGCAAACCGAAGCCCATGCCAATCTGTCGCGAAAAAGCCATACGGCCGGCAATCCGGTTGGCCGTCAGGGCGCCGGATGACACGAAGGGGGCTTATTCCGCTTTCGGCTTGGCCGCTTCGCGACGGTTAAAGCCGGCCACCATATCGAAGCGGAACAGACGGCATTCCAGCGCACCGTTGAAGAATGGCGTTTTGCGCGCTTCTTTCAGGCGCAGCAGCTTAGGCAGACCCAGATCGGCAGTGAACAGGAACACCGTCCAGCCGGCAAAGCGCTGCTTGAGGGTGGTGCTCAGGGCCGAGTAGAAACTGGTCGCCAGTTCGTCTTCCGGCAGCGAGCTATCGCCACGCACGCCGATCCGCTCGCCATACGGCGGGTTGGTCAGCAGGATGCCCGGCTGTTCGGTCGGCGCTTTGACTTCCTGCGCTTCGATCTGCTTGAGTGGCACGTCGAACAGAATTCCGGCGCAACGCAGGTTGTGGCGGGTCATTGCGACCATGTCACCGGAAATGTCGGAGCCGAAGATGGTCGGGGTTTCCGGCAGCGGGTTGGCCTTGATGGCGTTCTTCATGGCCTGCCATGGTGCCGGATCGAAGTCATTGAAGGCTTCGAAGGCAAAACGGCGGCGTGCGCCCGGCGGAATCCCCTGCACCATCTGCGCTGCTTCGCACAGAATGGTACCGGAACCGCACATCGGGTCGAACAGCGGCATGCCCGGCTTCCAGCCAGCCACGCGCAGCAGGCCGGCGGCCAGATTTTCGCGCAATGGTGCATCACCGGTCTCTTCACGCCAGCCGCGCTTGAACAGTGCTTCGCCCGAAGTATCGAGGTAGATGGTGAACTGGTGTGCGTCGAGGAAGCCGACGATGCGCATATCCGGTTCACGGGTGTTCACCGACGGACGCTTGTCGAACTGGTCGCGGAAGCGGTCGCAGATCGCATCCTTGATTTTCAGCGTGGTGAATTCCAGACTTTTCAGTGGCGATTTCACTGCCGTGACGTCTACGCGGATAGTGTGATCGTAAGTGAACCAGTCTTCCCACTGCTGCGCCAGCGTCAGATCGTAGATATCGTTTTCGTTCTTGTAGCCGGTGACGGCCATGCGCATTAGCACCCGCGAAGCAATCCGCGAATGCAGGTTGATACGGTATGAATCAATCAGATCACCGGAGCAGTGCACACCGCCCGGAACCTGATTGTGTACTTTCATGGTGCTGCTGCCCTGCGCGATTTCGCCCAGTTCTTCGGCCAGTGCCGCTTCCATGCCGCGCGGGCATGGGCAAAAATAGGATGCCATAGGTGTACCTTTTGTCCGTTAAAAAATTCGCGCCGTCCCAGCCGGCGCGTTGCTGTTGTTAATCCGATCCGATCAGATTAGAAGGGCTTCAGCACCACCAGCAGCACGATGGCCAGCATCATGAATACCGGCAGTTCGTTAAACACACGGAACCACTTGTGGCTGCGGGTGTTGACGCCGTTCTCGAATTTGCGCAGCAGCGGGCCGCAGGCGTGGTGGTAACCCACCAGCAGCGCCACGAAGAACAGCTTGGCGTGCAGCCAGTGCGGCATGTGCCAGCCGTACTGCATGTAGATCAGGATGGCACCGAACACCACGGCGAACACGGCGATCCACATCGAAAAACGATACAGCTTGCGCGCCATGGTCAGCAAACGCTGGGTCGCCACATCATTGGTTTCCATCGCCAGATTCACGAAGATGCGCGGCAGGTAGAACACGCCGGCCATCCACGAGATCACGAAAAAGATGTGCAGTGCTTTCATCCAGAGCATAGGAGTTCCTAGTTACGTACTTCACCGTGGCCGAATACCACGTATTTCAGCGAAGTCAGGCCTTCCAGACCGACCGGGCCGCGCGCATGCAGCTTGTCGTTGGAGATACCGATTTCCGCCCCCAGACCATACTCGAAACCATCGGCAAAGCGGGTCGACGCATTCACCATCACCGACGAGGAATCGACTTCCCGCAGGAAGCGCATAGCGTCGCTATAGTTCTCGGTGATGATCGCTTCGGTGTGCTTGGACGAATAGTGGTTGATGTGTTCCATTGCCTCATCGATGCCGTCGACGATTTTCACCGACAGGATGGCAGCCAGATATTCGGTCGACCAGTCTTCTTCCGTTGCCGCCACCAGATGCGGGTAGCCGGCGGCCTGCAGCAACGCCAGCGCTTCCGCATCGGCCCGCAGCTCGACCTGCTTGGTCGCATACAGCTGCGCCAGTTGCGGCAGCACGTCCGCCGCAATGGCACGCGCGATCAGCAGCGTTTCCATGGTGTTGCAGGTGCCGTAACGGTGGCACTTGGCGTTAAACGCAATCTTCACAGCCTTCTCGAGGTCGGCCTGGGCGTCGATGTAAACGTGGCAGATACCATCCAGATGTTTAATCATTGGCACCGTCGCTTCAGCGATCAGGCGCGCAATCAGGCTCTTGCCGCCGCGCGGCACAATCACGTCCACATATTGCGGCATGGTGATCAGCGCGCCAACCGCAGCGCGGTCAGTGGTATCGACCACCTGCACGGCTTCGGCCGGCAGACCGGCACCCTGCAAGCCTTCGCGCACCAGTTGCGCCAGCGCGCGATTGCAATGAATTGCTTCCGAACCGCCGCGCAGAATCGTCGCGTTGCCACTCTTGATGCACAGACCGGCCGCATCCACCGTCACATTCGGACGCGATTCGTAAATGATGCCGATCACGCCCAGCGGTACGCGCATCTGCCCGACCTGGATACCGGACGGGCGGAATTTCATTCCGGAGATTTCACCGATCGGGTCCGCCAGCGCCACGATCTGGCGCAGCCCTTCGACCATGGTGTTAATGGCTTGGTCCGACAATGCCAGCCGGTCCAGCATGGCCGGCGCCAGTCCGCTGGCCGCAGCGGCGTCCATATCGAGCTGGTTGGCAGCGCGCAGTTGCGCCGCATCGCGCTCGATGGCGTCGGCAATCAGCGTCAGAGCGCGGTTGCGGGTGGCGCTATCGGCACGGGCCATGGCGCGCGATGCGGTGCGCGCCTGCTGGCCCAGTTGTTCCATGTAATGCTTGATATCCATCGTGAATGCTTTCGCTGTGCTAACCGCGCGCGACGTTCAGTGCCAGTTGCAGCATCGCGTCCCACGCGTCGCCGGCATGCGCTTTGGCGCGCAAACCCTTGATCATCTTGTCGACCTGCGCCGCGTCCTGCATCGCCGCTTCCAGCGTGGCGAGCGAAATGCGGCGTAGCGCCGGCTCCATCATGCGTTCTTTCGGGCCCCAGATGCGGTACTCCTTGAGCAGCGCACCAAGTGGCCGGCCCTGCGCCATGCCTGCCTTGAGTTTGAGCAGCGTGCGGATTTCTTCCGTCACGGCCCATAACACCAGCGGCAGCGCTTCGCCTTCGCCCTGCAAGCCTTCCAGCATGCGCACCAGCCGTGCCGGATCACCGGACAGCATCGCTTCACTGAGTTTGAACACGTCGTAACGCGCCACATTCAGCACAGCATCGTGCACCTGCTCGTAGGTCAGCTTGCCCGGCTCGTGCAGCAAGGCCAGTTTCTGTATCTCCTGATGGGCCGCCAACAGATTGCCTTCCACGCGATCGGCGATGAAATCGATACTCTGCCGGTCAGCGCTCTGCCCTTGTGCGGCAAGGCGCTGGCCTATCCAATTGGGTAACTGGGTCCGTTCCACCTGGGCGATGTCGATATACACCGCCGCCTGTTGCAGGCTGGCGACCCACGCCGCCTTCTGCGTCTGCCAGTCCAGCTTAGGCAGAGTAATCAGGGTCAGGTTGTCGGGACTCAGGTCTTGCACATAATTCTGTAATGCCGCGCCACCATCCTTGCCCGGCTTACCGGTGGGGATGCGCAGCTCGATCAGCTTCTTGTCACCGAACAGCGACAGCGCCTGATTGGCGGCCAGCAGTTCGCCCCATTTGAAGCTGCGTTCCACGGTCAGCACGTCGCGCTCGGAATAGCCTTGCGCGCGCGCGGCACGACGGATCTTGTCCGCCGCTTCCAGTGCCAGCAAATGCTCGTCGCTGGTAATCACGTACAGCTGCGCCAGCGATTTGCTTAAATGGCCGTCCAGTGCCTCTAGCCGCAATTGCATGGTAAGCCCTAGCGGCCAGCCGGCACGGAGATTTGTGGCGGCTTGATGGCGGCGATGCGGCGCATCATCTGCTGCACCAGATCGGTCTGCATGTCCTTGTACAGCAGGGCTTCTTCCTGCTCTTTGGCCAGCAGCTGGGTTTCGTTAAAGTCGATCGGCCGGGTCAGCAGAATCTGGGTCGGTGCCAGCAGCTCGGCACCCTGACGATCCAGCACCCGGAACACGATGTTGTAGGACAGCAGATACTGGCGTACCCGACCATTGCTGTTCAGCGACAGAATCGTCTTGGTACGGGTCTTTTCCGGATTGGTCAGCACTTCGATCACGCCATCCGCATCCTTGGCTGCCGCCACCACGGTGGTGCCGCCATTGGCGCGGATGTTGCGTTTCAAATCGATCGCCAGTGGCGATGCTTCCGGCAGGCCGACATACATCGTCGGGAACGGCAGCGTGTAATGGCCGCCATCGCCACGCAGGTGGAAGCCGCAAGCCGACAACGTCAGCGTCAGCGCAAGCAGCAGTCCCAGTGTCCGGCCAAGCCGGCGCCATGCCAGAGTCATCGTCATAGTCGTATCTTTGTTTCCTTTGAATTTACACCACGATGTTGATCAGCTTACCGGGCACCACGATGATTTTCTTCGGCGTGCCTTCGATGAACTTCTGCACTGCCTCATTGGCCAGTGCTGCCGCTTCGATGGCCGCTTTATCAGCACCCTTGGCAACTACCACGCTGCCGCGCAGTTTGCCGTTCACCTGAATCATCATCTCGATCTCGGCCTGCTCCAGTGCAGCCGGATCCACCTGCGGCCATTGCACATTGAGGATGTCGCCGAACTTGTCAGCGTATCCGAGTTCCTGCCACAGCACATGGGTGATGTGCGGTGCGACCGGATTGAGCAGACGCAGGAAGATCGACAGACCTTCGGCGATCAGCGCGTCGGACGCTGCGCTGTCATCGAGCTTGGCCGATTCCAGCGTGTTCAGCATCTTCATGCAGGCCGATACCACGGTGTTGTACTGGATGCGTTTCAGATCGTAGTCAGCCTGTTGCAGCAGTTTGTGCAATTCGCGGCGCAGGGTTTTCTGCGCTTCGTTGGCCGCTGCTGCCTCGCCACCTTTCAGCGCAGCACTGATGCGGCCGGACTGCGCATAACCGTAAGCCCAGACGCGGCGCAGGAAGCGGTTCGCGCCTTCCACACCACTGCCCGACCATTCCAGGGTTTGCTCTGGTGGCGAAGCGAACATGGTGAACAGACGCGCCGTATCGGCACCGTACTGCTCGATCTGGGCAGCCGGATCGATACCGTTGTTTTTCGACTTGGACATCTTCTCGGTGCCACCAATGTTCACCGGCTGACCGTCAGCCTTGGCCACGGCGCCTTGCGGACGGCCTTTATCGTCCAGCGTCAGATCGACGTCGGCCGGATTGAACCAGGTCTTCTTGCCGGCGGCATCTTCACGGTAGTAGGTTTCGTTCAGCACCATGCCCTGCGTCAGCAGATTGACGAATGGCTCGTCGAACTTGACCAGACCGAAGTCGCGCATAATCTTGGTCCAGAAGCGCGCATACAGCAGGTGCATCACAGCGTGTTCGATACCACCGATGTACTGGTCCATCGGCATCCAGTAATCGTTGCGCGCATCGACCATGCCAGCGTGCGAGCCCGGCGAGGTATACCGCATGTAGTACCACGACGAATCGACGAAGGTATCCATGGTGTCGGTTTCGCGACGTGCAGGCTTGCCGCACTGCGGGCAATCGCACTTGAGGAAGGCTTCGTGTTTGTTCAGCGGGTTGCCGGTACCATCAGGTACGCAGTCTTCCGGCAGCACCACTGGCAGATCTTTTTCCGGGACTGGCACGGTGCCACAATCGGCGCAGTGGATCATCGGAATCGGCGTGCCCCAGTAACGCTGGCGCGAGACACCCCAGTCACGCAGACGGAAGGTGATCTTCTTCTCGCCCAGACCTTTTTCCAGCATATCGGCAGCAACGGCATCCACCGCAGCGGCGTAGTTCAGGCCATCGTATTTGCCCGAGTTGGTGACGATGGAGATGTCCTTGTCGCCATACCATTCCTGCCAGGCTTCGGTGGAGAATTCCTTGCCTTCGGCAGTGATCACCTGCTTGATCGCCAGATTGTATTTTTTGGCGAAGGCGAAATCGCGTTCGTCGTGGGCTGGCACGCCCATCACGGCGCCATCGCCGTAGGTGATCAGCACGTAGTTGCCCACCCAGACTTCGACCTGTGCGCCGGTCAGCGGATGGGTGACGAACAGGCCAGTTGGCATGCCCTTCTTCTCCATGGTGGCCATGTCGGCCTCGATCACGGAACCCAGTTTGCACTCGGCGTTGAAGGCCGCCAGTGCCGGATTGGTTTGGGCCGCGTGAATCGCCAGCGGATGCTCGGCGGCCACGGCGCAGAAGGTCACGCCCATCACGGTATCCGGACGGGTGGTGAATACGTACATTTTGCCGTCGCCGATCAGGGCGCCACTGTCGTCCTTGATCTGGTGCGGGAAGGCGAAGCGCACCCCGGTCGATTTACCGATCCAGTTGGTCTGCATGGTGCGCACGCGCTCCGGCCAGCCCGGCAGCTTGTCGTCCACATAGGACAGCAGCTCGTCGGCGTAGTCGGTGATACGCGCGTAGTACATCGGGATTTCGCGCTTTTCGATCAGCGCACCGGAACGCCAGCCGCGGCCATCGACCACCTGCTCGTTGGCCAGCACGGTCTGGTCGATCGGGTCCCAGTTCACGGTACCGGTTTTCTTGTAGATGATGCCTTTTTCCAGCATCTTCAGGAACATCCACTGGTTCCATTTGTAGTATTCGGGTTTGCAGGCCGTCATTTCACGCGACCAGTCAATCGCCAGACCCATCGACTCCATCTGCTCGCGCATGTGGGCGATGTTGGAGTAGGTCCATTGCGCTGGTGGCACGTTGTTGGCCATTGCGGCATTCTCGGCCGGCATACCGAAGGCATCCCAGCCCATCGGCATCAGCACGTTGTAGCCGTTCATGCGCAGATAGCGGTACATCACATCGTTGATGGTGTAGTTACGCACGTGCCCCATGTGCAGCTTGCCCGATGGGTAAGGCAGCATCGAGCAGGCATAGTATTTACCCTTGGGGAAACGCGGGTCGTGCTCGACCGCTTTATAGGCGTCGATGGCTTTCCAGTGCGATTGCGCGGCTTTTTCTACGTCTGCGGGACTATATTTATCTTGCATGATGGTCTACGGCCAGAATTGTCTAAGAACCGAACATTATACCGTCACATGCCCCGCCTGAGCGGGTTGGCCGCGCACGCTGGCATCTGCGTGGCATACTGCGGCCATGCACTACCGCGAATATCCTCCCCATCCGGCGCTGGCAGCCCATCTGGACTGCGTGTGGGCAGCGCAGGCGCCAGCCAGCGCGCAGCGCCACCGCGTGCTGCCGGACAACTGCGTCGACCTCCTCTGGCAGGATGGCGGCCAGTGCGGTTTTGCGGTCGGGATGATGAGTAGCCCGATACTGGTGGCCAGCAGCGTCCCCTTGCGCACGCTGGCGGTGCGCTTCAGACCCGGCGCCGCCGGGCTATTCCTGCGCGCGCCCCTGCATGTGCTAACCGACCAGCGTGCCGATCTCGACCAGTTGTGGGGCCGCAGCGATGTCGAACGGCTGGCCGACGCCCTGTGGGAGCGCGAGCGGCCGGAGCGCGCGCGCCTCGCCCTGATCGAAGCCATGCTGCTGCAACGGCTGCGCGCCGCACAGGCCGCCCCCGCCGCGGCGCTGCTGGCGCAGCGCCACGCGGAAGGACTGATCCGCTACGCACTGGGCGCACTGGAAAGCAGCGACGGTGGCCTGCGCATTGCCGATCTGGCAACACAACTCGGTGTCACGCGCCAGCACATGGCTAGCCTGTTCCGCCAGCACGTGGGCCTGTCGCCCAAGTTGTATGCGCGCATCTGCCGCTTTCGCCGCGCTACGGCGACGCTACAGCAGACCCGCGCGCCGGACTGGTCGCAACTGGCGCTCGATTGCGGTTACTTTGACCAGTCGCACCTGATCCACGATTTCCAGCAGTTCGCGGGCAGCGCGCCACAGCACTTCCTGCGCCACACTGACTAATTCCCAGCTTCCATTTTTACAATCGCCGGAGCTTGGGCTGTGCCAAGATAGCGTTTTCGATAATCTTCACTAATCCGTACTATTCCACACTAGTAGTCACTAATAGTCACTGATCTTCACTAATATTTACTAATCTTCAATCACCTTCGGGAGCACAGCATGATCAAGGGTTTGCGCACAGCGATCTATCCGGTAGCCGATCTGGCCGCCGCCAAAGCATGGTACGCCAGCGTGTTCGGCGTGGCGCCGTATTTCGACCAGCCTTTCTATGTGGGCTTTTCGGTAGGCGGCTTTGAACTGGGCCTGCTCCCGGATGGCACCCCGGGCGCCACCGGCAGCACGGTCTACTGGGGCGTCGATGACCTTGATGCCGAAGTGGCACGTATCCTGGCACTGGGCGCCACCCTGCAGGGGGCGATTCAGGACGTCGGCGGCGGCATCCGCACCGCAGAACTGGGCGACCCGGATGGCAATCTGCTTTGCCTGATCGACAATCCGCACTTCGATCCGGCCGCGGTACGCTAAGCGCTGTCAGCTTAGTCACTGCATAGTCACTGCATAGTCACTGAACACCGCCTGAAGCATGGATTCAGGCTTGCAGCGGCGGTGCGGCGTGGCTTGTGGCAGAATACCGGCCTTAAAGAATAAAGAGGTCGCCCATGTCCCGCCGTAGCCCCGCCAACCAGAACAAGACGCCAGAACAGATCGCTCAGGCCCGGATCGCCGCCCAGCTGGCGGCCGACGTACTGACCATGATCGCCCCGCACATCCGTGCCGGCGTCAGCACGGCCTATCTGGACCGCCTGTGCAATGAATACATCGTCAATGTGCAGCAGGCGATTCCAGCCAACGTTGGCTATGGTGGCTTCCCGGCCACCGTGTGCAGCTCGGTCAACCACGTGGTCTGCCATGGCATTCCGTCGGAACAGCAGATCCTCAAGGACGGCGACATCATCAACATCGATGTCGCCGTGATCAAGGATGGCTGGTTCGGTGACACCAGCCGCATGTACTACGTGGGCGAGCCGTCCAAGGCAGCGCGCAAGCTGGTGGAAACCACCTACGCCGCAATGTGGGCCGGTATCCGTGCCGTCAAACCGCGCGCCACACTGGGCGACGTCGGTTTCGCGATCCAGACTGTGGCCGAGAAAGCCGGTTACAGCGTGGTACTCGATTACTGCGGCCATGGCATCGGCACCATCTATCACGATGATCCGCAAGTGGCGCACTACGGCCGCCCCGGTCAGGGCGTGGTACTCAAGCCGGGTATGCTGTTTACCATCGAGCCGATGATCAATGCCGGTAAAGCAGCAACCCGCGAACTGGCCGATGGCTGGACGGTGGAGACGCGCGACAAATCCTTGTCGGCACAGTGGGAACACATGGTGCTGGTGACGGACACCGGCTTCGAGGTGCTGACGCTGGCTCCGGGCGAAACCGGCGCCAAGGCGCAGATTCCGAACCCCGTGCCGGCCGCTGCTGAACCAGTAGTGGCTGCAGCCGCAGCGCCTAGCGCAGGCTGAGTTTCAGGGCTGGCTTCTCGCCGTAGTCGTCATAACGTTCGTTGATGCCAGCCACGCAATAAGCCACTTCTTCCAGAATCTCGGGCACCGCAGCCTGCATGGCGGCGCTGTCCTTGATGACGATGTCCAGCAGTTCGTTCGGCTTTAGACGGAACTTGCTCATATTGTCGTCATCGCGCAGATAGCTCAGACAATCTACCCACGCATCCATGCTGTTGCTGTAGCTGTCGGGAAAACCCAGTGCGGCCTTGCAGGCGGCGTGGAAGCTGGCGCTGTCGGTAATCGCAGCGCCATTCAGTTCGGCAGTAGCCATATTATTTCTCTTTCTTGGGGGCAGTAACAAACCCCAGTTTGGTTAAGCCCTGCTGCTGCGCTGCCGCCATCACCTGCGCCACCACTTCGTAACGGGTATTTTTGTCGGCGCGCAGTTGCAGCTCCGGTTGTGGCGCCAGCGTCGCCGCCTGCTGCAAGCGCTGTTCCAGCGCCGCCGCATCGACCGGCTCGTTATTCCAGTAAATCTGTCCCTTGCCATCGATGGCCAGCAGCACGCTGGCGGCCTGCTGAGCACTGGCGGCCGCATTCGCCACCGGCAGATCGAGCTTGACGGCGTTGCTGAGCATCGGTGCACTCAGAATGAAAATCACCAGTAGCACCAGCATCACATCGACCATCGGCGTGACGTTGATATCGGCCATCGGGCCGGGATTGCGGTGCTGATTGAATGCGCCGAAGCTCATCTTGCGCTCCTAGTCCGGGCTGCGGGTCAGATAGGCTTGCAGGTCGTAGGCAAAGGCGTCCAGTTCGGCCAGTGTGAGCCGGTTGACGCGGTTAAAACCGTTATACGCCAGCACGGCAGGAATCGCCACGGTCAGCCCAATCGCCGTCATGATCAGCGCTTCGCCGACCGGACCGGCGACTTTATCAATCTGCACCGTGCCATGCGCCGACACATTGGCCAGCGCATGGTAAATGCCCCACACAGTGCCCAGCAGGCCAACGAACGGTGCGGTGGCGCCGATCGACGCCAGCAGCGTCAAGCCGCTTTCCAGCTTGCTAGTGGCCGACTGGATACGATCACGCAGTACCCGGGTCAGCTGCGCGGCCGGCGCCAGTGCGCTGCCTAGCGTGCTGCGGCCCGCCGCCTGCTGCAAGGCGGCGCTGTGCTGTGCTAGCGGTGCGTAAATCTGTTCGGGGTCGGCAGCGTTCAGCGCGGCCACAGCGTCGGCCAGCGTCGGCGCCAGCCAGAATTGCTGCAGCGCTGGCGCGCTGCGCCGGATGCGCCACGCGGCCAGCGCTTTGGACAGAATGAAAAACCAGCTCACCAGCGACATCGCCAGCAACACCAGTGCCACCGCGTGGCTAATGGCATCGCCCTGTTCCCAGTAACTGGCCAGGGTGAAGTGATTATTCATGGTTATGGCTTATCCGTTCAGCGCCAGCACGTCAAACATGTCGTACAGGCCGGTGCTCTTGTCGGCCAGGAAGCGGCAGGCACGTAGCGAACCGTGCGCGTAGGTGACGCGGCTACTGGATTTGTGGCTGATTTCGATGCGCTCGCCGATGCCGGCAAACAGCACGGTATGATCGCCGACGATATCGCCGCCACGGATGGTGGCAAAGCCGATCGAGGACGGATCACGTTCGCCCGTCACGCCTTCGCGGGCGTACACGGCGCAGTCTTTCAGGTCGCGGCCCAGCGCATCGGCCAGTACCTCGCCCATTTTCAGCGCGGTGCCGGACGGTGCATCGACTTTGTGACGGTGGTGCGCTTCGATGACTTCGATGTCATAGCCGGTCGACAGGGCCTTGGCAGCCTGCTCCAGCAGCTTCAGGGTGACGTTGACGCCAACGCTGAAATTCGGCGAGAACACGATGGCGGTTTTCTTGGCCGCTGCGGCAATCGCTGCCTTGCCTGCTGCGTCGAAACCGGTGGTGCCGATCACCATCTTGATGCCATGTTCGGCGCAGTAAGCCAGATGTTCCAGCGTGCCTTCCGGACGGGTGAAATCAATCAGAAACTGCGCACCGGCCAGACCTTGTGCCAGGTCGGCAGCCACGCTCACGCCGGCCGGCTGGCCGAGGAAAGCAGCAGCATCGCTACCGATATTGGCGCCACCGGCGCGATCAAGTGCCCCGGCCAGACGCGCATCGGGCGCGGCCTGCACGGCTTCGATCAGGATCCGGCCCATGCGGCCACCAGCGCCAGCGATGGCGATATTCATGTCAGTCATGCTTTCCTCGTTACCTGTTACTTATCGGACTTGGCGTCCTGCTTGCTTTGCGGCGCCGGGCCGGCAATCCGTGCGATGTATTCTTTTTCGGTCGGCAGATTGCCGCCTTCCCAGCGCTCGACACGGCCTTCCTTGTTGAAGAACACAATCACGCGGCTGGTGGTCAGTTCGCCGTTACCTTTGGCCATGCGGAACGGATAGTCCCAGCGGCTGCCGTGGAAAGGATCTTCCAGCAGCGCGGTGCCAAAGATGAAGCGTACCTGATCGCGGGTCATACCCGCCTTCAGCTGGGCCAGCATTTCTTCCGAAACGAAGTTGCCCTGCTGAATATCTGGACGGTAGGGCGAGAAGAACCACATGAACTTCTGCAGCTGGGTAATGGTGGTGGTTTGCGCACCCTTGTTGGCGTCGAGCGTGACGCCAGCGTCCTTGACCTCGGTCGATTTCTCGCCCAGCGTGGTTTTGGTGGCGCAGCCGGCCAGCGCCAGCGCGACGCACACAGCACCGGCCAGCAAGGGCAGACGGCCAGTAGAACGGGACGGGGTGGAATGCAACTGCGACTGCAACTTAGACTGCAACTTGGTCGGCAATTTAGCCTGGGTGACGCGCATGGTTGTCCTCAATCGGTTCGAGCGGAAGTGCCGAAAAACGCTATATCATAATGCACATGGTACAAGATGGGGCTGCCCGGGCACACTTTGCGCAGGCATTATCCACCAATTCTCCTAGTATGTCCTTGTTTTATATGACTTAAATGTAAAACATTGCAAATTCTGCCAAGTGCTTGCGCACACGCTGCCGCGACGATGCTGCAACGCGCGCCGGAGTACGTTAAACTGTCGCCTCACCGGCATCAACCACCCACAGTCAGAGTCTCCACATGAGCAACAATCCGAACGATCTGAAGGCCAGCGGCCTGAAAGCCACGCTGCCACGCCTGAAAATTCTGGACATCTTCCAGAACAGCGACGTACGCCACCTGACTGCCGAGGATGTCTATAAGATCTTACTGGCTGAAAATATGGATGTCGGTCTGGCCACCGTCTACCGCGTGCTGACCCAGTTCGAACAGGCCGGCCTGCTCAATCGCAACCACTTCGAAACGGGCAAGGCCATTTTCGAACTCAACGAAGGTTCGCACCACGACCATCTGGTCTGCCTCGATTGTGGCCGCGTGGAAGAATTCTTCGACGAAGAAATCGAAGTGCGCCAGCAAGTCATCGCCCAGGAGCGCGGCTTCAAAATCGCCGAGCATGCACTGGCGATCTACGGTAACTGCACCAAGACCGTCTGCCCGCACCGCAACTAGGCGCGGCGCCGCTCCGGCACACCCCATGAAAACGGCGCTCCTGGAGCGCCGTTTTTCTTATTGCTGGCTGAGCGCGTTCGACAGCAGCTTGGCCGTAATATCGACAATCGGAATCACCCGCTCGTAGGCCATGCGGGTCGGGCCGATCACCCCCAGCGTGCCAACGATCTTGCCGTGCGCCGTGTAGGGCGCCGTCACCACACTCATTTCATCCATCGGCACCAGACTCGATTCGCCGCCGATGTAGATCTGCACGCCGCTGGCCTTGCTCGACACATCAAGCAACTGCATCAGGCCGGTCTTCTGCTCGAACATATCGAACATCTGCCGCAACGAACTCATATTCGAGGACAGATCGCTGACCGACAGCAGATTGCGTTCGCCGGAAATCACCATATCGTCGGAATCGTCGGCCATCGCTTCGCTGCCCACCGCCACGGCAGCCTGCATCAGCCGGCCCATATCGTCGCGCAACTGGCGCACTTCGCCCTGCAGGCGGCGCCGCACCTCATCGAAGGCCAGCCCGCCGTAATTCTGGTTGATGTAATTGGCCGACTGCACCAGCTGGGCCGGGCTGTAATCGACGTCGGTCAGCAGCAAACGGTTCTGCACATCGCCACCGGGCGCCACAATCACCAGCAGAATGCGCTTCTCGCCTAGGCGCAGGAATTCGATATGCTGGAACACCGATTCGCGCCGCGGGCTCAGCACCACGCCGGCAAACTGCGACAGCGAGGACAGCATCTGCGCCGCGTTACTGATCATTTTCTGCGGTTGCGGCGCCTGCAGCCGCATATGCCCTTCCACCGCATGCTCGTCGAGATGCTGCACGGTGAGCAGGGTATCGACGAAGATCCGGTAGCCACGCGGCGTGGGTACCCGCCCCGCCGAGGTGTGGGGGCTGGCCACATAACCAAGTTCTTCCAGATCGGCCATGATATTGCGGATGGTGGCCGGAGACAGATCCAGTCCGGAAAATTTGGACAGAGCGCGCGAACCGACCGGCTGGCCGTCCGCAATATAGCGCTCCACCAGAGCTTTGAGCAAAGTTTGCGCGCGGGGTTCGAGTTGCATGATGAGTCGTTCGTGTAAGGCTGCTACAGCAAGGTTAGGCCAGTTTCTACCGGCGAGGTATGGCGAGGATTTGCAACGCCGCAGGACGATTTTTTCGAGCGCTAGACCGCCGACACGAATAAATCTGTGCTTCCCTATAATTTTACTGGGCGTTTTCTGCCAAATTTCTAAGCCATTTCTCTCTATTATGCACCGATGACCGACCGGCTGGGTATGCGGCGTGGCATCAATGCTGCATCTGGCCCTGTACCCAGTGCACCAGCTCATTCAGATCCTGACAAACCGCATCCGGCTGCACCCCTTCCAGTGACGCCGCTGTGACGTCGCTGCGGCGCATCCATACGGCGCGCATACCGGCCCGCTGGGCACCTTGCACATCGAGGCGCAGATCGTCGCCCACATACACGGCGTGCGCCGGATCCACCCCCAGTTCGGCACAGGCGGCATGGAAGATGGCCGGATCCGGCTTGGCGCGGCCAAACCGGCTGGCCGCCAGATTGACCTTGAAATGCTGGTGCAAACCGATCACGCCCAGATCGGCGTTGCCATTGGTGACCACCCCCAGCGGCAGCAATGCCTGCAGGGTGGCCAGTCCCGGCACCACATCGGCATACGGCGTGACGGCATTGCGGCAATCGGCAAAATGCGCCATCGCCCCCTCCAGATGGCTCAGATCGCTGCCGATTTCTTGCAGCGCCTGCTCCAGCGCCACGCGCCGTAACTGGTACAGATCGACGATCAGCTCCGGCTGGCGCTCCAGCAGCGCCATGCGCCGGCTGCGCAGTTCGGCGATGCTGTAGCGCTCGGTTAGCTGCGGCACCCGCTGTGCCAGCCAGTCATGCCAGCTCTGTTCGGCAGTGGCGATGACGGGCGCAATCGGCCAGAGAGTATCGTCGAGATCAAATAGCAGAGCGTGCGGGCGGCGTGTCATGGTGGCAGGGGCAGAATACAAACCAGCTATTGTCGCACCAATTGCGCGCTGCGACCGGCCTTCCCCCTAAAGCAAGCTCAGCCAAACAGTGCGCAGCCGTGGTAAATTAACTGATTACCTCTGTGGAGTTGCCGTGTCCGGATCCGCCCTGCCCCGCCCTTTGCCCCGCCGCCTGTCAGGCCGCTGGTGCGTCCTGCGCACGTCCCTGCTGGCCACGCCAGCGATGCTGGCCTTGCTGAGCGGCTGCGCCAGCTTTAGCCCTGCGAGCACCACGCCCGACTTCAGCTCCTACGTGGTGCTGGGCGAAAACGCGCAGGCCGTGGCGCGCGTCCTGATCGATGCGCCCGCCTGCCCGGCGCTGCAGATCGACCAGCGCAGCGTCGCCATGCGGGTGCGCTCGCCAGCCGCCAGCGTGCCGCTACGTCCCACCGTTTCACCCGTCGCCAGTTCCAAACCCTCGGTGTTCCCCCTGCTGACCTGCGAAGCCGAACTGCCGCCGGCCGGCAGTTACCGCAGTGCCAGCGTGCTGGGGCGCGCCCTGCCCGTGCAGCACGCCGCGCCGCAACGCATCGTGGTGCTGGGCGACACCGGTTGCCGGCTGGCCGACCACAGCAAGAGTTATCAGGCCTGCAATGACACAGCCGCCTACCCATTTGCCCGCATCGCCGCCGCAGCCGCTGCCTGGCAGCCGGATCTGGTGATCCACGTGGGCGACTATCACTACCGCGAAAATGCCTGCCCGCCCGGTAACGCCGGTTGCGCCGGCAGCCCCTGGGGCTATGGCTGGGACGTCTGGCAGGCCGATTTCTTCGCCCCCGGCGCCAGGCTGCTGCAGGCGGCGCCGTGGATTATGGCGCGTGGCAACCATGAAAACTGCAGCCGCGCCGGGCAGGGTTACTGGCGCTGGCTGGATCCGCGCCCCCTGCTGGCGCAGCGCGATTGCGACCTGGCCGCCAATGACGCCATCGGCAACTATAGCCCGCCCTACGCCGTGCCAATCGGTCAGGACACCCAGTTGCTGGTGATCGACAGCGCCAGCACCAGCTGGCGCGGCTTCAAGCCGGATAGTCCGGGCTGGCAGCAGTACCGCGACACCTACCGTCAGCTGGCCGCTCTGGCCGCGCAGGCGCCGCGTAATCTGGCCATCGTGCACCACCCGATACTCGGCATGGGCGCTGATCGCAAGAGCGATGGCAGCATTGAACTACTCAAGGGCGATGCCGGCCTGCAGCAAGCCTTTGGCTCGCTTAACCCGCTCTACCTGCCCGACAACATCCAGACCCTGCTGTCCGGCCACGTACACCTGTGGCAGCAGATGAGCTTTTCCAGCGCCCACCCGAACCAGTTCGTCTCCGGCTTTTCCGGCACCGCCGAAGACCTGGTGCCGCTGCCGGAACGCCTGCCGGATGGCGCCACCCCGGCTGCCGGCGCGGTGGTTGAAGCGTTCAGCCACTGGGTCGACGGCTTTGGCTACATGACCATGGAGCGCCAGGGCGCCGACCAGTGGCAGGTACAGATTCACGACCTGCAAGGTCAGATCCGCAACCGCTGCCAGATCACGGGGCGCCACTCGCGCTGCGAGATCGCGCAGGTCAAATAGGCTGGCAGCGCGGCGCGAGCGCGCCGGTGTCACAGGCTGTTACATCGGTGAGTGCGCCAGCCGTTAGCAAATGCACTAAAATACGGGCGATTCCGTGTAAGATGCCCACCGACGCCTGATCGGCACCGTCTTCCTTACTGGTCACCGCTCACGGCGACCGTTGCGGCCCCCTTTCGTTTTGGAGAAGAGTTTATGAAAAGTTTGTATCAGCGTGCAGGCCTGGCCCTGCTGTGCGGCGCGATGTTCGCAGGCTGCGGCGGCGGTGGCGGTAGTCTGGCCCTGAGCGGCAGCATTGCGGGTCTGAACAAACCGGATCTGGTTCTCATTAATGCCAAGAATGGCGAACTGCTGCCGATCAGCTCCGGTCAGGTCAGCTTCGTGTTCACCAAGCTGGTGGCGCCCGATGAAGTGTTCGACGTCCAGATCTCGAAACAGCCCACCGGCGCCAAGTGCAGCCCGGTCGGCACCACCAATACCGGCAAAGCCAGCGTCTACACGGCCTACTCGGTGCAATTTACCTGCGTCACCAACCCGTACACCCTGGGCGGCACGGTCACCGGTCTGGACACCAAAGGTCTGGTCCTGACCAACGGCTCCGACACCGTCAGCATCCTGCCACCAGCCGTCGCCGGTGCCAGTGTTAAATTCACCTTCCCGACCATGGTAGCGGACGGTTCGCCGTACGGCGTGACCATCCTGACCCAGCCTAAAGACACCAGCAAAGTCTGCACGCTGAGCAACGCCGTCGGCAATATGCCATCGGGCGACTACAGCGGCATCAGCGTCACCTGCCAATAATACGGGCCAGGCCGCTCACGACGCGGCCGCCCTTTCCTGTCTGATCTGGAGCACTACATGAACATCAAATTCAACCTGAAATTCTGGGGCGCCGCAGCGGCGCTGGTACTGGGCGCAACGCTGGCCGGCTGTGGCGGCAAACAGCAATTCGCCGTACAGGGCACGATTAGCGGCCTGAACAACGCCGGTCTGGTACTGGCCAACGGCAGCGACACCCTGACCGTACCGGCAGGCGCCTCGAGCTTCGTCATGCCGCAGCAGATTTCCTACGGCACCAGCTTCAACGTGGTGGTACAGACCCCGCCGGCGCACCAGAACTGCGCGCCCGTCGCAGCGACCGCGAGCGGTTCGGCCGGCCACACCATCGCCATCGCCGTCCAGATCAACTGCTACCAGAACGCCTACGCCGTCGGCGGCAAGTTCAGCGGCCTGTTTGCGAATAACGACGCCACCGCCACCACCGCCGCCACCCCGCGCACCGTGGTCCTGCTGAACGGCACCGCCGGCGGCCAGTTGTCCGTCTCCAGCGCCATGGCTGACAGCAACACCCCGGGTGCCGGCTTCTTCAGCTTCGCCTCCGCCGTCAAATATGGCGATGCCTATGGCGTCACCATCCTGTCGCAGCCGAGCGACGTCAACTGCACGCTGGTCAACGGCAGCGGCATCATGCCTGAATCGGCTGTCAACAATCTGGTACTGAGCTGCGTCCCGAAAACCTAAGACGCACGGCCCGCGACAGCGGGGTGGAGGACACAGCAGATATGCGTTAAGCGAATGATGGATATGCGAAAAATAAACTTGCCTTATATGTCGCGTCGCAGCATACTAGCCCTGTCTCCTCCACTTCTTGCAAAGGAATTGGATTTAGCCCGCTCACTGTAGCGGGCTTTTTTTTGCCTGGAAATGAGCTGAAGTTGCCTGAAAAAAAGGGGCGCAAGGCCAATGCTCGGCATTGACCTTGCGCCCCTATTTCTTGGGCAAGTCTTTTAGTGCGGCAGATTGGCCAGCGCGACGTATTGTTCGAGGCTGACGGTTTCCGGACGGGTCGAGGGGTCGATGCCGGCGGCGATGATCTGGGCTTCGGTGAACATGCCGGCCAGGCAGTTGCGGATCACTTTGCGGCGCTGCGAGAACGCTTTCAGTACCACCGCTTCGAGACGCGCACCATCGCAGGCCAGCGGTGCGGCGACCGGAATCATGCGCACGATGGCCGATTCGACTTTCGGCGGCGGATCGAAGGCTTCCGGCGGCACGATGAACATCAGCGTCATGTCGTAACGCCATTGCAGCATCACTGACAGGCGGCCATACACTTTGCTGCCAGGCGGGGCCACCATGCGCTCCACCACTTCTTTTTGCAGCATGAAGTGCTGATCCTGTACCTGCGGCGCGAACGTCGCCAGATGGAACAGCAGCGGGCTGGAAATGTTGTAGGGCAGATTGCCCACCACCCGCAATTTCTGACCTTCCGGCACCGGCAGGCTGCCGAAGTCGAATTTCAGGGCATCGCCGGCGTGGATGCTCAGCTTGTTCGGCGGATAGCGTTTCTCTAGTCGCGCCACCAGATCGCGGTCCAGCTCGACGACGTGCATGTGCGGCAGGCTGCGCAGCAGTTGCTCCGTCATGGCGCCCAGACCGGGGCCGATTTCGACCATGGCATCGCCAGCGACCGGCGCGATGACCTCGGTGATATGGTCCAGCACATTGTTATCGTGCAGGAAGTTCTGGCCGAAGCGTTTTCGGGCGACGTGTTTCATAATATTCAGACAGTAAGAGGTTGAGAGGCGGCCACCATGGCCAGCGCACTGTCGATGGCAGCCAGCATGCTGCCACTGTCGGCGCGGCCCAGGCCTTGCGCCGCCAGATCGAGCGCGGTGCCGTGATCGACCGAGGTGCGGATGAACGGCAGACCCAGCGTAATGTTCACGCCGCGCCCGAAGCAGGCGTATTTCAACACCGGCAAGCCCTGATCGTGGTACATCGCCAGCACGCAATCGGCGTCCTGCAGATACTTGGGCTGGAACACCGTGTCGGCCGGATACGGGCCGCTGGCAGCGATACCCTGCGCCTGCGCCGCGGCCAGCGCGGGCTGGATCACATCGATTTCTTCGCGTCCCAGATAACCGTTTTCGCCGGCGTGGGGATTCAGACCGCACACCAGTATGCGTGGCTGGGCCAGACCGAACTTGGTTTTCAGGTCCTGATTCAGGATCGTGAGGGTGCGCAGCAAGCCGTCGACGCTGATTGCCGCCGACACCTGCTGCAAGGGCAGATGGGTGGTGGCTAAGGCCACCCGCAGCGGCGCTACCGGCGCGGCGCCCGGCTGGCCAGCCAGCATCATCACCACCTGTTCGGTGCCGCTGTGCTGGGCCAGATATTCGGTGTGGCCGGTGAAAGCAATCCCGGCATCGTTAATGGTACTTTTCTGCAGCGGCGCCGTGACCATGCCGGCAAACCAGCCCGCTTTCAAGCCTTCCAGCGCCAGATCCAGCGTAGCCAGCACGCTGCGCCCGTTCAGGTGATCGAGCCGGCCCGCCACCACATGGGCGGCCAGCGGTACGTCAATCACGATCAGCCGGTCCGGGCCGAAGCGTGGCAGGCCGGCGTTGCGCACCGCCTGCGAGGACAGAGCCGAGACGCGGATTTCCGGATCGACATCGAGCGCCAGCATGGCCAGATAGGCCGCATCGCCCAGCAGCACGCAATTGGCTTCGTGGCGACGCGCCCACGCGGCGCGCAAGGCGATTTCCGGGCCGATGCCGGCCGGTTCGCCGACCGTCAGGGCCAGCACGGGACGGCTTCCCGAAGCAGAATTGCTGGCGCGCATGGGCTACCCTTTATTGCTGGTTGATTCGAATGACTTATTTTTTTGCTGCAGCGCCGTCTTCGGTACGGAACTCGACATAGGCGCGGTCGCGTACTTCACGCTGCCAGCTTTCCGCCGCTTCTTCCATCTTGCGTTCGCGAATCGCCTGACGGGCATTGTTACGCTCGCGCTCCTTGGAGACGTCGTCGCTCTTGCGTTCCAGCACCTCGATCAGGTGGATACCGAAGCTCGATTCCACCGGCTCGCTGACTTCACCGATTTTCAGGTTGTTCATGGCCGTCTCGAATTCCGGCATGGTGTCGCCCGGATACAGCCAGCCCAGGTCGCCGCCCTTGGAGGCCGAACCATCGTTCGACACCAGACGCGCCAGATCTTCGAATTTGGCCGCCTTGTTATCCAGACGCTCTTTCAGTTCCAGCAGCTTGCGCTTGGCATCGGCAGCACTCATGGTCGGCGTGACCTTCAGCAGAATGTGACGGGCACGGGTCTGCTGCACGGCTGCGACCGCCTGTGCTTCGGCCAGACTGCGGCGCTCGAACACCTTCAGAATGTGGAACGCGCCCACGCTCTTGATGATTGGCGTCACCTGACCGGGTTTCAGCTTGACCAGCGCTTCGGCAAACACCGGCGGCAGACGCTCGGGCTGGCGCCAGCCCACCACGCCACCCTGCAGGGCATCGCTGGCGTCGGAATAGGTAGCAGCCATCTTGGCGAAGTCGGCGCCAGTGCGCAGCTGGCGCATCACTTCTTCGGCGCGCGCACGGCGCTGGGCGATTACTTCGGCGGTGGCGTTATCCGGAATGCGCACCATGATTTGCGAAATATTCAGTTCGAACTGCTCGGCCGCTGCGGCTTTTTCGGCGGCCAGGAAGCTATCCACTTCCGCGTCGGAAATTTGGATCTTGGCATCGACTTCATGCTCGCGCAGGCGCTGCATGATGATTTCTTCGCGAATCTCTTCGCGGAAGGCCGCGTACGGGATGCCGTCTTTTTCCATCTGGTTGCGCAGATCCTGCACGCTCAGTTTCTGTGCTTCGGCGATCCGGCCGATGGCGCGATCGAGTTGCAGGTCATCGACGCGCACGCCCATTTCCTTGGCCATCTGCAGCTGGGCGCGTTCCACGATCATGCGCTCGAGCAGCTGGCGACGCAGGTCGGCCGCTTCCGGCAGCGCCACGTTCTGGCCCTTCATGCGCCCCGTCACCGTCTTGATACGGTTATTCAGCTCACGCTGGGTAATCACATCGTCATTCACCACCACCACGATGGAATCGATGCTCACATTGCCCGATTCGCCGGGCGGCAGGAAACCTTTGCCATCACTTTTAACGGCTGGTTTGGCAGCCAGCGGCGTGGCAGCAGCTGCCGAAGCGGTCGCGGCCGGAGCGGCCGGGGCGACCACGGGTGTCGGAGCCGGCTTTTTGCCGAACAGGCTGCAACCGGCCAGCGCGCTGCTGCACAACAGCAGCGCCAGAACTTTCATCGGGATGGGACGGGCATTACGCATGGTAGAAGCTCAAATGTCAGTAGTCATCAATCAAACAGCGCCGCCCGTCCGCAAGGGACGGCTGGCGCCGGGGGGAGGCAACAGACCTTAACGGCCATAGCCCTCATTCAAACGCTGGTAACCGGGAATACTATTTTTCATCGCCTCGAGCGGACTGCCCACGCCGAGGTGCGACAGGCCGTTCAACTCCAGCTGGAAGAAGATCGGCGTAGACGCCTTGGTCGAGGTAGTCACGAAGCGCTGTGCGCCCATACGGAACACCCAGCAGTCGCTGTTGTACTCGAGACCGATCAGACTTTCCAGCACTTTTTTATCCTGCACGGAATAGCTGACGCGGCCCACACCATACCAGCGCTGGAAAATCGGCCACTGGCTGGACACATCGATATTTTTAAAACTGTTACGCAGATAGCGGTAGCCGAGGTTGAGTACCTTCTTCTGGCCCGGCAACCATTGCACGGTATAGCTTTCCGACACCACCCGGCTCTGGCTCGGGCTGTACTGCACGGCGCTGTCAAAGCCCCAGCTCTCGGCGATCCGGCCGGTGGCTGCCAGCAGCATATCGGAACGGGTGTCGACTACCGCCGTGGACGACTTCAGCTGGACCAGCTGGTCACGGAAATAGAAGCGCTGACCAAACGCCAGACGCAGCGCTTCGCCGCCGGCATCATTCAGGAAGCGCGACACCAGTGCCGCCGTCAACTGATTGGCGTCACCGATACGGTCGGAACCGACAAAGCGGTTTTCCGAGAAAATCTGGCTGAAGTTGAAGGTGGCGGCGTCCGTATCGAAGGTCGGGAAGCGGCTCTGGTCGCGGTACGGGGTGTTCACGTAGAACAAACGCGGTTCCAAGGTCTGGGTCATCTCCTTGCCACCGAATTGCAAGGGCCGCTCGAACACCAGCCCGGCATCGACCGACAGCGTCGGCACGGCGCGCGACAGCTGCGTGGCGGCACTGCCGGTGGTGTCATTGGCATCCAGTTCATAGCGGGCCAGATTCACACTGGCTTTCGGCGTGATGAAATAACTGGCGCCGATCAGCGGGTAGCTCAGTTGCGGAATCGCCACCAGCCGGGTACCGCGCAGCAGGGTCGGGTGGAAGAAGCGGGTCAGTTCGCTATCCAGAGCCCAGTCGAAACCACCGGCCACGTCATACTGGGCGGCATGGAAGTTGATTGCCGGCAGCCGGTCATAGGGACGCGACACGAACAGACTGGCGTCCACCACCGCTTCCGGATCCTGCAGCACCTGATACTTCTGCACCCGCGCCGTCAGGGTCCAGAAATCGCCATGGTAGTCGGTACGCAATTCGCGCAGCAGCTGACGTTCCGTCGAGCTCGACACCGTCTTGGAGAAATCATTGGGATAGTTGTTATCCGAGGCAGCGCGCACCTGCCAGCCATACGACCAGTCACTGCTCAGCTCCTGGGCGTGGCTGGAACGGATGCTCCAGCGGTCGGTCGAACCACCGCTAGTGGCCGGCAGATACTGCTTATCGTGCGGCAGGTATTCGAGATAGGTTTCACCCTGATACAGCCCGCCCGTCGTTTCACCCAGATAGCGGCCATTCGCGCCCAGCTGGAAGCCGCGGCGCGGAATGATTTTCGGGTACACCGTCAGATCGCGGTTCGGCGCGATGTTGAAGTAATACGGTACGGTCAGCTCGGCAGCCCCCTTGGAACCGAAGCCGGGCATCGGCGACAGCCAGCCCGAACGGCGTGCGCCGGACAGCGAGAACGACAGCGCAGGCGTACCCAGAATCGGCACGTCCTTGAAATAGATGATGGTCTTGCCAGCCGTGCCGACGTCGCGCCCGGAATCAAGATTCAGGGTGTTGGAGCGCAGATACCAGTCCGGATTGGCGCTCTGGCAAGTACTGTAAGTGCCATTCAGCACCAGCGCTTCATCTTCATTGAGAAAATTGATGCGCTCGGCCTTGCCCTGCGCATGGTTGGCTTCCAGCCGGTAGGTCGGGTTGAGCATATAGCCCTGCCCCGTATCCATATTCAGCTGCAGGGCGTCGCCCGTGAAATAGTCGCCGAAACGCCAGATCCGCACATGGCCTTCGGCCTGCACCTCGTCTTCGACCTGACGGTAGCAGGCGGTGTCGGCACGCACCTTGGTCTGATCTTTTACCAGCTCGGCATCCCGGGTCAGTACGATCTCGCGTTCGGGACGCCCGCTAATGTCTTCCGCCTGAATGGTGGTGACGGCCGCCTTGTTCTCCACCCGTGGCGCACGCGTCTTTCCGGGCAAGCTCTGGGCGTAGCCGGGCACGGCCGACACCGTAACGAGGGCAGTCAGGGCATACGCCCAGCGGTGCGGGGAGGTGGGGGGCAAAAGCCAGCGCAGGCAACTCATGAAAAATAGGGGCGTACCACCATGAAAGGCGATTTTTTGATCTGAATCCCTTATTATAGGGGAATCTTCAGCCTATACCGGTTTCCGCCGTCTGCTCAATGTCTTTATTACAGAATTTACCAACTGATACGCCTGCAAACGTGTCCAGCCCTAGCACCCCTGACCTGCGTCTGGCCGCCCTCACCGAGTGGCTGGCCGGCCTGAACGTGGTGGCCACCGCCAGCGCCCGTCCGGCTTCGGCCGACGCCAGCTTCCGCCGCTACTTCCGCCTCGACGTCTTGCCAGAACAACAAGCCACGCTGGGCAGCACCCTGATCGCCATGGATGCACCGCCGGAACGTGAAAACGTGCTGGGCTATGTCAAAGTCGCCGAAATGCTGCGCCAGGCCGGCGTCAGCGTGCCACGCATCATCGCCACCGATTACGAACGCGGCTTCATGCTGCTGTCCGATCTGGGCACCACCACCTATCTGCAAGTGCTCGACCATGACAACGCTTCGGTGCTGTACGCGGAAGCCCTGGAATCGCTGGCACGCTTCCAGCTGAGCAGCGTGCCCGATGTGCTGCCACCGTATGACCGCGCCTTCCTGCTGCGCGAAATGCAGTTATTCCCCGAGTGGTACATCGGCAAGCACCTGAACGCCACCCTCACCGACGTCCAGCAGAAAAGCCTGCAAGGCGTGTTCGATGCAATTCTGGCAAATGTCACGGCGCAAGCCCCCGTGTTCGTGCACCGCGATTTCCATTCGCGCAACCTGATGCAGATCGACGTCGGCAATCCCGGCGTGCTGGACTTCCAGGATGCCCTGTACGGCCCGATGACCTACGATCTGGCCTCGCTGCTGCGCGACGCCTATGTGCAGTGGGATGAAGAACTGGTGCTGGACTGGGTAATCCGCTACTGGCAGCACGCCAAGTCGCTGGGTCTGCCGGTGGCCGCCGACATCGATGCCTTCTATAAAGACTTCGAATTCATGGGCCTGCAGCGCCATCTGAAAATTCTCGGTCTATTCTGCCGCCTCAACTACCGCGACGGCAAAGCCCAGTATCTGGGCGACCTGCCGACCGTGCTGGACTATGTGCGCAAGACGGCCGGCCGCTACACCGAGCTCAAGCCGCTGCTGCGTCTACTCGATGCGCTGGAAAACAAGGCCCCGCAAGTCGGCTACACCTTTTAAGGACGCGCCATGAAAGCGATGATATTCGCCGCCGGACGGGGCGAACGCATGCGTCCGCTCACCGACAGCACACCGAAACCGCTGCTGATGGTGCGCGGCCGGCCACTGATCGTCTGGCACATCCTGAATCTGGTCAAGGCCGGGATTACCGAGATTGTGATTAACCACGCCCATCTGGGCGAGCAGATCGAAGCACTGCTGGGCGACGGTAGCCAGTTCGGCGCGCAGCTGCAGTATTCGCGCGAAGACACGGCGCTCGAAACGGCCGGTGGCGTGGCGGCTGCCCGCCATCTGCTGGGCGAGCAACCGTTCCTCGCTATCTCGGCCGACCTGTACATCCCGCAGTTCGACTTCACGCAGGTGCTCGATGTGCTGCACGACAAAGACCTGTGGGGCAATCCCTACCCGCCCGAAAAACGCGACCTGTGCTGGCTGTATCTGGTACCGAATCCCGACTTCCATCCGGAAGGCGACTTTGGTCTGACCATGTACACGCTCAACAATGACGGCACGCCGCGCTGGACCTTCGGCAATATCGGCGTCTACCGGATGGAAATGTTCGACGGCGTCACCCCGGGCAGCCATGCCAAACTGGGGCCGCTGCTACGCGCCGCAGCCGAACAGGGTCTGGTGGGCGGCGAAGTCTACACGGGGCCGTGGCACAACCTCGGCACCGTGCAGCAGCTGGAACAGCTCAACGCCAAACCCGCGCTGCGTCTGGCGCCCGCCCAGTGAGTAGTCCCATCACCGGCACCAGCGCTGGCAACAGCGCCCTGCTGGCCGCTTGCGCGGCACGGCGCGCCCGTCTGCTGGCGCAACTGCCGCCGGGGGCCGTCGCCGTGCTGGCCACCGCGCCGGAAGTGCTGCGCAATGCCGACAGCGAATATCTTTATCGCCACGACAGCGATTTCTACTACCTGAGCGCCTTCACCGAGCCAGACAGCGTGCTGGTGCTGGTGGCAGCGCGCGCCGCAACGCCTGCCCGCGCGATGCTGTTCTGCCGCCCCAAACACCCCGAACGGGAAATCTGGGATGGCTACCGTTATGGCCCCGAGGCCGCCTGCGCCGCCTTCGGTATGGATGCCGCCTTCCCCATCGACGATCTGGACGCGCAGATCGCCACATTGCTGGCCGATGCGCCCGCGCTCTACTACGCGCTGGGCAGCCCGCTCGATGCGCGCGTGCGGATATGGCGCGCTGCCTTGCGCCAGCAAGCCCGCAGCGGCATCAGCGCGCCGCCCAGCGACGCCGATCTGCTGCCACTGCTAGCCGAGCTGCGCCTGCGCAAAGATGACGTCGAGCTGGCCAGCATGCAGCGCGCTGCCGACATCTCCGCGCAAGCGCACGTGCGCGCCATGCGTGCCACCCGGCCCGGTATGTTCGAATACGCAGTGGAAGCGGAACTGCTCTACGAATTCCGCCGCAACGGCGCGCAGGCACCGGCCTACAACTCCATCGTTGCCAGCGGCGCGCGCGCCTGCGTGCTGCACTACAGCGCCAACAACGGCCGCTGCCTCGATGGCGAATTGCTGCTGATTGATGCCGGCTGTGAATTCGACAGCTATGCTGCCGACATCTCGCGTACCTATCCGGTCAATGGCCGCTTCAGCTCCGCCCAGCGGCAACTGTATGAACTGGTGCTAGCCGCCCAGTCGGCTGCGCTGCAGGCCATCGCACCGGGCCAGCCGTATTCCGAGATGCATCAGGCAGCGGTCAGGGTGCTGGCGCAAGGCATGCTTGATCTGGGGCTGTTGCAGAAAGATGTACACGGCAATCTGGATGACGTGATCGCCAACCAGCACTACCGGCAGTTCTACATGCATGGCACCGGCCACTGGCTGGGGCTGGACGTACACGACGTTGGTCAGTACCGCGACATCACAGCCGCCGACAAAGCTTCGCGTGCGCTGCAACCGGGCATGACGCTCACCGTGGAACCGGGCATCTATGTGCGACCAGCTGCCGGTGTACCGGAGTGCTACTGGAATACCGGTATCCGCATCGAAGACGATGTGCTGGTAACCGAGCATGGCTACACCATTCTCACCGCCGGCGTACCGAAAACCGTCGCGGACATCGAACACTTAATGCAGCATTCGCAGCAATCATGAGCCTTAGCGTATCTCCCGAATCAACTCCCGAATTAGCTTCCGACCCAGTGGCAGCCCCGGTCGCCGACCGCGCAACTGCAGCGGCTCCGGCCAGCCACACCATCGATTACGACGTCGCTATCTGCGGCGCCGGTCCAGCCGGTATGGCGCTGGCCTTGCTGCTATGTCAGCGCGGCATGCCCGCTGCACGCATTGCGCTAATCGATGCGCGCTCGCTGGCCCAGGCCAGTGAGGATCCCCGTTCGCTAGCGCTGTCGTGGGGCAGCCGCCAGATTCTCGACACTATCCACGCCTGGCCTGCGATCGCCACGCCGATCGAACAGATCCACGTTTCGCGACGCGGCCAGTTCGGTCGCAGTCTAATCGACCGCAGCGAACATCAACTTCCGGCGCTCGGCTACGTCACCCGTTACGGCGCCATCGTGCGTGCGCTGGGTGCCGCCTGCCAGCAGGCAGGATTGACGATGCTGCGACCAGCCCGCGTCGAGCAGATCGAGGAAGATGCCGACCATGTGCGCGTGCAGCTCGGTGATGACGCGCCCGTGGTGCGCGCTGCCATTGTGGTGCAGGCCGAAGGCGGCTTATTCAGCGATCAGGCCAGCCGCGCCCAGCGTCGCGATTATCAGCAGAGTGCTGTGATTGCGCAGGTGCGCGCCAGCCGTCCGATTGCCGGTCGTGCGTATGAACGCTTTACTGAACAGGGCCCGCTGGCATTGCTGCCGCAGGATCTGGGTGGCGCTGCCGGCGAATACTCGCTGGTGTGGTGCTTGCGGCCGGACCAAGCGGCCCGCGTGCAGGCACTCGACGATGTGCAATTCCTCGCTGAGCTGGGTGCAGCATTCGGCACACGACTGGGCAGCTTTGTTCACGCCACGCCGCGTCTGGCCTTCCCGCTGGGTCTGAACGCTGATCCGCGCAGCACCGCGCGCACTGTGGCGATCGGCAATGCTGCACAGACGCTGCACCCGGTCGCAGGTCAGGGGCTCAATCTCGGCCTGCGCGATGTGATGGTGCTGGCGCGGCTGCTGGCGCAAGGTGCAGATCCGGCGCATCTGGCGCAATTCACGGCGCAGCGCGAGCAGGACCGCCAGACCACGGTGCGCGTCACTGATACGATGGCGCGTATCTTCGCCAGCAATTCGCCGACGCAAGCGCTACTGGGCCTGTCGTTGACGGCGATTGATCTACTGCCACCTGCCCGCAACATGCTGGCCGAGTTGCTGATGTACGGGCGTCGCTAAAAAGGCGTCTACAGGGTAGGACGTTTCTTCGGCGATTGAGGGGGAACGCTTGTGCTGGCGGCGTTGGCGTTGGCGTTGGCGTTGGCGTTGGCGTTGGCGTTGGCGTTGGCGTTGGCGGCAGCAACCGCTGAAGATAATGAGTCGGTTGCGGTTGCGGTTGCGGTTGCGGTTGCGGTTGCGGTTGCGGTTGCGGTTGCTGAGGCTGAACCTGTTACGGCAGCTCGTGCCGCCACGAGCAAACTTGCTCCAGTATCTCCGGCAACGCAGTATGGGGGTGCTCCGCCGCGCTGCGTGTGGTAAACCCTCTCCTTTTTTCTCTCTTTTCCTCTCTTTCTTCCTCTTTTCCTCTCTTTTCCTCTCTTTCCATCTCCAGCCCTCTCTTTTCTTCTCTTTTGCTCTGCTTTTGCACTATTTTTGCTGCGTTGAACTTTATTTGCGGGGCTAAGTCAAAGCAGAGGAAATGAGAGGAAACGAGAGCAAAGCAGAACAAAAGAGAGGAAAAAAGAGAGTGTTTACCACAGTGATCGCGGCACTCGACCCCAACACCCTGCTGCGGCTAATTCAGCACCTGCAGCGGGCGGGACAGCCACAAGATGTCAGTGCGGCCATCAATACCGCACTCGGCTACTGGCTCGACGAGCAACTCAAAATTGCCTCCGAGCCCCCTGCGGCCCGCCAACGCGGCTACCAGTGGAAGACCGTGTTTCTTCCTGAGGGCAGCGCCCTGCGCTCATGGAGCTATGGCGAGCACAACTACGCCGAAGTCATCGGCGACCAGATCATTCATCAAGGACGCTCCGTCACCCCCAACCAGTTTGCCCGCTCGTTCGCGCGTACCACGCGCAATGCCTGGTTCGACCTCTCCGTGCGCCTGCCGGGCGAACGCTTCTACACTATTGCCAGCCGCCTGCGCGCCGCATCGCTCGAGAAAAAATAAAAAACGGCGCCCATGATCACTCATGGACGCCGCTTTGACGAAGCCTAGACCGCGGCTTGCAAGCTGCAGATTACTCGACCGCCTTCACCATATCCTCGATGACCTTCTTGGCATCACCAAACACCATCATGGTATTCGCCTGATAGAACAGCTCATTATCCAGACCGGCATAACCGGAAGCCATCGAGCGCTTGTTGACGATAATGCTCTTGGCCTTGTACGCCTCCAGAATCGGCATCCCGGCAATCGGCGAACTCGGATCCTTGGCCGCAGGATTGACCACGTCATTCGCGCCCAGAATCAGCACCACATCGGTCTGACCGAATTCACCATTGATGTCTTCCATCTCGAACACCTGATCGTAGGGCACCTCGGCTTCTGCCAGCAGCACGTTCATATGCCCCGGCATACGGCCAGCCACCGGGTGAATCGCATATTTCACGCTCACGCCCTTGTGGGTCAGCTTCTCCACCAGCTCCTTCAGTGCGTGCTGGGCGCGCGCCACCGCCAGACCATAGCCCGGCACAATGATCACGCTCTCCGCATTGGCCATGATGAACGACGCATCATCGGCCGAACCGGATTTAACCGGACGCTGCTCCTTGCTGCCGCCACTGGCCGCTTCCGCCGGCGCACCACCGAAACCACCCAGAATCACATTGAAGAACGAACGGTTCATCGCCTTGCACATGATGTAGGACAGAATCGCACCCGACGAACCCACCAGCGAACCGGCGATAATCAGCATCGCGTTATTCAGCGAGAAACCGATGCCTGCCGCCGCCCAGCCCGAGTACGAGTTCAGCATCGACACCACTACCGGCATATCCGCACCACCGATAGGAATGATGATCAGCACACCGAGTACAAACGCAATCGCCGTCATGATCAGGAACGGCACCCATGCCGGCTGCGTGCCACCATCGAAGCAGAACACCAGACCCAGACCGACCATGGTCACCGCCAGCACCAGATTCAGCATATGCTGACCGGCGAAGTTCACCGGCGCGCCCTGGAACAGACGGAATTTGTACTTACCCGACAGCTTACCGAACGCGATCACCGAACCGGAGAAAGTAATCGCGCCCACGAAGGTCCCGATAAATAGCTCGATACGATTCCCGAATGGCAGCGCCTCGCCAGCCTGCGCGATTCCGAAGGCATGCGGCTCCGACACGGCAGCCACCGCGATACACACCGCCGCCAGACCGATCAGCGAGTGCATCGCCGCCACCAGTTCCGGCATCTTGGTCATCTCGACTTTTTTCGCCAGCAGTGCGCCGATACCGCCGCCCACCACCACGCCCAGTGCCACCAGCTTGAAGCCACCGCTGGCTGCATGACCGGCGCTAGCCGCCATATCCTGCAGCTTGAAGATCAGCGCTACCGTGGTCACCGCCGCAATGGCCATCCCGCTCATGCCGAAGGCATTCCCGGCGCGCGCCGTGGCAGGCGACGACAGGCCTTTGAGTGCCTGAATAAAGCACACCGAGGCGATCAGATACAGCAGGGTAACCAGATTCATGGAGATGCCGCTCATGCCTGCTCCCCTTGCTTGGCGTCTGCCACTTTCGGAGCTTTAGGCGCCTTCTTCTTGAACATTTCCAGCATGCGCTGGGTCACCAGAAAACCGCCGAACACATTCACGGCCGCCAGCGCCACCGCGATAGTGCCAGCGATCTGACCAACCGGGCCTTCCGTCAGCGCAGCGGCCAGCATGGCACCGACAATGATGATCGCCGAGACTGCATTGGTCACCGCCATCAGCGGCGTATGCAATGCCGGCGTCACGGTCCACACCACGTGGTAGCCGACATAGATGGCCAGCACGAAGATGATCAGATTGATGATGGTATGGCTCACTTCCATAAAACCTCCTTTTATTTTCTCAGCAGTTCGCCACCGCTGCACAGCAGCGTGGCTTTGAGGATGTCGTCTTCGCGGTCGATCACCAGCTGGTCTTCCTTGTTGATGATCAGCTTCAGGAAGTCCAGCACATTGCGCGCATACAGGGCCGACGCATCGGCCGCCACCAGCGTCGCCAGATCCGGCTGGCCGACGATATGCACACCATGGCGCACCACCGTTTCATTGAGCACCGACAGCGGGCAGTTACCGCCTTGCGAGACCGCCAGATCGACGATCACCGAACCGGGTTTCATGGCTTTCACCGTGTCTTCGGAAATCAGCACCGGCGCTTTACGCCCCGGGATCAGCGCAGTGGTGATGATGATGTCGGCCTGCTTGGCGCGTTCATGCACCAGCGCCGCCTGACGTGCCAGCCAGTCGGCCGGCATTGGCCGCGCATAGCCGCCCACCCCTTGTGCAATTTCCTTTTCCTCATCGGTCAGGAACGGCACGTCGATAAACTTCGCGCCCAGCGATTCCACCTGCTCCTTCACGGGTGGACGCACATCGGACGCTTCGATCACTGCGCCAAGTCGCTTGGCCGTAGCAATCGCCTGCAAGCCCGCCACACCCACGCCCATGATCAGCACACGTGCCGCTTTCACCGTACCGGCCGCCGTCATCAGCATCGGCATGAAGCGCTGGTAGGTATTCGCTGCCACCATCACCGCCTTGTAACCGGCGATGTTGGCCTGCGAGGACAGCACGTCCATCGACTGCGCGCGGGTAATGCGCGGCACCGCTTCCAGCGCAAACGCCTGCAGACCTGCAGATGCCATGGCAGCGTTGTTGTCTGCATCAAATGGATTGAGCATACCGATCAACACCGTCCCGGCGCTCATCAGCCCCCGTTCGGCAGCATCCGGTGCACGCACCTTCAGAACCACGTCGGCCCCGAACGCTTCCGCGGCCGTGCCAATCTGCGCGCCTGCAGCCAGATACGCTTGGTCCGTCACCGATGCGGCCAGCCCTGCACCTGCCTGCACGATGATGCTGTGCTTAACCGCCAGCTTCTTGACGGTCTCGGGCGTCGCCGCAACCCGGGTTTCACCCGGCCGCGTCTCGGCCGGTATGCCTATTCTCATGCTGCCTCCCAAGGATTAATAAACTGACTAGAATCTAACACGGAATGCCGGAGCCGCCCTCGGCAGTCTCCCCCTTCGATGGCCCCATCATACTTAATACGTATTTATCAATAAATGTCGCATTTATCACTACATTTATTACAAAATGTCATCTATTGCCGTTAAAACACTTAATCTAGCTCAAGTACACCTAGTGCAGTGTGGCATTGTTGCCAAAGTTTGCGCTATTTCAATGTCGTATCCATGACACGGCGTCGCCGCAGCGCCGAAACGGCCGGAACAGGCTAAAATGTCGGCTCTTTCAAGGATCGCCTATGCCCCGTATCTGGAAACCCTCTGTGACCGTTGCCGCCATCATTGAAAAAGATGGCAAATTTCTGCTGATCGAAGAACAGACCAGCGATGGCATCCGTATCAACCAGCCCGCCGGTCACCTCGACCCGCACGAATCGCTGGAGCAGGCGGTGATCCGCGAAACGCTGGAAGAAACCGCGCACGACTTCACGCCGACCGCACTGGTGGGCATGTATATGTCGCGCTACACCTCCAACCGCACTGGCGAAGAAGTCACCTATCTGCGCTTTACCTTCTGCGGTACGCCGGGCCAGCAGCATGACCGCCCGCTCGACGAAGGCATATTGCGCACCATGTGGCTGACGCGCGACGAACTGGCCGCCTGCGCCGAACGGCACCGCAGCCCCACCGTGCTGCAGTGCGTGGACGAATATCTGGCTGGCCACCGCGCCCCGCTGCACCTGCTGCAGACGCATGCCTCGGTGTTCCTGTCGGCGCCCGACAGCAGTCACGGTTAAGCCCCGGATTGATATCAGTAACAGTTTTCAGGAAATAAAATGAGTAAGAAAAAAGTCGTGATCGGTATGTCGGGCGGGGTCGATTCCTCGGTCTCGGCATGGCTGCTCAAGGAGCAGGGTTACGAAGTCATCGGCCTGTTCATGAAGAACTGGGAAGATGACGACGACAGCGAGTACTGCTCGACCCGACAGGACTGGATCGATGCGGCCAGCGTGGCCGACGTGATCGGCGTGGACATCGAAGCGGTCAACTTCGCCAGCGAATACAAGGATCGCGTGTTCGCCGACTTCCTGCGCGAGTACCAGGCCGGACGCACCCCGAATCCCGACGTGCTGTGCAACGCCGAGATCAAATTCAAAGCCTTCCTCGACCACGCCATGACGCTGGGCGCCGACCTGATCGCCACCGGCCACTACGCCCGCGTACGCGAGCGCAATGCCAGTTTCGAACTGCTGAAAGCAGTCGACCACACCAAGGACCAGAGCTATTTCCTGCACCGCCTGAATCAGGCGCAGCTCTCGAAAACCCTGTTCCCGCTGGGCGAAATCCCGAAAACGGAAGTGCGCCAGATCGCCGCCAAACTGGCGCTGCCGAATGCCACCAAAAAGGATTCGACCGGTATCTGCTTCATCGGCGAACGACCATTCCGCGAATTCCTCAACCGCTACCTGTCCTACAAGCCGGGCCCGATGATGACCGACGATGGCCGTCAGGTGGGCGAGCACGTGGGTCTGAGCTTCTACACGCTGGGCCAGCGCAAAGGCATCGGTGTCGGCGGCCTGAAAGCCTATAAAAAGGAGGATGGCAGTAGCGATGCGTGGTACGTGGCGCGCAAGGACGTGGCCAACAACACCCTGTACATCGTGCAGGGACATGACCACCCGTGGCTGCAATCGGCCACTCTGCAGGCCGATACGGCCAGCTGGATTGCCGGTCATGCACCGGTCAGCAGCACGCTGGCCGCCAAAACCCGCTACCGTCAGGCCGACGTCGCCTGCGAGCTGACGCCGCAAGGCGACAGCGATTTCGCACTGCGCTTCATGGAGCCGCAATGGGCGGTCACACCGGGTCAGTCGGCGGTGCTCTACGATGGGGATATCTGCCTCGGTGGCGGCCTGATTGCCGGCTCCACGCTGGCCGGCTAGCCGCACCGGCTTGCCGCGCCGGCTTGCCGCGCCGGCTAGCCGCGGCGCTGCGGCGGCCGGGCTTTAGCTAGTCCAGCTCAGGCAGCAGGTGGCGCGCCTTCATCCGGCGCGGCTGCACCTGTTTCGCCTGCCGCTTCGGCCTCGCGTGCCAGCGCGGCGCGCTGCCGCTTGACCATCGCGATCACGGTATTGCGGATAGTATTCAGCACCGTATCGGCCTTGAACGGCTTGACGATAAAGCCATGCACGCCCATTGCGTGGGCCGCCTGAATGGTGGCCGCATCGAACTCGCTCGACACCATGAAAATCAGCATCTTGGGCCAGTTGGTTTTGATCTCGCGCACGATGTCATCGCCACTTTCGATCTGCTCGCGGGCGATGCAGATCAGGTGTGGCTGATGCTTGATCAGCAGCGCCAGACCGTTGGCGCAAGTATGCGCCTGCCCCACCACCTCGTAACCGCCCTCCACCAGCACGGTATTGAGCAAGCCACGCGCCACTGCGCTGGTATCGATAATCACTGCTTTTAACATTGCGCCTACCTTGTTCTAGTCCCCGTCCGGCCCGGACCACGCCAGCATATTCCAGCTCACGCCCAGCCGCACGTCGGTTTTTAATTCCACCAGTTGTCTCGAAAGATACAGCATTTCCTTCTCTTTTCGTAGCGTTATCCCCAGCCGGTCCTGCAGGATACCGGCACCGGCGAGGATGCCATCGAGCGTGCCATAGGTGCGCAGCAGGCGTGCCGCTGTCTTGACGCCCACTCCGGACACTCCGGGGATCGCATCGGCCGGATCGCCCATCAGCGCCAGCAGGTCGGCCAGTTGTGCCGGCGCCACACCCCACTTGGCCTCGACCCAGGCTGCGTCATGCCAGACGCCCTTGAACGGGTCCCACAACAGCGCGCCCTGCGCGATCAGACTATGCAGATCCTTGTCGGTACTGGCCACATACGCCTCACCACGCCCTTCGGCCAGCCAGCGCTGCACCGCCGTGGCCAGTACGTCGTCCGCTTCCACGCCCTCGACGGCCAGCACTGGCCAGCCCTGCGTCTGTAATTGCGCCTGCCATGGCCCCAGCGCCGCTTTCAGCGCGTCCGGCATCGGTGCGCGGCCTGCCCGGTAATCGGCATACAGCGCATGCCGCCAGGTCGGTCCTCCCGCATCGAAAGCCAGAAGAATATGGGTAGGCGCGTGCATGCGGCGCAACTTGTGCAGCGACGACTGGGCGTAGCGCAGCGCCGTTAGCGCCTTGTCGGCGCTATCGGGTTCGGGACTGGCCTCGTACATACGACGCACGATGTTAAGGCCATCGATGGCCAGCAATCTAGCCATAACAGGAAAAAGAGAAAAGCAGCATCACGCCGCCATTGTAACGTAGCGCTGCAGCGCTGCAGCACTATGGAAGCGACAGCGGCAGCGGCACTACCGCAGGCTTACTTGAGGAAATCGTATGGACCGCCACGGGCCAGCGCGCGCTGGAAGGCAGGACGGCTATGGATGCGCTGCAGGAAATCCATCAGACGCGGGCGGCTGGCATCCAGACCGGCGCGCGACGCTGCCGCCTCCAGCGGGAAGCTCATTTGAATATCGGCGGCACTGAACTCGGCGCCGGCAAACCATGGGCGCTGCGCCAGTTCCCCTTCCAGATAATCGAGATGGCTGGTGAGCTGCGGCTGGATATAGCTGCTCTTCACCTTATTCGCAATCGCGCGCGCAATCGGCCGCACGAAGAATGGCGCCGGACTGTTTTCGACCCGGTCGAACACCAGTTTTAACAGCAGCGGCGTCATCGCCGAGCCTTCCGCATAGTGCAGGAAATAGGTCCAGCGACGCCGTTCCGGAGTACCGGCAGCAGGCTGCAAACGCCCTTCGCCATAGGTCTCGAGCAGATACTCGATGATCGCGCCGGACTCCGCCACCACCACCTCGCCATCCGTAATCACCGGCGATTTACCGAGCGGATGGATGGCACGCAGTTCGGGCGGCGCCAGCATGGTGTTCGGGTCGCGCGCATAGGCCACGATTTCGTAGGGCAGACCCAGTTCCTCGAGCAGCCAGAGGACACGCTGCGAGCGCGAATTATTCAGATGGTGAACCACGATCATGCTGAGCACTCCACAAAAAAGCACGGCCGTTCGCCGCAATCGTCGCAGCTTACCATGGCTAGCGCCGCTCTGCTGAACACTGCTGAACACTGCTGAATGGTGCTTAGTGATCCTTAGTGATCCTTAGAGATGCTGAGAGATGCTTGGTAATGCTTAGCGCTGTACGTGCAACGTAATCACCCGCGCACCCGGCTTGCCCGGCTGGCCGTTGCCCGATGCCGCGCTGCCGCCTTGCGAGCCAGCGCCGGCACTATCGCAGCCGCCGCAACTGCTGCAGCCATCGCCACAACCGTCACGCAGCCCGAACAGGCGCGACAGCAGGCGTGCGTCGTAGCCGCGCCGGCTCAGCGCCGTGGCCCAGCGACGCCGCAATGCCGCCGGCAGATAGCGCCGGCAGGTATGCAGCAAGGCCAGCAAGACGATCAGTGCGACCAGAAGATTCTGCAGCATGTCAGCCTCCGCTTATCAGCAGCGCCACGTGGTAAGTCAGGAAGGATGCCGCGTAGGCGAGCGCAAACATATACCCCGCCATCAGCAGCGGATAGCGCCAGCCATTGGTCTCGCGGCGCACCACGCTGAGCGTCGACATGCACTGCGGCGCAAACACATACCACGCCAGCAGCGACAGCGCGGTCGGTAGGGTCCATGTCGCCGCGATGATCGGCGTCAGCGACTGGGCCAGCGCATCACCACTCTGGGACAGTGCATACACCGTACCCAGCGCCCCCACCGCCACTTCGCGTGCGGCCAGTCCCGGCACCAGCGCAATGCAGATCTGCCAGTTAAAGCCGATCGGTGCGAACACATATTCCAGCCCGCGTCCCAGTATCCCCGCCAGACTGTAATAGATAGCCGGATGAGTCGCGCCTTCCGGTGCACCGGGGAAGGTGCTCAGGAACCACAGCAGTATCATCAGCGTCAGAATAATCGTCCCTACCCGCGTGATGAAGATCTTGGCGCGCTCCCACAGACCCAGTCCCAGATTCTGCAGATGCGGCCAGTGATAGGAAGGCAGTTCCAGCATCAGCGGCTGCTGGTGATTCGAGCCCATGGCACGCTTCATGAAGTAAGCCACAGCCATCGCCGAAATAATCCCGGCCGCATACAGCGCAAACAGCACCAGCCCTTGCAGACTGATAAAGCCGGCCACTTCACGCTCGGGAATAAAGGCCGCAATAATCAGCGCATACACGGGCAGACGCGCCGAGCAGGTCATCAGCGGCGCGATCATAATCGTCACCAGCCTGTCGCGCGGATTCTGGATAGTACGTGCCGCCATAATCCCGGGGATCGCGCAGGCAAAGCTCGACAGCAGCGGAATGAAAGCGCGTCCGGACAAGCCCACCCCGCCCATCAGGCGATCCAGCAGGAAGGCGGCACGCGGCAGATAGCCGCAGTCTTCCAGCACCAGAATAAAGAAGAACAGAATCAGAATCTGCGGCAGGAACACCAGCACACTGCCGGCACCACCGAGGATGCCCTCGACCAGCAGACTACGCAGCAAGCCGTCCGGCATCGCGTCCCTGATCATGGTACCGAGACCATCGATGCCATCCTTGATCAGATCCATCGGCACATTGGCCCAGCTGAACACCGCCTGGAACACGCAGAACATCAGCAGCGCCAGAATGATTGGCCCCATCACCGGGTGCAGCACCACATGGTCAATCTGCTCGCTCAGGTTACCGCTATCGTCCGCATCACGGCACACCAGCGCCAGAATCCGCCGCACCTCGCGCTGGGTCACCTCGACGCTGACCGCATCGATCGCGTCCAGCGACTGTGGCACCACCTTGTCGGTCAGCGGCAAGGCATCCAGCGCCTGCACCAGCGCGCGTTCGCCGCCGGCCTGCACTGCCACGGTGGCCACCACCGGCATCCCCAGTTCCTGGGCTAGCAAAGCTTCATCGATGATGATGCCGCGCTTGCGCGCCACGTCCACCATATTCAGCGCCAGCACCATCGGCAAACCGAGCCGCTTGATCTCCAGCACCAGCCGCAGATTCAGACGCAAGTTGGTGGCATTCACCACGCACACCAGCACATCCGGCACCGCCTCGCCGGCACGGTGTCCGGCCACCACGTCACGCGTAATCGCCTCATCCGGCGTATGCGCCGACAGACTATACGCACCGGGCAGGTCAAGCAGACGATAGGCACGTCCGGCGGGCGAACTGAAACTGCCCTCCTTGCGCTCGATGGTGACACCGGCGTAATTGGCCACCTTCTGGCGGGCGCCCGTCAGACGGTTAAACAGCGCGGTCTTGCCGCAATTGGGATTGCCCAGCAGCGCCACCATAGGCGCAGCAGCGGCGGCAGGCGTCGCCGCCCGGGATTCGACAGCAGCCATAACTTATTCCGGTTGAATAGAAACCAGCGCCGCTTCGAAGCGACGCAGCGCGAAGGTGGCATTGCCCACCTTGATCGCCAGCGGCTCACCGCCCGGCATACCACGCTTGAGCATACGGATCTGCTCTCCCGGCACAAAACCCAACTCCATCAGGCGGCGCGCCAGCGTCGCACCATCCGCCTGTGGCTGGCCGGGGGCGATATGCACCACCGTCGCGCTAGCGCCGACCGGCAGGGTATCGAGAGTGATCAGAGGAACAGCATGCGTCATAGCGAAATCCGTTCAAAACGCCGCCGGGCAGGTGCCGCAGCGGCTTTCCGGCCTGTGGCGATCTACTCGGGAATGAGCCATGCCTGCCGGAAATAACATCAGCCTATTATAAACGGTAATGCGAATTACTTCTATTTGCGCTTGCATCCCGCATGAAATTGCGGCACACTACCGGAAATGATAATGATTCGCATTAAGTAACCATAAAACAAAGTGATGAGAAGGTGAGCCCATGATCGTCTGCGTCTGCAACAACATCTCTGACCGTGAAATCCGCATGGCCATCGAACTCGGTTCCGACTCGATGGAAGCATTGCAGCGCGACCTCGGCGTCGCCACCTGCTGCGGCCAGTGCCTGAGCTACGCCACCGAACTGCTGAGCGACACTCTGGCCCAGTCGCAGACCGTCGTGCTGCAGGAAACCGTACTGCAACGTCAGACCTGCAGCAACTAGGAGTGGTCATGCACACCCTGAGCTTCACCGCTTACGGCCAGCATCACGGACAGGAAGTCCCGCGCTGGCGCAAACTGGCACCGCTGGCCGCCATCGTCGCCGCTCACGCCCTGATGTTCTACCTGTTCAACAACGGCATGCTGCGCCAGGTCGCACATGCCGTTATGCCCAACATCGTCACCATCAACTTCGTCGCCGCCAGCGAGCCCGTCAAGGCCGCCCCGCCGCCACCGATGCCGAGCGCCCCGCCGCCCAAGCTTGCCGTGATCGTCCCGCCGTTACCAGCGCTGGCGATTGCCAGCAGCGAGCCGACCATCAGCGTCAGCAGCGCCCCCGTACGCAGCAGCGAAGCGGCCGCCAGCAGCAACGCCGCCAGCGCCAGCGTCGCCGCTCCCGCCGTCGCAGTCGCCGCCAGCGCCAGCCCGAAAACCATCTCCAGCGTCGAATACCTGCGCGCCCCGCAAGCGGTCTACCCGAACAGCTCGCGCCGACTGGGCGAGAGCGGCATCGTCATGCTGCGCGTCCTGATCGGCGAAAAAGGCCAGGCCGAGCAAGTCGTGATCCAGAAATCGTCCGGCTACAGCACCCTCGACGAAGCCGGCCGCCAGGCCGTCCTGCGCGCCCTCTACAAGCCCTACATCGAAGATGGCAAAGCCATCGCCGTGTACGCCCTCGTCCCCATCAACTTCCAGCTCGGCTAATAACCGGGGTCAGATCCGACATCCGGACACGGACTCGGCTTAAACCGGGGTCAGATCCGACATCTAGACACAAGCTGAGCTTTTGCCATACTGGAGGCAGCGCAAGCTGTCCCCGTCGTGGCACAATGGCGTTACTCCACCACCACGAAAGAGAGAGCGCCATGAAAGGTGATCCGGAAGTCATCAAGCAACTGAACGCCCAGCTGACCAACGAGCTGACTGCGATCAATCAGTATTTTCTGCATTCACGCATGTACCGCCACTGGGGCCTGAGCCGTATTGCCAAGAAGGAGTACCAGGAGTCCATCGGCGAAATGAAACATGCCGACAAACTCATCGATCGTATTCTGATGCTGGACGGCCTGCCGAATCTGCAAGCCCTGCACAAAGTGATGATCGGCGAACATACCGAGGAAATGCTGGGCGCCGACCTGAAACTGGAACAGGGTGCCCAGATTACCGTGAAGGCCGGCATCGCCGCCGCCGAACAGGCCGCCGATTATGTGTCGCGCGATTTGCTGCTGGAAATCCTCGACGACACCGAAGAACACATCGACTGGCTGGAAACCCAGCTGGATCTGATCGGTAAAGTCGGCATCCAGAACTATCTGCAAAGCCAGATGCACGACGAATAAAAAAACGGCCAGCTTTTCGGAGCTGGCCGTTTTCTTTCAGGAGTGTGCCGAGCTTGGCCGGATCTTGACGGCCAGTACCGCCACGGCCCCGCACAGCATCAGAATCCCCGCCAGCCGGATCACGTTTTCCGGATTCCCGCCCAGCAGGCTGTGATAGTACAGCGGCAACGTAAAGATCTGGATGATCATCGGGATCACGATGAACATATTGAAGATGCCCATATACACGCCGGTGCGCTCGGCCGGTATGCAACCAGCCAGCATCACATAGGGATTCCCCATGATACTGGCCCACGCCAGCCCGATCCCGATCATCGGCACAAACAGCAAAGCCGGTGTGTGGATCAGCGGGATCGCCAGCATGCCCAGCCCGGCCAGCGCCAGACAGACACTGTGACTGCGCTGCGGCCCGAAACGACGGGTGAACGGCACCAGTGCCAGCGCCCCGACAAACGCGATGGCATTGTAGAACGCCCCCACCTGCCCGGTGAGCAGTCCGGCATCGCGGAAACCCTGCGTCGCCGGATCCGTGGTGCCGTAAATGGTGGTGGCCAGCGACAGCATGATGTATTGCCAGTAGCAGAACATGGCATACCACTGGAACAGCTTGACCCACGCCAGTTGCTTCATGGTGTACGGCATGTCGCGCACCGCACTCGCCACCTCGGCCAGCGTATGCCGCCAGCCGGATGGCTGGGCGCGAATCACGGCCACCTGCTGCGCCGACAGCGGCTGCTCCGGTGTGGTCTTCAAGGTCCACAGCACCGAACTAATCGAGAACACCGCACCGATCAGGAAAGCCACAATCACGATATGGGGAATCTGGTGACTATTCACGGCATCCTTGTTCATGCCCGCCCACACCAGTAGCGACGGCGTCAGATAGGCCAGCGTCTGCCCCAGCCCCGTGAACGCACTCTGGGTCAGGAAACCTAGCGAATGCTGGTCGGGATTGAGCTTGTCGCTGACGTAGGCGCGATACGGCTCCATCGTCACATTGTTGGCGGCATCAAGAATCCACAGCAGGCTGGCAGCAAACCATAGCGTCGGGCTGAAGGGCATGGCCAGCAAACCCAGACTGCACAGAATCGCGCCGATCAGGAAGTACGGTGTGCGGCGTCCCCAGCGACTCACCGTACGGTCGCTCATCGCGCCGATCAGCGGCTGCACCAGCAGACCAGTCATCGGACCGGCCAGCCACAGATACGGCAAGCTGGCTTCGTCGGCACCGAGATATTTGTAGATCGGGCTCATACTGCTTTGCTGTAGCCCGAAACTGAACTGAATACCGAAGAAGCCGATATTCATATTGATGATCTGCCAGAACGACAGACGCGGCTTCATCCCGCTACTCCCTGCTGCCAGCTGGCCAGCCACGGTTTGTAGAAAGCCAGATCGGCCGGCACGGCACCGGCGATTCCGCAGATCGCGCCGGCAAAGGCATTCGCCCGGTCCAGCGTCAGCGCCAGCGGCCAGCCCTGCGCCTGCCCATACAGGAACACCGACGAAAACGCATCGCCCGCGCCCACCGTATCGACTATCCTGACCGGCGCAGCGGCCGGCGTGCTGATCGTGACTACGCCTTCGGCGCTAAAGTGCATGGCACCACGCTCGCCCAGCGTCACAATCATCCCTTGCAGGCGGAAAGTGCGCATCAGATTCAGACAGGCGTCGATCATTTCCTTGCTATCGATCGCACCGGTACCGGGCTGGGTGTGGGTGTACCAGCGGAACAGGTCCTGCAACTCGTCCTCGTTCACCTTCAGCACATCGGCCAGATGCAGCGACTCGAAGGCGCAACGTTCCGTCACCTGTCCCTCGCGCACATTCAGATCCAGATAGCGCTGCGCGTTGGTGGTCTCCAGCAGCGCGCGCAAGGTGCCACGCGAGCAGGGATGACGCTGCGCCATGGTGCCGAAATAGATAGTCGCCGGCGCCGCCTGTTTCAAGGCGGTCAGCGCCGCCGAAGCTTCCACGTAATCGTAGGCCTGATCTGGCAGGATGATGAAGCGGTGCCCACCATCATTGCGCTCGACCACTACGCGCCCGGTAGGCGCCACCGGATCACTCTGCAGTCCTGCCTCGCTCATACCGAAGCGCGAGAACTCGCCGCGCAGCAGCACCCCGTTCTGGTCCTGGCCCACCCGCGTGATCATCAGCGTGGCAGCGCCAAAGGCAGCCAGATTGCGCGCCACATTGAAAGGCGCGCCACCGACTACCTGCTCGGTCAGAAAATCATCGACCAGTGCTTCGCCGAAGACGGCAATGGTTTGTCCGCTCATGGTTTATTGTTCTCCACGTTCTAGCCAGTGCAGCGCGTACGGCGCTAGCGTAATGGTGCCGTCCAGTATGCCGCCACTCAGGCAGTCAGTCCAGCATCCCGGCAGCGCATAAGTTTGCGGCTGCGCGCTGAAATTCATCAAGGCACGGAAGTCATCCCCGCGCGCCAGCACCAGCACGCTCTCCGGCGCATCGTTCAGCAGCGTGCGCGGTGCGTGCGCCGCCAGTGCCGGATGCGCGCGGCGCAGTTTCACCAGCGCCGTCAGCCCCAGATACATGCGCCCCGCCGGGGTGTCCGCATCATGGCGCTGCTGCCAGCGTGTGCGATCGAACTGCGGGCGTTGCAGCCAGCGGCTATCCATCGCGTGCTGCGGACGCAGCAGATAGCTTTCATCATTCTCCATCGCCAGCTCATCGCCCATATACAGCACCGGCAATGCGCCAAAGCTCAAGGCCAGGCCATGCAGCAGCAACATACGCTGCAGCGCCACGGCACGTTCTTCGTCACTCTCGGCGGACTGCAGACCGGTCAGCGCAGCGGCCATGCCGTTGCTACCATGCGCGGCGTGCGGATCGCTGCTCTGGAACGCCGCACCGCGTGCATAACTACCCTCGGCACCGCTAAAGAAACGCGCCACCCGCGCCAGCCGCGCAGCACTCTCCTCACCCGCTTCGGCGCGTAGCACATTCCAGCCGATGTCGTCATGGCAGCGCACATAACTGAGCCACGTGGCGGCTGGCGGCAAGGCCGGTGTATTCGCGATCACCGCGCGCAGTACTTCGGTATTCTGTTCGGCCAGCCCCACCCAGCCAGCAGCCATCAGGCTACTGTGATAGGCGATATGGCATTCGGCGGCGTTAGCGCTACCGAGGTAGGCCGGCAATTCGCGGGTTGGCACAATCGCTTCGGCCTTCAGCAACACACCCGGTGCGACGATGTCGACAATCGCCCGCAAAGCCTGCAACAACTGGTGCGCTTCCGGCTGATTCATGCTGTTGGTGCCGACCCGTTTCCACAGGAAAGCGGTGGAGTCGAGGCGGAACACTTCCACACCACGGTTGGCCAGTCGCAGCAGCGCTTGCGCCATCTGGGCGAACACTGCCGGATTGGCATAATTCAGATCCCACTGATACGGATAGAAGGTGGTCCAGACCCAGCCATCAAGCGCGTCGACCTGACTGAAATTGCCCGGCGCGACTTGCGGGAACACCTGTCCCAGCGTGGCTTCGTAGCGCTCCGGCATACTGCGGTCGGGGAAGATGTGGAACATCGCCCGTGCATCGGCATCGCCGGCTTTGGCCGCCAGCGCCCATGCATGGTCATCGGCCACGTGGTTCAGGATGAAGTCCGAGCACAAACTGATGCGCGCCTCGCGCAGCGCCGCAGTCAACGCTTCCAGGTCGGCATTGGTCCCCAGTGCCGGCTCCACATCGTCGAAACTGGTGACGGCAAAGCCGCCATCGTTTTCGCCTGCCCGCGCCCGCAGGAACGGCAGCAGATGCAGGTAACGTACGCCCAGTTCTTCCAGATACGGAATCTGTGTGCGCACGCCGGCCAGCGTAGCGCCGAAATTATTCACATAGGTGCAGTAGCCCAGCATCTGCTGGCTCAGGAACCAGTCCGGCTGTGCAGCGCGTTCGGCATCGAGTGCCTTCAACGCTGCTGGCCGCGCGGCGTACAGCACGCCCAGACTGTCCATCAGGTTACCGAACCAGATGTCGAAATCGGCGCGCTCGCCATACAGACCGGCCAGCAGCCGGTGCAGCGTCGGTAGCGCTGCAGCCAGCCGCTGGGCCGCCTGCGGCCGCAGCGATTCGGGCAGGACCGCCAGCAGGCGGTCCTTGATTACATTAGAAGGCATAGGTCAGGCCGACTTTAGCGGCACGGCCGTTGATCGAGCGGGCAGCGTGACCGTCACCTTCGACTTCGGTGTAACCGATTTTGTTAAACAGATTGTTCACACTGAAGGACAGGGTGGTCTTTGGCGTCAGGCGATAGTTAGCGAACATATTCACCACCTGATAAGCGTCCTGCACGATGGTGTGCGCATCATCGCCCCACGACTTGCCGGTGCCGATCAGGCTAGCGCCCACGGTAGCATCGCCGAAGCTATAGCTAGGCATGATCTGGTACACCACCTTGGCCTGACGACGTGGCGAGTTGCCGATGTTGGCCACATCCGCTGCCGCCGTGCCGACGATCTTGGCATCGGTGTAGGTCAGGCCGCCGCTGACGCGGAAGCCGCCGTCCGAGTAGGCACCTTCCAGTTCCACACCCTTGGCATCGTATTTGTTCGAGGTGCTGCGCTGGGTGGTGGCTTCGTAGTTGCTCTCATCCGTCTTGGCCTGGAACAGGGTCACGAAGGTCGAAACACCGCCACTACGCCATTTCACACCACCTTCGATCTGCTTGACGGTATTGATGTTGATCGGTGCACTGCCATCGAGCGGCGTGCCGAACAGGATACGGTCGGCATTGAACGCCACGCCATCGCTGACCCGGGCAAACGCTGCCAGATTGCTGGTGATTCGGTAGTTACCACCGACCGAATACGAGTTGTGATTCATCTTGTAGTCGACCAGCTGCATGGTGGCGGCATCGTAGTGCTGGGTGCCGTTGCTCAGGGTGGCGATATTGGCCGTGCCGCTGGCAGTCTGACGATCCTGGCGTACGCTTGCATCGACATTCAGTGCGCCGATTTCATAGGCCAGATTGAAGTAAGGCGAAGTCAGTTTGTATTCCATATCGACGGCACGCGAGCAGCAACCGCCCCAGGCCGGACCAACCAGACCTGGCGTGGTGCTAGCAGTTTTCAGCAGTGCCGGTTTGTCGCCGGAGGCCTGCAGCAGATACTCGTTGAAGTTCCAGGTCAGGCCCAGCTTCTGGGTCGACAGATACAGGCCGGCCGTGGTGGTCAGCTTGGCGCCATCGGCCAGTGCAAAGGTCTTCGACAGTTTGGTGTCGTTGAGGGTATTGCCGGCATCGTCGATCGAAGTGTTGAACACCACGGCAGAAATCGCACGGCCCTTGTAGGTCTGGCCTTTATTCGGACCCGTCGCAAAGGTATAGGTGCCCACCGTGCCGTTGTTGGCCGGGAATACACCAGCGAAACGCCCGCTGTTGCTGGTGGTGCGGAATTTGTCGCTGAGCGTCCAGCCATCACCCAGATCGAAGGAACCTTCCAGACCGATCGAATCGCTCTTCACTTTCAGACCATCATTCACATTGGTCGACACCGGCGTATTGTTCTTACCCAGCGATACGTCGCGTACCCAGTATGGCGAATAGAACGACACGGTGCGCGGATCGATGCCCGGCAATTCCTGAATGCGCTGGTTCACCACCTGCACCGGCACTGGCAGTGCGGTCGGCGCTTTGTCATCCAGATGTTTGAAGGACAGACGGATAAAGCCGTTGTCGAGATTGTGGGTGATGTTACCGCGGATCTGGCCGCCGTCTTCGGTCTTCATGCCGGTGTTGCGCACGCCTTCGCCGGTGCGATAACTACCACCGATGAAGAAGCGGGTCTTGTCCGAGATCGGGCTACCGTAGTCGAAATCGAGACGGGTTTCATCGTAACCGAGGCCGTGGCTGATGCCGATATGGCCGCCTTTTTCTTCACCGGTCTTGGTGATGAAGTTGATGATACCGCCCGGTGCGTTGGTGGCCAGCGTAGAGGCAGAACCGCCGCGCACCACTTCGAGGTGATCGAGCGTACCGTCAATCTTGATATAGCTATCCGGGGTGATGAAATTGAAGTCGCCCGACTGCAGCACTGGCAGACCATCTTCCTGCATCTGCACGTAGCGCGCGCCGCCGGCGGAAATCGGCACACCGCGCACGGTGATGTTGGCATTCCCTTCGCCACCCGACGATTCGGCACGCACACCCGGCACCGAGCGCAGGACTTCGGCAGCGCTCATCGGCGCGCTGTTCTTGATCACGTCACCTTCAATGGTACTGATGGAGACGCTGGTTTTCATTTTCGAGGAACCGGTGGCCGAACCGGTCACCACTACGCGTTCCATATTCAGGCCGTCATTGGCCGGGGTAGTTTCCTGAGCGTGGGCGCCAGCCATGTGCAGAACGGCGGTGGCAACTGCGGCAGTAATGCCGCACAGTTTGAAAGTGCGTGATGTCATGGTCGTCTCCAGAGTTGTAATTTTCGCTCTGCACATTTGCTGAGCAGGTGACTCATTATGAAGCGGTTTAAAATTTAATGCAATCGATTGCATTACGCAGTGCAGCACATCGCCACGCGCGGTTTTTCAGAGCGAGAGTGCGTAAAACAAAGCGTTTTAAAGGCAGTACAGAATAGATTTAGTTGCGGTGCAGCAGAAAATTAATGCAATCGGTTGCAAAAATCAGACACTGGCACTACTGTCGCGCGCCATCAGTTGCGTCGGCAATTGCAGCGAAGGCGCAGGACGGCCTTCGATCAGTTCCAGCAGCGACGCCACCAGTGCGCGCCCGGCGGCGCGGATCGGCTGGCGGATGGTCGACAGCGGTGGATGGAAATAGGTCGACAGCTCGATATCGTCATAGCCAACCACGGCCACCTGACGTGGTACTTCCAGGCCCTGCTGGCGCAAGGTGTTAATCGCCGTCATGGCCAGCAAATCGCTGCCGGCAAAAATCGCATCGAAGCGCACATCGCGGTGCAGCAGCTCCTGCACCGCCTGCCGGCCGCTATCGGGCAGGAAGGCCACCGACACCTGCAGCGCCGGATCAACCGCAATCCCGGCTTTTTCCAGGGCCTGACAATAACCGGCGTAGCGCTGCCCCACTTCAGGCAGATTGATATCGCCGAAGAAGGCGATCCGCAAGCGCCCCTGTGCCAGCAGATGGCTGACCGCCAGATCGCCGCCGGAGACATTATCGCTACCTACCGTGCAGTACAGTTGCTGTGGCAGTTGCGCGCCCCACACCACAATCGGCACATGGCGTGCCGCCAGCTGATTGAGCTGGTCGTGGTGACGCCACTGGCCGATCAGTACGATGCCGATCACCCGCCCCGTATCGAAGGGCGCCGCAGCGGCGTCGAGTTCTTCGGCATCGACGCGCGACACCAGCATATCGAAGCCCTGCTCGGTCAGCGCATCGGCCAGACTACCAAGCATCGACAGGAAGAAGGGATCAGACAGGTGCTGGCGGGTCGCCGAGTCGTAAGGAATCACCACACCAATGGTGCGGTTCTGTTTCAGGCGCAGATTCTGCGCGCCGATATTGATGGTGTATTTGAGCGAACGCGCCAGCTCCATGATGCGGATGCGGGTTTCCTCATTGACCAGCTTGCTGCCAGCCAGCGCCCGCGACACGGTCGACGTCGACACACCAGCCAGCCGCGCGATGTCGGCCATCTGCAGGCGTTGCTGGGTGGCGGCGACGGCCGCTTCGGGTGGCGAAGTTTTGCTCATGCGCTTGTGCGTAAATACGTTATTGCGGAACCGTATCTTTGAATGACTGACGCTCTGCCAGTTTATCGTACAGTCGCGCCAGATTGGCGTGCGTACTGCGCCAGTCGATCTCCGGGAAGCGGAAACTCAGCCAGCCCAGCGCACAACCGACCGCCACATCGGCCAGCGAATAATGAATCCCGGCGCAGTAAGGCGCTTCGCCGAGGCGCTCGGCCAGCACCGCCAGCCCCTGATGCACTTTGCGCATCTGGCGCTCGACCCATTCCTCGCTTTGCAGCTCGGGTGGACGCTGGGTGCGTTCCAGCCGCACCAGAATCGCCGCATCGAGGATGCCATCGGCCAGCGCTTCCCAGCACTTGATGTCGGCCCGTTCGCGTCCGTTAGGCGGCAACAGCTTGCACACCGGCGTCAGCGTATCGAGATACTCCACCATCACGCGCGAGTCGACCAGCACGTCGCCGTCTTCCATGATCAGGCAAGGCACCTTGCCCAGCGGATTAAGTTGATTGATCGTGGTATCTGCCGCCCACACGTTTTCCAGCACAAACTGGCAATCCAGCTTCTTTTCCGCCAGCACAACGCGCACTTTGCGCACATAAGGACTAGCGAGGGAACCGATAAGTTTCATAAACGCATTAAGTGGTCGATCAAACCTGAGTATAACATCGGCAGGTGCTAGTCCGGCCAATGGTAAAATCACGCTTTGCGCAATTTTGCTTGATGTCCGCCTGAATATTAACCCTTCCGCCTAGCCCACATGACCACTACTCCTTACTCCACGCTGTCGGCCCTGTCGCCGCTCGATGGCCGCTACGCCGGCAAAACCGATCTGCTGCGTCCCATCCTGTCCGAAGCCGGCTTCATGCACCACCGCGTCAAAGTAGAAATTTCCTGGCTGCAAGCTTTATCGCAAGCCGGCTTTGCCGAAATCAAACCGTTCTCGGCCGCCGGCACTGCCCTGCTGGACAAGATCGCCAGCGATTTCAGCGAGCAGGATGCCGCCCGCATCAAGGAAATCGAAGCCGTCACCAACCACGACGTGAAAGCGGTTGAGTACTGGCTCAAGGAGCAGGTCAAGGACGTACCGGAACTGGTGGCTGCCTCGGAATTCATCCACTTCGCCTGCACCTCGGAAGACATCAACAACACCTCGCACGGCATGATGCTGAAAGCGGCCCGCGACCAGGTGATGCTGCCATCGCTGCGTAGCGTGATCGCCCGCCTGAAAGACATCGCACTGGCCAACGCCGACCTGCCGATGCTGTCGCGCACCCACGGCCAGACTGCTAGCCCGACCACCCTCGGTAAAGAGATGGCCAACGTGGTAGCCCGTCTGCAGCGCGCCATCGTGCGTATCGAACAGGTCGAAATCCTCGGCAAAATGAACGGCGCGGTGGGTAACTACAACGCCCACCTGTCGGCCTACCCAAGCTTTGACTGGGCAGCGTTCTCGCAAGCCGTGATCGAACAGCGTCTGGGTCTGGTGTTCAACCCGTACACCATCCAGATCGAACCGCACGACTACATGGCCGAACTGTTCGACGCCTTCGCCCGTGCCAATACCATCCTGCTGGACCTGAACCGCGACATCTGGAGCTACGTCTCGCTCGGTTACTTCAAGCAGAAACTGAAAGCCGGCGAAATCGGTTCTTCGACCATGCCGCACAAAGTCAACCCGATCGACTTCGAAAACTCGGAAGGCAATCTGGGTCTGGCGAACGCCGTGCTGAAGCACCTGTCGGAAAAACTGCCGGTCTCGCGCATGCAGCGCGACCTGACCGACTCGACCGTTCTGCGCAACATCGGCGTCGGCCTCGGCTACACCCTGCTGGCCTACGACAGCTGCCTGCGCGGCCTGAACAAGCTGGAAGTGAACGCGGCCCGTCTGGAAGCCGATCTGGACGCCAACTGGGAAGTGCTGGCCGAGCCAGTGCAGACCGTGATGCGTCGTTACGGCATCGCCAACCCTTACGAACAGCTGAAAGAGCTGACCCGCGGCAAAGGCATCTCCAAAGACGCCTTGCGCGAGTTCATCACCGGCCTGGAAATCCCGCAAGACGCCAAAGACCTGCTGCTGGTAATGACCCCGGCCAACTACACCGGTATTGCTGCCGCGCTGGCCAAAGCCATCTAAACCAGCAAAAAATTCCGTAAAGCAAATTTCACAACAATTTGCGCTACACTAGCCCTCGCAACAGCCGTTGCGGGGGCTTTTTTTATGCGCTCTGCACGCTACGCATTTCTTTGGTATATTGGTCCTAACACGTACCATTTCCGGAGTGCCTATTATGCAACGCTATACCAAGACGGCCATTGCCCTGCACTGGCTGATCGCCCTGCTGATCATCGCCGCTTTCTTACTCGGCCTGACCATGGTCGATATCCCCGGCTTTACCCCGACCAAACTCAAATACTTCTCCTGGCATAAATGGCTGGGCGTGACGGTGCTGGGACTGGCCGCCATCCGCCTGCTGTGGCGCTTGCGCAATGCACCGCCGCCTGCGCTGGCCACCATCCCGCACTGGCAGCAACTGACGGCCGAAGGCGTGCACCATCTGCTGTATCTGCTGATGTTTGCCGTACCCGTGTCGGGCTATCTGTACAGCTACGCAGCCGGCGTACCGGTGGTGTATCTGGGCCTGTTCCAGATGCCGGCGATTATCGATCCGAATCCCGAGCTTAAGCCCCTCTTAAAAACCGTTCACTATGTTCTGACCATGTCCATGGCAGGTGTGGTGGTGGCCCATGCACTGGCCGCGCTCAAGCACCACTTCTTCGAGCGCGACGACACGCTGAAACGCATGTTGCCGTGAGCCGTTTCTCGATCACCTAGACAGCGGAATACCGAACGCATCACACCTTACCCAACCGCCCCCTGACTGGAGCCTGTATGAAAACCCTGCCGAAAATCGCCCTCATCTCGCTGCTGGGCATTAGCCTTGCCGCCGGTGCTGCCGTGCTGAAAACCGACCCGGCCAAATCGACCGTCACGGCCACCTTCAAGCAGATGAATGTGCCCATCGACGCCAAGTTCAAGCAGTTCAGCGCCAGCATCGATTACGACGCCGCCAAACCCGATGCGTCCAAGGCCAGCGTGGAAATCAATATCGCCAGCTTCGATCTGGGCGACCCCGAGTACAACAAGGAAGTGACCAAGAAAGAGTGGTTCAACGCCGCCCAGTTCCCGAAAGCCAGCTTCGTGTCCACCAGCATCAAGAGTGCCGGCGCTGGCAAGCTGACGGTCACGGGCAAACTGACCATCAAAGGTAAAACTGCCGACATCAGCTTCCCTTTGAGCGTGAAATCGGAAGGCGGCAAACAGATCTTCGACGGCGCCCTGCCGATCAAACGTCTGGCCTACAACATCGGCGAAGGTGAATGGAAAGACACCAGCATGGTCGCCGACGACGTCATCATCAAGTTCCACGTAATCGCCCAATAATTCACCCCGGAGAGCACACGCATGAAAAAACAGATCCTGATCGCCACCCTGATCGCTGCATCGACCAGCTCGGCCATTGCTGCCACCTACAACATCGATCCATCGCACACCTTCCCGAGCTTCGAAGCTGACCACATGGGTCTGTCTGTATGGCGCGGCAAATTCGACAAGACCAGCGGTACCGTCACCATGGATCGCGCCGCCAAAACCGGCACGCTCGACATCACCATTCAGGCTGCTTCGATTAACTTCGGCTTCGAAAAAATGAACGAACATGCCAAAAACGCGGACATGTTCAACGTCGAGAAATTCCCGACCGTCACCTACAAGAGCCAGAACTTCAAGTTCGAAGGCGACCAGCTGGTCGGCGTGGACGGCGAGCTGACCATGCTAGGCGTGACCAAGCCGGTCAGCCTGAAAGTCGACCGTTTCAAATGCATCATGCATCCACGCTATAAGCGTGAAGTCTGCGGCGCCAACGCGATTGCCGAATTCAAGCGCACCGATTTCGGTCTGAACTACGGCACCCCGGCATTTGCTCCGGAAGTGCGCCTGGCAATCCAGATCGAGGCGATCAAGGCCGACTAAGCCGGACCACAATCGACGCAACTCGGCGATGATGGACCGATCTTAAGCGAGATTAAGCGAGCTTGACGAAAGCGCAGCACCCTGACGGGGGCAGGTCATGACGGACGGAGCAACACTCCGCCGGCATGCCCTGCCCCCGCCTTGTTTTGTAACAGCCACAGATACACTTCAATTGGTTTCATGGAATAGTGTTTTTGCTATACTGCCGCGGTTGTCCCCCTATCCCTTTTTGGATCCGATAAAAATGCAAAAGACCCTGATCGCGCTCGCCATCCTGAGCGCTTCCGCCCATGCCGATGAAGGCATGTGGATGCCGCAGCAGCTGCCACAAGTA
>JAIXXN010000022.1 GCA_027490725.1 Oxalobacteraceae bacterium
CAAAACAATTGCCAGTCCACTTCAATATTTTATAATACCAGTTAAATACCTGTTGACAAGCTGGTTTGCAAGCACCTATAGTGCCTCAACGCCGGACTTCCACGGCGACCACCATAGAAAATCATGATCGAATTCTTACTCGGGGTAGACGGCGGCGGTAGCGGCACCAGAGTACGTCTGGCACGTACCGATGGCGTTGAACTGGCAGAGGGTGTCAATGGTCCATCCGGTCTGATGCACGGCATCAGCAACGCCTGGCATGCCGTCGAAGAAGCGGCCGCCATGGCCTACCGCGCTGCCGATCTGGCCATCCCCGATCGCTCCTGCGTCGCCATCGGCCTCGGTCTGGCCGGGGTCCACAACAAACAATGGGCGGCCGAGTTCATCGCCGCCAATCCCGGTTATGCCCGCATCGCGCTGGAAAGCGACGGCCACACCACCGTGCTCGGCGCACACCGCGGCCAGCCGGGTGCCATCATCGCGCTCGGTACCGGCAGCGTCGGCGAAATCAAACGTAGCGACGGCGTCCATGTCGAAGTCGGTGGCTGGGGCTTCCCTGCCGGCGACGAAGCCTCGGGCGCGTGGATGGGTCTGCGCGCCATCAACCATGTCCAGCAAGTACTCGATGGCCGCCAGCCGGCCGATACCTTCAGCGGCGATGTGGCGCAAGCCTGTGGCGGCAGCCGCAACGCCATCCAGAACTGGCTGGCACAGGCCACCCAGACCAATTACGCGCAACTGGCACGTCTGGTACTGCAACACGGCGAAAGCAATCCCGTCGCACGTGCCATTCTGCTGGAGGCCGGCCATCAGGTCGAACTGATGGCGAATGCCCTCGACCGCAGCGGCACTTTACCGATCGCCCTGTGCGGCGGTCTGGCCGCACCTCTGCGCCCTTACCTGCCGCAGTCGCTGCTACCCCGTATCGTCGCGCCACAAGGCGATTCGGCGGCCGGTGCGCTGCGCCTGATTCAGCAGCGTCTGCAGGAGTAAGCCAGTGCTGACCCAATTGCACGACTTCCGCCCCGACGCTGACAGCGATACGCCGCTCTACGTGCAGCTGGCGAACAAGCTTTCCGATGGCATCGCCGCCGGTGAATGGCGCGTCAACGATGCCCTGCCGTCCGAGCGGGTGCTGTCGGAAATGCTGACGATTTCGCGCGTCACGGCGCGCAAGGCCATCGACATGCTGTGCGAACGCGGCATGCTGACCCGCAAGCGCGGTTCCGGCACCTACATCACGCCGAAACTGGAGCAGCCCTTGTCGCGCCTGACCAGTTTTTCCGAAGAACTGCGCGAACGCGGTTTCTCGGCTGGCTCGCGCTGGCTGCAACGGGAAATCGGCATTGCCTCGCCTACCGAAGTGCTGTCACTGGGCCTGTCACCGAATATGCCGGTAGCGCGCCTGAAGCGTTTGCGCACCGCCGACGATGTGGTGATGGCGATCGAAACCACCACCATTCCGGCCCAGTACATGCCGAACCCGCACAGCGTGACGGATTCGCTGTACGGCTATCTGGAAGCGAATGGCACCATCCCGATGCGCGCGCTGCAGCATATCCGCGCCGTCAACGCCAGTGCCGAACAGGCGCAACTGGCAAACATACCTGCGGGGGCAGCCATGCTGCACATTACCCGCGTCAGTTATCTCGACAACGGCGCAGCGGTGGAACTGACCCACTCGTATTGCCGCAGTGATTATTATGAATTCGTAGCGGAGTCGCGCAGATGAGCGATGCATTGAACGGTATCAAAGGCAACATCCTCACAACGGCTGGCTGGGTGCATGGCGAGATCGCCTTTGCAGACCGCATCAGCGCCATCCACGGTGAGCGCGGCGCGCCCGCCGACAATCACGACGACTACATCCTGCCCGGCTTTATCGACCTGCACGTGCACGGCGGTGGCGGCAAAGATGTCATGGAAGGCGGCGACGCAATACACACCATCGCCTCGGTGCATGCCCGCCATGGCACCACCAGCCTGCTGGCCACCACCATGACGGCACCGCCGGAAGATATCGAGCAGGCTTTGCGCGGCATTCAGCGCGCCGTGCAGCAGCGCGGCAAAGGTGAAGCGCGGGTACTCGGCGTGCATCTGGAAGGCCCGTTCATCAACTCCGGCAAGCTCGGTGCGCAACCACCGTTTGCGCGCTCGGCCAAACTGGCCGACGTGGAACAACTGGAAGCGCTGGCACCGTTAAAACTGATCACCGTGGCGCCGGAACTGGAAGGCCATCTGCAACTGGTGCGCGAACTGTCCGCCGCCGGCATGCGGGTACAGATCGGCCACACGCTGGGCACCTATGAAGATGGCGTAGCCGCCCTGCAGCACGGCGCACAAGGCTTCACCCATCTGTTCAACGCCATGACCGGCCTGCATCACCGCGAACCGGGCATGGTCGGCGCAGCGCTGGCACACGCCCACTATGCCGAAGTGATTCCCGATTTACTCCACGTGCATCCGGGCGCCATCCGCACCGCGCTGCGCTGCATTCCGCAACTGTATTGCGTCACCGATTCCACCTCCGCCACCGGCATGCCGGACGGCGAATATATGCTGGGCCGCCACACCGTCATGAAGTGCATGGGCGGGGTCAGGCTGGCCGACGGCACGCTGGCAGGCAGCACTCTCACTATGGACCAGGCGCTACGTAACCTGGTCGGACTCGGCCTCGAACTGGCAGATGCCTCGGCACGGGTCTCAACTAACGCGGCTGATTATCTCGGCCTGCAAGAGCGGGGCCGTCTGGCTCCCGGCGCTTACGCCGACCTGGTGGTGCTCGACCGTGACCTGAACCTTAAAGCTGTCTATATCGAAGGAGAATTGTTGTGACCTCAATGATGTTGAAAGAAGCCCTGTCCGCCGCTGATTGCGTCGCCCTGCAACTGGCGAGCGATGGTGAAGCCTACGCAGAGCTGGGCCGTAAATTGAGGAGTACCTCCTTCTCGACCGCACTGACGATCGCCCGCGGTAGCTCGGACCATGCCTGCGCCTACGCCGCCTACCTGATCATGGCGCGTCTGGGCCGTGTGGTTGCCTCGCTGCCGATGTCACTGGTCACGCTCAACAAATCGCCGCTGATTACCCGCGATACGCTGGCCATCTCGATCTCGCAATCGGGCCAGAGCCCGGACGTGGTCGAACCGATCCGCTACTTCCGTGACGGTGGTGCAACCACCATCGCGCTGGTCAACGACATCGAATCGCCGCTGGCCCACGCCGCCGAATTCGCGATTCCACTGCGCGCCGGTAAAGAGCAGAGCGTCGCCGCTACCAAGAGCTTCATCACCAGCATGGTCGCCGGTGCCCGCCTGGTGGCCGCATGGCAGAACGATCCGGAACTGCTGGCCGGTCTGGAAGCGCTGCCGGACTCGCTGCGCGCCGCCACCAAGGAAGACTGGAGCTCGGCCATCGAAGTACTGGCCCCAGCACGCAACATCATGGTGGTCGGTCGCGGCATCAGCTTCCCGGTCGCGCTGGAAGCCTCGCTGAAATTCAAGGAAACCTCGGCACTGCAGGCAGAAGCCTTCAGCGGCGCGGAAATCAAACACGGCCCGATGGCGCTGATCGAAGACGGCTACCCGCTGGTGATCTTCGCGACCCGTGGCCCGACCCAGGCTGGCCTGCTGCAACTGGCTGCGGAAATGCGTGGCCGTGGTGCGCGCGTGCTGCTGGCGGCTCCTGCCGATGTGGCCGAACGCGATCTGACCCTGCCAGTAGCCGCCACGCCGGATCTGGATCCGATCGTCGCGATTCAGGCGTTCTATGTGATGGCAGCGCAATTGTCGGCAGCACGCGGCATGGATCCGGATGCACCGCGCCATCTGAGCAAAGTCACCAAGACCAACTAAGCTGCGCCACCATCAATGACACTGCGTCTATTACTCACGGCATTGATGGTGCATGCTCTCGGTTGCGTGAGCGGGGTTGCCAGCGCCAGCACTGAACTCGGTGCTGGCTTGCTGGGTTCTGGCCTGAGTTCCGGCCTGACCGCGCCGCAAAAAATCGAATTCTGGACCTTCAGCATGAAGCCCAAATTCACCCCCTACTTCGAACAGCTGGTGAAGCGCTACGAGCGCGAGAATCCGGCAGTCAAAGTAGAATGGATCGACTTCCCATGGGATATCATCCAGACCAAACTGGTGACCCGTATCGTCGCCGGCACCCCGCCGGCACTGGTTAATCTGAACGTGCCCTGGGCTGACGAATTCGCCCGCGATGGTTTGCTCACGCCGGTCGACGCACTGCTCGGCGACGCGCGCGCACGCTACCTGCCCGGCACCTTGCAGGATCTGACCTTTGGCGGCAAGACTTACGGCTTCCCGATGTACAGCAACGTTGCCGTCATCACCTATAACACCCAGATCTTCAGACAGGCCGGCCTGACGCACGCGCCGCGCGACCTCGACGAACAACTGCTGTTCGCGCGCCAGATCGCGGCGCGCACCGGCAAAGCCGGCCTGTGTCCGGCGCTGTCCAAGATCGATGGCCTGATGATGCAGCAAGGGCTAGACATCCTGCGCGATGGCAAAGCCGTGTTCAATTCCCCGGCCCACGTCGCGCTGATCCGCAAGCTGGCCGACACCTACCGCGCGGGCGGCCTGCTGAAAGACGCCCTGTTCGCCGAAGATAACTTCCCGGCCGCAATCGACGCCTACAAAGGCGGCCGGCTCGGTATGCTGCTGGCGCCGCCAACTGCCGTGCGCCGCATCGAGACCGACGCCAAAGATATCTACGCCATCACTGACGTCGCGCCCGCGCCGCTCGGTCCCACCGGAATTGCCGATGGCGGCTGGCTGGTGCATTTCGCGGTTCCGAAAAACGTCAGTCCCGCGCTGCTGCCAGCGATCGGAAAATTCGCCCGCTACCTGACCAATGACGCCAACCAGCTGGCATTTGCCAAGCAGGCCAGCGTGTATCCGGCCATGCGGCAGGCCGCCAATGATCCCTTCTTCACCAGCGTCCCTGCTGGTGCGGGCGCCGCAGAAAAAGCCGTCGCCGCCGGTGCCGTCTCGATGCCATACTCGCACACCCTGTACGTGGCCGGCATTACCGACTACGACGAACTGCGCCGCTATCTGGTGAAAGCCGTGGAAGCGGGCGTCACCGGCAAACAGGATATCCAGCAGGCGCTCGATCAGGCAGTGCTGCTGTGGAACCGCAAGCTGGCCAGCCAGCGGAGCCACTGATATGCGCCACCTCACTGCATGGCTGTTTCTCGCTCCGGCACTGGTACTGCTGGCAGTGTTCTCGTTCTGGCCGGTGGCCTTCGGTTCGCTGCTGGCCTTCACCGACTATAGCCTGATCCGCGACACCCACTGGGTAGGACTGGATAACTTCCGCTACATCTTCAATAACGAGATGTTCGTCACCGGCCTGAAAAATTCGCTGATCTTCCTGCTGATGGTGCCCTTCGTGCAGATCGGCGCACTGGCGCTGGCGGTGCTGGTGAATAACCAGCTGCCCGGCATCCGCTACTTCCGCGCTGCCTTCTACGTACCGGTGGTGACCACCGTCTCGGTAGTCGGCATCATGTGGGGCTTTATGTTTCACGAACAGGGCGCGCTGAATTACGTGCTGATGCTGTGCCGTCTGGTCGACGCACCGGTGGGCTGGCTGTCAAATGACAGTCTGGCGCTGTTCGCCATCATGTTCGTCACCCTGTGGCGCGGACTGGGCTGGTATATGGTGATGTATCTGGCCGCCCTGCAGGCGGTACCGGCCGATATGCAGGAAGCGGCCATACTCGATGGCGCCAGCCGCTGGCAGCGTTTCTGGAAAATCACCGTACCGATGCTGCGTCCGACCATCATGGTGTGCGCCATTCTGTCCGTGCTGGCAGCACTGAAAGCCTATCAGGAAGTCGACGTGCTGACCCAGGGCGGCCCGATGAACTCCACTTTCACCGGCCTGTATTACGCTTACGATCAGGGCCTGAAGCACCTGAAGCTGCCACGCGCACTGGCCGCCAGCTTCGTGATGTCGGTGTTCTGCATCGCTATCGCCCTGCTCTGCCTGCGCTACCTTAAACCGAAACACCGCCCATGAAAAAGCTAGCCCACTATCTGCTGCTGAGCGCCCTGGCGCTGGTGTGTGTGTTCCCGTTCTGGTGGACGCTGGTCACCGCGCTGTCCACCGAGGGCAATATCTTCGCCTTCCCGCCCACCTTCTGGCCGCGCCAGCCTTCGCTGGAAAACTTCATCGCCGTGTTCGATGCGCTGCCGGTCGCCAGCTTCCTCGGCAATTCGCTGCTGATCGCCGCCTGCACCGTGTTCTGGAAACTGGCACTGTGCTCGGCCGCCGCCTATCCGCTGGCACGCATGCAGTTCAAGGGGCGCAAGCTGGTGTTCGGCCTGATTCTGGCGACACTGGTGCTGCCTTCGGAAGTGAATTTTCTGGTCAACTTCATCACCGTTACCAAACTCAGTCTGGTCGACACCTACACCGGCGTGATACTGCCCAACGTCGTTACGGCCGTCGCCATCCTGCTGCTCAAGCAGGCCTTCGAGGAAGTGCCGCAGGATCTGATCGATGCGGCACGGGTGGATGGTGCTTCGGAGTGGACCATTTTCTATAAAATCATGCTGCCGCTAATCGCGCCATGGCTGGCCACGGTCGGCATCCTGACGGCAGTGGAAGCATGGAACGAATACATCTGGCCCTCGATTGTGATGAGCAAGCCGGATCAATTCCCGCTGTCGGTAGGGGTGCTGTATTTACGCGGCACCTTCGGCAGCAGCACGCGCGTGATCGCCGCCGGGACAGTGCTAACCATACTGCCCACGCTGGCAGCTTTCCTCTTTACTCAACGATTCTTCATGCGTGGCATGGATGGAGCAGTGAAATGACGACTTTAACCCCAACGACAATCCAGAGCGCCAGCCAGCAGAGCCAACAAGATCTGCGCAAGCTGGCCGGCCAGCTGATCATGATCCGCTTCCCCGGCACCGTGCTCGATGCCGCCACCGCTGATTTCCTGAAAACCAATGGCATCCGCGCGGTCTGCCTGTTCCGCGGCAATATGACCGACTCCCTGCAGCTCGCCAAGCTGACGGCTGACCTGCGCGCCGTAATGGGCGAGGAAGCCCTGATCGCCATCGATCAGGAAGGCGGCGCGGTGGTGCGTTCGACCTGGGTACCGGCACCACCGGCTGCCATGGGTCTGGGCGCGGCCAACGACCTCGATCTGAGCTACCGCACCGGCGCTGCCGTGGCGCGCGCCGTCAAGGCACTGGGCTTCAACTGGAACTTCGCGCCGGTACTGGACCTGAACAACAACCCGCACAACCCGGTGATCGCCGAACGCTCGTTTGGCGCCGAACCGCAGCGCAGCGCCGAACTGGCAATGGCGTGGATGGCCGGCTCGCATGCCGAAGGCGTGGCCTGCTGCGTCAAGCACTTCCCCGGCCACGGCGACACCAGCGTCGACTCGCACCGCGACCTGCCGACCGTGGACAAGCCGGTGGAAGAACTGAACCGCATGGAACTGGCACCGTTCCGCATCGCTGCCGGTGCCGCACCCGCCATGATGACCGCGCACATCGTCTACCCGACGCTGGACGCCGACAATCCGGCCACCATGTCGCGCCGTATTCTGACTGGTCTGCTGCGCGAAGAGTGGCAGTATCAGGGCATCATCATCACTGACGGCATGGACATGCATGCCATCGCTGGTCGCTACGGCGTCGGTAACGCGGCGGTGCGCGCCCTGACGGCCGGTGCCGACATGGTGATGGCACTCGGCACCACGGAAACCCAGGAAGAAACCCTGAACGCCATCGCCGCCGCCATCGCTGCCGGTGAACTGACCCAGACCGACATCCAGCGCCGGCTGGCACGACTGGCCGCACTGGCGCTGGCCTACCCGTGCAAACAGCGCTCCTACAAGGAAGACGCGGCCGACCGTCGCATCATGGCCGAAGGCTGGCAACGCAGTCTGACCGCCTACGGCACCCCGCAGCGCCCTGCGGCCGGTGCGCGCGTGCGGCTGGTGGCGCGTCAGGACGTGGTCAGCGATGGCGTCTCGGAAGCCGGTGTACCGGCTGGCGTGGTGGCGGAATCGCTGCGTGCCCTGTATGACGTCGAACTGGTGACCTACAGTGATGCCGAGCAGTTTGACTGGCATAGTCTGCCCAACGATGGCCGCTACACCATGCTGGCCTCCACGTCGCGCCTGCGCTACGGCGACAACGCCCGCAACAACTGGAAGCCCGACCTGCATCTGGCTTTGTGGAACCCGTATCAGGCGCTCGATATTCAGGCCCCTGCGCTACTCACCTACGGCTTTGCCCAGCCAGCACTGGAAGCCATTAACCAGTGGCTGGCCGGCCAGTTGCAGGCCAGCGGCCGGGTACCGGTACCGGGCTTCGCAGAATAAGAACTACAGGGGAGACACCAGCACATGGAACAACTAACACCTACCATCCGTAACCCGAAGTTCTGGGTACCCAGCCTGTATCTGGCGCAGGGCCTGCCCTTCTTCGCGGTGATGATCGTCGCTAACCAGATGCTCAAGAGTATGGGCGTGCCCAACGACGAGCTGAATCACTGGACTGGCTTGATCGGCTTCGCCTGGGTGTTCAAGCCCCTGTGGAGTCCCTTCCTGGAACTGGCCAGCAGCAAAAAACTGGTGGTGGTGAGCTTCCAGATCCTCGGTGGTCTGTGCCTCGGTGGCGTGGCGCTGTCGCTGCACACGCCGTTCTGGTTTGCCGCCTGCCTGGCGATGCTGGCACTGGTCGCGATTTCTGCCGCCACCCACGATATCGCCTGTGATGGCCTGTACATCACCAGCCTCGATGAAAAAGGTCAGGCGCAGTATGCCGGCTGGACCGGCACCTTCTTCAATGCCGGCAAATTCTTTACCACCGGCGGCTTGCTGCTGCTGGCCGGTCACTTCGAAAAAACCCTCGGCGTGGTCCCGGCGTGGACGATCAGCTACTGCATTCTGGCCGCCCTGATGGTCGGTCTGGGTCTGTACAACAGCTGGGCACTGCCGCTGGCACAGAACACCGCCAGCGCCGACCAGAACGCGGCGGCCATCGCCCGCACGCTGTGGCAGGTGATCATCGAGTTTTTCCGCAAGCCCGGCATCTGGGTCTCGATCCTGTTCATCATTCTATTCCGCGCCGGCGAAGCGCAAGTGCAATCGATCGGTCCTCTATTCCTGCGCGAAGCGCGCCATCTGGGCGGGCTCGGTCTGAGCACCGCCGAAGTGGGCGCCGTGTATGGCACGGTGGGCACGGTGGCGTTTGTGGTGGGCAGCATCGCCGGTGGCTACTTCACGTCGTGGCTGAGCCTCAAACGCGCCATCCTGTGGCTGATCATCGCCGTCAATCTGCCGAATCTGGCCTTCTACCTGCTGTCGGTATTCCAGCCCACCGATCTGTCGCTGATCGGCGCGGCACTGAGCGTGGAAATGTTCGGCTACGGCTTTGGCTTTGTCGGCCTGATTCTCTACATGATGCAGGTGGTCGCACCGGGCAAATACCAGACCGCCCACTACGCCTTCGCCACCGGCATCATGCAACTGGGCTTCGTGCTGTTCAAACTGTTCAGCGGCGACATCCAGCTGGCACTGGGCTACCAGCACTTCTTCGTGTGGGTGATGATCTGTGCGCTGCCGGTGGCGATTCTGTCGCAACTGATCCCGATGACGGCCCGTCCGCAGGCAGCCGATGCGGCGGATGCGGGTGCAAACGCCGCTGAGGCTGCGGCCACCAAGGCAGGCTAAGCGATGGCCAGTGTCAGTCTGCAGCAAATCGTCAAGCATTACGATACAACGCCGGTCCTGCACGGCATCGATCTGGACATCGCCGACGGCGAACTGATGGTCTTTGTGGGGCCGTCCGGCTGCGGCAAATCGACGCTGCTACGCATGATCGCCGGTCTGGAAACCATCAGCAGCGGCACGCTGCAGATCGGTGGCGTGCGCGCCAACGATATCGCGCCAGCGCAGCGCCAGCTGGCCATGGTGTTCCAGTCGTATGCCCTGTATCCGCACATGACGGTCTACGACAATATGGCGTTTGCCCTGAAGCTGGCGGGCCAGCGTAGCGATGTGATCGACGCGGCAGTGCTGCGCGCCGCCACCACACTGCAGATTAGCGCGCTACTGCAACGCAAACCGTCCGAATTGTCGGGCGGCCAGCGCCAGCGCGTGGCCATCGGTCGCGCCATCGTGCGCACCCCGCAACTGTTCCTGTTCGACGAACCGCTGTCGAATCTGGATGCCAGCCTGCGCGTGCAGATGCGGGTAGAAATTAGCCGCCTGCACCGCGAACTGGCCACCACCATGATCTACGTCACCCACGATCAGGTGGAGGCGATGACGCTGGGACAGCGTATCGCCGTGTTCAACGCCGGCCGCATCGAGCAGGTCGGCACGCCGCACCAGTTGTACAACCATCCGGCCAATCTGTTCGTCGCGGGCTTCCTCGGTACGCCGAAAATGAACTTCATCAGCGCCGAAGTACTGGCCAGTCACGGCGCGCAGCTCAAGCTGCTGCTGCCCGGCGGCGCCATGGTCACGGTGGCCGCCGGTGCCGCCAGTTGCGGTGAGCGGGTCACCCTCGGGGTGCGCGCCGAACATCTGCGCATCGCGCCTGCGCCCGGCAGCAATACGGTCGAAGTACAGATCGGCCATATCGAGTATCTGGGCGATCAGGCTATCGTCTACGCCAGTCTGGCAGGCAGTAGCGAGCTGATTGCGATCCGCACGCCGGCCGACGCCAGCGCCCTGCAGACCGGCCAGCGCTGCCAGCTACAATTGCCACTGCAGCAGTGCCACGTGTTTGATCGCAGTGGTCAGTCGCTGGCCCTGTCTGCGGCGCATGCCTGAAATCGGTTTTTCCGCCAATTTTATGTAACAATATGCGCGTTTTACTGTCGCGATGGCAGGGCTCAGCTAAGCTATGCTTCCCGGCCCGCCTGCTCAATTGTTTGATAGAAGGATAATCCATGTCCCACATTCGTTTTGCCCGTCTTAGCCTGCTGCTGGCCGCCATCGGCCTGAATGCCGCCCCTACCCTGCTGGGCATGACCCCTGCGGTTGCTGCCGAAGCGGCCAAACCGGCCGAGCCGCCAAAGGACACCGTCCGTCCGGAAATCTACAAGCTGATTGACCCGGCCCAGACCAAAGATCTGCTGGCGAATAAGAACTTTGCCGAATTCCAGAGCCGTATCGACCAGTCGGCAGCCCTGCCGAACACCACCCCTTACGAACAGTTCATTCTGAACCAGATGCGCGTGCAACTGGGTCAGGCTTCGGGTGACTTCCAGTTGAGCGTCAAGGCGCTGACCGAAATGGTGGAGTCTGGCCGTATGAAGCCGGAAGACAAGCTGCGTTTCATCGACGCCATCGCCGGTATCTATTACAGCAATCTGAAAGACTTCGATCAGGCCATCACCTGGTTCAACCGTTATGCCGCCGAATCGGGCGACAACCTGAAACAGCGCCAGTACGTGGTGCGCGCCATGTTCTTCAAGAACGATTACGCAGGCGCCAAGGCAGAAGTGCTGAAGGACGTTGAAACGGCCAAGAAAACCGGCATTGCGCCACCGAAGGATGAACTGAACCTGCTGGGTAACATCGGCATCAAGACCAAGGATACCGAACTGTATCTGCAGGCCGTCGAAGAGCTGACCCGCTACTACGCAACCGAAGACTACTGGTTCGACCTGCTGAACCGCACCCGCGGCAAGAAAAGCTACTCGACCCGTTTCGATCTGGATGTGGCACGTCTGAAAGCACTGGCAGCACCATCCAAAATGGAAACCGACGACTTCGTCGAACTCGGTGATCTGGCAGTACTGGGCGGCTTCTTCACCGAAGGTAAAGTCGCGATGGACAAGGCCTATCCGAACGGCGTCCCTGCCGGCAAGGACAAGGCAGCGATCCAGAAGGTCAAAGATAGCGCCAACAAGGGTGCCGCTGACGATGCGAAAAACATCGACAAAGGTATCGATGCCGCCGTCAAATCGAAAGACGGTGTGGGTCTGGTCAATCTGGGCTACAACTACATCTCGCTGGGCCAGTTCGACAAAGGTATCGACCTGATGAAACAGGGTGTCGCCAAGGGCGTACTGAAAAATCCGGAAGATGCCAAACTGCGTCTCGGTTATGCACTGGCCATCGCCGGCAAGAAGGAAGAGTCGATCAAACTGCTGGAAACCATCACCGGCAACGACGGCCGTGCCGATCTGGCGCGTTACTGGATCATGTACCAGAACCCGCCGAAAGCTGCAGAAGCAAAGTAATTCGGCAGTGTAATCGCTGATCAGCGCTGCAGCCGGGATGCCGGCTGCAGCGTTTTTTTTGCTCAGAACTTCAAACGCCAGCCGCTGCGGTTGGCCAGCGCCGTCAGCCCCATCATCGCCAGCGTCATCACGGTCGCATTCAGCAGACCCGCCACACCACCCTGCTCCAGATAGGGCCACCACCAGCGCGGCATGTGCAGCAGCGCCATGCTTTGCTCCCACAGGTCCGGCACGATGTAGGCAAACAGCGCATTGCCACCGGCCGGCAGCAGCCACATGCACCAGCGCCGCCACTGCAGAATATCAATCAGCACATAGAACACCAAGAACAGCATCAGGATCAGGCCAGCGCACACCAGCGTATAGGATTCGGTCGCCTGGATCTTGTTAATGCCATGATAGGGACGTAGCAGCAAACCGGCCGCCAGCAAGCCCAGTGCCAGCCAGCTCAGCGCCCGCACCCGCTGCCACTGGGCTGGCGGGCGCTCCACTGCCGTCAGCAATTGCGTCGCCAGCACACCGGCCAGCATATTCGCGGCAGTCGAACCCAGAACCTGCGGCACGTTCACCAGCTGCGTCAGCAGCGACGGCAACGCCAGCGCACCGGCCGTGCCGCCCATGTATAGCACCAGCAAGCCCGCCAGCGCGCCAGTCAGCGCCATACTGTTTCCTGCCGTGGCCAGATAGAGCATGCTGCACACCAGATACGCCCAGCCTATCATGCCGAGGATGCCCCACCAGCCGTGCTGCAAATACACGCTAGGGAAATCCGCGTCCGGACGACCACGAAATAGCAGCAACAGCGCCAGCATCAGCACGCCACCGAGAGTGGCCTGCCAGCGCGCAGCACCCTGTCGCCATAACAGCAGCATGGCCAGATAGAACAGCGTGAAATACACAGCGCGTGGCAGCAGCGCCGCCGCATCATAACGATAGGCGTTGGCCAGCACCACGCCGGCCACCATCAGACTGGCGGCGCGCCAGCCCAGCTTTCCCAGCAAGGCTGGCGTAACCTGCCCGATCGAGCGCCGCAGCGCCAGCGGAATCGCCATCCCGGCGATGAACAGGAAGCCGGGGAAGACCAGATCCGGGAAGTTAATCCCGTCGGCACGCGGGCCAGTATGTTCCAGCCAGTAGGGTATCCCCGGCATCCCGGCCAGATAATTCACCCAGATCATGGCCAGTATCACCGCCCCCCGGAACGCATCGAGGCTGAGTAGGCGCTGCGGACTGACGCTGGCGTTCATACTTTCACATACCACTGGCGTTTATCCATCTGCCACGCCACCAGCCAGCAGGCCAGCATGAAGCACAGTGCGAATAGCAGCGACGCCAGCTGGGGTGCAGCCAGCGGCTGGAACAGATGCTGATACAGCCAGCTATACGCATCCCGGCTACCGACCCGCAAGCGGCTCAGGATCACCACTGCCAGTTCCGACAGCAGATAGATGAACAGGGTATTTTTGCCAAACACTTCGAAGAAATAGGTCCAGCCACGCTGGCCGCGCACCTCAATGGCGTACACCAGTATGGCCAGCGCCAGCAGATCGAGGCCGATCGTCAGCAACACGTAGGAACTGGTCCACAGCTTTTTATTCAGCGGCAGTACCAGCTGCCAGCACAGTGCCAGCAGGACTGCGGCCAGCCCCGCCAGCAACATGCGGCGCAGCGTGGCCGTAGCGCAGCCCTGTTCCAGCAGCATCCGTCCTGTGAAATAGCCGGCGATCACATTCACCGTCGCCGGCAAAGTCCCCAGCATGCCCTCAGGATCGAAGGGCACGCCTTCGCCGTGGTACAGATGGGCCTCGCCCAGCAGCCACAGATCGAAGCGCGCTGGCGCATTGCCAGTGAGGGTTAGATCGCCAGCGGCCAGCAGCAGCCACCAGTAGCCAAGTAAGGCCAGCACGCTATACAGCAACGCACCGCGGCTACCCCAGAAATTCAGGATCAGGGTCGCCAGCAGCGAGCACAGGGCGATCCGCTGCAGTACGCCGGGTATGCGGCTACCGGCCAGCGGAATCCAGCCCCACGCGCCGCTACTATCCTGGGTCACAAAGGGGAACCAGAACAGCAGAAAACCCAGCAGGAAAATCAGCGCATTGCGCTTGAACGCCTTGCGCAACACCGCCGCATGGCCTTGCGCCGCGTAGCGCGGCACGGCAAAACTCAGCGCATTCCCCACCACGAACAGAAAGGTCGGAAACACCCAGTCGGTCGGCGTAAAGCCATGCCACTGGGCGTGCAGCAGCGGCGCATACACCGTGCCCCAGTCGCCCGGCGTATTCACGATAATCATCAGCGCCACCGTCAGGCCGCGCAGCACATCGAGCGATAACAGACGTTTCATCGGCGCGCTCCGGCAACTGGCGTGCTGCCAGCCCCCATCGCCCGCAGATAGGCGCCAGCCGGCACGCCCGGCACGCCGCTACACAGTGCATCGGCGCCCTTCAGTGGCGTCTTGCAGGGGGTGTCGCGATCGAGCGACCAGAAATGCAGGCCGGCCAGCTTCTGCTGCGCTACGGCACGCGCCAGCAGGCGCATATCCGCCACCGTGAACAGGTTTTCCACCACATCGTTCATGCCCAGCATCGGCGTCAGTTCGATCTGGTTCAGCGGCAGACCATATTTGCGCTGCACATTCTGTGCCGCCTGCAGTGCCGAACGGCCCATGTCGCAGCGGCCCTTGCGCACCACGCACACCTTGCGCGAGGCTGGCCCGTAATCCATCACCATCAGATTGAAGGTGTAACCGCGCAAGCCGTGCTGACGCACCGCGCGCAGCACCGTCTCGCCCAGTTCGTTCAAGCTGTGGTCACTCCCATCGGACGCCGCGTGGGTCGCCACGGTAAAACTGAAACGCAGCGCCGGACGGCGTTGCTGCGCCAGCACCGCACGCTGTACCAGCGAGTCGATCTGCGCGACGGTCTGGCCTTCTTCAATATCAAAATCGATGCCCAGCAATGCCGGGGAATCGTAACGCGCGATAAAGCGCTCCATGCCTTCATCGCTGGCGCAGGTGAACATATGTCCCTGCCCGCCCGTCGAAATCACGTAGCCGATACCGGCTTGCGCAAACGCCGCCACATTAGCCGCCGCAATCTGCGCGCCGGGCAGCTCGCCCCACACTTCTTCGCCGCACTCGCCACTGGCAAACGCCCAGCTCAGTGCAGCGCGCCCGAAGCGCTGTGCGCCATCGGCCAGATAGGGCTGCGGTATGCCGTCCGGCGCCACCGTAATCACCGGCCTGGCAGCATCCTGCCACTGCGCCAGATGTTTGTAGGCGCTCAGCACCACTGCAGGGGCGCTGCTTTCAGCGCTGGCTACTGAGCTGGCAACAGATTTGTCAACTGCAGCGGTCGCGGCATGCGCATTGACTCCCGTTAGCAGCATGGCCAGCGTGGCCGCCAGCCCGGGCAAGGAAATTCGAAGCATAGTCTAGATCCCGATATACAAAGAAAAAAAGGCTGCCGGCACTAGTGCCGGACAGCCTCGCTCATCACGGCAAGCCATGTTAGCCATGGTTTGCCGGATCAGTCATGCCATTAGAACTTGGCGCGCAGACCACCGTAGATGGTCTTGCCGTTTTTGTACACGCCAGCGATCTGGGTGGTGTCCGTTTTGTACACGGTCATCAGCGGATCGTTCAGGTTCTGTGCTTCCACGGTGAACATAACGTTCTTGTTCAGGGTGTAGTTCAGAGCGATGTTCAGCGAACCGTTAGGGCTCTGGAAGTAGTCGGAACCACCACGGTTACCCAGCTTGTAAGCGGAACGATGGCTGTAAGCGACACGTGCGCTGAAGCGGTCATCTTCGTAGAACGCGCCTACGTTGTAGGAGTTCTTCGAGGTGCCGTACAGGGTGCAGTCTTCGCCAGCTTTACCGTTGCAGGTGCCGCTTGCCAGTTTGTCGGTCTGTTTGCCATCCGAGTAGCTGTAGTTACCCGAAACACCGATACCGCCCCAGACGTTCTGCTCGTAAGCCAGATTGAAGCCATTCAGCTTGCCGTTGGTGTTGACCGGAGCCGAGATGTCGTAGTTAGCGATCACGCCCTGTTTCGATGCATCAGCGTACGGCAGAATGCTGTGGCCGTAAGCGATCACACCTTTCAGGTCGCTGCTGAAGATACCGGCTTGCAGCAGAGCTTTAGGAGCGAAGTACCATTCCAGGCTCAGATCCATATTGTTGCTGCGGATTGGGCTCAGGTATGGATTGCTACCAACACCGTTGTGCTGCAGGTCGCGCAGGTCGTTACCGGCCAGTTGACCGAAGTCAGGACGCGACATGCCACGGTTCACAGCGACGCGGGCGATCAGGTCTTTCGACAGGTCAGCGCGCAGGTTCAGGCTAGGCAGCACATCGTTGAAGCTCTGCTCGTAGTTTGGCTTGCCGCCTGGCAGGAAGGCGTGGATATCCATCTTGGTACGCACCAGACGCACACCGACGTTACCGCTGACGGTTTCCGAAGGTTGCAGGTTGGCCATGAAGTAGCCAGCCGTGGTGTCTTCCTTGATGTTGAATTCCTGCTGGGTAGCATGGGTGTTGAAGGTAGCGTACTTGGCAACCCACGAAGCAACGTATTCATTGCTGATCTTGAACGGATTGAAGCCCGGGGTCGGGTTCACCGGCAGATTGCCGTACCAGTTCGAGCTGAAGTTACCGATGGCGCTTTCAGGGATCTGTTTCTCGTCATCCGCACCGGCGCCCAGGACCATGCCCATTTTCTGCAGGTCACGTTCGTGTTTGGCAACGCGCACACCGAATTTGACCGAAGGAACGATGTCCGACGCCAGTTTCAGTTCGCCGTCAACCTGACCATACGATTCTTTGTCGGTCGACGAGGTGTAGCTACCCCAGCCGCCGATGCCGCCGCCAGCGCGCACGAACTTGTCGCCGCCAGGAACGTTCAGCACGAAGATACCGTCGCTGGTCAGCGAGTAGCCGGCGCCTTGATTCCAGCCGCTCAGCACTTCAAAGCCGACGTCCTTGGTCTTGCCGCTGCCGCTGGTGTGACCCAGTTTGCTGGTCAGGGTCAGGTCATCGCTGACTTTCCATTTTGCGTCGAAGTTCAGGAACTTCGAATCGGTTTTTGCATCTGGACGGGCTGCCACGTCTTCTACCACCGACCATGCACCGGCCGAGTTGGCGCCGAAGGCGTTCTTGTCGAAGAAGATCGAGGTGATGGTGTTACCCGATACCGTCGCCGCACCGGTTGGTTTCACGGCATTGCCGTTCCAGCCCGGGCCGTTGAAGGCATTGATGGTGTCAGCCATGTAGTTGGTGTTGTAGTTCTTCGCGTCGACGGTCGACAGGAAGCCCGACAGATCCAGGGTGAGATTGCTTTGTGGTTTCCACTGCGCTTCCAGATAGCCACCGTTACGCTTACGCTCTTGCTCGAACAGTACAGCGCCGCTCAGCAGGCTGACGTTTTTGCCGGCCAGCGCAGGGTCAGGATAGTTAGCACCGGCTTTGTCCCACCACACGCCTTCGGAACCGGCGCGTTGCAGTTTGCGCGATTGCGAGAACACTTGTGCCAGCACGCCGAAGGTATTGTCTGCGTTCTTCCAGTTGGCCAGCGCCGACAGGGCAGGATCGGTCGACTTGGCAGCGGTCGAGTAGGCAGCTTCCACCGAAGCCGACATGGTCAGACGCTCTTTGAATTCCAGTGGCTTACGGGTCTGGATGTCGACGCTACCGGCAGCGCCGCCTTCGATCAGGTCCGCTTGCGACGATTTGTGTACCACGATGCGACCCACCAGATCCGATGGCAGCAGGGTGTAGGACACGCTGCGGCCGCCGGCGGCGATGTTAGGACCGTACCAGTCACCGCTCGAAACGGTGTGACCGTTCAGGGTGGTCAGGGTGAATTGCGAGGACAGGCCGCGCAGTTGCACGTGCTCGTTCTCACCGAAGGAACCTTCGGCCGAACCGGCACTGGTGGTGGTGACACCGGAAACGCGCGACAGCGAGTCAGCCACGTTTTTGTCCGGCATTTTGCCGATATCTTCTGCGGTGATCACTTCCACCAGCGATTCAGCGTTTTTCTTCTGATTCAGCGATTGTTGCAGCGAAGCGCGGATACCGGTCACGATCACCGTGGTCGGTTCTTCTTTTGCCTGCTGAGCTTGAGCCGACATGGCAACGCTCATGGCCAGCATGGCCACGGCTGCAGCGATCGGCGTCTTGCGATTAGCAACCGTGCGCTGGTCTGCGATGAAATTACCTTTCATATACTCCCCCTTTGATTGGTGGCTCTTGATAGCCAGTCCAGGTTTAACGTAGATCTCGAAAGCCGGTGCTTGCCGCCGCAACCACCTGCAGATCCCTTCTTTGCAACCACTTACAAAACCAATTGAACGCCAATATACTCCAGACCAATACCAGAACACTACCAGTTTTCGATATTTTTCTTCCTGTTGCAGGAACAACACATACCACTTTGTTGCTTTTTATCACAGGCAAGGGGGCAGGAACTGGTCTAATACAATAAGACCAGTGCAATACCGCAGCACTGGTCTTTTTTGGTATTATTTTTCAAACCACAATCAGGGGGACTGCCGGGATGAATGCGCTAGCACAGATCATGCAGAAATTGGGCGCCAGCCCCGGCCAGCCCCTGTATCTGCAATTGCAGCGCGCCTTGCGCAGTGCCATCGACAGCAAGCTGTTCGGGCCGGATGGCGCCCTGCCGGCCGAGCGTCAGCTGGCCGCCGAACTGGGTTTGTCACGCATCACGGTACGCAAAGCCATTGCCGGACTGGTCGAAGAAGGCTTGCTGGTACGCCGCCCCGGCTCGGGCAACTTCGTCAACAGCCGGATCGAAAAGAATTTCGCCAAGCTGAGTTCGTTCTCGGAAGATATGCGCGCGCGGGGACGCCAGCCGCGCAGCGTCTGGCTGAAACGTTCGGAAGGTATCGTCGCCCCGGACGAAGCGCTGCGCCTGCGGCTCAGCCCGGGCACCATGGTGTACCGCTACCACCGCATCCGCTACGCCGACGACGTGCCGGTCTGCCTCGAGTACGCCACCATCGTCGGCAGCTGCCTGCCCTCGCTGGACGCGGTGCAGGTGTCGATGTACGACGCGCTGGAACAGGCCGGCAACCGCCCGGTACGCGCCCTGCAGCGCCTCAGCGCGCTGCTGCTGACGGGCGAACAGGCCAGCCTGCTGCAAACCGGCCCCGGCGACGCCGGACTGGCCGTCGAACGGCTCGGCTTTCTGCGTGACGGGCGCGCCGTCGAATTCTGCCGCAGCTACTTCCGCGGCGACCTGTACGACTTCGTCGCCGAGCTCAACGCCACCTGAACCACCCCCTACCCTGCCTAGTGTTTGCTTGCCGCCTTGCGGGCGTCGCCAGCCAGCACCACAGACAGGCGCGCAGGGTCGATGGCGCTGCGGAACGCGGCATTCACTTGCGCCAGCGTGGCCGCCTTCAGTTTGGCCTCGTGGGCTTTACTCCACTGGTAGCTACGCTGCAGATACAGATTGCGCGTCCAGCCTGCCGCCAGCACGCCATCCTTGGCGCGATTCTGCGCACGTTGCTGCAACAGCCCGGACTTGGCGCGCGCCAGTTCCCCGGCCGTGAAGCCGTCTTTGACGGCGCGCTCCAGTTCCTGCCTGATCGCGACTTGCAGCTTTTGCAGATTCTGTGGCGCGGCGATGGCCTCGATGCCGAAGCTGCCCGCACGGTCGATATCGCCCGCCTGCAGGGACGAGGCGCCGCCATACGACAAACCATCTTTCTGGCGGATGCGATCCATCAGGCGCGATTTCAACGCGCCATCGCCAAACATGAAGTTCGCCAGTTCTAGCAGGGGATAGGCGGCATCATCGAGATTCAGGTCGAGTGGCAGACGCGCCGTGTAGAAACCATTTTCCGTGTCTGGTGCGTCGATGAAGCGCTGCAGCGGTGCTGTATCGGCATTGCTGCTGGCGATAGGCGCATACGCCACCTGGCTAGGCCAGTCGCTGAAATTTCCGGCAATGACCGCCTTGATGGCGGCCGCGTCAAAATCTCCCACGATCGCCACTTCGCCATGGCCGGCACCATAGTAGGCGCGATGGAAGGCTTGCAGGTCTTCCAGCTTCAAGGCACGCACTGCTGCCAGCTGCTGATCCAGCGTCATCGCGGCACGCACATCACCTGGCGGATAATGATTCAGGTACTCATCCAGCGCATTCCGCCCCAGGGTTTGCGGTTCATTGCGCCCCGCCTCGAGACTGACCAGCCACTGCTGGCGCAACTGCTCGAACTCCTCCGGCGGGAAGCTGGCTTGCTTCAACACATGCGCGACCAGTTGCAGCGCTGCCGCCAGATGCGGCCCGGTGGTCTCGAAATGGTACAAGTCGCCACTGATTTTCAGTGCAGCAAAAGCGTCGGCCAGTTGCGTGCGGGTGTACTGGCTGGTGCCGCGCATCAGCATTTCATGCACAGCATTCGCGACCACACTCTGATTGAACAGGTTTTTCTCATCTCCCCAGTGCAGCTGCAGCGCCACCGACACGGCAGCGCCGCGATTTCGCTTCGGCAGCAGGGCTACCTGCAAACCGCCGATCACTAGCCGTTCGGTACGGGCATCGATGTTGTCCTGATCGGGGCTGAACACTTCCGACGTCAAACCGCTGGCCTTGCCGTGAAAGCCCCGTAACACCTGTGCCACGGGCGGTGCGGCGGGAATCTCCGCGCGTTGCGGCGCGTCGTCCGGCACAAACATTCCCACCACGCGATTATCCCGCTTCAGGTAACGCCCCGCTGCGTCGGCCACTTGCTGCGCCGTGAACGTGTCGAGTTGATCGCGCCCCTGAAACAGCAAGCGCCAGTCGCCCAGTGCAATCTGTTCCGACAGACTGACACCCACCCGCTGCGGGTCATTTAAGGATTTCTCGATCGCATTCGCAAAGCTGCGCCGGGTGCGCGCCATTTCTTCCGCGCTGGGCGGTGTGCTGGCGAAGCTTTCCACGCTGGCGATCAGGGCATCACGTACCGGCTCCAGCGGCTCACCCGCTTTCACCACCGCGCCCATCAGTTGCAGACCCGCTGCCACGCCGGTCTGGCCAAAGCTGAAGACTTGCGTCGCTTTGCCAGTTTCCACCAGCGCCTTGTGCAGCCGGCCACTTGGTGTGTCGCCCAGCATCTCGGACATGAAACTGAGCGCATCGCTATCCTGCTGCAGCGCCGAAGGAATTTTGTATCCCACCACGACCAGTTGCATATCACCCTTGCGGCGCACCACAACACTGCGCTCGCCATCCTGAGTGGGCTCCACGGTCCAGAACGGCGGCAACTTGCGCGCAGGTTTGGGGATCACCCCGAAGCGCTGCTGAATCCATGCCAGCGTCTGCGCCGTGTCGAATTTGCCGGCCACCAGCAGCACGGCATTATCAGGCTGGTAGTAAGTGCGGTAGAAAGCCTGTAGATTGGCGATGCCGACGTTCTCGATATCGCTGCGGTTGCCGATGGTAGAACGGCCATAACTATGCCAGTCATATGCGACACTCTGCATGCGCTTGAGTAGCACGCCCAGTGGCTCGTTCTCGCCGCTTTCGTATTCATTGCGCACCACCGTCATCTCGGTATCGAGATCCTTGCGTGCGATGCGCGCGTGCACCATACGATCCGCTTCCATGGCGAGCGCCCACTGCAGGTTATCGGCGCCGGCCTGGAACACTTCGTAATAATTGGTACGGTCCAGCGAGGTACTGCCGTTAAAGTCCATCCCGCGCCGGGAAAATTCCTCGACGATGGCAGGATTGCGGGGTGTCCCCTTGAACAGCAGATGTTCGAGCAGGTGCGCCATCCCCGTTTCGCCGTAGTTCTCGTGACGCGAGCCCACCAGATAGGTCAGATTCACGGTCACCGTCGGTTTCGAGGCATCCGGGAAGAGCAGCACCTTCAGGCCATTCGCCAGCCGGTATTCCTGAATGCCGTCGGTCGCTGGTCCGGCGACTATCCCGCGCGGCAGCACACTGGCAGCCTGAGCGCCAACCCCGCTATACACGGACAGGCCGCCTAGCAGCAGGCTGCAGACAGCAAGGGATTTGAAACGGGTGCAAGACATGGTCGCTCACGTAAAAGACGCAGAACTGGCAGCATACGCCGAGCCAGCGGCTTCAGTAAAATTTAAGCGGGGATTTGCTACGGCAAGACACTATCCGGCGGCCAGGGTGGCCGGGGCGGACAGGCTTAGTTTTTTTCAGGCAGGATGCAGGCGTCGACCATTTGCAGGTCGTTATCCTTGGCGAAAGAAATCACGAAATGGTAGGCCATCGGCTCGAGGTCACGCAGCTTGCCGTTCACCACCACCGACTTCACGCCATCGAGTACCACCGGGCGTACATAGGGGGAAAACTGCAGGTGGGAATCGCGTCCGCCGCCGAAACCTTCCGGCTTGAAACAGGCCATCACGCCGCACAGACGTTCGGCCCAGTCACTCGGGCGGAACTGGCGACCATTGCTGGTGCGGCCAATGATAAAGAACGAATCGAGCTGTTCTGTCGGATTGTGGGCTGACTCGGCCATAGGCGGGCTGCTTCTGCGTAGATACTTGTTGGTAACAAGAATGCGTGAACATTCCCGACGGGTGGGCCGGGCGGATATCATTCTGTAAGAATCTTACGTATTATATCTTATAGAAGACCTAAATACGTAAGTCCTTGAAATAACGTCGCAAATTTTCACGCTCAAGCATTTTGGTGCAGAAATATTATCATCCTGCACCAAAGCAATACGCGTATTGTACTCTTTTAGGGCGCCGCTCCGAGCCAGACTGCGCCGGACAGCAGCAATAACAACATCATCCACAGCAGCAAGGCACGCCACACCAGTCCGACGGTACTTTGCAGGGCGCGCACATTCGGCTCTTCACCCGGCAGCACGTCCGGCTCTTCATCACTGATGTCTACCGTGGCAGCATCCACCGGCAACACCTTGGCAGCGTTTTCCGCCGGCGTGCCCAGCCGCACCCCCATCGCGCCACCACCGGCCGACAGAATGATGCCGATGGCTTCATCCTGCCAGCGGTGCGCGAAGTTACGCCAGGCGTAGATCGCGTCCTCGAAATTCCCCACCACAGCGAACGCCACGGCCGTCAGGCGCACCGGAATCCAGTCGATCCAGTAGAAGGCGCGGGCAGCAAACTGGCCGAACGCTTCGTTACGCATATGCTCGGGCTCGTTCCAGGCGCGCGCCAGATGCTCGGCCACACGGTACATCACGGCACAGGCCGGTCCCAGTGGCATCAGGAACCAGAAGAACACCCCGAAGACATTGCGGTGCGTGGTGATCAACGATTTTTCCACCGCCAGCCGGGCGATTTCGGTGCTCTCCATGCCCACCGTGTCCTGCTTGGTCCACTCGGCCAGCAAGCTGCGCGCGGCAGCGTCATCGCCAGCATTCAGGGCCAGCTGGATCGAGGTGAAATAATGGCTGTAATGGCGGAAACCCAGGGTCAGGTAAACGATCAGCACATTCCACGCGAACGCGGCGAGGAACCAGTGATAGTGCTGCAGCACCCAGTAAATCAGCGCGGTCGGCACCATCAGCATTGCCATCATCAGGAACCAGCCGATCCGGCCATGGCTCGAGTGACCGGCGTTAAACCAGGTCTCCATCCGCAATGCCAGTGCCTTGATTTCCGCGTAAATCGGATTGTCTGCACGCAGCGGCTTCATCTGTTCGATCAGCAGCGCGCATAAAATGGAAAGAAAAGTCATCAAACGTCCTTAGAGTTCGCCAGCCTGCGCCGGTCACCTGTGCACCGCCAGCCTAGCGCCGACGGCACGCTGCGGGCAGCACGCCAGCGATTTACCATCGTTAGCGGGTTTCAATGCCCGCTACGATAGCGCACCATGCTTATGCACGCAAGAAATGGAACAGATTGCGCAGCATCCCGGCGGTCGCACCCCAGATGAAATACTCGCCATAGGGCATGGCGTAGAAGCTGCGCCGCCCTGCCGGCAGTTGTACCGACAGGCGCTGGTGGTTCAGACCATCCATCAGAAACGCCAGCGGCACTTCAAATACTTCGGCCACTTCGCCGGGATCGGCCTGCAGGGAAAATGGCGGCGTGACTAGCGCGACCACCGGCGTGACGCAGAAACCGGTCCCGGTCAGGTAATCGGGCAAAGTGCCCAGCACATCCACATGGGCGCGCGCCAGACCGATCTCCTCTTCCGCTTCGCGCAGCGCGGTATCGATGGCGCTGGCATCGCTGGCTTCGGCACTACCACCGGGAAAGCTGATCTGCCCCGCATGGGCACTCAGATGCTCGGTGCGGCGCGTCAATAACAGGCTCAGGCCTTCGCTGCGCGCTACCAGCGGGATCAGCACCGAGGCCGCGCGTGGCGCACGGGTGGCCAGTTCCGGGCGCGACTCGTCGGCCGGCTCGGCCTGCCATTCGGGCTGGGCCGTGAAATGCTGGCGCAGCCAGTGCGGCGTCAAACGTTCCGGCGCCAGCGCCGCTTCGCCGGCAACGGCGTCCACGGGCAAGCTACGGGGATCAAACAGGGGCTGGGCCACACTTACCTCCACAACGATAAAAAAAGGGCGCCAGTGGCGCCCTTTCCCGAGACCTGCGGCCTCATGCTTCCTAAGCTAACGCGGCAATTAAGCTGCGCTGACTTTCGCCACTGGGCGACGGTTAGGCAGCTTTTCTTTGATACGTGCCGATTTACCGGAACGCTCACGCAGGTAGTACAGTTTCGCGCGACGTACGTCACCGCGGCGTTTCACTTCGATCGAAGCGATCAGCGGGGAGTACAGCTGGAAGGTACGCTCAACGCCTTCGCCGGACGAGATCTTACGAACGATGAAGTTCGAGTTCAGGCCACGGTTACGACGGGAGATGACGACGCCTTCGTATGCCTGGGCGCGCTTGCGGGTGCCTTCGACTACGTTAACGTTGACGATCACGGTGTCGCCAGGAGCAAAGTCAGGAAGGCTTTTGCCCAGACGAGCGATTTCTTCTTGCTCGAGTTGTTGAATCAGATTCATTTTAAAACTCCATAAACCATCATGCCGGCGCGCGTTGAGTGCAACTCAGGCACTCGCCCGGTAGAGGATGGGGGGTTACACGCCCAGGCAACATGCCTGCACGTTACAGCAACAGGTTTTTATAAACCTGCCAAAAACTTTTCATCGTGGCGCGTCAGCAAACCGGCGGCACGCGCTTGCACCAGTAAATCGGGGCGCTTGCGGGCGGTCGCTTCCAGCATCCGCTGGCGGCGCCACTTTTCAATCTCGGCGTGGTTACCACCCATCAGTACCGGCGGCACGCCCACCCCGGCATAGGTCTCGGGGCGCGTATAGTGCGGCGCATCGAGCAAACCATTGACGAAGCTGTCTTCCACTGCCGAGGCATCCGTGTTCAGTACGCCGGGAATCTGGCGGATCACAGCATCCATCAAGGCCATGGCCGGCAATTCACCGCCGGACAGTACGAAATCGCCGAGGCTAATTTCTTCATCAATGCAACGGTCCAGCAAACGCTGGTCCACCGCTTCGTAACGGCCGCACAGAATCACTAGACCGGCTTCCTGTTTCAGCTCCATCACCCGCTGGTGTGTCAGCGGTTTGCCTTGCGGCGACATAAACACCACCCGCGGCGTCGGCAGACCGGCATCGGTCTGGCGCTGCTTGGCGGCATCGAGCGTCGCTTCCAGCGGTTTGGCCAGCATCACCATGCCGGGGCCGCCGCCATATGGGCGGTCATCCACGGTGCGGTGATTATCGGTGGTGAAATCACGCGGATTCCACAGAGACAAGCCACATTTATTCTGTTCAAACGCCCGCCGGGTGACACCCGACTGCGTCAGAGCGGCGAACATTTCAGGGAACAGGGTCACGACATCAAATTGCATGGCGAGCCGCCCTCCAATGTTCAGTAATCAAGGCCCCAGTCGACGGTGATCTTCTTGCTGGCTTTGTCTACCTTGATGATAAACGCTTCCACAAATGGGATCAGGCGCTCTTGCGCCTCAACTTCGGGATCAGCGCCGGCCACTGCGGCTGGCGTAATGCGCAAGATCGACTGTGGACCATTGCTCATCATGTCAGTCACCGTACCGAGGTGCTCACCTTGCAGATTCTCTACTTCCAGACCGATCAACTCGGCCCAGTAAAACTCATCGTTCGACAAGACCGGGAATTGGCTACGGGGAATCGAAACAGCCGCACCTTTGAGTGCTTCTGCAACGTTCCGGTCCGTGACACCAACCAATTGCGCCACTACATCGCCGCCATGCATTTTAGAATGCTTGACTTCGACCGTATGGACGCCCGGCTTATCGAGCCACCAGGTTTGCACGCGCAGGAGTGCATCTGCATCTTCCGAGAAAGGACGAATCCTAACCCAGCCAGCAACGCCGTAAGCACCGAAGACAAAGCCTACCTGTGCCAGATCGTCGGGGACTTGCACCCCGGATGCATTCTGAGCGGTCAAACTAGCAACCAGAATTAAGCTGCTTTGTTCTGGGCTACCAGACGAGCAACTGCTGGCGACAATTGTGCGCCAACTGCTTGCCAGTGTGCCAGACGGTCAGCGGTAATGCGCAGAGGCACTTCACCACCGGATGCCATCGGGTTGTAGAAACCGATGCGTTCGATGAAACGGCCATCGCGACGATTGCGCGAATCGGTTGCAACGATGTTGTAGAACGGACGCTTCTTGGCGCCTCCACGAGCTAAACGAATAACGACCATAATATTTCCAAAAAGTGTGCTAGGACGGAAAAAGCCGCAAATTATAGCGCGCTTTGCCGCGTAGCAGCAAGCGTTAATGAAATAATCGGGCAATGTTGGGGTAATCAAAGATTATCCCCCGATCCGGCGTGCGGAGCAATAGGCAGCTGCACAAAAAAGCTCCACCGGAGCCGCTATTATGCCCGATACTGCTGTTTTCCCTGCAAAAAAGCGTTCAACATGACCGAATTGCACCAAGTCCGCCACAAAAACAAGACCCTGGCCGCCCTGCTGGCCTTCCTGCTGGGCGGCATCGGTGCGCAGCGCCTGTATCTGGGCGGACTGCGCGATCGCGGCCTGTGGGCCCATCTGGCCGCCCTGCCCCTGAGCGCCGCCATCAGCGCACTGTGGCCCCACGCCGACAACTTCTATCACCTGCTACCGATCATCATCTCCGGCCTGATTGGCTGCCTTGAATCCCTGATGATAGGCCTGAGCAGCGACGAAAAATGGGACGCCCGCCACAACCCCGCAAGCGGGCGCAGCAGCGACAGCCAGTGGCCCCTCGCCATCATCCTAGTCGCCAGCATGATGCTCGGCGCCGGCAGCCTGATCGCCACCATGGCCCGCCTGTTCGACCTACTCTACACCGGCGGCGCCTACGGCTAGCCCAAATAAAACCGGGGTCAGATCCGACATCCGGACACGAACTCTGCTGTAAACCAAATAAAACCGGGGTCAGATCCGACATTCAGACACGAACTCTGCTGTAACCGATCGAAATCAGTTCAGCTCGTGTCTAGATGTCGGATCTGACCCCGGTTTTTGGTTAGAACTGCTCGATGCTCAGGGCTAGTACGCCGCTGCTGCCGTCGACGATGGCGCTGCGCAGGCTGCCCGCTTGCGACAGGATGTGGTCAGCAAAGAAGCGCGCGGTGACGATTTTGGCGCTGTAGAAGGCGGCGTCGCCTTCGCCTGCGTCCAGCTTCTGCTGGGCGATCAGTGCGGCACGCGCCATCTGCCAGCCACCCAGCACCAGCCCTGCCAGCTTCAGGTACAGCACGCTGCCGGCAAAGACGCCTTTGATGTCGCTCTTGACGTTGGCAACCACGTAGTCCACCACCGCTTCCAGGTCGCGGCTGGCAACCGTCAGCTGGGCGTGGATGGCTTTGAAGTCGGCACCATCGCGACCAGCCAGCTCGGCTTCGGTGGCGCGCACTTGCGCCAGCAGGCCCTTGGCCACGGCACCGCCGTCACGCACGGTTTTGCGGCCGACCAGGTCGTTAGCCTGAATGGCCGTCGTGCCTTCGTAGATGGTCAGGATCTTGGCATCGCGATAGTGCTGGGCTGCGCCGGTTTCTTCGATGAAGCCCATGCCGCCGTGTACTTGCACGCCATCGCGGGTGACGTCTTGCGACATTTCGGTCGACCAGCCCTTGATGATCGGTACCAGATATTCGTACACGCCCAGCGTGGCTTTGCGCACGTCAGCGTCGGCGTGGCTGTGGGCGATGTCGCTCAGACCGGCACCGACGTAGGCCAGCGCACGCGCCGCTTCCGTCTGCGAGCGCATATTCATCAGCAGGCGACGTACGTCCGGGTGGTGAATAATCGATACGGGACCGGCCGAACCAGCCAGATCGCGCGACTGGACGCGGTCTTTGGCGAAGCTGACGGCTTTCTGGTAAGCGCGCTCGGCCAGACCGATACCCTGCATACCAACCCCGAAGCGGGCCGCGTTCATCATGATGAACATATATTCCAGACCGCGGTTTTCCTCGCCCACCAGCGTGCCGATGGCGCCACCATGGTCGCCGAATTGCAGGACGGCGGTCGGGCTGGCCTTGATGCCGAGTTTGTGTTCCAGCGAAACGCAGTGTGCATCGTTACGCGCGCCCAGCGTGCCATCGGGGTTCACCAGGAACTTCGGTACGATGAACAGGGAAATGCCTTTCACGCCGGCCGGTGCGTCAGGGGTGCGCGCCAGTACCAGGTGGACGATGTTTTCCGTGAAGTCGTGCTCGCCATAGGTGATGAAGATCTTGGTGCCGAACACTTTATACGTGCCATCTTCCTGCGGTACGGCGCGGGTGCGCACGGCAGCCAGATCGGAACCGGCCTGTGGCTCGGTCAGGTTCATGGTGCCGGTCCACTGGCCGGACACCAGTTTTTCCAGATAGGTGGCTTTCTGGGCGTCGCTACCGGCCGTCAGCAGCGCTTCGATGGCGCCATCCGAGAGCAGCGAGCACAGCGCGAACGAGATGCTGCCAGCGTTGAGCATTTCGATGCACGGCGTGGCCAGCAGCTTCGGCAGGCCCTGACCACCGAATTCGACCGGATGCTGCACACCTTGCCAGCCCGCTTCAGCGTAGGCGGCGAAGGCTTCCTTGAAGCCTTTCGAGGTGGTGACCTTGCCATCTTGCAGATAGCTCGGCTCTTTGTCACTGCCGTGGTTCAGCGGGGCCACCACGTTGGCGACGAATTTGGCGTTTTCTTCCAGTACCGCTTCGGCGGTATCCGGCGTCGCGTCTTCATTGCCCGGCAGCGCATTGACGGCAGCCAGGTCGGCCAGTTCGTTCATCACGAACAGCATGTCTTTCAGGGGTGCTTGATAAGGCATCTTCTATCTCCAAGAAAAAAGCCACGGCAATCCGGGGTTCCGGATCAGCGTGGCTCTGAATGCGGCGGGCGGGATTAGCCCAGTTCAGCCACCAGTTGTGGAACGATCTCGAACAGATCGCCAACGATGCCGTAGTCAGCCACCGAGAAAATCGGTGCTTCCGGATCTTTGTTGATGGCGACGATGGTTTTCGAGTCTTTCATACCAGCCAGATGCTGGATGGCGCCCGAAATACCGACGGCGATGTACAGGTTAGGCGCAACGATCTTACCGGTCTGGCCCACTTGCCAGTCGTTCGGTACGTAGCCAGCATCCACGGCGGCGCGCGAAGCACCCATTGCGGCGTTCAGCTTGTCAGCCAGTGGCTCCAGCACTTTGAACGCTTCGCCCGAACCCATACCACGGCCACCGGACACGATGATCTTGGCAGCGGTCAGTTCCGGACGGTCCGATTTCGCGACTTCACGGCCAACGAAGGCCGATTTGCCATGGTCAGCCACGGCAGCCACGGTTTCGGTAGCAGCCGAACCGCCGGTTGCAGCAGCAGCGTCGAAACCGGTCGAACGCACGGTGATCACTTTCACGCTGTCGCCCGATTGCACGGTAGCGATGGCGTTACCGGCATAGATCGGACGCTCGAAAGTGTCTGGCGATTCGACTTTGGTGATTTCCGAAATCTGCGCAACGTCCAGCTTGGCGGCTACGCGCGGCAGAATGTTTTTACCGTAAGCGGTGGCCGGTGCCAGGATGTGGCTGTAGCTGCCTGCCAGTGCCAGCACCTGTTCGGCGATGTTTTCAGCCAGACCGTCGGCGAAGTACGCAGCGTCGGCAACGATGACTTTGCTCACGCCAGCGATTTGCGCGGCTGCCGCAGCGGCAGCGCCTGCGTTGGAACCGGCGACCAGTACGTGCACGTCACCACCGCACTGGGCGGCTGCGGTAACGGTGTGCAGGGTGCTGCCCTTCAGGCTAGCGTTGTCGTGTTCAGCGATAACTAATGCGACCATGATTTATCCTTTAGATGACTTTAGCTTCGGTGCGCAGTTTTGCGACCAGGGTGGCGACGTCCGGAACCGTGATACCGGCAGTGCGCTTGGCAGGCTCGGCAACTTTGACGGTTTTCAGACGCGGCGTAACATCAACGCCCAGATCTTCAGGCTTGGTCACGTCCAACGGCTTTTTCTTGGCCTTCATGATGTTCGGCAGGGTCACATAACGTGGCTCGTTCAGGCGCAGGTCGGTGGTGACGATGGCTGGCAGGGTCAGTGCCAGCGTTTCCAGACCGCCATCAACTTCGCGGGTCACGGTGACTTTGCCATCTTCCAGCACCACTTTCGAAGCGAAGGTCGCTTGTGGCCAGCCCAGCAGCGCAGCCAGCATCTGGCCGGTCTGGTTGGAATCATCGTCGATCGCCTGCTTACCCAGAATGATCAGTTGTGGCTGTTCTTTGTCAGCCAGTGCCTTGAGCAGCTTGGCCACGGCCAGCGGTTCCAGGTCGACACTGGTTTCCACCAGAATGCCGCGGTCGGCGCCAATCGCCATACCGGTGCGCAGGGTTTCCTGGCACTGAGTCACGCCGCACGATACGGCAACGACTTCCGTCACTTTACCGGCTTCTTTGAGGCGCATCGCTTCTTCCAGTGCGATCTCATCGAATGGGTTCATCGACATTTTGACGTTGGCAATATCAACGCCGGTGCCGTCGGATTTGACGCGCACCTTGACGTTATAGTCGACCACGCGTTTGACGGGTACCAAGACTTTCATAGCTGTGCCTTTGGAAAAAAATAATAATCGGACTGAATACGGTTCTCGCTACACCCTCCCCGGCAGAACTCTGTGACGGGACAGCGGTGACAACGAGGCGGAACTAAACTAAGCAGGACTAAATTCTGTGGGCTAGATTATATGAGAAATTCACGCCACACAAGAAAATAAAGCACGATCGTGCGTTTTTTAACTAGTAGAAATCGTCTAAAAAAGACATCTTCTAGACGAAGTCGAAACGGAAAAACAGGGGAAAGACTTATTTGCGGCGCATCAAAAATACAAACTCGCGGCCAGTTTGTACATGCGACAACAGGGCATTGCCGGTTTGTTTGCAGAAGGCCTGGAAATCACGCACGGAACCGGGGTCGGTGGCCATGATGCGCAGCACTTCCCCGCTTTGCAGTTCCGCCAGCGCTTTTTTCGCTTTCAGAATAGGCAAGGGGCAATTCAAACCACGTGCATCGAGTTCCTGGTGGAATTCCATGATTTCTTCTTCAAATATCGTGTCGCTCATCAAAAACCCGCTCGTTTTGTTAGGACTGACGCCAGTCTACTCCAAAACGGACCGAATGACGCGGTGCACCAAAATAGTTCATCGTTCGTTGCAGTCTCGCAACGCAAGCTGGTAAGTATACAACACTCTAGTACAGACAACAACGGCCTGCGTGATCCACGCAGGCCGCATCAATACTGCTTTAGCGGGGCGTTTACAGGGTTAAACGCGCTCGCCTACCCAGCCGATGACACCGGCCAGTGCCGCTGGCAAGGCTGCCGCATCGGTACCGCCAGCCTGCGCCATATCAGGGCGTCCGCCGCCTTTACCGCCCACTTGCAGTGCAACGAAGTTAACCAGCTCGCCCGCTTTGACCTTGCTGGTGGCATCGGCCGTGACACCGGCGATCAGGCTGACTTTGCCATCCTGCACGCTGGCCAGCACGATCGCTGCCGTTTTCAGCTTGTCTTTCAGCTTGTCCATGGTTTCGCGCAGCGCGCCCACGTCAGCGCCTTCCAGCACGGCTGCCAGCACTTTCACGCCGTTCACGTCGACCGCCTGAGCAGACAGCTCGTCGCCCTGACCTGCGGCCAGTTTCGACTTCAGCGCTGCCAGTTCTTTTTCCAGCGATTTGACGTGTTCCTGAACCTGCGCAATACGGCTACCCAGTTCTTCAGGATTGGTTTTCAGCGCTGCGGCCGCGTCCTGCAGACGACGGTTCAGCCCCTGCACCAGCGCCAGCGCACCGACGCCGGTCACCGCTTCAACGCGGCGGATACCAGCCGCAACACCACCTTCGGCAATAATCTTGAACAGACCGATGTCGCCCGTGCGCTGCACGTGAACACCACCGCACAGCTCTTTCGAGCTACCGATGTCGAGTACGCGCACTTCGTCGCCGTATTTCTCGCCGAACAACGCCATCGCGCCATGTTTCACGGCATCGTCAAACGACATATTGTGAGCCTGGGTCGCCTGATTCTGCAGGATTTCTGCATTCACTTTGGCTTCCACTTCGGCGATCTGCTCGGCCGTCAGTGCTGCGTTGTGGCTGAAGTCGAAACGGGTTTTGTCCGGATCAACCAGCGAACCTTTTTGCGCCACATGGCTGCCCAGCACTTCACGCAGGGCTTTGTGCATCAGGTGCGTCGCCGAGTGGTTACGGATGGTGCGACCGCGCTTGTCCAGATCGACTTCAGCGGAGACCGCATCGCCGACCTTCAGCGAGCCTTGCGCCAGCACACCGTGCTGACCGAATACATCGGCCTGAATCTTCAGGGTGTCTTCCACTTCGAACAGCGCGCCAGCGGCCTTGATCACACCGTGATCGCCCACCTGACCACCGGACTCGGCGTAGAACGGGGTGGTGTCCAGCACCACAATACCCTGCTCGCCGGCATTCAATTGCTGCACCGGTGCGCCATTCGCGTACAGGGCGATGACCTTGGCATTGATGCTCAGCTCGTCATAACCGACGAAGCGGGTTTTCGCGCCGCTGTATTCAACGTTAGCGGCCATCTTGAATTTACCAGCGGCACGGGCAGTCTTCTTCTGCTGTTCCATCGCCACGGTGAAGCCGGCTTCGTCCAGCGCGATATTGCGTTCGCGGCAGATGTCAGCGGTCAGGTCGAGCGGGAAGCCGTAGGTGTCATACAGGGTGAAGGCGGTAGCGCCGTCCAGACGGGTCGCGTCCTTGGCCAGTTGCGCTTCCAGAATCTTCATGCCGTTTTCCAGCGTTTCGCCAAAGCGCTCTTCTTCCTGCTTGAGCGTCTGGGCGACGCGCTGCATGGCTTCGCTGAGTTCCGGATAGGCCGCGCCCATCTCGATGTTCAGGTCGTTGACCAGTTTGTAGAAGAATGGCTTGGTCTGGCCCAGTTTGTGGCCGTGACGCAGGGCGCGGCGGATGATACGGCGCAGCACATAGCCGTGACCTTCCGAGCCGGGGATGATGCCGTCGACGATCAGGAACGATGCAGCACGGATGTGGTCGGCGATCACGCGCAGCGATTTCGATTCCAGATCGGTGGCGCCGGTTTCACGCGCAGCAGCCTTGATCAGTGCCTGGAACAGGTCGATTTCGTAGTTGCTGTGCACGTGTTGCAGCACGGCAGCCAGACGCTCCAGACCCATGCCGGTATCCACGCATGGCTTCGGCAGCTTGTTCATATTGCCTTGTTCATCGCGATTCACCTCCATGAACACCAGATTCCAGATTTCGATGAAGCGGTCGCCATCTTCGTCTGGCGAGCCCGGAGGACCACCCCAGATATCGGCGCCGTGATCGTAGAAGATCTCGGTGCAAGGGCCGCATGGGCCGACGTCGGCCATCTGCCAGAAGTTGTCCGAGGCGTAACGCGAGCCTTTGTTGTCGCCGATGCGGATGATGCGCTCTTTCGGCACGCCGATTTCGTTGGCCCAGATATCGTAGGCTTCGTCATCTTCGAAATACACGGTGACGGTCAGCTTTTCGGCTGGCAGCAGGTAGACCTTGGTCAGCAGCTCCCACGCGTAGTTGATCGCGTCGCGCTTGAAGTAGTCACCGAAGCTGAAATTGCCCAGCATTTCGAAGAACGTGTGGTGACGCGCCGTGTAGCCGACGTTTTCCAGATCGTTGTGCTTACCACCGGCGCGCACGCAGCGCTGCACCGAGGTGGCGCGCGAATATGGGCGGGTGTCCAGACCGAGGAACACGTCCTTGAATTGCACCATGCCGCTATTGGTCAGCAGCATGGTCGGATCGTTGCCAGGTACCAGCGGGCTGGAACGGACAATCGAATGACCCTTGGATTCGAAAAACTTGAGGAATTTGTCGCGGATTTCAGATGATTTCATGTCGTAAGCAGAAGTAGCTGGCAAATGCAAAGGGTTGATTATATATGAGCACGGGGTGGTCAGGGCTGCTAGGCGAAGCCAGGGCCGATCAGATCGATGCGATCGGTACAAAAACCGTCTACGCCCCAGCCCAGAATTTCGCGCGCGCGGGCGGGGTCATTGACGGTGTAGCAGAACAGGCCCAGACCGGCCTGTTTGATGGCGCCAGCCTGTGCGGCGGTCAGATGACGCTGGTTAGTATGAATCGCCACGGCGCCTAGCGCCTGTGCCTGTGGCAGCCAGTCGTCCGGCAGCGTGTCCAGCAAATATCCGCGTGGCAATTCCGGCACGGCATCACGGGCGGCCGCCAGTGCATCAAAGCTGAAAGAGGACAGCAAGGGAAGTCTGGTAGGGTCGCCAGCGGCCAGTTCCTCAAGGAAATGATCCCGTGTTGTTTTTGCAACCCAGGTGCCGGTGGCGGCCTCAAACCCGTCGGCCGGCTTGATTTCCACGTTCATCCAGATCTGCTGTTCGCGGCAATAGGCCAGAAAATCGGTGTAATACGGCACCCTAACGTCGCGAAATTCGGGCGCGAACCAGCTGCCCGCATCCATGCCGGCCAGTTGCACCGCCGTACTGCCAGCCACACTGCCCGATCCGGTCACGGTGCGGCCAAACTCCGGATCATGGATCACCATGCCAATGCCGTCGCGCGACAGCATCACATCAAATTCCACGGCATGAAAACCGTAGGCCAGACCGGCACGCAGGCCCGCCACCGTGTTTTCCGGTGCCAGCGTGCCGCCGCCACGGTGTGCAACTATTTTCGGATAAGGCCACATAGGATCAAACTCACAATCGCCCGCAGGCAAAGTCGAAGGAGAACGCTGTCCACACTACCACGCCTGCGGGCACTGTCAACCATCGTCCGTAACTGGCTACACCTCGAGCGTCAGGCATCAATGCTCTGCCGCAAGCACTGGTTCAGCCCATGGGGAGTGTGTATGCCCTGCCGCTCTTTTTTCTTTTTTCTAAATCGCGCTACTTCCTACTATTCTTTGCTATTCATTGATATTTCGCGCTGTTTTTCAGTGGCGAGGGAACTCTTACTTACACTGCAGCTCCAACAGCTGAGTGCTCACTCATCCTCGCGAATCACACTTGTTCAACACCAGTTAAATCCGTAGCTAAGTATCAGAATAAGCATCAAAAAAGCGCGTGCCATCGTTGCGCATTTGATGTTCGCAATTTTAGTAAGGAATAGCAGGAAATAGCACCATCCAGCGGCAATTAGTAAGGTCTAGAAGAACGACTTTTCAGGAGCCCCACCATGTCCATCGTCTACCGATCCGTTCAGATCCCGTCCGACTTACTGGAAGCCTTAGGCGACACGTCCGAACTCTTCTGGTCCGACCCAGCAATCGAGCCCATCATCCACGACGCCATCCGTGCATGGTTGAAGAACCCGCCTTCCACCACGCCACAGCAGCCTGCCATCGCCAGCAACAAAGCCGGCTATCAATGGAAGCAGGTTTTTCTCCCTGCAGGCACCCGGCTACGCGCCAGCTTCGCCCGCAAGCCCTACTTTGCCGTCGTAACCGGCAACCGCATCCGCCACGGCACGCAGAACCTCTCCCCGTCGGCCTTCGCCAACCTGCACGGCAGCGGCACCCGCAATGCGTGGCACACCATCTGGCTACGGTTTCCCGGTAATGAACAATGGCTGCTGGCCGACACCTGCCGGGCCCGACAAAATGCCGCGCTAGCAAGTTTGTTCGGTAGCGGTACCCAAAAACCCAGTGCATAGCCTGCGGCGAACCACTACACTAGCGGCCTGATTGGATTACTCAAAAGGTACACCTCATGACCGTTGCCCAAGCACTAGGACATATCCGCGTCCTGGACCTCAGCCGCGTCCTCGCTGGCCCGTGGTGCTCGCAGAATCTGGCCGACCTCGGCGCTGACGTCATCAAAGTCGAACGCCCCGGTAGCGGCGACGACACCCGCGCCTGGGGTCCGCCCTACGCCAAAGATGCTGACGGCAACGACACCACCGAAGCGGCCTACTATCTGGCCGCCAACCGCGGCAAGCGCTCGATCACCGTCGATATTGCCAGCGCTGAAGGCCAGAAACTGATCCGCGAACTGGTGCGTCATAGCGATGTCGTGCTGGAAAACTACAAAGTCGGCCAGCTGAAACGCTACGGTCTCGACTACGAGTCGCTGAAAGCCATCAAGCCGGATCTGGTCTACTGCTCGATTACCGGCTTCGGCCAGAACGGCCCTTACGCGCACCGCGCCGGTTACGACTTCCTGATTCAGGGCATGGGCGGGCTGATGTCGGTGACGGGCGAACGCGATGATCTGCCCGGTGGTGGCCCGCAGAAAGCCGGTGTCGCGCTAACCGATCTGATGACTGGCATGTATGCCAGCATCGCGATTCTGGCCGCCCTCACCCACCGCGACCGTACCGGCGAAGGCCAGGCCATCGACATGGCGCTGCTCGACGTGCAGGTGGCGATGCTGGCGAACATGGGTAGCAACTACCTGAACAGCGGCAAAGCACCCAAGCGCTGGGGCAACGCCCATCCGAACATCGTGCCCTACCAGACCTTTGCCTGCAGCGACGGCTACATCATCGTCGCCAGCGGCAACGATGGCCAGTACCAGAAATTTGTCGAAGTCGGTGGCCGGCCCGAGCTGGCCAGCCACGAGCGCTATGCCACCAACCCGCTGCGCGTCAAACACCGCGACGAGCTGGTGCCGATCCTGGCCGAGATGGTGGCCGGCCAGACCCGCGCGTTCTGGATAGACCAGCTGGAAGCGGTCGGCGTACCTTGCGGCCCGATCAACAATCTCGACGACGTCTACAAGAATCCGCAAGTACTGGCGCGCGAGCTGGTCCGGGAAGTGCCGCACCCGACTGCCGGCACGACCAAGCTGGTGCGCAGCCCCATGAATCTGTCGCGCACCCCGACCGACCTGGCCGTCGCGCCGCCCCTGCTGGGTCAGCATACCGATGAAATCCTGCGTGAGGTACTCGGCCACAGCGAGACCGAGATCGCCGCCTTGCGCGCCCAGGGAGTGCTGTGATGCACGCGCCGCTGAGCACCGAGCTGACACGGCTGTATCGCCTCGATGGCGACACCGACAGCGAGCCACTGCCACTGGTCTCGGCGGCGGGCCTGACGCGCACCCTGATTCTGGAGTTTCGCCGCACGGCCAATCAGGCCACGCCGCGTCACTGGGATCAGCTGTGCCAGATGGCCAATTATCTGCAGGACAAACTGGGCCTGCCGGCACCGGCCGTCAGCATATCCGGCAACAACGCTTACCGGCTCTGGCTATCGCTGGCGCAGCCGGTCCCGCTGGCACAAGCGCACGCCTTCCTGCAAGCGCTATGCGCCAGCAACTTCCCGGATCTGCACGCCGCCCAACTGCACTGGCTACCACAGGCGGGCAGCGACGACGCTAGCCATCTGAGTATTGAATGCCCGCCCTGCTTGCAGAGCAATGGTCTGTGGTCAGCCTTCATTCACCCCGGCATGGGCGCCGCCTTCGAGGAAGAAGGCGGGCTGGAAATGCCGCCACCAGCAGCCGGACAAGCGGCATTTCTCGAACGCCTGCGCAGCATCAGTGCCGAACAATGGCAGCAAAGCTGCGCCACGCTGCAGAATCATCAGCGCGCCACATCCACGGCCGACAGTGCACCAGGCGTCCTGCCTGCCGCCGCTCTGCCAGCGAGTACTGCCACGCAGCTCAAGCAGCCCGGCCCGGCCGCCAATCCGGGCCTGCTGCTCCAGGATGCAACGCTGGACGACATCATTCGCCACCTGCACGAACGCAATATCGAACCGACCTTCCGCCATCTGCTACCTTCGGGCCAGCACCCTACCCGCTAGCGCGCCGCAGCATCGCGCTGCAACTCCTGTAGTTGTCCGCACATGAACTGGACCGCGCTGCGGGTGCGCGCCGATATTTCCGGCACGTGCAAGCAGACCTGTCTGGCGCGCTCAGCCAGCACCAGCATCTCGGCCACGGTTCGGGCGATCCGCGCGCCATCGGGCGCCAGCAGTATCGAGCCCAGCCGATCCGCGTGCTGGTCCAGCCGCTGCACGCTCTGTCGCAACTCCCCCGGCAGATGGCGCTCGGCCGAACAGCCTTGCGCCGCCTCGGCAATTGCCTGCGCCAGCAATTGATAGCGATGATAGATCTCCACGGTCTGCAGCATAATGGTTTCCTCCCGAATCAGTGCAGGCACGAGTGTGCCGCTACCCGTTCGACCACGGGTCGCTCGGTCCGGTTGCACGCAGCACCCCGCCAAACCGCCGCAGCGTGAGCTAGATCAGCATCGCGTCAGCTTGCCGGTTCTTTTGCAAGGACTTGTGAGCTGCGCCGCCACCCATGCGCAACCCGGGCTTTAGCGCTCGGCTGGCGCCAGTGGTGCCAAGTGCCGCAAGCGCCACGCGATCGCCAGCGCCAGCGCCAGCAAACCGCCCAGCACCAGCACTACGCCGCGCCAGCCATGCTCTTCCCACATCAGCCCGCTTAGTGAACCGACCACGCTCGAACCCAGATAGTAGAAGAACAGATACAAGGCCGACGCCAGTGCCCGGTGCTGCACGGCACGCCGTCCCACCCAGCTACTGGCCACCGAATGGGCCGCAAAAAAGCCGAAGGTGAACAGCGCAACGCCCAGCACGATGAGCGGCAGCGCCTCCGACAGGGTCAGCAACAAACCCAGCGGCGCAATCATCATCAGCCCCCACAACACATGGCGCCGTCCGTAGCGATCGGCCAGCCGCCCGGCCCACACGGAACTGTAGATACCCAGCAAATACAGCAGCGACATGGCCCCCACCACACTCTGACTCAGTGCCAGCGGCGCCGCCAGCAGACGATAACCGAGATAGTTATACAGACTGACAAAGGCGCCCATGGTCAGAAAGGCCAGCGCGAACAGCCACGGCAGCCCAGCGTCGCTGAGGTGGGCGCGCACGGCGCCCGGCAAACCACGCCAGCTACTGCGCTGCGGATGAAAATGACGCGAGGGCGGCAGCGAGCGCCAGAATTCCAGTGCCGCCAGCACCCCGGCACAGCCGACCACGGCCAAGGCCAGCCGCCACGAGAAATGGTCGCTGAGCACGGAGCTCAGCACGCGCCCGGCCATGCCGCCCAGTGCACTGCCGCTGATGTACAGCCCCATCGAGAGCCCCAGCGACGTGGGCGCAATTTCTTCGCCCAGATAGGCCATGGCAATCGCCGGCATGCCGCCCAGCGCAAGGCCCAGCAAGCTGCGCAACACCAGCAACTGGCCGTAATTATTCGCCGCCGCACAGGCCACCGTTAGCAGTGCCGCCAGTGCCATCGCTGCGACCATCAGCGCCTTGCGCCCGAGTCGCTCGGACACCACGCTGGACGCCAGTAGCGACAGTGCCAGTGCCGCCGTCGAGCACGACAACACCATACTGCTCTGCGCCGCGCTGAGGGCAAATTCCTGCGACAGCACCGGCATCAAGGGTTGCACGCAATACAGCAGAGCAAAGGTGGAAAAGCCGCCAAAGAATAGTGCACGGTTGCTGCGCCGAAATTCCGCACTACCCGCCGCGATCCGTGGCGCCGGCTCTGGCTCGGCCGCAGCCATACTGGCGCTGGCGTCGGAACGGGTAGCGGGACACAGGCTGAGGACTGGTGAAGACATGGAGCAACTCTCGGTCAGGCAGGGAGACTGCATCTTAGGTTTGCCCTGACCTCAAGTCCAATATATATTTAAGGCGTTTCTTATACTTTAAAAAGATAACAACTATGGAATTACGCCACCTGCGCTACTTCGTTGCCGTCGCTGAAGAGCTCAGCTTTACCCGCGCGGCGGCCCGCCTGCACATCGGCCAGCCACCCCTGAGTCACCAGATTCAGCAGCTGGAAAGCGAAGTGGGCGCTCAGTTACTCGAGCGCAGCAAGCGCTGGGTGCGTCTGACGCCAGCGGGGCAATTGTTTCTCGAGGATGCGCGCCGGGTACTGGCACTGTCCGAACAGGCCATGCAGACGGCCCGCCGCGCCGAACGGGGCGAGGCGGGGGAATTACGGGTCGGATTTACCTATTCCACGCCGCTGACGCCGCTCTTTGCCAGCGTGGTCAACCGCTACCGCCAGCAATATCCGGGCGTCACGCTGACCCTGCATGAATTGCCCACCGTGCCGCAGATCACGGCCATCGCCGCGCGCGAGCTCGATCTGGGTCTGGTGCGACCGCCGGAAATCGCCCTACCCGACGGCATCAGCCTGACGGCACTGCGGCAAGATTCTTTGGCGCTGGTGCTGCCGCTGGCGCACCCGCTGGCGGCAAAAAAGACCGTGAGTATCGGAGATTTGCGTGACCAGCCGCTGGTGATGTATCCGCGTACCACGGGGACCGGGATTTATCCGCAGATTTTCCGGCTGTGCCGTGCGGCAGGCTTCCAGCCCAGCATCGCCATGGAAGCGGGCGAAGCGTCCACCATTATCGGACTGGTGGCGGCCGGTTGCGGGATATCGATTTTGCCCGCCTCATTCGCCATCATTCACATGGCTGGCGTGTGCTACCGCACGCTGGACGATCCGGCGGCGGCGACCACCCTGCTGCTGGCGCAGCGCAAAGAGGATCACTCGCCGCTGGTGGCTGCCTTTGTGGCAATTGCCAGCGCAGCGGCGGCCGAGCTGAACGAACCACCTAAGCTGACCTAAGCTGACCTGAGCTGACCTGAGCAGGCCAACTCAGGCGTGCTTAGGCGTGCTTAGGCGTGCTTAGGCATAATCAGCGTCGAGTTCGGAACCGGCGTAGTTTTCCAGTTCGTTGAACAGGGTTTTCATGGCAGTACGGCCACGGATGTTCTGCAACACCGTGCAGGAACGGCGGTAGTTATCGATGCGCTCGATCAGTACCGGATGGTGTTGCACCGGCACGGCCGCCAGCAACGCCGCCCAGCCCGTCTCAAAGTCCGGCTTGGCTTTGCGCACGGCCTTCACAAAGCGTTCGAACTCCTTCTGCCCGGTGCGCGCCACGATGCGCCCACCACCTTCCACGGCAAAGATCACGGCCAGCGCAATCACGCCTTCGGCATTCAGGTCGGTATCGCTTACCACGCCTTCGCTGTTGTGACGGCGCAGCCAGCCGGCCAGCCGCACCACCGCCTGCACTTCCTGACGCTGGCGGTGCATGATGTTGTAACGTTCCAGCCCGTTCCAGTTCTGGTTCGGGTCGGTTTGGCACAACTCGACGAACAGGTCGCGCAGCCGGCGCGCCGAATAGAGCGGGTCGGTATCATATTCGCCTACCAGCGCATCCTGCGGCATGGCCGAGAGTTCCTTGATCATGCGGAAGCCGATCTGGAACGCATGTTCGGCGCCGTGCTCGATCAGGAACTCCAGCGCCGCCAGATCGGTATCCTGACCCAGCACGTGGTCCAGCCCCAGCGACACCCCGCCCACCGTCAGCTGCAAGGCTTTCTGAATACCGTCGGCGGTGCGGTCGTTGGTGAACTTCTCGGCCACCATGGCAGTAATGCCGGTCAGCTCATCGGCCAGCGCATACGCCGCATCATCATCGGGATGGTGCGCCAGTTGCTGGATGGCGCGGGTCAGGCGCGGTAAAGATTCAACGACAATTGCAGGCAACATGGAGACGCGATTCCTTACGAGAAGATGTTGGTGCCCAGGCTGCGGCGCGAGCCGGGCTTGGCTGCACTGCGCGTCGACGGTACCTGCTTGCGCAAGCGATACAGCAGTTCGCGCGTGCTACGTTGCAGTATCGTCGGTTCGCCGTCCGGATCATCGTTGTACTCGGCGTCGGCCAGATCGGCGCTGTGACGGAATTCCGGGAACAATTCGAACAGGGCACGGTCGAAACCATCTTCCGAGGCCTGCGCCAGTGCAATCGCCAGTGGTACAACGTCGTTGTCGGACGAAGTCTGACCCGTCAGATACGGGCCTTTGGAAATGATTTCGCCGGCCACTTCCAGGATTTCCTTAGGCGCCATCGAGAACAGAATTGCAAACGCCGTGCAACCGTGATCGGTGGCTGATGCCGCTGCCAGCAATTCATTACGGCGCTCGTCGTCATCATTGGCGAACACCACGCCGTGGATGTGGGCGAACAGGGATTCCGCGATACGCTCGGGATCATCCTCGATCAGGTCGTCCTGCCAGGTGGCCGCGATAAAGGCCAGGCTGTCGGCCCAGGCCTTGGGCGGCACCAGCAGGGTTGCCAGCGACATCTTGCCGCCGTCAAAACCGGCCATATGCAATGCCGTGACCTGTGGCGGAATGTTGTTGAGCACTTCCACCACGGCCAGATCGCCATACTGATCCGCCGCTTCGGCAAACGCTTCCTCGGCGTGGCTCAGCGAACCGGCCAGCACCAGCTCGGTTACCTGCTTGGTCAGCGCTGGCAGATTACTTTTTTCGCTCATGCTGATTCTCCATCCTGATCGAACATCTGGGCGAAGTCATCGGTCGCCTGCTCGTCATCGTCGATATCGTCGCCATCATCATTGGCCGACAGCTGTTCCAGCGACTGATCGTCGTCATCCCACTTGCGCGGGTGCTTGTACAGGAAGGCTGTGATAATCGCCTGACGCGCCAGTTCCGGCAGGTTTTCTTCCAGCGCGGCATACATGCGCGCCGCTGCTTCGCCCTTGCAGGAAGCCATCGCGAACACCCGTGCTGCATCGCCGAACTCGTAATCGCCAGCCTCGGCCAGCAGCCCTTTCGGATCCTTGAATTCCAGGTGATCCACCAGCGCGAAGGCCAGCATGTTGACATCTTCGATGCCGCCACCGCTGGCGTATTCGGACACCAGCGCATCGATCATGCGCTGGTAGTTTTTACGATCGGGCGGGTCGCCCAGAATGCCCTCGATCTGACCGTCCAGTTCGCGCGACTGATAGGCGAACTCGGGGTGTACTTTTCTCATTGCTAACTTCTTTCTTGTGATGGAACGCCTGAAGCTGGCTCAGGCCGGAGGCAACACGGTGCCGTGCAGATTGAACACCGAGCGCCACAGCTGATAGGCTTCCGCCTCGGCATCGATAATGATGCGGTGGTTGACGCTCTGGTTGTATTCTTCGCGCTTGACGGGATCGGACAGGATTTCATAAGCCTTGGTAATGCTTTTGAATCGTGCCTCTGCGCCGGGCGCCGGATTGCGGTCCGGATGGAAGCGCATCGCCAGCGAGCGATACACCTTTTTAATCTCATCTTCGGTGGCGTTAGGCGCAATACCCAGTGTGTTGTAATAATTTTCCATTTTGGAAACTCCGAGCCTAGATGCCGAAACAGGTAAAGGCGAATTATACCTGTCTCTAGCCCCCCGCCCCTGCCCAGCTCGGGCTGCACACCGCCTGAACCCGCTCCCGCAGCACCGCAAGCCAGCATTTCCCCTCAGGATCAGGAGGGGATACGGTAAAATGCCTGCCATATGTATTTCTTATTCGACTAGATCCTTACCCTCCCAATCAGATGAGCAACGATAAAAACAGCCCAGCGCCCGTCCTGACCTCCAACTTCCTGCGCGCCATCGTCGAAGCCGATCTGGCTGCCGGCACCCATGTGCGCGAAGGCATGCCGAGCGTGATTACCCGCTTCCCGCCCGAGCCTAACGGTTATCTGCACGTTGGCCACGCCAAGTCGATCTGCCTGAACTTCGGTCTGGCGCGCGACTATCAAGGCCGCTGCAACCTGCGTTTCGACGATACCAATCCCGCCAAGGAAGAACAGGAATACGTTGACACCATCATCGACAGCGTGAAATGGCTGGGCTTTAACTACGACTACCCGGCCGCCAATGGCGGCGTCGAGCACCACTTGCACTATGCCAGCGATTACTTCGACCAGTTGTACGCCATGGCCGAATACCTGATCGAACAGGGCTACGCCTACGTGGATAGCCAGTCGGCCGACGAGATGGCCGCCAACCGCGGCAATTTCAGTACGCCGGGCAAGAACTCGCCGTTCCGCGACCGTCCGGTCGCCGAATCGCTGCAAATCTTCCGCGACATGAAAGCAGGCAAATACGCTGACGGCGAACACATCCTGCGCGCCAAGGTCAGCGACGACGCCATGTCTTCGCCCAATATGAATCTGCGCGACCCGGCGATCTACCGGATCCGTCACGCCCACCACGTACGCACCGGCGACGCGTGGTGCATCTACCCGATGTACGACTACACCCACCCGATTTCGGATGCGCTGGAAAACATCACCCATTCGATCTGCACGCTGGAATTCCAGGATCACCGCCCGTTCTACGACTGGCTGCTGGAAACCCTGTCGGCCGGCGGCTTCTTCACCCTGCCGGTGCCGCGCCAGTACGAATTCTCGCGCCTCAACCTGACCTACGTGGTCACCAGCAAGCGCAAACTGCGCCAGCTGGTCGATGAAAACATCGTCGACGGCTGGGACGATCCGCGCATGCCAACCATCGTGGGCCTGCGCCGGCGCGGTTACACGCCGGAATCGCTGCACCTGTTCTGCGAACGCATCGGCGTGACCAAATCGGACGGCTGGATCGACATGAGCACGCTGGAAGGCTGCCTGCGCGAAGACCTCGACCCGAAAGCACCGCGCGCCACCGCCGTACTGCGTCCGCTCAAGCTGATCATCGACAACTATCCGGAAGGCCAGACCGAGCCGTGCAGCTCGCCAGTGCACCCGCACCATCCGGAAATGGGCGTCCGTAACTTCCCGATTTCGCGCGAATTGTGGATCGAAGAAGACGACTTCATGGAAGTTCCGAGCAAGGGTTACTTCCGCTACTACCCGCCGATCGACGACAAACCGGGTTCGCGTGTGCGTCTGCGTCACGGTTATGTGACCGAATGCACGGGCTACGACAAAGATGCTAACGGCAAGGTCATCGCCGTGCACGTCAACTACTTCCCCGATTCGAAATCGGGCACGCCCGGCTCGGACAACTACAAGGTCAAGGGCAATATTCACTGGGTCTCGGCCGCCAGCGCCCTGCAGGCCGAAGTGCGCCTGTACGACCGTCTGTTCACCGATGCCCAGCCGGATGCCGGCGGCAAGGACTTCATTGCCCTGCTCAATCCGAACGCCAAGGAAGTGGTCACCGCCTACCTCGAACCGGGCATGGGCGACGCCCAGCCGGATCAGCGCTTCCAGTTCGAGCGCCATGGTTACTTCGTCGCGGACCGGGTCGATTCGCAAGCAGGCAAGCCGGTGTTCAACCGCATCGTCACGCTGAAAGATAGCTGGGTCGCCAAGTAGGCGGCAAGCCCGGAGCCTATCCTGCACGGCAGCACGGGCCGGCGTTTTCCGCAAGGGAAGCGCCGGCCCGCTGCATTGCGGAGCGCGCCACAACTTGTTCAGGACAAATAATAAAAAAGCAAAATTAACTAACTAGCTACAATCAGATTCCGTTATAGTCTGCGGCACACCCTCACCGTGCTCAGCTATGAACGCCCTGCCATTGCCACAACACGGCCTCACGCCCGAACGCCCGGTCTGGTGGACCGGCATCCTGCTCGCCCTACTGACCGGCATTGCACTGCAGGTCGCCGTGCAGCACACCATCGACCACGAGGCGGCGGGCCGCTTCACCCAGCAAGCCTTTAACGCCCGCTACATCATCAGCTCGCGGCTGGGCGCCTATACCGACGTGTTGCGCGGCTCGGCCAGTTTCCTTTCGGCCAGTGACCGCATCGAGCGTAGCAGCTTCCACCGTTACGTCAGCGGCCTGATGCTGCCTGAACAGTTTCCCGCGCTCGACAACGTCAACTACGCGCAGGCCGTCAGCGCCAGCCAGCGCGCCAGCTTCGAACGCTGGAGCAGTGCTAGCGGCGCGGCTGGCCCAGACGGCTATCCGGCGTTCCGAATTCGCCCCGAGAGCCAGCGCCAGCAGTACACCGTGCTCACCATGATCGCGCCAATTGCGCCGTTCCGCGCCCGCATCGGCGTCGACATCGGCGTGCGCGCCACCGCTACGCTAGCGCTCGAGCAAGCCCGCGACAGCGGCAAGATGATGACCTCCGGCAAGCCTATCGAAAACACCCACAACGCGCAGGGCTGGGCGCTGGCGCTGCGGATGCCGATCTACCGCAAGGATGCAGCGCTGGATAGCGTCGCACAGCGCCGTGCTGCCTACCGGGGCTCCGTCGGCATCGGCTTTAGTGTGCCGCGACTGGTCACCGAAGCCATGGCCACCAGCCAGTTGCGCAGCGTCCACCTGCGACTGTATGACGATGGCAAAAATGCCGATGGCAGCCACAGTCCGCCCGTCCTGCTGTATGACAATCTCGACAGCCTGCCGGCCACCCAGCGCAGCGCCGAGCAGTTCAGCGTGATACTGCCACTGGCCTTTAACGGGCGCAGCTGGAACGCCGCATTCAGTGCCCCGAAAAGCCTCTGGCTATCGCGTTTCGACGTATTCCTGCCGTGGCTGGCCATGGCCTGCGGCTTCCTCGGCGCGCTGCTGATCTACCTGCTGATTCATACCCTGGCCTCGTCGCGCCGGCGCGCCGTCAGCATGGCCGAAGTCATGACCCGCGAGCTGCTCGACAGCCAGGCCAAGCTGCAGCAATCGCACCACACTTTGCGCCAGTTGGCCGCCCATGCCGACCAGATCAAGGAGCAGGAGCGCAAGCGGATTGCCCGCGAAATCCATGATGATCTGGGCCAGAATCTGCTGGTACTCCGCATCGAAACGGATATGCTGGCCACCCGCACCCGTTTGCGCCACCCGCGCCTGCATGCGCGCGCCTGCCACACGCTGGCGCAGATCGACAGCACCATCAAGAGCGTGCGCCACATCATCAACGATTTGCGCCCGACCGTGCTCGATCTGGGCCTGACCCCGGCGGTGGAATGGCAGATTGCCCAGTTCCGCCAGCGCTCGGGCATCGTTTGCGAACTGATCGAGCAGCAGAGCGACATCCACATCGACGACCGCTGCGCCACCGCCATCTTCCGGGTGCTGCAGGAATCGCTGAGCAACATCATGCAGCATGCGCGCGCCAGTCTGGTCCGGGTGGAACTGCGCCACCACAACGGCATGCTGACCATGACCATTAGTGATAACGGCATCGGCATGCGTCCGAACAGCCGCAACAAGACGGACTCTTTCGGACTAATCGGCATGGAAGAACGCATCCACCTGCTGGGCGGCCAGTGCGCGATTACCGCTGGCCACCATGCCGGTACCACCGTCTCGATTTCGGTACCGATCGACTATGCCGCGCCGCCCCCTGCAGAGGAGCTCAACGCCACAGCACGCTTCGCTGCAGAGCTCACCCAGTAAGAATTTTCCTGACGCCGTTCAGCCAATTCCAGACAGGAAATAGGTGTTTCCTGACAATGTTTGCGCAAAATCAAAAGGCGATCGTTTCCGCAGGATAAAAATTGCGTTGCATCACCCCTGCTAAATGCCACCACACCATAAGGATGTCCCATGAAACATATCGCCGCACTCGATCTGGAACCGATCAAAGTCAAACTGATGCACCAAGAATCCGGCGAAGGCTGGACCCTGGAATATGCCAACGCGGTCGAACACGAATACCGGCGCTTCCTGTTCCTCATGAAAACATTCCCTCATGAACAGGCCGCACCACTGGTCGATGTCGACACGTTCTGGCACTACCACATCCTCGATACCCTGAAATATGCAGCCGATTGCGATGCCGTGTTCGGCCATTTCCTGCACCACTTCCCCTACATCGGCCTGCGCGGCGCCGACGATCTGGTGGCGCACGAACGGCTCGGCGTGCGCATGCAGGAATTATATGAAAGCACTTTTGGCGAAGCCTATCCGCTGCTGCTTGGCACCCAGGCCGGTGGCGCGAGCCGCGCCGCAGATTCGGCAGCCGCCCGGCAGACCGCGTATTCCGCCGTGGCGAGCAAAACTGCCTACTCGGCCGTTGCCGCAAAGACTGCCTATTCCGCCGTTGCGAGTAATACCGCCTACTCGGCCGTCGCCGCAAAGACTGCCTATTCCGCCGTTGCGGGCAAAACAGCCTACTCCGCCGCTAACGCGCAGACCGCCTATTCCGCTGCAGGACAGCCGGCGCCGGCGGCCGACAACGGTCTGTTCACGTTGCGGCCGCAGTTGCCGAAGGCAGCCTAGGACAAACTTAGGCGGACTCAGGCAGATCAAGACGGCTTGATCTGCTGATCGCGCAACAAAATAGTGCTGGGTGGAAATTAATTTCAGCAGCTTGCTCAAATAAGTGGCATACTGTCAGCAGTTCGAACTCATCCGGGAGCCCAGCATGGCCATCCAGCCTACCGCCCAATCGTCCACCGTGCAGGTCACGCCGACGCAACTCAATCCGCCGACCGCCGGCAAAGCGGTCGCCAAACCTGCCGAGCAAGTGAAGCAGGCGGCGCCACCGCCACCGCCGCCACCACCGCAGGCCGCCACCGGTCCTGCCGTGAATACCAGCGGTCAGCGTACCGGCACCACCATCAGCACCTCCGCCTGAGTCCGGCGGACAGAGCCAGAAATGACAACGGCGCGTCACCTTGCGGTACGCGCCGTTATTCTTTGCTAGCCAGCTAGCTCTCAGACACGCTATCCCACAGCGGGGACAGCTGTTGCCGCAAGCAGTCTGACTACTGCTGACTTGATCAGGCAGCCATCAGTTCGCGCAGTTCGCGAATGCTGAAATCGCTGATCTCGTGCATGCGGATCAGGATCGTCGCACCGATCGGCAGCGTGTTGTGACGGATCTTGCTGATGACAGGTGGCGCGACTTCCAGTGCGCGGGACAGGGCAGCATCGTTTTTCAGTTGCAATTTCTCGATGATGGCATCCAGCACGCGATTCGGATTGTAGGTCGGCGAAGAGGTGATTTCTTTGATAGACATGATAATTTTTGAGATAAGTTTGGTCGTCTATGAACGAAAAACGACACATGGGTAAAATAATTTTTTGATCTATTACCGATGTAGTACTACAAAATTCAGAAATTTATCCTGCTTTTTAGCACTAGATCGGAATTATACACGCCTTAATTAGCGATCGAACAACAGACCACTTAGATTTGTGAGATTTTGAGAGATTCTACCCCTAAAACTTATGTTAGGTATTCATCTGTTGTAAGAAAAGGTATAAATTTTTGTAAAGCGAGCGGAACCGCTCTGGACCGGCATGTCGGGGAATGCCGTATGATGTGGGTCGAATTTGATGTTCGACAATCAATTGAGGTTGTTATTTTGACATATTGCAGCGGACTGCGCCCGGCGCACCCTTTTCTAGCTGCCCATCTTTACAAGCTTTTACCACACCATGACCTACGAAGAATTCCTCGATGAAGTAACCACCCTGCTCTACGAACTGTACGAGCTGGACGACGCCGCAGCTATCAAACTGGTGATGGATGCCCAGGCTGCCGACTATTTCGTCAAACACGATGATCTGCCGGAACTGCGCACCCGCGAGCAGGCCAAGCTGGACGCCCAGGCGCTGTATAAGGCCAAGCAGGAACGCAACCAGACCCAGCGGAAGCAGCAACAGCGCCTGCAGCAGTCGCGCAAACGCTAGATTGCCCGGCGTCGCCCGGCCGGTCCGCGACCGTATCAGGACTGTCGGTGCGCCAGAAACTCGGCCACCGTGCGATAGCGCAGCCGCAGCCCCAGCTCGCGCTGCAAACGGCCATTCTCGAGCTGGCGGGATTCCGACATGAACGATAGCAGCGCCGGCGTCACCACCTGGCGCAGCGCCGCGCGGGTCAGGCGCGGTGGTCGCGCCAGTCCGTAGGCATCGGCCACCGCATCGAAATACTCCCCCATCTTCATGGCACTGTCGTCCACCGCGTGGTAGACCCGCTGCGGGCGGGCGCGGAACATGGCCGCCACAATAATGCGCGCCAGATCGTCGGCGTGGATATGGTTGGTGTAGACATCCTCATCACCCAGCAAAGCCGGCGTACCTGCCTGCAGTCGCTGCAGCGGCAGGCGCTCGGCCGCATAAATGCCCGGCACCCGCAGTATCGACAAGCGCCCGCTGGCGCGCCGCGCCCACTGGCGCAGCACCTGCTCGGCATCGACGCGGCGCTGGGCCCGCGCCGTGGCGGGCGCCACTGGACGCGACTCGTCAAAACGCGCCCCGCCGCAATCGCCATACACGCCCGTGGTGCTGACATAAACCACTTGCGCATGCTCAGGTAAAATGGCGGTCAGATGCCGGGTACGCTGATCCTGCGCGCCGTGCGCCGCAGGCGGTGCCAGATGCAGCACCGTGTGCGCCAGTCCGCGCAGGCGGCGCAGCGTGGCAGGCTGGTCCAGATCGGCCACCAGCGGCTGGGCACCCAGCGCGCGCAACTCGGCGCAGCGTGCCGGCTGACTGGTCAGCGCGTAGACGCGGAAGTACGGCGTGAGCAAGGGCAGCAAACGCATGCCCACATCGCCGCAACCGACGATCAGCAGGCGCGCACGGGCGAATTTTTGTAGTGAGATTTTATTCATCGAAGGATTGTATGACGTTTCAGATTACTGTACAGCCTAGCGGCCACCAATTCAGCTGCGAGGAAGACGAAACCATTCTGGCCGCTGCGGTACGCGCCGGTATCGGCCTGCCCTATGGCTGCAAAAACGGCGCCTGCAGTTCCTGCAAAGGCAAAGTGCTGAGCGGCAGCGTCAGCCATAAACCGTATCAGGAACGTGCCCTGCCTGCAGACGAAGCGGCGGCCGGCATGTCGCTGTTCTGCTGCGCGAGCCCGCACAGCGATCTGGTGATCGAAGCGCGTGAAGTAGCGGGTAGTGAAGATTACCCGCTGCGCAAAATGCCGTCGCGGGTCGCCACTCTGGAACGCCTCACCGATGATGTGATCGTCATGACGCTGCAACTGCCGGCCAACGAAACGCTGAAATTCCGCGCCGGCCAGTACATCGAATTCCTGCTGCGTGACGGCAAGCGCCGCAGCTACAGTCTGGCCAGCGCGCCGGGTAGCGAACAGCCACTGAGTCTGCATATCCGCCACCTGCCCGGCGGCGTGTTCACCGATCAGGTGTTCGGCACCATGAAGGAGCGCGACATTCTGCGCTTCGAAGGCCCGCAGGGCAGCTTCTTCGTGCGCGAAGAATCAGACAAGCCGATGCTGCTGCTCGCTTCCGGCACCGGCTTCGCCCCGATCAAGGCCATCATCGAACACCAGCAGGCGCAAGCTTCGACCCGTCCAATGACGCTGTACTGGGGCGGGCGCCGTCCACAGGATCTGTACATGGATGCACTCTGCCGCGAGTGGGCGGCAACGCTGCCCAACTTCCGCTACGTGCCGGTGATCTCCGACGCACTGCCGGAAGATGGCTGGCAAGGCCGCAGCGGCTTTGTACACGCCGCCGTGCTGGCCGACCTGCCCGATCTGTCTGCCTATCAGGTGTATGCCTGCGGTGCGCCGGTGATGGTGGAATCGGCGAAACGCGATTTCGTCGCCCAGTGTCAGTTACCGGAAGACGAGTTCTACGCCGACGCCTTCACCAGCGAAGCTGATCTGCACAAATCCTGAGTTTCCTCCCCACGGGCGCCGTAACGGAGGCCACGCCATCCGGCGCGGCGCCGCGAAAGCGCCCATGTCTGATAGTTCCGTCCCATCTGCCAGCCCCACGCCATCGCATGCTCCGCGCAGCGGCCTGGGGGTGCTACGCCACCGCAATTTCGCCTTCTACCTGTCGGCCCGCACACTGGGCACACTGGCCGTGCAGATGCAGAATGTTGCCATCGGCTGGCAGGTGTATGCCATGACCCACGACCTGTTCGATCTGGGCCTGATCGGACTGGCACAATTCGCCCCCTTCCTCCTCCTGATCCTGTTAGCCGGCCACGCCGCCGACCGCTATAACCGGCGCAATCTGGTGGCGCTGGCACTGGCAGCGCAACTGCTGTGCGGCCTGCTGCTACTGAGCTTCACCATGGCCGGTCTGCGCACCGTCTGGCCGATCTTTGCCGTGCTGGTGCTGTTCGGCAGTGCCCGTGCTTTCATGGGACCGGCCACGCAAGCCATGCTGGTCAATCTGGTGCCAGCGGAAAGCTTCAGTCAGGCCGTGGCGCTGAGTTCCTCGAGCTTCCATCTGGCGATTATTCTCGGCCCGACGCTGGGCGGCCTGCTGTATCTGGCCGGGCCGACAACGGTTTACCTGATTTCCTCCAGCCTGCTGGTGCTGTCGGTGATCCTGATGTGTCTGACCAAGCCGGCACCGCAGGCCAGCCACCGCGAACCGGCCAGCTGGCATACCGTGCTGGAAGGCTTGCGCTTCGTATTTTCCCGTCCCGTGATTCTCGGGGCGATTTCACTCGACCTGTTTGCCGTGCTGTTTGGCGGCGCCACGGCGCTGTTGCCGGCGCTGGCGCATGACGTGCTGCAGGTCGGCCCCACCGGACTCGGCATGCTGCGCACCGCACCCGGCATCGGTGCCGCACTGTGCTCGATCACACTGACCTTTTTCCCCATCACGCGCCGGGTCGGCGCCTGGATGCTCGGTGGTGTCGCCCTGTTCGGCGTCGCCACACTGGTACTCGGCTCCACCACCACGTTTGTGGTGGCGCTGGTGGCACTATTCCTGATGGGCGCCGGTGACATGGTCAGCGTCTATGTGCGCCACCTGCTGGTACAGTACGAAACGCCGGACGCCATCCGTGGCCGCGTCAGCGCTGTCAATTCCGTCTTCATCGGCGCCTCCAACGAGCTTGGCGAATTTGAATCCGGGGTGACTGCCGGCTGGATGGGGCTGACCCGCGCCGTGCTGTTCGGCGGCGCCGCCACGCTGGCCGTCACCGGCCTGTGGGCCGTGCTATTCCCGGTGCTGTCGCGCATGGATCGTTTCCCGCACGAGGAGCAAAAATGAGTCTGCACCTGCCGCGCATCATCCACAGCCGTCCCCACCTGAGCGCCGCGCTGGCACTGGGCAGTATCACCGGGCTACTACTGCCATTCGACTGGTCGCTGGCGACCCGCCTGCTGGGCGCATGGAATGTCACCGTATGGAGTTATCTGCTGATGATGGCGCTGATGATGGCACGTGCCGATCACCACGACATCCGCCGCGCAGCCTGCCGTCAGGATGAAAAAGGACCGGTGATTCTGAGCATGCTGTCACTGCTGATTCTGGCCAGTCTGGCCGCCATCGTCTCGCAGTTGTCGACCATGAAAGATGCGCCCGCCGGCAGCATGGCGTATCACTACGGCTTCGTGGTACTCACCCTGACCGGCTCATGGTTCATGATCGGTACCATGTTCTGTTCGCACTACGCCCACCTGTTTTACATCAACCCAGAACAGCCTGCCGTGCTGCGTTTTCCCGACGCCGAACTGACCCCGAATTACTGGGATTTTCTATACTTCTCGTTCACCATTTCGGTGGCTGCGCAGACTGCCGATGTGAGCATCCACAGCCGCAACCTGCGCCAGGTCGTGCTGTGCCAGTCGGTGCTGTGCTTCTTCTACAACCTTGCTGTACTGGGTCTGTCGATTAATCTGGGCGCGTCGCTACTCAATAACTGATCCATCGCTAATCCACCGTTGATCGACGCCGGAACGCCTTGCTGCATAAGGCGGCTTGCTTAATGCGCATTTAAGCAAAAAAGGAGTAAGATGAAATCGCAGTTCAACAAACAGGAGCAAGCATATGCAAATCAATATCAATGCCGACAAAACCATCGAACGCCATGCAGGCCTGGATGAGCACGTACAAACTGTCGTGACTAATGCGCTCCACCGCTTCGGCGAACAGATCACCCGCGTCGAAGTGCACCTGAGCGATAACCTCGGTCAGAAATCGGCCGACGGCGACAATCGCTGCATGCTGGAAGCCCGCGTTACCGGTTATCAGCCAATCGCCGTCAGCGACCATGCTGCCACCCTGCATCAGGCCATCGGCGGCGCTGCCGACAAACTGAAACGCGCCATCGATAGCGCACTCGGTCGTCTGCAGGACAAACGCCATGCTGGCGCCGCCGTTCCCGACGAAGCCGAAGCTGACGTCGAATAAACCGAACTACCAGCATCACCTGACGGAGCTAGCGCCCGCTAGCTCCCGCCAACTCCTGTAAATACCGCAAGCCTTGCAGCGCCCTGCTGCCATACCACGACAGCATTTCCCCATCCACCAGTTGTACCGGTTTACCGATCTGCTGCGCCAGCACGGCAGCATGCGCTGCGCTGAAACGATACGGTTCACTTGACAGCAACACCCCATCGATTTGCGCCAGCAATTCCGGCGTCCAGCTGAATTCCGGGTAGCGTGCCGCGCCCAGTTGCGGCACCTGCCAGCCGATTTCTGCCAGCATGCGCGCAATATACGTCTCGCGCGACACCGACATCCAGGGATCCTGCCAGATGCAGTACAACATGGTGCGTGCCGGCCCGGGCGACTGCGCTTGCAGCGCCTGCAGACAGGCATATTCCCGCTCGAAATCGGCGCTCCACGCGGCGGCTTCGCGGCTGCGGCAAAACACCCCGCCCAGCAGTTCGGCCAGCGCCAGATTGTCGCGTGGCGCCAGCGGGTGGGTCACCACGATATGCGGAATGAACTCGGCCAGTTGTGCCACCGTCGGCTGTTCGTTTTCATCGATATTGACCACCAGATGGGTCGGCGCCAGCTTGCGGATTTTGTCGATATTGACGTCTTTGGTACCCCCTACCTTGGGGATGGACGCCACCAGCTCGCTGGGGTGGATACAGAAACCGGTGCGCCCCACCAGTTGTCCGGCCAGCCCGAAGTCGCACAGCATTTCCGTAATCGATGGTACCAGCGAGACGATGCGGGCATCGGCTGCCGGGCGGTGCACTGTTCCCAGCGCGTCGGTATATTCCATGGCGGACTTCCGTGAGCACAAAGCCGGTATTGAAGCACCGCCGCATAGATCCTGCAACAACTTCCTGAACAATATTTACACAGCGCGGCAAGCAGTTCAGCTATGATGATCAGGCTTGCCTATCAGCATCCTGAAAGACCATTTTGAAACACATCAGCACCTTCGGCGCTTCGCCCTACCAGATCAGCGATCTGCAATTGCTGCGCAATTCCACCGATGCGGCTGCCGTCGCCAAACTGCTGGCGCCCTGCCCCATCATGCGGCTAGCGGCCGAGCAGAACATCACCGAAGCGCAGCACGCGCATCTCTACATCGTGCTGCG